>JAPULZ010000036.1 GCA_027294455.1 Gemmatimonadota bacterium
AGGCATGACGCCGCGCCGTATCTGCGTGGTCACCGGCACCCGGGCCGAGTACGGGCTCTTGCGGTGGCTGATGCGGGACATATCGGACGATCCGGACCTAGCGCTGCAGGTGGTGGTGACCGGAAGTCATCTCTCGCCGGAGTTCGGGCTGAGTTATCGGGAGATCGAGGCGGACGGCTTCCGGATAGATGAAAAGGTCGAGATGCTACTGTCGGCGGACACGACAAGCGCCGTAGCGAAGGCGGTCGGACTGGCCGTCATCGGTTTCGCCGACACCTTCGTCCGGCTCGCGCCCGACATCGTGGTAGTCGTCGGGGATCGCTACGAGATTCTGGCCGTCGCCGAGACCACCCTGTTGCTGGGGATTCCCCTCGCCCACATAGCCGGCGGCGACGTCACCGAGGGGGCTTTCGACGATTCGATCAGGCACGCCGTCACGAAGATGGCGCACCTGCATCTGGCGACCAACGACGATTCCGCCCGACATCTGCGCCAACTGGGCGAGGAACCCTGGCGGATCCACGTAATCGGAAACCCGGCGCTGGACCTGCTGAACCGCGAGGCCTTGCCGGACCGCGACGCGCTTCTCGAAAAGAGCGGCTTCATCCCCCGGCACCGCAACCTGCTCGTAACCTATCATCCGGAAACCCGCGGCACGCACGCGACGACGGAGGATTTCGCGGAACTCTTGGCGGCGCTGGATACCCTGGGCCCGGGGTACGGAATCCTGTTCACGCGCCCCAACGCCGACCCCGAGGGCCGCGCCCTCGACCGGATGATCGACGACTTCCTGGCGGATCACGCCAATGCCGCGGCCGTCACGTGGCTCGGCTCTTCTTTTTACTTCGCCGCGATCGAGATGGCCGATGTCGTGGTCGGCAACTCGTCGAGCGGTCTTCTCGAAGCTCCGTCGCTGAAAACGCCGACGGTCAATATTGGCAGTCGGCAGAAAGGGCGTTTACGCGCGCAGTCGGTCCTGGACTGCCCGGCGGAGCGCGGGGCCGTGCTCGATGCGATCAAGACAGCCCTGAGCATGGATTGCCGCCGGGTGGAGAACCCGTATGGGGACGGGCACGCCAGCCAGTTGATCCTTCGCGTGCTCAAAGAAGCCCCTCCGCAGCAAGTGCTGCTGAACAAGCGGTTCGTCGAACAATGAGCCGGTCGGTGCGGATCATCGCCGAGGCCGGCGTCAACCACAACGGCGATCGGAAGCTGGCCATGGCGCTCGTCGAAGCCGCCGCCGCCAGCGGCGCGGATTTCGTGAAGTTCCAGAGCTTCGACCCGTGCGCTCTGGTGACGCCCGATGCGGCCAAGGCGCCCTACCAGAGGGCCGGAGCCGATGACGCCGAAAACCAAGAGCCCATGCTCAACCGCCTTGTACTGTCCGAGCCGGACCAGGGGGCGGTCTCGGGGTATTGCCGCGACTGCGGGATCGGGTTCCTGTCCACGCCGTTCGACCTTCACAGCCTCGCCTTCCTCGTCGACCGTCTGAACGTGCCGGGCCTGAAGCTGTCGTCCGGCTCCCTGACCAACGGCCCCCTGTTGCTGGCCGCCGCCCGCACCGGCTTGCCGCTCATTCTGTCGACGGGCATGGCGACCATGGACGAGATCTCCGAGGCTCTCGACCTGCTCGCCTTCGGGTGGCTGTCCCGTGGTGAGCCGGACGGACGGACGGTGATCCGCGCGGCCGGAGACTCGCCGGAGGGGCGCGACAGCCTGAAGCGGAACGTCACCCTTCTCCACTGCACGACCGCCTATCCGGCGCCGTTCGACCAAGTCAACCTCCGGGCGATGGACGCCATGCGGAAGGCGTTCGGCTTGCGTATCGGCTATTCCGACCACACCGAGGGGATCGCGGTCTCCATTGCCGCCGCCGCGCTGGGGGCGGTGGTCATTGAAAAACATCTCACTCTCGACCGCTCGTTGCCCGGCCCCGACCACGCGGCGTCGGTGGAGCCGCACGAGATGAAGGCGTTGGTCCGGGGAGTTCGCCTCGTGAGCCAAGCCCTGGGTTCCGCGGCCAAGTCGCCCGTTCCGGCGGAAGCCGCCAATTCCCGGGTCGTGCGGCAAAGCCTGGTGACACTCGAGCCCGTCGCCGCGGGAGCAGTCTTCACCCGTGAGAACCTTGGGGTGAAACGGCCCGGAACCGGTGTTTCTCCCATGGAATACTGGAATCGTCTCGGAACCCCGGCCACCCGCGACTACACGGCGAACGAACTGATCGATCCGTGAGCGACGTGTGCCCCAAGATCATTGTTGGCGCGGGCGGGCACGCGATGGTGCTGGTCAACGCCCTGCGGGAGAGCGGAGCGGAAGTCATCGGGCTCCTGGAACGCGATCCCGACCGTCACGGCGGAATGGTGTTGGGCGTGCCGATTATTGGTGGTGACGGCGTTCTCGACCGGCACCCCGCCGATTCCGTGGAGCTGGTCAACGGGGTCGGTTCGACGGGAAAGGGCACCCGGCACCGGGAGGTATTCGAGCATTTCACGGAACGCGGATACCGCTTTCCAACCATCGTTCATCCGTCGGCCACGATCGCGTCCGACGTGGTCCTGGCGCCCGGTGTCCAGGTTCTCGCCGGTGCCGTCGTAGAGCCCGGCTGCACGATCGCCGAGAATGTCATCGTCAACACGCTGGCGGGCGTCAACCACAACTGCCGGCTTGGCCGTCACGTCCACGTCGCCCCCGGAGCCACCCTGCTTAGTGACGTGACTGTCGAGGACGATGGCCACGTGGGAGCTGGCGCCGTCGTCATGCCGGGCATCCGCCTCGGGTCACGGTGTATTGTCGGGGCCGGCGCCGCGGTGACCCGAGACGTGGATGCGGGGACGGTCGTCGGTGGCGTTCCGGCAAGAAGGATTCGTTGACATGAAGTGGCAGACGACTCTGATCTCGCCCGGCACGATCATCTTCAATGCGATCGAAAGGAACGACAACACATACTTCCGCATCGCGCTGGTGGTCGACCCCGAGAACCGCCTGATCGGGACGGTCACCGACGGCGACGTTCGTCGCGCCCTGTTGCGCAACATCCCGTTGGATGCGACCGTCGACAAGATCATGAACACGCGGCCGCACACCGCGCGACAGAGCGAACCGTGGGAAATTGTACGAGAGAGGCTGTTGAGCAAATCCCTACGCCAGGTCCCCATCGTCGACGAGCACAACCGGGTGCTCGATCTCAGGGTCATCGACGAGACGACAGCCGGGGTGAAACCCAAGGA
>JAPULZ010000037.1 GCA_027294455.1 Gemmatimonadota bacterium
GGGCCTTCGGCCGTGGAAGATGCATCTTCATCGCGACCAGCGCGGATCAGGAGTGGAACGACTGGGCGTCGAACTTCAGTTACCTACCTTTGATGATGGAACTTGTGCAGTATGCGGCCCGGCCGTCGGTGAGGATGGCCCAGGCGGTTGTCGGCACGACGATTGAATACCCACTCGACCCGGCCGTGTACAAGCGACGAGCGGAACTGCGAACGCCGGGCTATCCGGTGGAGCCGGCCGTCTTCCTCGATGCGGAGCCCAGAGATAACTCGCCGGATGCGGAGGAGGCTGCAAGCGGCCTCGTGCTGAGGTTCCGAGACACCCAGAAGGTCGGCGTCTATCAATTCTTCTTGGCGACGACGACGGGCGACTCTGTTTCGCGCTACCTGGCAGTGAACCCGGATCCGCAAGAGTCCGACCTCCGCGGAGCAAGCCGGGATGAATTGGACCGGGCACTGGGCGAGGTGATGCCGTTTGAGTATGTGGCGGACATCAGCGCCCTGGCCGGCTCTTCGGCGGATGCAAGGCCGGAGCTTTGGTGGCCGCTGCTTCTGGGGGCGATGGTTGTGCTGATGACTGAGCACGTCTTGGCGTGGTGGTTTGGGACGCGGGGGTAATCGCTGCGAGGTCGGCCGGACCGTCCGGCTTTGAGAAGGGAGCAGTACGACCTGTTGTGCTTGGGGTTAATCTAGACATTCTGGCACAAGGCATCACGACTCTCCGCGTGGAGGACAAGTTCGAGCTTGCGCGCTGGTCGTCCGGCAACGCCTTGCTGGTTGGAGGCATTCTGGCGGCAGGGGCACTCTACGCCGTTCATTGGATGTATCGCAAAGAAGCCCGCGGCAACGTGACGCGAAGACTTCGGCTGATGCTTGTGGCGTGTCGCGCGTTGGTGCTGGTGCTGCTGGGGCTGATCGGGCTCGAACCGGTTGTCGTGAAGTACGTCCACAGACGACTGGCTGCGTACACACTCGTCTTAGTGGATGATTCGGCCAGCATGTCGCTGTCGGATCGGTACCGGCTCGAAGACGAGGCGCGCATGGCCCGATCGTTGGTAGGTGACGTGCCGCCGGAGGGCATCGCGCGGACAAGAATCTGCGAGACGATCCTCGGGCGTGACGGCGGGCGGTGGTTGGAATCGTTGGCGCAGCGAAACGAGGTGAAGGTCTTCTCATTCTCAGACCGAGCGCGGCTGAAGAGGCTGATCCCCCGCAGCGGGGATGAGACGCCGGGAGGCCGGAAGGATGTGCCCCCCGACCGGAATCAGGAAGTGCCCCCGCAGCCGGCGGAACTCGGGAAAGACGAAGCGATTCGACTCGCCGCCGATGGCCCGGTGACGGACGTCGGGCGGGCGATTCGCGGGGCGATCGATTCGGTCGGCGGGGCGCCGGTGGCAGGCGTGGTCCTTCTGACCGACGGCGGATTCAATCGCGGCGAATCGGCGGCGGTGGCCGGGCGGTTTCTTCGAGAGAAACGCGTGACCCTGTGCGCGATCGGTGTGGGCGATCCTGCCGAGCCGGTGAATGTGCGAGTCACTCGAGTGGCCGCCCCACGGACCGTCTTCAAGAATGATCCGTTTAGCGTCACCGTGGAGCTCGCCGCGCAAGGCGTGGGCGATGAGAGCATCGAGGTCGAGCTGCGGGAACGTCGCCTCGATGGAGCGGGGAATCCCGATTCGCAAAGCGCCGGGGCCGATGCCGCGGGGCGTCTCGTGGAAACGCGGACGATCCAGGCCGACGCCGACGGGCGAATCGCCCCTATCATCTTCAAGCGCAAGGTGGCCCGACCGGGTGAAATGAGCTACGTGGTCCGTACGAGGCCGCTGTCGTATGAGGCGGTAACGTCGGACAACCAGCGTGAAACACATCCGGCGGTGCGCATCCTGGATGACAAAATGAAGGTCTTGCTGATCGCCGGATCACCGAGCTACGACTACCGTTTCTGCGTACGAATGTTGGAGCGAGATGCGACGGTGGAACTCTCAACCTGGCTCCAGTCGGCGGATGTGGCCGCGGTGCGTGACGGCAACAAGGTCATCACCGAGCTGCCGGCAACCCTCGAAGAGTTGAACAAATACGACGCAATCATCCTCATGGATTGCGATCCTAAAGAATTCGGTCCGACGTGGGGCAGCTTGGCGTCGTTGTTCATATCGGATCACGGGGGCGGCCTGCTGTTTGCGGCGGGAAACAAGTTCACTGGAAGGTTCTTCAGATCGGCAAAGCTGAAGTCAATGGTCGAGGTGTTGCCGGTCGTGCCCGATCCGGAAGCGGAGATCGTGATCAACGAGCTGGGCCACTACCAGATGCGCGCCTGGCCGATCTTGATACCCGACGATTCCGCGGCCGATCCGATCCTTAGACAGTCGGACGACCCGGCGGCGACGCAGGCAATCTGGGCGGAGCTGGGCGACGTCTATTGGCACTATCCGGTGCGAAGAGAGAAGCCGGTCGCACGGGTGTTGATGCGTCACTCCAATCCGAGAATGGCCAACACGTTCGGGCCGCACGTGATTCTGGCCACCCAATTTGTGGGGACCGGCCGGACGGCGTATCTGGCAATCAGCTCCACCTGGCGATGGCGACGATCGGACGAGCGATACTTCAATCGGTTTTGGATTCAGATGTTGCGGTTCCTGGTTGAGGGCAAGCTGCTTGGCGGGCGCGCTCGGGGGCAGATTCTCACATCGAAGGACCAGTATGAGGTGGGCGATACCGTGGTGCTGACGGTCCGAGCGTTGGACGCGGGCTTCGGCCCACTGCTGATGCCGGAGCTTCCCTTGAGCGTCGCCCCGGTGGACGGCCGGTCGGCGGCGTCCGTGGGCGAGGCCCCAAGCGCGGAGACCGTGAGCCTGACGCCGATTCCCGGTCGCGAGGGATACTATAAGGGCCGGTTCGTGCCCGGCGCCGTGGGGACGTTTAGATTGACGCTGGCCCTGCCGGGCGCGACTGCCGAGGAAAGGGAGAGCGGGCCTGCACGGGTGAGCCGAGAAATCGTGGTGTCCCGGCCCGACGTTGAGATGCGCAACACGGCGATGAACCGATCCGGCCTCTCGGCATTGGCGGAGGCGGCAGGAGGTCGGAGTCGATACCTCGGCATTGACGAGGTGGATTCGGTTTCGAGCTTGATAGAGGATCGGAGCCGGACGGTGGTCGTGCGCGGCAGGCCGCGGCCGCTATGGGACAATCGGTACGTCTTCGCCGCGCTGATCGGTCTGCTGACGATAGAATGGATCGGACGGAAGAAGGCTAAGCTGCTGTAATGGAATGAGAGCGCGTTTCACGACTCTTATCTGTGGCACCGGTTTCCAGCCGGTGGAGCCACAGAGGTCTTAGGACGCACTCTTGGTGAAGCGGCAGGGAAACACGGCCTCAGTTATTGACGACCGGGGGTTGAGATGGCCGGCGGATCGCATGTGACGAGCTTTCAGCGCCAGGTGATCGTGCCCCTTCAACGGGTGGGGCATCAACTGAAGCGCTACGTCCTCATCGAGGGGTTGTCGCGCTGCGCGGCGATCCTGGTGGGAATGGCGGCGGTCCAATTGTTTCTGGACCGGATGTTGGTCATGGGGCTCGGCCCGCGTATGGCGATGTTGGCGGTGCTTCTGGGGGTTGGGGGGTATCAGTTCTACGGACGGGTGATCCGGCCTGCGCTGCTTCGCGTGGACGTGAACGATCTCGCGGCGATCCTCGAACGGCGAGACGGCGCGCTCGGGGACGAACTGGTGTCCGCGGTGGCGTTCGCGACCGGTGGGCCTCGCAACCCGCTTCGTGATTCACCCGCCATGGTGGAGGCGATGATCGCCGAGGCGTCGTCCCGGTTCGACCACCTGTCGACGAGGAAGATCCTGCGCCGGGACCGCTACCTGCGATACTCTGGGCTCGGCTTAGTCGCCTTGGCGGTAGCCGTCGGCGCGTTCACCCTGGCGCCTGAAACGATGGCGGCCTACGTGGCCCGTGACCTGTTGTTGGGAGAGGCCGCTTGGCCCGTCGGCACGCGCATTGTTCTTGAGGGCTTTCGCAATGGCCGGCTGC
>JAPULZ010000038.1 GCA_027294455.1 Gemmatimonadota bacterium
CAGGGCGACCCGTTCGCCGAGTACTTCGCTCGCGTAGCACCGCGCGATCCCAATCCAATTATCGACGCCATGAACCTGATGGCCTACGATGCCGCTACCCTCGGCAATCACGATTTCGATTTCGGCCTGGACGTGCTGGGACGGGCGATCGAAGGGGCGGCGTTCCCTTATGTCAGCGCCAACGTCGTGCTCGACGCAGGGCCCAAGTTCCCCCCGACGACGGTGGTGCGGCGAGGCGGCGTCAGAATCGCCATCACCGGGTTCACCACTCCTGGGGTCATGGTATGGAACTGGCGCCAACTGCAGGGAAGGGCTCGAGTTAGGCCGATCCTTGACACCGCGGACGACGCGCTGGCCGCCGCGCGACAGGACAGCGACCTCTCGGTGGTGCTGATTCACTCAGGCATGCGGGGCGTCTCTGCCTACGACACCATGGGTGTGGGAGCCGAACACGTGGCCGCCAGCCTGGCGTCGCTGCCCCACAAGCCGGACCTCGTCATCGTGGGACACAGCCACCGTGAGATCGTCGATTCGGTGCTCAACGGCGTCCACTTCGTGCAACCGCGGCCTTACGCGGAGGCGCTCGCCGTAGTTCATGTGCACCTGGTGCGCAGCGGATCCGGCTGGCGTGTGGTCCGCATTCGGGGAGAGCGTATCAACCTGGCGCGGGTCGATCCCGATCAGCGCCTCGAGCGCCGCCTGCGGAACGATCACAGCGCGGTGCTGGCCTGGGCAGCAACGCCCCTCGGCGTCGCCACGGAGAGCATGTCCGCTGCCCTGAGCCGGGCCCAGCCGACCCCGATCTTGAACTTCATTCACGACGCCCAGCGGCGCCGCACCGGGGCCCAACTGAGCGCGGCGGCGGCGCTCAATCTCGACGCTGGGTTCCGCGCCGGCGACATTCGGTTGACCCACATCGCGGCGTTGTATCCCTACGAGAATACCCTGCGCGCTGTGCGCATCTCCGGGGCCCAATTGAAGGCGTTCCTGGAACACAGCGTCCGCTATTTCCGGGTGTCGGGCGGCCGCATCTCCATCAACGACAGTATCCCCGGATACAACTACGACATGGTGGCCGGCGCCCACTACCGCATCGACTTGAGCCGCCCGACCGGCGACCGCATCGTCGGCCTGTCGGTGGACGGGGTGCCGGTTGGGCCGGCCGATAGTTACACGCTTGCGCTCAACAGCTACCGGCAGGCGGGCGGCGGCCGCTACACCATGTTGGCTGGCGCCCCCGTGGTGTACGATCGTGGGGAGAGCGTTCGTGACGTCCTGGTCGATGCCGTCCGGGCACGAGGGACCATCGATCCTGCTCGGTTCTCTGAGCAAGACTGGTCCATCGTGCCTGCCGCGGCCGCCGCCTCGGTCCGGACCATCTTCCTCCGGCGGAACGATTCGACCACGGTAGAGCGGCCGGTGCTGCGCATTGTCTCGTTCAACGATCTCGATGGAGTCCTGCTGGCAGCCGATGGCCGCGCCGTGGCGGCCCGGCTGAAGGCGGCGCTCGACGCGTCGCGGGCGGCGTGCGACTGTGCCACGCTCGCCGTCGCCGCCGGTGGGCAGCTCTCCGGGACACTGGTGGCCGACATGGGTCACGGACGCTCCGTGATCGACGCCTTGAACCTCTTCGATCTCGATGCGGCAATGCTCGGCCAACGAGACCTCGCCTGGTCGCGCGACACGCTCGAGCGCCGGACGACCGAAGCAATGTTCCCTTGGGTGGTGACCAACGTGTTCGACCGCGTCGCCGGAGCACGCCTCATGTGGATGCGATCGTCCATCGTGACCGAGATTGCCGACCGCAGGGTCGCCATCCTCGGTTACCTGTCTCCCGCCATGGCTGCCCGCGCCCGTTCCGAGGACATGGGGACGCTCGACGTCAGGCCGGCGATTGATGGCCTCCGTTCCGTAATCGAGCGAGAGCGAGAGCGGGGAGCCGATATCGTGATACTACTGGCTCAGGCCGGGTCGGCGTGTTCGGTGCGAGGTTGCGATGAGGAACTATTCGAGCTGGCCCACGAGGTATCCGGTATGGTGGACCTGATCATCGCCGGCGGGGATGGCGTGGCCATCGACACGGTCATCGCCGGTGTACCGGTGGTGCAAGCCCTGGGGCAGGGCCGAGGGTTGGCCGTGGTCGACTTGCTCGAGTTCCCCAACGGCACGCCGTGGCGCATCGGCGTCGAGCGACTGGCCGAAGGTGGCGCTGTCGACTCGGCCGTGGCCGCGGTCGTGGCGCGCCATGCCGAGGAAATGGATTCCGTGGTACAACGTGTCGTGGCACAGGTGCGATTGCCCATGCCTAAGCGCCGGAGGCCTTCGTCGCTCAGCCGGTTGGTGGCGGACGCCTTCCGCAACGCCGGACGGACTGATTTCGCGCTCGTGCCACTGGACATGCTGGGCGCCGGACTGGAGGCCGGCCGGATCCGCTACAGCGATCTGTTCCAGGTGCTGCCGATGCGGCGACAGCTCACCGTTGTCGAGATGACCGGTGACCAGTTCACCGAGGTGGTGGAACGGGCCGTATCGGGTACCGTTCCAACCATGGAGGTGTCGGGGGCCACCGTCCGCTACGACCTCAGACGCGATCCAGGGAAGCGGGTGCGCGAAGTGCGTCTCCTTGACGGGCGCAAGATTCGCGGCAAGGATGTGTACTCCGTTGCCGTGCCCGACGTAATGATCCACGGCCCCGACGCCATTGCGCGGGCGGCTTCCGGGCGCCCCTCCGGACTGCTGGACGTCGACGTGCTGGCGCAGTACCTGGCCCGGCTGCCCCAGCCGGTCGAAGCTCCCAGAAATGTTCGCCTCGAGCAGATCGATTAACCCTATGGCTACCATCCGCGTCTTCATTAACGAGGTACCGCTGGCCGTCCCCGCCGGCTCGACCGTCCGCCAGGCGGTGGCGATTCACCATGCGGTCTTGCTCGATTCTCTCGACGACGGCCGGGCGTATGTCACCGATGGTCGGGGAATCACCCTCGAGCTGGACGCGTCACTCCAGGGGGGGAGCATTCTCCGCGTCGTGGTGTCCCGCCGCCGCGGTTCCCGGGAGTCCCATGCTGACGCGTGAGCTGATCGCTCGGTTGCCCAAAGCCGAACTCCACGTCCACTTCGACGGCTCCCTCCGTCCCGAGACGATCCTGGACTTGGCGCGGGCCAAGGGGATGACCCTTCCGCACTCCGACCCGGAGGCGTTGCGGGCCTACATGTTGGTGGACGACGCACGCGATCTCGAGGAATACCTCCAGCGGTTCACCGTCACCATCGCCTTGTTGCAGACCCCTGAGGCCATCGAGCGCGTGGCCTACGAGATCGTCGAAGACGCCGCGCGCGACAATCTCCGGTATCTCGAAGTGCGCTACTGTCCCGTTCTTTCGACTGAGGGCGAGTTGACACTCGACCAGGTGCTGGATGCTCAATTGCGGGGCTTCGGACGCGGCGAACGCGAATTCGGAGTCGTCACTCGCATTATCAATTGCTCGCTGCGAAACTACGATCCGGCAGTGTCGATCGAAGTGGCTGAGTGCTCCGTCGCTTATCGTGATCGCGGTGTCGTCGGGTTCGACCTGGCGGGGGGAGAAGCAGGCCGTCCACCGGGCGTGCATCGCGAAGCGTTCGACATTGCGCGCCGGGGGTATTTGGGCATCACCGTTCATGCGGGCGAGGCGGCCGGCCCCGAGTCGATCGCCGAGGCGATATTACAGTGCCACGCCAACCGCCTGGGGCACGGAACCCGATTGCATGAGGATCCCGCACTCCTGGAGTACGTGCGCGACCGCCGGATTCTCATAGAGACCAACATCACCAGCAACCTCCAGACTCATGTAGTGGCCAGCGCCGCCGAACACCCGGTGCGAGAATATCTCGACCGTGGGCTCAAGGTCACCTTGTCGACCGATAACTGGCTCATGAGCGGAGTTTCGCTGACGGACGAGTATTGGCTGGCTCATACCGAACTGGGGTTCACCCGAAAGGAGATCGAACTCATGATCTTCAACGCCTTCCGCGGGGCCTTCAT
>JAPULZ010000039.1 GCA_027294455.1 Gemmatimonadota bacterium
GGGGAAGGGTACCGATTCACGGGGCAGACCGACCGGGCCATCGAGTCCTACGAAAGGGCTTTAGCGCTCGATCCAGTCCATGAGAACGCCACGGCCCGGTTGCGGTCGCTTCGCCGGTAGGGACCGCACGGCACCCCTGCGCCCACCCAGTCTCCCGCTGCGCCCGAGGTGTCCAGGACACTCCAGGCTCTAGCCCGGGGCCGTCCCGTTTGTGCCCCAGAGCACAGCGGGGAAGCCCCGGGACGAGTACGGTAGTTACCTGGCCGAAGGCGCGTTGCGGTCGGCGACTTGTCATCCCTCCGCCCGTCGGCCCTCCATCTTCGCCAGACGTCATGACGTGGTCCGCGTTTCTTATTACTATGGAAGCCACTGTTCGTCACCTGCAACCAGCGAACCTGGTGAGTTGATCCTATGACAACCAAGACCAAGAAACGGCGCGGAACCGGAATCAAGTTGACCCTGCCATTCGTGCTGTGGTATTCGACGCTCTGGTTCGTCGTGCTCGTTGTGGCCGTACCGGTGTTCTCGATAGCCTCATACATGATGATGGCCGATGTCCTCCCGACCGAGAGCCGGAGGGACCTCCTTGTCGTGCTGGCGACTCGTACCCCCCTCATCATCCTCACGGTGGCCGGGCTGGCCGTGTTCACGACCCACCGACTGGCCGGGCCGTTCATCGCCCTCAAGCGGGCGTTCGATGACGTGCAGGAAGGGAATATCGACCGTGTGTTGCGCTTCCGCCGCTCGGATGCTCACCTGCGCGGCGTGGAGAGGGCGTTCAACGGGATGATGGAGACGGTGCGAAAGCGGGTGCGAGGTCAGAACGCGCCGGAACGGGCCACGTCCGATCAAGCCTGAGGCCGGCCCGAAGGTCTAGTGTCGCCGGCTACGCGGGTCCCGATCCCGCCTGACCGGTACCGGCGCCGCTCGAGGAGCGTCCCCGAACAGCCATCCGTATCGCTCGCGAAACGTGGGCGCCATCCGCTCAATCCAGATCTCCGGGGTTCCCCCTTTGGCCACGAAGCGCTTCATGAGCGCCGTCTGAAGCCGATTGTAGGCGGCGAGGGGCTTGCTGAACCGCGAGAGGTAGGAGTTGCCGAGGAGTCTCACAGGACCGCCACCATCGCCGTGAGGATGCTCAACACCATGAGGGCGTAGCCCTGAGCGCGCTGTTCTTGGGTCATGCTGGTAACTACGCCGCCCTGCGTCGTTTGTTTCAACTTGAAGCGTTGAGATGCAGACTCACTCCGGCGGCGTCTCCTCCAGCACCTCGTCGAGTGATTCGACCAGGCGGTCCGCGTCGTCGGCGGAGAACACCAGCGGGGGTTTGATCTTGATGACGTTGTGAAGCGGACCGTCGGTGCTGAGCAGGATGCCCCGGTCCCTCATGCCCTCGACAACCGACCCAGCCAGCTCGGCGGCCGGGGCCAGGCTGGATCGATCCGAGACCATCTCGACCCCCAGAAACAGCCCCAGGCCCCGCACGTCGCCGATGGCCTGGTGGCGGGCCCCGAGCTCCTCGAGCCCTTTCTTGAGCCGGCCACCCACGGCCAGGGCGCGCTCCTGGAGCCCCTCATCCTCGATGACGTCGAGCACGGCCAGCCCGATGGCGCACGACACGGGATTGCCGCCGAAGGTGTTGAAATACTCCATCCCGTTATCGAATGACCGAGCGATCTCCGGTGTCGTCACCACCGCTCCCATAGGGTGCCCGTTCCCGATGGGCTTGCCCAGTGTGACGATGTCGGGGACCACGTCCTGGGTCTCGAAGCCCCAGAAGTGGGTTCCCACGCGACCGAACCCAACCTGCACCTCGTCGGCCACGCACACCGCTCCGGCGGTTCGCGCGTGATCGAACGCCGCGGCGAGATAACCCGGCGGGGGGACGATCTGCCCGCCGCAGCCGAGCAGTGATTCGCACACGAACGCCGCGACCGACCGGTCCTGATCACCCCCGGCGTCGAGGGCCTCTTTCACATGCTCGGCGTATGCGGCGCCCGCGGTGTCTCCATCGCGATAGGGACCGCGGTACACGTCCGGCATCACGACCTTGCGCACATGGCGGGACGCGCCGGCGCCCCCGGGTCCGTCATACTTGTACGGACTGATGTCGATCAAGGAGGTCGTGTTGCCGTGGTAAGCCCCTTCTACGACCACCCAATCGCTGCGGCCGGTATGGGTGTGGGCGAGTCGGAGGGCGAGCTCGTTGGCCTCGCTGCCCGAGCACACGAAGAAGCAGACCTGCAGCGGATCCGGAAACAAGCCGGACAACCGCTCAGCGTAGCTGACGATGTGATCGTGGAGGTAGCGCGTGTTGGTGTTGAGGACGGCGATCTGTTCCTGAGCGGCCTTGACGACCCGCGGGTGGCAGTGGCCCACGTGACACACGTTGTTAACGGCGTCGAGGTACTCGCGCCCCTCGTCGTCGTAGAGGTACTGCATGGCGCCGCGCACGATCTCGAGCGGGCGCTCGTACGACAGGCTGAGGGAGGGGCCGAGGTATCGTGCCCGAGCGGCGCGAAGATCGTCGTAGCGCGTCACGGCATGTTGCAGGCGTCGTGGAACGCGGCGCGGGCGTCAGCGACGTCGATCTGTTCGAGCGCGTGCAGCGCCTCCCAGGCCGGACCCTCGGAGATCGTCAGGTACGTGTTGGCTGGATTCAATTTTTGCTGGTGCGCCGAGAGCGACACGCTCAAGCACAGTCTCATGATCATCAGGTCGAACAGCAGCTCGATTTCCTCGGGCTCGAGGGGGAACGCCCGGTGGTAGCCCCGCACGATGTGCGACCCGGCGTCCACGGGATCGGGTTTCTCCAGTATCCCGTACGCCATTCCCACGGCCAGATTGCAGACGGTATGCGATTCGATCATGTCGCCGAAATCGATGATCCCGCTGACCGTGGGGCTCGACGATTCGGCGTGCGTCACGAGCACGTTGTAGTCGTTGCCGTCGTTGTGGATCACGCTGCGGCGGAGCGATGTGAGGCGGGGAAGCGTGACCGCCGCGAACCGGTCGGCGAGGCGGGAGACCATGTCGCGACGGCCGGGTGTGGCGATATCGTCGAGGTGCGCCCCTATGGTGGTGTGGGCCTCGGTCAGATCCCAATACAACACGCGCCGGGCCCCGGCGTGTGAGAAATCGCGCATGGCGCAATCCAGCCGGCCCAGCAGGGCGCCGAGATCGTGCAGGAGCGGCGGCGTCTGCTCGGCCAAGCCTGCAAACGGTACGCCGGGCACGAACGTCACGAGGCGCACCAGGTGTTCCATGCTCGGGGTACCGGCATGTGGGACAGTGGCCATCGTGCTTCCCGACGTCGTCTTGCGAACCTCGGGGCACTGCACCGCGCGGCCGTGGCGATGCACGTGTGCCATCGCGCGGTTTTGAGCATCCAACACCTCGAACGTCTCGCCGGCCCTAGCGATCTTCAACACGAAGGCGGCGCCCGATTCGTCCTCGAGGTGAAAGTTGTTGTCGCGTTCGCTGGGCAGCTGCCGTGCGATACCCGTGACACCGTACAGCTTCTGGGCGAGGTCTTGCGCCTGCTCCGCAGAAAACCGCGGTAACTGTTCCGCGACGAGTGCCATATGATTTAATATAGGACCATGCCAGGGATACGTACGCTGCTGTTCGTGATCTTGGGTCTCCTCGCGGTGGTGTTCTTCACGCGATGGGCCGCCCAGGTGCGGTCCAGTAGGGGTGGGGACGAGGGCACGATCCGTCCCTCGTGGGTCGAGACTGCCATCGGGTTCGTCACGAATTTCTTCGACACGCTGGGCATCGGTTCGTTTGCTCCGACGACCGCCGTGTTCAAGTTGCGGCGAGTCGTGCCCGACGAACGCATCCCTGGTACGCTGCACGTGGGCCACACGCCGCCCGTCATCGTCCAGGCGTTCATCTTCATCGCCATCGTGCAGGTTGGGGTGGGGACGCTCGCGTCGCTCATCGGGGCTTCGGTCCTAGGGGCGTGGTTGGGTGCGGGGGCCGTCGCCCGGTGGCCGCGCCGGCGGATTCAATTGGGGATGGGGATCGCCCTGCTGCTGGCCGCCACCTCGTTCGTGATGTCGATCTACGGGCTCTTTCCGGCGGGCGGTGTCGCCCTGAGTCTCGAGGGTGGAAGCTTCGTCTTCGCGATGGCGGGAATGTTCGTCCTCGGTGCCCTGATGACCCTCGGCATCGGACTCTACGCCCCGTGCATGATCATGGTGAGTCTGCTGGGTATGAATCCCACCGTCGCCTTTCCCATCATGATGGGCGCATCCGCGTTTCTCATGCCCGTCGCCAGTGTGCGGTTTCTGGCGGCACGGCGCTATAGCCTCGGCCCGGCCGTTGGCCTCGCGGTGGGCGGCCTGCCGGCCGTGCTGATCGCCGCGTTCATCGTCCGGTCACTTCCGCTCAACGCCATGCGCTGGCTGGTCGTGGTCGTCGTGCTCTATTCGGCCATCGTGATGCTGCGATCGGCGTATGTCGAGGGGACGGTTCGCGGCGGCGGTGCCCCTGCGGCGGCCCGGTGACGCGGAGATAACGGACCGGATCGGCCCGGCGCGAATCTGAACGGGGATTGCGCCCGGGGGGTGGCGCGCAGAGCTTTCACCATTCCCAACATTCTCAGCCATCGAGAGGGCAACATGTGTCTAACACCCAAGTCAATACCCAATCCTCGCGCGGGCGCGCCATGCGGCCTGCTGGGCGCCGTCGTCCTGCTCGCCGCCTGTGGTGGGTCGAACGAGCGAGCCTACGTCGAGCGTCTCGGCCAGGACACGTTGGCGATCGAGGTCTTCACGCGAACCGCCACCGGGTTCGAAGGCCAACTCCTGAATCGCAATCCGGTCACGCGGGTCGCGTCGTACGCCGGCACGTTGAGTGAAGACGGCAACATTGCGACGCTCGACGTGGAGTGGCAGACGCCCGCCGAGAATCC
>JAPULZ010000004.1 GCA_027294455.1 Gemmatimonadota bacterium
GCTGCCGCCGGACGCCGGCTTCGCACGGCACGTCGACATCTGGTCCCCCTTGCCGGTCACCCTCGACAATTTCCAGCGGCGGACCCGGTTGCGCGATCGCGACAGCGACAATACTGGGGCGGTGATTGCCCGCCTGAAAGACGGCGTCACGCTCGAGCAGGCCCGCCAGGAGATGAACGCCATCGCCGCCTGGCACCGCGAGTCCCTGGCATTCCATGCCACGGCCGGCCTGGAGATTGATGTGGTGCCGATGCACGACGAGGTCGTCGGCCACGCGCGCCCGGTGCTCATCTCGCTGCTGGGCGCGGTCACCTTCGTGTTGCTCATCGCGTGCATCAACGTGGCCAATCTGTTGCTCGCCCGGGGAACAGACCGCCGGGGCGAGCTGGCGCTGCGCGCGGCCCTTGGGGCGAGCCGCTGGCGTCTGCTGCGGCAAGCCATGGCGGAAAGCTTGCTCCTCGCCGGCGCGGGGAGCGCGGCGGGTCTCGTGCTGGCACAATGGGGCATCTCGAGCCTAGTGGCGTTGGCGCCCGCCACCCTGCCGCGGGCAAACGCGATCGAAATCGATGGGGCGGTGCTCGGCTTCACGTTGGGATTGACGGTCTTGGCGACATTGATCTTCGGCACCGCACCCGCCATCGATGCCGCCACACCACGCGGAAGCGAGCTCATGCAGCCGCGGGGTGCCGGCGCCCACCGCCGCAAACACCTGCGGGGCGCGCTGGTGGTCTCGGAAGTGGCCCTGACGCTGGTGCTCCTCGTGGGGGCGGGCCTCATGTTGCGGAGTCTCGCCCGCTTGCGGCAGGTGGAGCCCGGCTTCGAGCCCGAGGGCGTGTTGGCTTTCGATCTCACGCTCAGCTACCCCAACCAGTACCGAGGACCCGCGGCACGCGGAGCGTTCGTGCGGCAACTCGAGGAACGGATTCGCAATCTTCCCGGCGTAGCCGCGATCGGGCTCATCGGCAGAATCCCACTCGGGGGCCGCCAATGGACGCAACCGTACGGGCGCGACGGCCAGCCCGAAGTCGAGTGGGGTGCCAACGAAGCCAACTTCCGCGTGATCACCAAGGACTACTTCGCGGCCATGGGAACGCGCCTCCTCGGCGGGCGCTCCTTCGTGGACGCCGACGACCGCCAGGACATTCGGGTGGCCATCGTGGACGAGACCATGGCGCGGCGCATTGCGCCCGGCGGCGACGCCGTGGGCGCGCGCATCGGATTCCCACTGGACGGTGCCCCGGTCTGGGCCGAGGTGATCGGCGTCGTGGAAGACGTGCGGCACGATGACTTGCGCGTGCCCAGTCGCGAGTCGCTGTACATCCCCTACCGTCACGAAGCCTCTCGCGAGATTTCCTTCGTCGTACGGACGACAGCGGAGCCTGCGGTACTGGTCGGGCCCATTCAGCGAGAGCTCCAGGCCCTCGCCCCACACTTGGCCGCCTACAACGTGCAGACCATGCACGACTACGTGGCGTATGCGCTGGGGCCGACGCGTTTCGCGTTGAACCTGATCGCCGTGTTCGCGGCCCTCGCGGTCGTGCTGTCCTCCGTGGGCCTCTACGGTGTCCTCTCGTACTCCGTGCGGCAGCGTACCCACGAAATCGGCGTCCGGATGGCGTTGGGGGCCAAAGGCCAGTCGGTGTTGATGCAGGTGATCGCCGACGGGATGAAGCTGGCCGGCATCGGTGTAGCCCTGGGTCTAGTGGCTTCGGTGGTCACGTCACGATGGCTCGGGAGCCTGCTGTTCGAAGTGAGCCCGGTCGACGCCTGGACCTACCTCGGCGTCTCGGCGCTACTGTTCGGCGTTGCGCTCCTGGCATGCTACCTGCCGGCTCGGCGGGCGAGCACGGTGGATCCCATGGAGTCGTTACGGTAGAGCGCCGTAGCCACGGCGTCGGGCGAGGCGGTGCCTCACCCCTACAAAGGCAAAAGGAAGAGATTGCGCCACCGCACCTTGATGCCTCCGCCGGAGTGAATCTGTAACGCGATCACGCCGCTCGCATCGCCGATGAGTTGATCTTCGAGGTCGATCATCTCCACACCGTTCAGCCACGTCGTCACCCGCCCGCCGACCGCTCGCACGCGCATCGTGTTCCACTCGCCCATCACGAGGACGCTGTCCTTGGCGGGATCGGGCTTGATGAGCCAACCGCGGCCGTAGCTCTCGTAGATCCCGCCGGTGGCGTTGCCGGAGGGTGCCACCTCGGCCTGCCATCCGGTGATCCGCGTCCCGTCCAGGGACGAACGGAAGAACACCCCGCTGTTGCCGTCGGCCTCCTGCTTGAACTCCAACGTGAGATCGAAATCCTCGTAGACGGCCTCCGTGGCCAGGTAGCCGTACTCGGCGTCCGGGCCGCTCTCGCAGATCAGCTCGCCATCCTCCACGTACCAGCGTTCGGTGCCGTGAACCCTCCAGCCGTCCAGATTCCGACCGTTGAAGAGGGAGCGTGCCAGCGGACGGATCTTGATGTCGCGGTACTCGACCAGATAGCCGTAGTTCTGCAAGCCGATGTGACCCGGCACCGTGCGGCCGTAACGGGGATACTCGGCGAACTTGCTCTGCTCGACCAGGCGCTCCCATTCGGGAGACTCGATCTCGTACGCAACCGTCTGCTGCCCGTTAAGCCAGTGCTCGACATGTCCGTTGTCGACGATGATGCGGGCGCGATTCCACTCTCCAATGGGGTTCGCCGTCCGGACGGCCGAGGCGTGGAGATCGTAGTTGTCACCGGTGAGATGCGTGCGCATGTCGTCGGCACCCAGATCGGCGATATACGACGAATCATCCAAGACCTGGAATTCCGGGCCGTTGTACCAGACGGGTTCGCCGTCGCGCTCCAGCACCCGATAGAGGATGCCGCTGTTCCCCACCGGGGTCAGCCGGAAATCGATGGTCAGCTCGAAGTTGTCGAACCGTTCTTCCGTGACTATGTCGCCCCCGCCACGGCCGACTGGGTCCGACGGCACGATCGCGAGCGTGCCGTCACGCACTTCCCAGCGCTCAGCCGGAAACCCGCCCTGGTTGTATTCCCTCCACCCCGCCGTCGTCTCGCCGTCGAAGAGCAGCCGCCACCCGGCCTCCGCCTCGGTGGCGGTGAGGGTGTTGTGCACAGCGGCCTCGTCTCCCGCCGCGCACCCCACGACGAGCATGCCCACGGCGAGTGGGAACGGCGATCGGGGCAACCGCATCTACTCGACTATCCGCATGGCGACCGGGTCCCACCGAACGATCTTCTCGTCGAAGTAGCTGTCGTTGCACGCCAGCGCCGGCGCGGCGGCCCGAAACCCGAACACCGCGTCCTGCGGGACCGTCTCGCCCGTGCGCATCCCCTCGAAAAAGCTAGTGAAGTGGTCGACGTGGGCGCCCCAATAGTCGTCTTCCGCCTTGTACACGGCCTCGACGGGTGGAAGCATCTGCTTGCGCTCGCCGTATCGCGCAGTCCGTTCGTCCTCTTGCTGCTGCCGCAGGTCGTCGGTGGGAAGCCACGCTTTGTTACGCCGCAGCACGACCTCCGTCCACCCGACGTCCATCGCGCCCTCGGTGCCCACCAACCGCAAGACGGTGTTGCCCGACGTGCCGTCCACGAAGTTGACACGCAAGGACAAATTGAACGGCGGATGGTTCTGTGTCTCGGGATAATCGAACATGCCCAGCATCACGTCGGGAACGTCCCGGCCGTCCTTCCAGAAGCGCAACCCGCCGGTGGCCATGATGCGCGTCGGGCCAACGGCGCCGGCGATGTAGTGCAAACTCGAGAAGAGATGCACGAAGAGATCGCCCGTGACGCCCGTGCCGTAATCGCGGTAGTTGCGCCACCGAAAGAATCGCGTCGCGTCGAAGGGCGTGTTCGGCGCCTCGCCCAGAAAACGATCCCAGTCGACGGTCTCCTCGGACGCATCGTCGGGCACCTCGTACTGCCAGGCGCCGCCCGGTGAATTCCGGGCCCAGAATCCCTCGGCGTACGTGAGCGTCCCGATGGCGCCGTCTGCGAGGAGTTCCTTGGCCTTTTCGTTGCCCAGCGAGGCCATCCCCTGGCTCCCCACCTGAAACGTCCGGCCGGTGGCCCGCTGCGCCTCGATGACGGCCCGCCCGTCCTCGATGCGGTGCACCATGGGCTTCTCGCAGTACACCGCCTTGCCGGCTTCCATGGCGTCGATGGAGATCCGGCGATGCCAGTGATCGGGCGTCGCGACGACGACGGCATCCACGTCCTCCCGGGCGAGCACCTCGTGGTAGTCCCGTGTGGTGAAGAGCTCCACCTCGACCTCCTCTCCTTCCTCACCCTGCTTGCTCCATTTCTCGTGGGCCGCCTCGATCCGGCCCGTGTAGAGATCGCACGCCGCGACGAGTCTCACGCCGTCGATGCTGAGGGCCGTGTCCACGTCGATCGTTCCCATCCCGCCGGCGCCGATGATGGCGATCTGGATCTGGTCGTTGGCCGATCGCCGCTTGGTGGAGCGCATCCGGCGGACGCGCGCGCCTGCGGTGGCGGACAAGAGCCCTGGGGCGGCAGCGGCGGCCACCGAACCGGCCGCCAGCTTCGAGAGAAATGATCGTCGGGATTCCTGAGTCATGACAAACCGCGCTCGGCGTGGGTTGTTACCAGTGCTTGCGATCGTCCGTTCAGTCATTACAATATCGACCCAATTCTCCCACGGCCAGAGCGGATGACCGCCCAACCCGAACACCGCCTTCGGTTCGCAAACTTCGAGTTCACTCGCCTGCCGAGCGGGCAATGCCATGCCAAGGTGGATCTCGACCGCTCGACGGGCGATGTCTATTCGGGCATCATGGAGGCGAGCGGCTCCCCCACCGTGCAGCTCCGCTGCGCGGCCCTGGCGACCCTGGCGGCCCTGCACAAAGCCGTCGAGGCGCGCTACAGCTTCGAGCTGCTCGATACCAGCTTCGAGCTCCTCGGCATCAAATCGGTGCACGCCTTCGACGGGACCGTGGTGGTGGTGGGCATCACCGCCAACCGGGGAGAGCGCACCCGGCAGCTGATCGGCGCCTGCGCCGTGGACGAGAGCCTGCCCCGGGCCGCCGCCCTCGCCGTGCTGAATGCCACGAATCGGTTTCTCGCCAACGCGCCGTTTCCGTTCGCACTCTAGGCCGGCCCTGCCCTGTGTTCGGTTATGGAATGGGGGATTTCGGATTCGAACCAGATCGGGGCCGGGGCTGGTCGCACGATGATCTTGTAAATAATTAGAGTCAAACGATTTACGAGATCGTCACGGACGGCACGAACATTGCTTTTCCTGCGGCATCCATCCTCTCTGGACTGCCGGTCATGACCGACGAACAGAAAAACCAGGCTTTGGCCCTCTTCGCCCTTACGATTTCCCTGATTCTGCTGGTCGGCTGATGAGCCACCACCCCGCGGCCTAACGCACCAGGCCCAACTGCTTGGCGAGACCTACCCGCTGAACCTTTCCCGTGGGCCCTTTGGGAATCTGCTCGAGAATCACGAACGTGCGGGGAACCTTGAAGTCGGCCAGGCGCTCGGCGGCGAAGCTTCGCAGGTCGCCTTCTCTCGCCGTGGCGCCTTCGGCCAGCACCACGGCCGCCGCGATATCCTCACCGAGTTTGTCATGCGGGACGGCGAACGCCACGGCCTCGTCGATCTCCGGATGTCTCAGCAACACCTCGTCCACTTCCCGGGGACTGATCTTCTCGCCGCCGCGGTTGATGATTTCCTTGAGCCGTCCGGTTAGAAACAGATACCCGCCGGCATCGACGTATCCCTGATCCCCGGTGCGAAACCATCCGTGGGTAAACGCCTTGGCGTTGGCCTCCGGGTTGTTCTCATAGGCCGCGACGACGCTCGGCCCCTTGATGACCACCTCGCCCCGTTCGCCCGTGGGCAACAGCTCGCCGGCGTCGTTCATGATCGCTACGTCGATGGTCCCCCTCCCCACCGACCCGGCCTTGCGCTCGGCCGGGGGGAGCGGGTTGCTCGCCATCTGGTGGGACGCCTCGGTCATGCCGTAGGCCTCGATCATGGGCGCGCCAAAAACCCCCTCGAGCTCGGTCATGACGTCGGGGGGCAACGACGCCGACGAGGAACGGAGAAACCGCAGGGGATTGCGCGCGATCACCGCGGCGTGGCGCCGTGCGCGCGCAAGGATCAAGTGGTGCATGGTGGGGACGGCGGTGTACCACGTGGGCTCCAGCTCGTCCATCCAGTCAAAAAACCGGAACACCTCGAAACCCGGCGTGCAGATGACCGAGCCGCCCACCGCGAGGGGCGCCAGGAGCCCCGCCATGAGCCCGTGAATGTGAAACAGCGGCATGGGGTTGAGGCACCGGTCGGCGTCGGTGAGAACCAGCGACCGGGCGATGTTCCCGGCCGAGGTCGCCAGGTTTCGCTGGGTGAGAGGGACGATCTTCGGCCGGGCCGTGGTGCCCGAGGTGTGGAGCACCATGGCGAGGTCGTCGGGTCCGGCCGAGGTCGGCGGCGCCGCCTCAGAAAAGGCGCCGTCATGTCCCAAGCGAAGGGTCGACGGGGTGCCTTCCAACGCCAAATGCAGGGTGCCGTCGGGGGCGGCTGCATGCGCCGCCCCGGCGTCATCCGGAAATGTGATCAGGGCCTTGACACCCAGGTCCTTCAGATAAAACCGGAATTCCTCTTCGCGATACTCGGGATTGAGGGGCGCCACCGTCGCGCACCGTGCCACCGCCAAAAACGCGAGGGCCATCGCCGGACCGTTGGGCAGCACGATGGCCACGCGGTCCGAGGACGACACGCCGAGTGACCCGAGCTGGCCCGCCAGCTCTGCGGTGACCGAGCGCAATTCCGCATAGGTGAGCGGGTCGAGCTGCGGCGCGAGAATGGCCGGCGCGTCGGCGGCCCCGACCGCGAGAATCTCGGATATCGTGCGCATGGTGGCGATCAGATAGCCACGTTCGGGCGTGTGCGCAAGGCCGGGCGGCCCGGGCGTCGCCCCTACAATGGGGTGGGTTCGGGGCCTATGTTATCCCCGGATCGGTCTTGTCGGACTACGCACAACATTAGGGGAGAGCGATGCGCATTTGCGTGGTGGGGGCCGGCGCCATCGGCGGGTTCATGGGGGGAAGGCTGGCCTTGGCCGGCGAGGACGTCACGCTCATCGCGCGGGGACCGCACCTGGCCGCCATCAAGGAATCCGGGTTGCGGATGGAGCTCGAGGACGGCAGCGAGGAGGTCGCGCGGGACATCGAGGCGACCAGCGACATCACCGCAGCCGGGCCCCAGGACCTGGTGATCCTGGCCCTCAAAGCACACCAGATCGAAGCGGTGGCGGCGGATCTGTCGTCGCTCTTCGATACCGACACGGCCGTCGTCACGGTCCAGAACGGAATACCCTGGTGGTATTTCCAAAAGCACGGCGGCGAGTTCGACGGCCGCCGCCTGGAGACGCTGGATCCCCGGGGCGTCCTCGAATCCCACCTCGACCCCGAACGCCTGATCGGGTGCATCGCCCATCCTGCCACCGCGAAGCCCGCCCCCGGTTTCATCCGTCAGGTGGAAGGCAACCGCTTTCCGCTGGGCGAACTGGACGGCTCCAAGAGTGAGCGCATCAAGCGCATCGCCGAAACCTTTACGAGAGCGGGGTTCAAATCGCGCGTCGTGACCGACATCCGGGCACATATCTGGCTCAAGATCTGGGGGAATCTCTCGTTCAACCCGATCAGCGCTCTCAGCCGGGCCACGCTGGTGGACATCTGCCGGTTCCCGGAAACCCGCGAGCTGGCAGAGCGCATGATGCAGGAGGCGCAGGAAATCGCCGAGAAGCTCGGCATCGCGTTTCGCATCACGATCGAGAAACGCATCGCCGGTGCCAAGGCAGTGGGGGCGCACAAGACGTCGATGCTGCAGGATCTCGAGGCCGGCCGGCCCCTCGAGCTGGAACCGCTGGTGGGCGCCGTGATCGAGCTCGGACGATTGACCGACACTGCGACCCCGTCCATCGATGCGATCTACGCCAGCACCAAACTCCTGGACGAGACGCTCAGGCGCCGAACAGCGGAATCTTCATGATACGGGCCATGATCAAGATGAAGCTCATGCCCGTAAACACCACCAGACTGCCCCAGCTGAACCACCGGTCGAACGCCGACGGATAGAACGCCTTGTCGTCCCGCGGGATCACCGTGAGACAGTAGTACAGGTTGAGAAAGTAGACGACGGGGGCGATGAAGAACGCCAGCGCCGACGCGACGAGCACGAGGTACACCGGGCTCTGCTCCACCGTGATGATGATCACCGACGCGATCAGCGAATAAATCATCGTCACGCGGTAGATGTTGTATTCGGAGTACCACGCGCGGCGATGCTCGGAGGTCAGATCGGCCTTGGCGACGCCCGCCAGCCGCGCCGTCGAGCGAAAGAGGTTGCGGCAGCACGCCCCCACGATCCGGGGCCAGCCATCGAAATAGTTGAAGGCCGTGGAGAACGTCGCGGCGAACGCCCCGAACAAGAACACGACCACCATCCACGGGCCGACACTTTCCCTGAACATGCCGGCGATTTCTCCCATCACCGCCCGGCCCTCGATGGGACTCGGATAGAGCCACACCGCCGCCAGCAGCAGAAACATCACCGCTACGATGAACGACATGACGTGGCCGACGCGGAAATCCCACATGCCAATCCGAAACCAGCGCCGGCAGTACTCCTGTGCGTGGGCCGGCATCTTCGACGTATCGATGGACAGATCTTCCTTCGACGAGGTGAAGGGATCGAACGCCGTCGCCAGCCCGCTGGCCTCCAGCTGCGGCCGAATCCTGCCGAGGCCAACCTTCTTGGCCTTGCCCCATTCCGACGCCTGGAGCGACACGTCGATTCCCGTGGGCAACAACCCGAGAAACGCCGCGATGATGAGCCAGGATCCTTGAGGCGCGTCGTAGATGAAGAAATGTCCCATGGCCGACAGGGGCGCGGGCCTCACGAAATAGACCGCCACCGTCGACACGAAGAGCACGGCCGCCAGGGCCTTGGCAGAAACCTCGACGATCTTGTAGCTGCCGCGCAGCAGGGTGCCGACAGCGAATACGCCAAGCGCCAAGCCGTACCAGGGGAGCGCAATGCCAAGTCCCATGGACACGGAGAAGAAGTAGTACAACACCGCCGCCGCGGCGATCAACCGGCCGGCCTGGCCCACCGCGGCCTGAAGCAACGTCGTGAACATGACATACCAGAGCGGCCACTTCTTCCACGCCGTCCCGTACGCCTCCATGATGCTCTTGCCGGTGGCGTTCGTGAAGCGGAACGCCATCTCGAAGCCGTAATACTTGAAGATGTAGGCGATGGGGATGCACCACAGCAACGCGTACTCGAAGCGCCCGCCGGCAGTGGGTGCCGATATCAGGTGACTGGTCCCGATGCCCGTCATCATGAGGACCGTCCCCGGACCGAACTTCAGGAGCAAGCTCCCGGGCGACATGTCCGGCAGGTCCAATTTCTCCAGGTCATCGCGGGCGGGATCAGCCATGTCCATCCTTGGGGGAAATCAGCCGGGCAAGATACTCCCAGCAGCCGGAATGGCAAGCGGGCGGCGCGGGGCCGCCCGATCCCGACCCGTGTGACGGGGCGCACCGTCCCTCGGCGCCGAACGATGAACATTACGGTACCATGGACCGACGACAAACTCATCGCGCGCCGTGCAGCACTGGATCTTCCGCACCCCGGGGGCTGGCGCGCCGGATCGGACGCCGCGACGCCGCGCGCCCGCCCTCGTGGGTCACGCCGTGTGGCGGCTCCCTCCCGCCGATGGAGCAGGGCGGGGCCGCCGCCTCGCGACCACCAGACCGGGGAGCGTCGACCGAGAAACCTCACCACTAGTCGAGGCCGATCTCCCATGAAGGGCACCCACTCCGTCCCGCAGGATGTCACGTCCCTGGTTCGAGGATTCAATGCCTTCGGCCTGAGCCTCCACACGCATCTCCCACGCGAGGGCAATTGCTTCTATTCGCCGCTCAGCATCGCGATAGCGCTGAGCATGTTGCTCCCGGGGGCCAAGGGCGAGACGCTCCGCGAGCTCACTACCCTACTCCAAACAGACGCGGACGTCGACCGCCTCCCGGAGCGGGTGGCGGCACTGATCGAATCGCTCGAGTGGCGGGCCAGCGAGTTCAATTGGGAAACGGATGAGGCGGTGCAAAAGGACGTCTTTCGGCTACACCTAGCCAACGCACTCTTCGCCCAGACCGGATATCCGGTGCGTCAAGCATATGTCGACACCTTGCGGGAACACTTTTCGGCGGCTCTGGAGATCCTGGATTTCGGGCAGGCCGAGGAGTCGGCCGACAAGATCAACGGCTGGGTGAGCGAGCAGACGCGGGGAATGATTCCGAATCTCATCGGCCCGCACATGATCTCTCCTGAGGCCCGCGTGATTCTCGTCAACGCGGTCTATTTCTTCGCAGAGTGGCGAAACCAGTTCAGCAAGCGGGCCACGACGCCCCAGCCGTTCTACTTGTCGGGTGGCACCGGCGGCGCGGTCGACGTGTCGATGATGCGAGACGAGCAACATCTGTCATACGGCAACCACCCGGAGCTCGGCCTCCAGAGTCTGGAGATTCCCTATCAGGCGTCGATGTCGATGTTGGTGTTGCTGCCCGCCGAGGGCGCGCTTCAGGCGGTCGAGGAAAAGCTTTCGGCTGATCTTCTCGAGCGTTTGGATGCCGCTCGGACCGACACGCCCATCGACCTCGAGCTCCCCAAGTTTGCCATCACGTTTCAATCGCCATTGCGCGCCATCATCGAGTCCCTCGGCGTGCGGACCGCCTTCGACCTCGAGAACTCGGAATTCACCGGCATCAGCGACCATCCCGACGGACTCGCAATCGACGAGATCATTCACGAAGCTCGCGTGCGGGTGGACGAACACGGTACCGAAGCGGCCGCCGCGACCGCCGAATTGGCGATGCTCGGCGAGCCCGAGGAAGAGCCCGTCGTGGTTCCCTTCATCGTGAATCGGCCTTTCCTCTTCGTGATTCGCGACCGGCAGACGGGGGCTGTGCTGTTCGTGGGACGGGTCGAGCACCCGGAGGAATAATGAGCATCGCCACGGGATTCAACACGTTCGGCCTGCAGCTCTACCATCGCCTGCCGCAGGAAAGCGACAATTGTTTCTACTCGCCACTCAGCATCGCCATTGCGTTGAGCATGCTCGTGCCGGGCGCACGAGGCAAAACGTTGGACGAACTGGCCGCAGTACTCCATTTGGACGGCTCCGCGCCGGATCTATCCCGTCAAATCTCCGAGTTGATCGCATCCCTCAGCCACCGTCGCGTGACAGAGTACACGTACGATTTGGAAGCGAATGAGGCCAAGGACGTCGAGAAAGACATCTTCCGACTTCACCTGGCCAATGCGCTCTATGCCCAGGCCGGGTACGCGCTGAAACCCGAGTACCTCGACGTCCTGCGTGACGACTTCCTGGCCGAATTCGAAGCGCTCGATTTCCGAGACCCCGAGGCGGCGGCGCGCACGATCAACGAGTGGGTGGCGGCACGGACCGAGGGCATGATCTCACATCTCATCGATCCGATCGTGATCGAACCTTTGACTCGCCTCATTCTCGTCAACGCCGTCTATTTTTTCGCGGAATGGGAGGACCATTTCTCCGAACACGCCACGCACCCCGAACCATTCTACCTATCCCCAGAAAATTCCGCGGAAACCGTGGAAGTACCCATGATGCGGGCAGAGCAGACCCTGTCGTATGCCGACGATGTCGAATACGGCGTGCGAGCCGTCGAGATCCCTTACAAAGCCATGTCGATGTTGGTGCTCCTCCCGGCCGAGGGATCGTTTCAGGCCGTGGAACAAAGGCTCAGCGCCGAGTTCCTGCAACGGATCGATCGGCAGATGGTGCGGACCATCATCGATTTGCAGTTGCCGAAGTTTGAAATGGAATCGGGATTATGCCTGAAGGACGCCCTGCAATCGCTCGGCGTTCACGCCGCGTTCCAGGTGGACGGAGCCGACTTCGGCGAAATCACGGATGACCCGTTGGGGCTCGTCGTGTCCGAGGTGATTCACCGCGCCCGGGTGCGCGTCGACGAACACGGCACCGAGGCCGCAGCCGCCACGGTGGTCGTCGCCATGGCGGGCTGCGCCTCACCGGAAGAAACGCCCCCACCCATCCCGTTCGTCGTCAACCGGCCGTTTTTCTTCTTGATCCGCGACGACCAGACCGGGGCGGTCCTGTTTGTTGGGCGCGTCCGAAATCCAGGGGAATAAGCTATTCCTCCGAGATACTCGCCCGCAGCAGCCGTTCCAACTCCTCGATGTGCCCTGACAGTTCCGCTTCCAGCACTTCGAACCGCTGGTAGGCATCGGTGCCCGGCTGCTGATCGGCGCGGTCCAGGTTGCCGTACAAGTACTGGAGCTGGGCGATGAGCATGGGCTGGGGGTACCGGTAGCCTTCCGCAGTGACCAGCTGCTCCTGGATCGCGGCCAGAGCTTCGTCCGCAGTCTGGTTTCGGGCCGCCTCGTCGGTTTGCGCCGCAATCTTCTCGCGGGCGCCGGCGATCTGGGCAGCCGCCATCCGGGCCTGGCTCAGCGCGTCGCGCACCTGTAGGGCCAACGTCACCTGGTTGGCCAGCATTTCATCGGTGACGCCGTCCGCCGCCACCCGCGGGTCGACCAGCACGTCGAAACGCTGACTGCTGCTCCAGCTGCCCACGGTCAGCCGCGCCTCGTACGTACCCGGTACGACCATGGGCCCACCACCACCGGCCTGGCCAACGTTCTCCGCCCACGGTCCGGCGTGTTCGAGGTTCCAGATGAAGCGATGCATGCCCGCTTCCTTCGCGAGATGCGCACCGCCCACCTGTTCCAGGCGGAACTCGCGCATGCCGGGCTCCTCGGGGAGCTCCCACGTGGGCGGTGCGGTGTCGCTGGAGAAGCCGCGAACGAGCGTGCCGCTGTCGTCGAAGATTTCCAGTGTCACCTCACCCGCCGGCTGCTCGGCTAGGTAGTAGTCGATCATCGCTCCCGGCGTCGGGAATTCCGGATCGGCGTCGGAGGGTCCTGCCCGGCTGAACCCACCTCCGTAGCGCAGGCGGTAGGCGCCCTGCGGCACGAACAGGTGCGCGCTGGCCGCAGCCACTGTCTCCGAAAGCTGGTGCAACGGCGTCAGGTCGTCGAGGATCCAGAAGCCGCGGCCCATGGTGGACAGCACGAGATCTTGCTGGTGCACCTTGATGTCGGTGATCGGGGTGGCGGGGAGGTTTTGCTGGAAGGATTGCCACCGCTCGCCGTCGTCGAACGACACGAACATGCCGAATTCGGTTCCCACATAGAGGAGCCCCTCACGGTCGGGATCCTCCCGGATCACGCGTGTGGGGTGATCGGCGGGAACGCCGTTCGTGCCCGTGGTCAGGCGGGTCCACGTGGCACCATAGTCGTTCGTGCGGTAGATGTGCGGCTCCCAATCACCGAGCTGGTAGCGCAACACGGCCACGTACGCCTTGTTGGGCCGGTGAGGAGACGGCTCCACCGTTTGCACCCGGCCTCCGGGCCCTAGATCCGGCGGGGTGACGTTGGTCCACGTGGCGCCACCGTCCCGGGTCACGTGAATCGGGCCGTCGTTGGCCCCGACCCAAATCAAGCCCGCTGCGATGGGCGATTCCTGCACCGCGTAGAGCGCGCTGTAGAACTCCTCACCCGTGATATCGCGGGTGATGGGGCCGCCCGAGACCATCTGCGTCTCCGGGGTCCGTGCGGTCAAGTCGGGAGAGATGGTCTCCCACGTCACCCCTTCGTCCGTCGTACGGTGCAGGTATTGTGACGCGTGGTACACCGTGCTGGGGTCGTGGGGCGAAACGTGAATGGGCGACACGCGCTGGAACCGGTATTCGAGGTCGGCGGTGTTGTGCCCGTATATGTTCGCCATGCCCACGTAATACTGCTTCTCTTGACCCGTGTCCTTGCTGTACCGACCAAAACGTCCCTTGCAGTTGGAGTAAACGATGGTGTGGTCGCCCGGCTTGGGAACGGCCGGGCCCGTCTCACACCCGCCGATTGCGCGCCAGTACCCCGTGGGTCCCGAGGCCACGGCATAAGGGGGTAGGCTCGGCACCATGATGGTGGAGTTGTCCTGTTGGCCGGCATACACCCAGTAGGGGAACTGATCGTCGATGGCCACCTGGTAGAGCTCGGCGGTGGGTTGATTGTGCTGCGTCGACCACGTCTCGCCGCCGTCCAGCGTCACGTTCGCTCCGCCGTCGTTGGATTGCACGATGATGTTGGGGTCGATGGGATTGATCCACATGTCGTGATTGTCGCCGTGGGGCGTCCGCCGGCGCTCGAAGGTCTCCCCGCCGTCCACGGATTTGTAGAACCCCTCGTTGTTCACGAAGACGATATCGGCGTTCGTGGGATCGGCGTCCAGGTTGGTGTAATAGAACGGGCGATTGAGAATCGGGTTGAAGCTCGTGACCTGGCGCCAGGTTTGGCCGCGATCATCGGACCGATACAACCCGTCGTCCGGCTCCGGCGCCTCGATGAGCACGTACACCCGGCTCGGGTCGGCCGGCGAGACGGCGAGATCGCTCTTGCCTCGCAGGCCCTGCGGCAGCCCGTCGGTGAGTTCGGTCCACGTATCACCGCCATCGCTGGACTTGAACACGCCTCCTTCATGGGCCCCGCTGATGATGGTCCACGGTTTACGCTCGCCGCGCCACATGGATACGTAGATCTCGTCGGGGTTGTCAGGGGCAAATTCCAGGTCCACGGCCCCGGTGCTGTCCGACAGGAAGAACACGTGCTCCCAGCTGGCGCCGCCGTCACGGGTGCGGTAGACACCGCGCTCGGGGCTCGGGGCGAAAGCATTCCCCATCGCCGCGACGAACACGACGTTGGGGTCATCGGGATCGATCTCCACCGCGCCGATCTGGCCCACGTCACGCAACCCGATGAAGCTCCAGGTCTGGCCCGCATCGGTGGACTTGTACATCCCCAAACCGGTGATCACGTTGCTGCGTATGCCGTCCGAACCGGTGCCCACGTACACGATGTCGGGATCCGAGTCCGCCACGTTGATGGCACCGATGGAACCGGTGGCGAAGAACCCGTCGGACACCGGGCTCCAGTTGCGGCCGTAGTCCGTGGTTTTCCAGACGCCGCCGCCCGTTGCCCCCATGTAGAACGTGGAGGGTTGGCTGGCGATTCCGGTCACGGTGGTCACCCGTCCACCGCGGGATGGGCCGATGTTGCGGTATTTCAGTCCCGCAAAGAGCGATGACGCATAAGCCACGTTGGCATCACTTGCGGATTGGGCTGAGAGGGGATGCTGGGCACCCAGCGCCAGGACGGCGCCGATGACGGTCACGACGAGGGGTCTGTTCATCAGTTTGCTTTCCTTATAATAACGGGTCCGATTCATCTACATGAGATTGCACCGGCGGACTGGGGTTGGCAATGCCACCCTTGCTGCGAGCATTGACTCGGGCTACCCTCGGCTGGATGGTTTCGCCTCGTAGACACAGAGAAGAATGAGGTGGTTTCATGCGGACGATATGGCATCTCAGTGCCGGATTGGCGGCTGTGCTCCTGGTTTGGCCATCGACGGGGCTTCGCGGGCAGGTGGCAGATATCCCGACACCGGAGTCGGTGCTGGGGTTTCGGGTGGGGGCGGACTTCCATCTGGCCACGTATGATGAGTCGCTCGACTACTTCCGACGCTTAGAGGCGGCTAGCGACCGCCTTCGCCTGGTCGAAGTTGGGGAGACGTCGGAAGGCAAACCGTGGTTCTTTGCCCTGGTGTCTTCGCCGGCCAACCTCGCCAACCTCGAGCGGTACCGCGAGATCGCCCAGCGGCTGGCACACCCCAGTGGCCTTACGGACGACGAGGCCCGACGGTTGGCCCGTGAGGGAAAGCCGTTCGTCCACATCGACGGCGGCCTCCATGCGTCCGAAGTCGCCGGCGCGCAACACACCATCCAGCTCGCCTACGACCTCGTCTCGGCGCGTGACAACCCCAAGATCGAGGCCATCCTGAACGACGTGGTCGTGCTGTTGTGGCCATCGCTCAATCCCGACGGCCAGGACATCGTGGTGAACTGGTATCGGTCGAACATGGGCACGCCGTACGAAGTGGCGCCCCTCCACGAGCTGTACCAGAAATACGTCGGCCACGACAACAACCGCGACGCGTACATGCTCAACATGATCGAGTCGCGCGTCATCACCCGCGCGTGGCGCGACTGGGAGCCCCAGATCATCTACGTCCACCATCAATCGTCGCCGTTTCCCACCCGCATCTGGCTGCCGCCGTTCGCCGAGCCCATCGCGTCGCAGACACCTGCCTTGATGTCCCGTACTATCAACATGATCGGGATGGCCATCGCTCAGGGCCTGGAGTCCAACGGGCAGGTGGGGGCCACGCACATGGGCACGGGATTCGACGTCTGGTACCCGGGTTACATCGACTACCTCCCGGTGATGCAGAACATCGCCGCGTTCTTTACGGAGACCGCCCTCTACCGGTATGCGACTCCACACTTCTACACGATCCAGGACTTTCCGCCAAGCCGGCGCAACCTGCGAGCGGAAGCGTTGTACACCAGTCCATGGCAAGGGGGATGGTGGCGGTTGCGTGACGCCGTCGAGTACATGGTGACGGCGTCGGTGTCCGTGTTGGACTACGCCGCCAAGTACGCAGAGGAGCTGCTCTACAATCGCTATCAGTCGGGCCGCAATACCATTCGCAGGTATGAGCGGGAGCCGCCCTACGCCTACTTCATTCCACAGCAACAACGCGACCCCGTCGCCGCGGTCGAACTGCTCCGGCGTCTCGCCTTTCAAGGCATCGAGGTGCACCAGCTCACCGAGGCGGTGACGTTCGACCGCATCGACTATCCGGCGGGAACGTGGGTCATCCCCATGAACCAGGAATTCGCCGAGCTGGCCCGCGCGGTGCTGGACGTGCAGACCTACCCGGATCTGCGCGAGTTTCCGGATGGGCCGCCCGAACAGCCGTACGATGCGGCCGGCTGGACGCTTCCCCTTCAGATGGACGTCCGGGTGAATCCGGCGGCGTCACCACTCACCGATGCGGTCCGCGACGCAATGCGATCGCTCCGCGGGGCGCCGAGAGATTCGGCGACATTCGACAGCCCACCGGGGGTCGGCTTCGACACCCATCCCGTCGCCGCGAACATTCTCCCGCCACCCGGCGGTATTTCGGGTTCGGGCTCGGCCATTGCGATCGACCCGGCGCAGAACAACGCGTTCCGCGCCGTCAATCTGGCTTTGGGCGCCGGCGGCACGATTCGATTTGCTCCGGGCGTCCCGGGGGATTCCGGGTCGCCGGGATCCGGGGGCCGATACGTCATCGAGGGGGTGTCCCGAGGGCAGCTCGACACCTGGGTGGACCAACTGGCTCTTCAGGCCGAGGGCACCGGGGCAAGCGGCGGGACGGTGGTGCGATCTCGCATCGCGTTGTACCGCCCCTGGCGCGCCAGCATGGACGAGGGGTGGACGCGCTGGCTGCTGGAACGGTACGGATTCGCATTCACCAACGTCGGAAACGCCAACATTCGTGCGGGCTCGCTGGCCGAGCGGTTCGACGTGATCGTGTTGGCCGCGGACAGCCCGGGTGGGATTCTCAATGGTTTCGCCAAGGGCTCGGTGCCGGCGCGATACGAAGGGGGTATCGGCGAGATCGGGGTACGGGCACTCGACGCCTTCGTGCGCGGCGGCGGGACGCTGGTCACCCTCAATCAGAGCAGCGATTTCGCCATCGAGCAGCTCCACCTTCCGGTGAAAAACGTGGTGGCCGGCGTCGAGCGAGGGGATTTCTTCGTGAGCGGATCGCTCCTGGAGGTCACGGCCGACCCGGCCCACCCCGTGATGGCGGGGATGCCGGCCCGCGCCAAGATTTTCTTCGACCGCAGTCCGGTCTTCACCACCGAGGACGGTTTCGAGGGCGCGGCCCTGGCCAAGTACCAGGAGGCGGGCTCGCCGCTGCTTTCGGGGTATCTCCTGGGAGAGGACCACCTCCACGGCCACGCGGCCGCCCTCGACGTGCACCACGGGTCGGGCCATGTGATTCTGCTGGGATTCCGGCCCCAGTGGCGCGGACAGCCTTTTGGCACGTTCCGCGTGCTCTTCAACGCCGTGCTATACGGGGGACCCCATGCCGCGGGCAATGGCGGCAGCCCGGGGTTTTGGGCGCCTCCCACCGTGGCGGCGGACTCGAGTGAGGGGGGGCAAGGAAGCGACCCTCGCCGGTAGCGGGACACCCCATTTCGGCGCACTGTTAGATCAACGACCCGGGCGACGGGCGCGTATACATAGCCTGGTCCGACCCCGTCTGACGCCAACGGCCCAACACTCAACCCCTGGATTTCCCATGCCTCACACTCTACGTCAATCAATGCTGTGTGCGACGCTGCTCGCCACGGTTGTGGTCGCCATGCATGCTCAGGACCAGCGCGGAGACCCGCCCGACCTGTCGGATTCGGCGCTCATCAACTCGATTCCGCTGCGATCGATCGGACCGGCGGTCATGAGCGGCCGGGTGGCCGATATTGCCGTGGCCGAGTCGCCCGGCTCACGGGGCGGAGCGCTGGGCACCGTCGTGTACATCGCCGCCGCCACCGGCGGCGTGTGGAAATCCACCAACGGCGGCACGTCGTGGCGGCCCATCTTCGACGACGCCGGCGTCGGCTCCATTGGAGACGTCACAGTGGCACCCACCAATTCGGAGATCGTGTGGGTTGGTACGGGCGAGCCCAACAACATGCGGAGCTCGTCGTACGGCGACGGGGTCTACAAGTCCACCGACGGTGGCGAGACGTTCCAACACATGGGCCTGCGCACCTCCCAGCACGTGGGCCGCATCGTCATTCACCCCGAAAATCCCGATATCGTATACGTGGCCGCGGTGGGTCCCCTCTGGGGGCCGGGCGGCGAGCGAGGCGTGTTCAAATCGACGGACGGCGGCGAGACCTGGATCAACACCCTGTCCATAGACCAAAACACGGGCGTCACCGACATCGTCATGGACCCCAGCAATCCCAACGTGCTCCTGGCGTCGTCGCTCCAGCGGGAACGCCGCGCCTACAGCTATGTCGGTGGTGGTCCCCGGAGCGGCATCTACAAGAGCACCGACGGCGGGGACTCCTGGACCGAGATCACCGCCGGCCTGCCGTCTCCCGTGGGCCGGGTCGGCCTGGACTATGCTCAGTCCCAACCCCATACGGTCTACGCCGTCGTCGAGGGGCACACCCGGGATGAGGGTGGCGTCTACCGCTCCGACGATGGCGGCAGCTCGTGGCGGCAGATGAGCACCACCAGCTCGATACCGTGGTACTTCGGGCAGATCCGGGTCGATCCGCAGCATCCGGACGTCGTCTACCACCTCGGCCAGCGGCTGCAACGCTCGATGGACGGCGGCCGGACCTTCGAGGTCATCGCCCGCGTGGTTCACGCGGACCAGCATTCCCTGTGGATCAATCCCGAGAACCCGGACCACCTCATCCTGGGCAACGACGGCGGCCTCTACGTCTCACGGGACTTCGCCGCCACGTGGGATTATTCCATCGATCTTCCCATCAGTCAGTTCTACACGGTGGGGCTCGACATGCAGGAGCCGTTCTTCGGCGTTTACGGCGGACTGCAGGACAACGCGACCTGGGGCGGCCCCAGCCGCACGCGCAACCGCATCGGGATCGTGAACGCCGATTGGAAACGCATGGCGGGCGGCGACGGCTTCCACGCCGCCGTCGATCCCACGGATCACAACATCGCGTACGTCGAGTCGCAGAACGGCAACCTGTTGCGATACGACGGACGCACCGGCGAGCAAAAGCCGATCCGCCCACAGCCCGACCCGGGAGAGCCGGCCTACCGGTTCAACTGGAGCGCGCCGATCGTGATCTCGCCGTTCGATCACAACACGGTGTACTTCGCGGCGAATCACCTGTTCAAGAGCACCAACCGCGGCGACAACTGGCAGCGGCTCGGCGAAGATCTCACCCGCGCCATCGACCGGGACGTGCTACCCATGATGGGCGGCATCCCGGGTGACGAGGCGGTGTCCCGCCACCAGGGCACGGCGGTGTTCGGGAATATCTCGACCATCGACGTGTCGACGCTCGCACCCGGTCTCCTGGCGACGGGTTCCGACGACGGGGTGGTGGGGATCTCCAGAGACGACGGCCAAACCTGGAACAAGGTCACCCGGTTCCCGGGCGTGCCCGACACGACCTACGTGAGCCGCGTGGTGTGGTCGAAGCACGACGAGGGCACGATCTACGCCTCGTTCGACGGCCACCGCAGCAACGATTTCAAGCCGTACGTCTTGAAGAGCACCAACTACGGTGAGTCGTGGCAGTCGATTTCGTCAAACCTCCCGGAGTTCGGCAATGTTCGAGCGGTCCACGAACATCACCGCAGTCCGAACCTCCTGTTCGTGGGGACGGAGATCGCGCCCTTCGTGTCCATCGACGGGGGTGCCTCGTGGGTGCGGCTCACGAACGGCATGCCGCCGTCGCCGGTGCACTCCATCAAGGTACACCCCCGGGACAACGCGCTGGTGATTGCCACCCACGGCCGGGGGTTCTTCGTAATGGACGACCTGGCGCCGCTGGAGCATCTGGCGTCGGCCAAGGCGGCCCAAGTGGCGCACCTCTTCCCGGTGCAGTCCCCGCTGCTGTTCGTGCCCGACGGTTCGCCGTCGCCTGGCACGCACGCCGATCGGAACTACAGCTCGGCGAACCCTGACGTGGGCACGCAGGTGACGTTTCTGCTCAACGAGCCCGCGCCTCCGGACGGCACGGAGTTGGAGATTCTGGACGGCAGCGGCACCGTGATCCGGACCCTCGAGGCTCCCACCCGGCCGGGCCTCCACCGCGTGCTGTGGGATCTGCGGGTCGAGTCGCCGTACTCCGGCCCGGCCGCAGAGCCCTCGGGACCACCGGGCGGCGGATTGGGCGGTGGCGGGTTCTTCGGTGGCGGCGGGGCCAACCAAGGCCCCCTCACCCTCCCCGGCCAGTACACCGCGCGCTTGAGTGTCGCGGCACGCGGCGAAGGCGACGGGACGGTGCTGGAGCAGACGTTCACCGTGCGCAAAGATCCCATGGTCATGCTGGCAGACACCGACCTCCGAAGACTGTTCGACATGCGCATGCGAGTGGCCAAGTCCAACGCGGCGCTCACCATGGCCGTGCGCAGCGGTGAAGAGCTGCAGAGCCAGATCGCCGACGCCAAGGAAGCGGCCGAGTCGGCCAATGCGCCCCAATCCATTATCGCCGAAGCGACGCGCCTGGAAGAGGAGATCACCAACGTGCTCTGCAAGATGCGCGGAGCCCCGCGACGCGGCGGGGGCGGTTTCGGTGGTGGCGGCTTCGGCGGCGGCGGCGGCAACCGGGGATGCGGTGATGATGCCGAAGGCACGGACACCCGCTCCATCCAGCAACGCATTCAGGTCGCCAACGGCATCAACCGTGCGACCGCGCTGCCCACTGAGTACGAACAGAAGGCGTTCGCCAACGTGCCGGCCGCCATCGAGAAAGAGGTCAGCCGGCTGAATGCGGTGTTGTCACAGATCCCCGCGTTCTTCACGTCGCTGGACGCGGCGAATGTCCCCTGGACGCCGGGGAGGCCGATCAAGTTGGAGACGCGGTAGGGCCGACGGGGCGGCGGGCTAGCAATCGTTGCGATAGCTCTGGCCCCCGCCCCGGTTCACTCCACGGACACACCTCGATGCAGATCGCACACCCCAACGTCTTCACGAAATACGGCAGGCACTTGTCGAAGTCGACATACCACTTTTCCTCGCCGCGGACGAGTTGTTTCTCGTTGAAGATGGCACCGGGCGGACAGTCGATCACACAGCGGCGGCACGTGAGACACAGGTCTTCCACGCCGATATCCACCGGCCGATCGACGGCCATGGGAAGATCGGTGAGCACGGCAGCGAGCCGGAAGTTGGAGCCGTACTCCTCGCTGATCATGGAGCCGTGCTTGCCGAGCTGTCCGAGGCCGGCGGCAACCGCCAGCGGGATTTGCAGAATGTCCGATCCGTTGGGGTTGCCGTAGACTCTGGCCGGCCAGCCCCGGCGGCGAATCTTCTTGGCCAATCCCACGGCGATTCGTGCCACGTTGCTATACGTCCGCATCACCTCCACGGCGGCCGGCTCCTGCGGCGCCTGAACCATCTCGTCCCGATCCATCGACAGTCCGATGCAGATGGCGTACTTGTACGGTGCTTCACGTCCCTGGTACAGCGCGTGTTCGTCCACCTCGGCGATACCGACCAACTCGGCCCCCAGCGCGCGAGCCTCGGACTTGATTATGTCCGCCATCTCGACGGGATCCTCCACGGGAGTCGGGGCGCCTTTCGGCGGGTCGTCGCTCTGCCGGAGTTGCCAGGCGTTCGCCAGCATGTAGCGGACGACGCTCCACGGATTGATGTAGCCGAAGAACTCGTCCACCGCGTCGAAGGGCAGCGGTCCTCCGGTCGCGTTGTGGAACACATGACGGGCTCGAGAGCGTTTCTCACTGCCCAAGCCGTTGATGGCGTTGCCCGACGCCGGTGGGGACTCGTAGCCGAAGTAGTACGTGGGTGGAGGGGGATTACGTGGCTTCACCGGCGCTTCCCGGCTTGCTGGGCTTCGGATCTGGGAGGCGCGGCCACCGATCCAGGTACAGGGTCTCGCCACGCCGAACCCGCTCGCGATACGCCCGGCGCACGCGTCCGCCGACCAGAAAATAGTCAACGGTCATCCAGCCGAGACGCCGCAAGAGCCGGATTCTCCTCAGAACGCGACTCCACGCCGCGCCGCCGCCGGATGGACCATGGTCGATGGTTCGCATGGAGCCAAGATACAGCGCCGAGGCGTCGTTGAGAACGCCGGCAAGACGGTGGGACGATACCGAGCCAGGGAGGCAATAGGGGACGTACAAGGGGACAAAAAAGAAGGCGGACAAGAAGTTCTCATCCGCCTTTGTAGTCCACCTTACTCGTCCCCCCTAATGCAGTAGCTCCGAGAAGGAACGCAGTCCCCGTCTACGAACACCGCTAACAGCTAACAGCTATCTTAGTATTTCCGCGAACGAGCGCGACCCGATCTTCACCAAGGAGCCGCTGCCGCCGCCTATGGCCGGCACGGCGTAATCCCTGAGACCGGAATTGTAGAAGGCCCGGTCGACCGCGCACTGGCTCCAGGTCAGTTGTCCATCGTCGGTCATGTCCAAGGTGTCGTCTCCCCAGCAAAGATCGTCATTCCCCCACAAACCGTCAGCGAACACGGCGCCGTGCACGTTCGCCCCGCGCTGGATCTCCACACAGCCTCTACCCAGGACGAGGCCGTTGAGCACGACGTCATCCTCAATGTCCAG
>JAPULZ010000040.1 GCA_027294455.1 Gemmatimonadota bacterium
TCGTCCTCGGCGATGCCCAGCGCATCGAGCAAGTGCTGGACCACCTCCTGGCCAACGCCGCCAAGTTCACCGATGCGGGTCACGTGGCCGTGTACACCCGGGGCGCCGGCGCCGAGGTGCTGATCGAGGTGGCCGATACCGGCATCGGGATCGGGCAGGCGCACCTGGGCAAGCTCTTTACTCCCTTCTTACAAGAAGACCATCGCCTGAACCGGCGCTACCCGGGCACCGGGCTGGGCCTGGCCCTCGTCAAACGCCTACTCGACGTGATGGACGGACGCATCGAGGTCGAAAGCGAGAAGGGCAAAGGCTCGACATTTCGCGTTTTTCTGCCCGCTTCGGCAGGGGGTCAGGGCAAGTACGAGGCGTAGGCAGCAGGTAGGCGTTGCTATTCTCGGCCCGCCATGAGGCATTTCATTTGTATTTTACGTTTGTAATAGTGAGGTTGAGTAAGAACAAGCCTCACCGGGCTGTATCGCCCCATTTTGATAGATTAAATCTTGGGCTGGTGGAGGCAACCGCCACCGAAGAAGCCCAAAACTCATAAAAAGGACGGAATCATGAAAAAACTACTGCAAGGGGGAGTGGCGCTCGTGCTGCTCTTTTCCCTCGTCGGAGCGGTGTGCGCTGGTGGCGAGGATGCGCCCAACGACGGTCCGACCCTGAAGGCGGCGGCTGAGGTCGCTGACACGGTGGTTTCTCTGGATGCAGACGACCATCGGGCGAGGCCGATGGAGACAGCCGGGCGGGCCCCCGACAAGTGGGCTCTGCTGGTGGGCATCAACGAATATGCCAGCGAGGACATCACCGATCTCAAGGGCGCCGTCAATGACATCGAGCGGATGAAAGCCCTCCTGATGGGCAAATTCGCCTTTCCGGAAAAAAACATTAAAGTCCTGACCAACGAACAGGCGACCCATGAGGGGATCGTCACGGCGTTTCAGGACCACCTGATCAACCATACCAAGCGCGGCGACATCGTCGTCTTCCACTACAGCGGCCATGGCTCGCAGATGCGCGACCAACCCGACGGCGATGAAGCCGACGGGATGGACGAGTCGATCGTGCCGCACGACAGCCGCCAAGCAGGCAAATATGACATCTCGGACGACGAGATCAACGGCCTGCTCCGGCTGCTCGCCGAGAAGACCGACAACATCACCTTAATCTTCGACAGTTGCCACAGCGGCACCGCCTCGCGCGGCGGCGGCCTGGCCCGCAACGCCAAACCGGACGACCGCGAACCGCCGCCGATGCCTGACTATGCCGTCAGCTCGCGGGGCGGCCAGGCCACCAGCCTGCGCGATCCGCAAATCAACTATGTGCTGCTCTCCGGGGCGCGCTCCGACCACTGGCCCGCGAGTACAAGCACGAGGGGCTCAACTACGGCGCCTTCACGTACTTCCTCACCGAGGAGATCCAGCTTGCCGGCGCCGGTGTGACCTACCGCGACGTCATGGACAAGGTCAAGGAAAAGGTCAACCGGTATTACGGCACGCAGAGTCCGCAGGTCGAGGGTACGTCCCTGGATCAGTACGTCTTCAGCGACGAGTCCAGCATCGCCGAGCCGTATGTGTCGGCCTTTCCGGCCAAAGCGGGCCGCGTCACGCTGCGTGCCGGCCAGGTGCATGGCATGACCGAAGGCTCGGTCTTCGAAGTCTATGCGCCGGGGACGAAGACCTTCGAGCCGGGTAAGGGGATGGCGCGGGTGGAACTGACGAAAGTCAACCCGCTCAACGCCGAGGCGACGATCCTCGAAGGCGGCCCGGTCCCCGAGGCGGCGCGCGCCGTCGAGCGCGAACACCAGTTCCCGGACCAAAAGCTGCTCGTCCATTACCGGGGCCTCTCGGCGTCGGCCACGCTCAAGGCGGTGAAGGCCGAATTGGACCAGCAAGGCCACATCCAGGGCGCCACCGAAGACGACAGCTATCACCTGGTGCTCTACGACGAGGGCGGGACGATCCACATCGAAGGGTTGGACAAAACCGTAGCGTCGGAGCCCGTGCGGGCGGGAGCCAGGGCCGTCGACGCGGTGGTCGAACAGGTACAGCTTTGGGCCAAGTGGTTCAACGTCCTCTCGATAGACAACGCAGCCGGGGCGCGTCTCGAGTTGACCATCGTGGCCAATGCGATGCAGGGGGGTAGCCGGGATCCGTTCAAGCAACCCGATACGTACGAAGGCGTGATCGGCGATAGGGAGACGGTCACGTGTATCGTCAAGAACCGGTCAAAGAGAGACCTCTACATCGCCCTGCTCGACATCTCGACCGACGGCAGCATCTCGGTGTTGTATCCGGAGCAAGAGGGTGCTGCCGAAGTGCTGCCGGCCGGCGAGGAGTTCGAGATCGAGGGCATTGAGTTTTTCGTGCCGGCCGGGCGGGAGGAGGTCAAGGACGTGCTCAAGGTATTTGCCACCTCGACGCCGATAGACTTTAATGCCCTGACGCAGCCTGGCATCGGTAGCCGGGGCGATGGCATGACCGACCCGCTGGGCCAGTTGCTGGAGCAGGCCACGCTGGGCAAGACGCGGGGCGCCAAACGAAAAAAGGTCAACCTGGGCGATTGGGTGACTGTGCAGAA
>JAPULZ010000041.1 GCA_027294455.1 Gemmatimonadota bacterium
GTCCGTTTGTTGGTGGTTGGGGGTGGGTCGTATAGCCGGGGCGCCGCGGCTTTCTACATCCTTGGTTACGGCGTTCTCGGCATCGCACCCTACTTTGCCCTCGGTCCATGGGCCGCGCGGCTCGGTCGCAAGCACGGATACGTCACACAGGGAGCAATGCTGGCGCACCGGTTCCAGAGCCGGTGGGTGGCCGTCACCGCCGGCATCATCAGCGTCATTGCCATCCTTCCCTATATCGCCCTGCAAATGCGGGGTGCGGGCATCGTGCTGGAGCAGGTCACCGACGGTCACGTTCCGCGACCGGTTGGGGCCGCTGTCGCGTACGGCGTCGTGCTGATCTACGTGTGGCGCAGTGGAGTGATGGGCGTCGGCTGGACCAATGTTTTTCAGGGCGTGTTGATGATCGGCATCGCCTGGGCGTTCGGGCTCTATATCCCGTACAAGCTGTACGGCGGCATAGGTCCGATGTTCGAACAAATCGCCGCGGCCCGGCCGGAGATGCTGACCGCACCCGGCCTCGCGGCATCCGGTGAACCGTGGACCCCGGTCGCGTACTCGTCGGCCGTCATCGTCTCAGCAATCGGCTTGATGATGTGGCCGCATCTGTTCATGAAAGCGTTTGCGGCAAAGGACGACGCCACCATCCGACGCACGATCGTGCTGTTTCCGACGTTCCTGGTGTTCCTCCTGCCGCTCTTCTTGGTGGGGTTCGCCGGAATCCTGTACGCGTCCTCCCCCTCGAGTGCCGATGCGATCATGCCGCACATCATGCTCACCTCCGGCCTTCCCGCGATCGTCGTAGGGCTCTTCTGCGCCGGTGCGCTCGCCGCCTCCATGTCCACCGGAGACGCGTTGATGCACGGCGCCGCCTCGATCGCCGTCACCGACGTCTACGGTGCGACGCACGGCCGCGATCTGAGCCAGCACGACCAGCGGCGGCTGATCCGATGGTCGGCCGTCGGGGTGGGCATCCTCGGTTACGCGATCGCTCTGCCCAGCGGCCTGTCGCTCGTGGGCATGTTGCTGGCCGCGTATGGGGCCATCGTCCAGCTCGCTCCACCCGTGTATGCGGCCTTTCTGTGGCGCAGAGCGACCGCGTCAGGAGTGGTCGCGGGGTTGCTCTCAGGGATCTCGGTGACCGGGCTGCTCATTCTGAGACCAGACTGGAGGCCCTTCGGGATCCATGAGGGTCTGGTGGGACTCGCCGTCAACGTCGTCATCCTGGTGGTGGTCTCACTCGCTTCGCGACCGCCCGACGCCTCCCACGTCGCGGATTGGATCGCCGTCAGCCGTACGGGTGATTGACGCACCCCTGCAACTCCGGTAGCGTAAACCACACCATTTCAACGCATTCTGAGGTTTTGCCCATGTCCCGTCTGACCCCCCCCTCCCTCGCCGCGCTCGTCTCCGTCCTCGCCGCAGCCCCGACCGCGGCCCAGCAACGCATCGAATACGATGACTATCGGCTGGACAACGGGCTCCGTGTGATCCTCGTCGAGGACCATTCCGTACCCGTGGTAACGATCGACCTGTGGTACAACGTCGGAAGTGGCAGCGAGCGCCCGGGACGTGGGGGGTTCGCCCACCTCTTCGAGCACATGATGTATCAGGGGTCCGCAAACGTGCAGAAGAGCGAGATGATGCAACTCGTTGAGCGGGCGGGTGGGCAGATGAATGCCACACCGAATGAAGATCGCACGATGTATTTCCAAACTCTGCCTTCCAACCGCTTGAACTTGGGACTGTGGCTCGAAGCGGATCGCATGCGTTCCCTCGCGGTCACGCAAGAGAACCTCGACAATCAACGCGAGGCGGTGAAAGAAGAGCGCCGCATGCGGTTGGACAACCAGCCGTATACGTGGGGACTCTTCGAAGCCCCTTACCTCACCTACGATTCAACGACGTGTTTCCCGTACGCCCATTCAGTGATCGGCTCGATGGAGGACTTGGAGGCGGCGGAAGTGCAGGATGTTCAGGATTTCTTCGACATGTACTACGCACCGAACAACGCCACACTTACCGTGGTGGGCGACATCGACGCAACAGAGGCGCGTGGCTTCATTCGGCAATACTTCGGAGACATTCCTGCTGGAGCGACACCGGAGCGACCGTCCTGTGAGTGGAGTATCGGCACCGAAGCCCAGGAACTCGTCCACCCGGACCCCTTGGCCAACCTTCCGATGGTAGCCGTGGCGTATCGGTTCCCTGCACACGACGATGTGGATACGCCGGCGTTGAGTCTGCTCGACCTCATTCTCGGCAGCGGAGAGAGTTCGCGGCTCAACCGCGCGCTGGTTCGCGAAAAGCAGACCGCCCTTCAGGCTCAAACGTTGACGATGCCTCGTCGACTGTCGGGAACGATGTTGGTGATCGCCATTGCCAACCAAGGTGCTTCCGCCGATACCCTCAAGGCACAACTCCACAGCGAAATCGCCCGAGTCCTCGAGGAAGGGGTGACCGAGGAGGAGTTACAAAAGGCCAAGAACGCCTATCGGAGTAGCAATGTCTTTGGCCGGCAGACCACCTTCCAAGTCGCGGAGCAGATTCAGCATTTTGTGCACTTCCACGAGTCGCTCGAGGACGTGCACGACGACCTAGATAAATATCTATCTGTGACGCGCGAGGATGTATTGCGCGCGGCACGGAAATACCTGGTGAAAGAGAACAGTTACACGTTTGTGCTCGCACCGCCTTCGAGCGCCGGGCGGCCACGGACCTAGCGGTCTGAACGTCTGTGAGGTTGAGCCACGAAAACAAGGTGTCAGGTTCCAGGTTTCAGGTGTCAGGCTGTTCAGAACCTGAAACCCGGAACCTGACACCTGAAAAAGAGGAGTACTAATGAGAAAGTCGACCGTAGCCGCAATGCTACCCGTTTGCCTCCTGAACGTGGTCCCGGTGGCCGCGCAGTTTCCGACCCGTCCACCTCCGCCAACCGAGCTTCGGGCGATGCAGCTTCCGCCGTTCGACGAAGCTACGCTCCCGAATGGCCTCCAGATCGTAGTGGTGGAAAACCACCGGCTGCCATTGGTGAGTGTTTCCCTCACGATGTTGGGAGGCGCCAGTCACGATCCGGCGGGCAAGGAAGGGTTGGCATCCCTTACATCGGACCTGCTGCTGCGGGGCACGGCCACTCGCTCAGCCGACGAGATTGCCGCCGAGATCGAGTCCGTTGGCTCGAGTCTGAATGCAAGCGCAGGAAACGATTTTTTTACGCTCTCGACGACCGTCTTGAAGGAGCATCTCGACCTCGCGTTTGATCTGGTTGGAGACGTGTTGCTGCACGCCACGTTCCCGGAAGAAGAGGTGGATCTCGCGCGGACGAGAATCCTCTCCGGGCTCCGGGCCCAAGAAGCACAGCCGGGGTTTCTGGCGGCCAAGTACTTCGACGCCGCTGTGTACGGGGAGCACCCCTACGGTCGTACGCCCGCGTCGGCGTCGGTTGGCTCGATAACGCGCGAGGACGTCGTTGGTTATGCCGCGGACCGTTTGCGTCCGGGAGGCGCGGTGCTCGTCGTGTCCGGTGATATCTCGATGGCAGAAGCGCGAGACATGGCCGGCCGCTACTTCGAAGGATGGTCCGGTACGGCTGCGGAGAATCGACCTGTGAACGTGCCGGACGCAAAACCTACGGGGATCCTCTTGGTCAACCGACCGGGATCGGCTCAGTCGAACATCCTCGTCGGGAACCTGACCATGCGTCCTGGAGATCCCGATTACTACGCCACGGTCGTGGCGAACAGGATCTTTGGAGGCGGGGCCGACGCCCGGCTGTTCTTGATCTTGCGCGAACAAAACGGCTGGACCTACGGTGCCTACTCCAACCACAGCCGGCCCGAAGGCGTGGGTCGTTTTCGAATCAACACGGAGGTGCGGGCTGAAGTCACCGATAGCGCCCTGGCGGAGATCCTTCACCAGATGCGACGATTGCGCACCGAGCCGGTGCCGGCCGAGGAGCTGGAGGGTGCCAAGGGATTCCTGGTCGGCAGCTTCCCCCTCCGCATCCAAACACCGCAGCAGATCGCCGGACAGGTTCGTAATGTTCGTCTCCTGGGATTGGGAGACGATTATCTGCGGACATATCGAGAACGCCTCGCGGCTGTCGACGCCGACGACATCATGGGTGTTGCCCGCCGTCGCGTATTGCCGGACTCGGCGGTCATCGTTGTCGTGGGAGATGGCGCGAAAATCTACGACGGTCTCTCCGCCATCACGTCCGTTCGCATCATCGATGCCGACGGAAATCCGATGACTCCTTCGGACCTGCTGGCAAGGCCGGAAGCCATCGTACTCGATCCCAGTCAGCTGGTGGTTGGGCGTGATTCCTTTACGGTCCTGGTACAAGGCAATCCATTCGGCGCGTTCACACGGACCATCGAACGCAGCACGCAGGGCGACCGTCCGGTGTTCTCGGTCAAATCCGAAATGCGAATGGGCGCCATGGGCGGGCAGTCAGCCGAGTACGTCCTCGATGCGACCACATTAGATCCCATCACCTACGAACAGGCTGCCAACCAGATGGGGCGGACGACGCAGGCGCAGCTGACGTACGGCGAAGGCGGCCGCGTAACCGGCTCCGTTTCGGGGCCCGCTGACGCTACGATTGACACCGTCTTTGGTACTCCGGTCTACGATCTGGACATGCTGAGCACGATCGTGCCCACCATGGCCTTGGCAGACGGGGCGAGCTTCACGCTGGGCATTTTCCAGCCCACCACACAATCGTTTTCGCAAGAGACGTTGAACGTCACCGACGGCGGCATGGTGACCGTCCCGGCAGGCGAGTTTGATACGTGGCAGGTCAACGTGAGCGGCCAAATCCCCTGGATATTCCTGGTCTCGAAGGCCGATCCGCGGCGCCTCGTGAAAATGGAAATAGCCGGACAGCCGCTGGTTTTCGAGTTGGCGG
>JAPULZ010000042.1 GCA_027294455.1 Gemmatimonadota bacterium
GAATCCTCGCCAGCGCCGCATGCGCACCATCCCCGCTCTGCTCCGCCTGGCCCTCCCGCTCACGCTCGTGCCCGCCGTCGCCCTGACCGACGCGCTGGTGAGCCGGCTCGTGAGCAGTACGCCGCTCGACAGGACGGTGAAGGTGTTGGAGGCCGTGGGCCTGCCGCCTCATGCGCATGACGTGTGGACCGACCATCTCGACATGATTTCGGCGGCCTGCCGATCATCGGGCAGGAGAAATAGCTGGGCGAGCGCCGCCGGTCCGTGCGGCTGGCGGAAATGGCTGTATCGGCATCTACGGGGCGGTGGGGTGAATTCACGCGGCAGCGAGGGGCGCCATGTTGGAGATCGGGGGCATAGTCACCGTCGGTCCCTGGCGCCGGCCACGGCCGGGTGCCATTTCGAGACCTTCAAGTTCGTTCGATGGGTGGACTTGTCATCTCCTATTCTTTGCCAGCTTGTCTTGGCGGACCACCGCACTCGGGAATGTCGGCCTAACCCGCTCTCCAACGCGCCGTGCCCCCTCACCCTTCCGCCGAAACGGTCACCGTAACACCCTGCCCGGGCACCTCCAGGTTGGCACTGTCATCCACCGCGCGGCAAAGGATCGTGTGCACGCCCGGCACCGCCGGGACCCAGGCGTAGATCCAGGTCTCGCGCCCGTCCGCTGGATGCCAGGTGGCGCCGCCGTCGACCGACACCTCGGCCCCGGCCACGCACCCGTCCCGATCGTCGGCCGTGCCGGCGATCCGTACCGGTCCCAGCGTCACCGTCGCACCGTCGGCGGGCTCGGCGATGCGGGAGGTCGGCGGTGTTTGGTCCGTGGAGGCCCCGGCGAGCACCAGGTCCGGGCCCAGCGTTTCCGGCTGCACTCCCATATCGGCGAACAGGTTGACGGTGGCTTGGCGGATGGCCGGATCCGGGCCGTTCGGATCAACGCCGACGCGGGTGGTGTTTTCATTCACCCGCTCCGGCGGGACGCCGGTTTCGGTGTCATGGTGCGCGTCCAGGCCCCAGGCCCATTGCACGGTGCCGGCCCCGAAGACCAGCGCGCCGCTCGCGTGGCGGTACATGGTCAGATGGTGGGTGGCGGTCCCGGAATCGAAGACCGAGCCGCAATCCTGCACGTAGGGCACGTTGTCGATCGTGGTTTCCGACAGCCGGAAGAGGCCCGCCGGGCGAAAGCCGTTGTCGATATCCTCGTCCCATTCATGGCCCAGCAGGCCCTTCAGCAGCACCGCGCGTTCCCCCGGCTCGAGATCCGCCACCCGGGTGTCGCGCCAGAAGCGCAGCCGCGCGTATTCCGCCGGGACGATCAGCGGGTCGTTGCGCCAGGCGTTGACCGTGAAGATGGTGCCGGTCAGCGCGTTTTCGGGCTGCGGGCCTTCCGGGTTGAAGGGGCGCGAGTCCCGCCACGTGCCGGTCCATACATCCGGGACCGGGTCGATCTTGGCGTTGTCATGCGTCTCCTTGTAGGTGACGAGCGTTCGATACGGCTCCCCAGAGCCGTCGATGCTCGGCTCGAACCGGGTTTTCCAGAACACCTCGTTACCGCTGAAGAAACCGAGATGGACGCCCGCGTCCCGCGCCGCCTCCACATGGCGGCGTTGTTGGCCTGACCAATATTCGTCATGGCCGACGGACAGGAACAGGCGGTGGTTGCGAACCAGCTCGCCGCGCCGGTCACTGTCTACACCGGTGGTGTAGCTGACGTCATAGCCGTTCGCCTCCAGGAAGCGGATGAAGGGGTATTCCGAATTGAAGACCGTGTTCACCGCGCGGAAGTGGCGGGTTTCGATCGGGCGGTTGTAGCTGACTTTGTAGGCGCGCGGCGGCCCGCCGTGCTGGCGGGGGTGGTCCGGGTCCAGTCGTCCGTAGGTGCAGTGCCCACCGTAGCGGTTGTAGGCCTGCCAGGTGGTATCGGCGGTCTGGAACAGGATGTCGGATCGGCCAGCATCGTCCCGGACGATGAAGTAGATATGGCTTGCCCGGGGTTCACGCAGCGCGTTGCGCAGCTTGCCGTAGCCCAGCGCGCCGTAGGCGTGGGGGGCGGGTTCGGGGACCTCCGTGGGCGGCGCCGGCGCGTGGTCGGCGCGCCAGCGGGTTGGGGTCGGGTCCTGGCGCACAAGGCGCGCGAAGTAGATGCCGGAAGTGGCGTCTGCCGGCGCTTCCCAGGAGGCGGAAACCGCCCAGTTGCCGCAATCATACAAATGCGTCTCCGGGTCGCGAAAGCCCTCCGGCTGCGCCTGCGGCAACGGCACGGACGGCAAGATTGTATCGACCAGCCTGGCGCCGAGTCCGTCGTAATAGCCCATACGATAGATGTCGATCCGGTAGTCGGGGGAGTCGGTCTTGATCTTGAAGTGGATGGTCTCGCCGCGGTCGATGCTGATGTCATGGCCGAAGCCTTGGATGCTCGGGTCGCCCCAGCCGTTCACGTCCCACTCGGTGGACGGCGCGCCGGGCAATCGGTTCTCTTCGACGATGGCGTTGCCTGGCATGGGGGTCTCCTTTTTTCGTTGG
>JAPULZ010000043.1 GCA_027294455.1 Gemmatimonadota bacterium
ATCGGTGCGGCTCGCGGTGTAGAAATCCCACAGGGACGGCAGCGTGTACTTGGCGTGCCAGTCGGCGTTGCGGGCGCGCATGACGTCGCGGCTTGCGAGGTACGCCACCATAGTGGGGTCGAGGATCGTGCCCAGCTCGAGAAACTCTTCGAGCAGCGCGTTCCACTCCTCGCTCCCCTGCTCGTGGATCAGGTTCCATTGATAGGCCACCTGAGAGAAACGGTGTTGCTCTTCGTTGTAGATGAAGTCCGGTGGCCACGGCTGCACATCGTTGTCCTCGTACAACGCTTCGAAAATGCCGTAGAAGTGTGTGACGGTGCCGAGTCCCAATCGTGCCGCGTCGATGGCGTTCATCTGGGCCACGCCGGTCTGGGCGAGGTGGGCGGTGGAGCCCAAGCCGTGTTGCCTCGCTTCGTCCAGCAACGCTTCCATGATCTCTGGCCGGAACGATCCGAGCTTCATGCCGTCGATGCCCTTGTCGGCGGCATAGCGCACCCAGTCCCGGGCATCCTCGGGAGTCCGAATCCGGCGCCCTTGCTCGCGCCACTCTCTTCCCGAGCCCGGGCGCTGATAGTTGAAGATGCGGGGTGCGACGATCTCGTTGCGCGCGCTCCGCTGCTGCTCGTTGATGGTCCAATCCATCTCACCCAGCGCGACGCCCCGCACCGTGGTGATTCCGTTGGCCAGCCACAGCTTGTAGGTGTACTCGGCGTCCGGCGCCTTGCGCGGATCGCCGGCGTGGCCGTGCAGGTTGACGAACCCGGGCAGCACGAACGATCCCTCGGCATCGATGACCCGTGTGGCACCGGTGGGCCGTCCTTCCTCGTCGACGGGGACGTTGGGCGTTCCCACCATGGTGATCGATTCGATCCGGTTGCCCTCGATGACGATGTCGGCCGGACCAACCGGGGGCGCGCCGGTGCCGTCGATCACGTAGACGCCGCGGATGATCAACCGGTCAAACGGGCCCTCCCCCTCATCGGGCCGCCGGTCCGGCGCCCCGTTGATTTGGGCCGCCAGACCGGCGGAGGATGCGAGCAGCAAGGCGGGCACGAAGAGCGCGAGGCGTTTCAGGCGATGCATGGGGGTTCTCCGGTGAAAATGGGTGCGCCGGGAAAATGATGCCTGGGACACCCGGATCGGAAGCCCACGACCGCGCAGTGCCGTGGACCGGGGACGAGAATGGGCCAGGGGTTCCATTATTAGTGTCTAGACATATATTGTCTATACGTTCAACTGGAGGCCACGGTGCGCCTGGAAGACGAGATCGTGCAGAAATCCTTCAAAGACGAGTTCCACAAGCTGGCCGTCAATCTCCAGTTCACGGCGGCCCACTACCGGAACGAGTTCCGGGGGCGGCTCAAGCCCTACGAGATCTCGCCCGAGCAGTTCAACATCCTGCGGATTCTGAGGGGCCAGCACCCGGGCGCCGCCAGCGCCAAGCTGGTCGCCGAGCGGATGATCGACAGGTCGTCCAACGTCTCCCGCTTGGTCGAAAAACTGCGGGTGAAGGGCCATGTCAACCGGACCGCCTGCGATGAAGACCGGCGGTCCGTCGACCTCGAGATCACGGGCCAAGGGCTCGAGGTCCTGGCCCGGCTCGCCGAAGACATGGAGACCACGAACATGAGTCTGGCGGATCACCTGACCAACGCCGAGGCCAAGCAGCTAAACGACCTGCTGGACAAGGTTCGCGGCTGATTTTCTTGGGACTTTAACTATTTATACAGTAAATGTTTACACCATTATCAAGGAGAATGACATGAACTCGGACAAGCTGATCGCGGTGGCCGGAGCGACGGGCCAGCAGGGGGGGGCGACCACACGCCATCTCCTCGAACGAGGCTTCCAGGTGCGGGCGTTGACCCGGGACCCCAGCAGCGAGTCGGCCAAGAAACTCCAGGCCGCCGGTGCGGAGACGGTGGCGGTGGATCTCGCTAATCCGGCGACGCTGGGGCCGGCCCTCGCGGGCGTGTACGGCGTCTTCAGCGTGCAGAACTTCTGGCTCCCCGGGGTGGGGTATGAGGGCGAGATCGTCCAGGGCAAGAATCTGGCTGATGCCGCCAAGGCTGCCAGCGTGAAGCACTTCGTCTACTCGTCGGTGGGCGGCGCAGAACGAGAGGCCGCGGTGCCCCACTTCGACAGCAAATGGATCATCGAGCAGCACATTGCCTCGCTGGGCCTGCCGGCAACGATTCTCGCGCCGGTCGCGTTCATGGAGAACAACCTTTACCAGCGGGACGCCATCCTGGGCGGGACGTTCCCGACCGGAGGGATTGCGCCGGGCAAGACGCTGCAGATCGTGGCGGTGGACGACATCGGCGCGTTTGCCGCGATCGCGTTGGAGCGGCCCGACGAGTTCATCGGCCAAGCCATCGAACTCGCCGGCGACGATCTGACCGAAGAGCAGATGGCCGAAGCGTTCACCCGCGTCACGGGCCGCACCGTCACCCTCGATCGCACGCCACCCGAGGGCGCGCCAGCGCTGGACGCGGAGATGGTGGCCATGATCAAGTGGTTCAACGAGCACGGGTACGAGGCCGACATTCCCGCGTTGCGCAGGATCCACCCCGGGTTGAAGACCCTGGAAACCTGGGCGCGCGAAGCAGGCTTCGACGCCGCGGTTGCCACCGCGTGAGCCTCGTAACGGCAAGCCTGCAGGAATGGTCGGAATTGTAGGGGAGACGCAATGCGTCGCCCCTGCGAGGGTGGCGGTACGGGCGAGGCCGCACGCCGCGTCGACGTGTCGGTCCTCCTCGGCGACAAACCCGACGGTACGGAGCGTAGCTCGGAGTAGCAGTGGCTCGGCCTGGTCAATTGAGGCCGGCGGTCGCCTCGAACGCAAGCCGTCCTTCCGTCACCGTGAGATCCGAAATCTCCGCATAGTCGTCGCCCAGAAGAATGAGCGACGCGACCAACCGGCCGAGCATGTCGAACGCCCACGCAGGCGCGGGCATGCGTCCGAGTCGCCCTTTGACGAAATCGAGCTCCAGCACACCGCGTTGAGCCCGCGGCGCAAAGACGACGAGGCCGGGTTGCCGCCAACCCCAGGCTTGCACGTATCCCGCAACCACGACTTCGCCCGATCCCGTGAACCGTACCTGCACATCGCCCGTGCGGAGTCGAGGATTCAGTACTCCCGCGACACGTCACGAACTCCTCCGGGCTTCGATGTCGCCCTGTAGCGGCGAGGCATGCCTCGCCCCTACAACCGCATCTGTGATCAAGCCAGCAGACCGCCGCAGCTACGCTTCTTACTGGTTATCCGTCTCCTGTGGGAACGCCTTCAACACCTCGCGCATCAGATCCCACCGATTGAACCCCTGCCGTCCGTAGTCGAGTCCCCGGCGCACGATTACCAGGTCGTGCGAGGGCACGACGATCGCGAACTGTCCCCGGTTTCCGGCGGTGGAGTACGCGTCCCTGGGCACGTCGGTTCGGCCGTCGGGCACGAGCCACCATTGGCCGCCGTAGAAGTTTCCTCGCGACTCCGAGGCCGTTGCGGGCGTGCGGACGAAATCGATCCAGTCCTCGGACAGCAACCGCTCGCCGTTCCACATGCCGCCTTGGAGATGGAGCATCCCGAGCCGCGCGAGATCCCTGGCGGTGGTATACACCTGGCTGCTCAGGATGAACTCGCCGAAACGATCGACGCTCAGCAGCGTATTGCGCATGCCGATCTTGTCGAGCAGCGCGCGCCGCGGGAACTCGAGGTAGGTCTTGTCGTCGCCCAAGGCCAGCTTCATGGCATACACGGCGAGAATGGTGTCGTAGTTCTCGTAGTCCCACGACGTTCCCGGCTCGCGGATCAAGGCGCGGTTGCGCGCCCCCTTGATCGAGCTGGCACCTGCCCAGTAGGACAGGCCGGATCCGGTTGCGTACTCCATTCCCCGGTTGTCCAGGGTGTACAGACCGCTCGACATGTTGAGCACGTGCCGCAGCGTGATGGCGTGGCGAGGGTCGGTTTCCGGCGAGGCCTGTCTCGGTAGCCAATCCAATCCCAGCGGCTCGTCCAATTGCAGCTTGCCCTGGTCGGCCAGCATGCCGATCAGTGTCACGGCGATACTCTTGGCGGTGGACCAGGTGCGGGTTCTGGTGGTGACGTCCACGCCAGGTGCATACCGCTCGTGCAGGATCTGCCCCTTGTGGACGACCATGAGGCTCAACGTCACCTGCTCGGGCGATTCCCGGTCGAACGCCCAGTTGGAAGCGGCGGCGAGTGCGTCGGCGTCCACGTAGGGGGGGAGCGGCAGGTCGTCGAGGCGATCTCCGTCGGGCCACGCGATGGTCGCGGGATCGCCGGCCGGCGGCGGCATGTCCACGATGGGTAGGCTCTCGATGTCTTCGAAGGTCTGATCCGGCGCCATGATCACGCACCCGAGTCCCTGGCGGAAGGCGGCCCGCATGACGGGCGTGCCGCCCGGCGCGCCGATGGCCACGGCCTTGCGGTCCCAGTCCACCACGTAGTCCCCACCACGGGCGGTGCCGACCGGCTGCCGCACGTAGGCGAGCTCCTGCGCGAACACCTGCTCGAGGGTGCGGCCCGACGTGAACAGTCCGTTGCACATGAGGACGGCCTGCAAGCCGTGCTGGATCATCTCGCGGTTGAATCGCCAGTAGTCGTACGTCTCTTCCTGCTGGGCGCTGCCCGATGCGGCGCACAGCAGTGAGAGACCGGCGAGTGTGGTCAGAAATCGTTTCATGGGACCGTCCTGGAAAGTCACAGAGGGCGTTGCGAGCACAACAAATCGTGAGGCAATGATACGCCGTTCGCGGGGGATGTGCGAGGCGCCCGCGTGGGCCTG
>JAPULZ010000044.1 GCA_027294455.1 Gemmatimonadota bacterium
GGGATTCGGGGTACCTGGCGGGACTCTACATGCCCCGGGTCGACGACGCCGGACGACTCGACCTTTCGTTGGAATACCAATACGCGGGATTGAGGATGTATCGCCACGCACAGTTTCGATCCGGCCTCGCGCGCAATCAGCGTCTCATTGGCAGCATGCTGGGGCCGGAAGGTCGCGCCGGATACTTCGAGTTGCGCTGGGATGTGGTCGACGCGCACACGCTGTCCCTCGACTTGGCGTACGAGGGAAGGAGCCACGACGAATATGTCGTGGTCAGTACGGTGCCGTCCCGCGTGGAAAAAGTCCGCAGTCTTCCCCAGGAGCGTCGCTACAGGGCGGTGGGATCGTGGTCGTATCGACCGAGGCGCCAGGCGCTTTTGCTCCAGGTTGGGGTCGGGTACGAACGGGTCAACACGTTCAGCTTCGAGGTAGGGAGAAGTCTGCACAACCTCATCGGCGAAATCCGGCTCCAGTGGCGGTATTGACCGGTGGGGCCGTTATCCCGCGACCACACCCGGCGGTGGGGCCTTTGCCGAATAACCCCCGGGGCCATGTGTATCCGTCGATGAAGCGCTAGACCCGGCACGTCAGCGGGCCGGCGGGGAGTGGAACATGATCGAGGCTACGCGGCTCTCGTATACCTATCGGAAGAGATCGGCGCCAGCCGTGCGGGGACTCGATTTCGCCATCGATCGCGGGGAGATCTTCGGGTTCCTCGGACCCAGCGGCGCCGGCAAGTCCACCACCCAGCGAATCCTGATCGGGTTGTTGCGGGACTACGGCGGCGCGGTCACGGTGTTCGAGCGGAGCCTCAAGGACTGGCGAGCCGACTACTTCGAGCGCATCGGCGTGTCCTTCGAGGTGCCGAATCACTATCTCAAGCTCACGGCCTGCGAGAACCTTCGATACTTCGGCTCGCTGTACCGGGGTGACACCCTGTCGGTGCCGGCATTGTTGGAGATGGTGGGATTGCAGGGCGACGGAGATCTCCGCGTGTCGCAGTACTCCAAGGGCATGAAAGTGCGGCTCGGTGTCGCCCGGGCCCTGCTCCATCGCCCCGAACTCCTGTTCCTCGACGAACCCACGGCGGGGTTGGATCCAGGCAGCACGCGGCGCATCAAGGAGTTGATCAAGCACCAGCGTGACGAGGGAAAAACGGTGTTCCTCACGACGCACGACATGACGGTGGCCGACGAGCTATGCGACCGTGTCGCTTTCATCGTGGAGGGCGAGATACGGCTGGTGGACCGGCCGCGCGATCTCAAGCTACGGTATGGTGAGTCACGGGTGCGCGTGGAATACGAACACGCCGGCGCGACCGAGTGCCGGGAGTTTCCGTTGGCCGGCCTCGGCGAGAACACCGATTTCCTGAACGTGCTTCGCCACCGACCGGTGCAGACCATTCACACCGCCGAGGCCACGCTCGAGGACATCTTCATCGAGGTGACCGGACGGGCGCTCGAATGAGCCAGTTGCTCTCGACCATGTGGTGCGATGTCCGGGTCCAGATGCGCAACGGATTCTATCACGCGGTGGGGTTCGTGCTCCTGGGGTGGGTCTTACTCTTCACGTGGCTTCCGGAGTTCAACTGGTCGTTCTTATTGCCCGCCTTGATCTTCTCCAATCTCACCGTGGGCACGTTCTACTTCTTTGGCGGTCTGGTGTTGTTGGAGAAATCGGAAGGGACCTTGGAAGCCCAGGTTGTGACACCGCTGCGCACCGGCGCGTATCTGGCGTCCAAGGTACTGACGCTGACGGCGCTCGCCGTCGTGGAGAGTGTGGTGATCACCGTGGTCGCCGTTGGCATGACCTTCCGTGTGGTTCCACTGGTCGCCGGGGTCGTGTTGGCATCGGGCGTGTACTCGCTGCTGGGGTTCGTCGCCGTCGCCCGGTACGACTCCATCAACGAGTATCTATTTCCTTCGTTCATCATCACACTCGTGCTCTCCCTGCCGCTCTTACCGTATTTTGGATTGGCGGAGAGTCCCATGTGGTACCTCCATCCGTTGCGGGGATCTCTGCTCCTCATGCAGGCGTCTGTCCAGCCCGTGGGAGGGGGAGCGCTGGTCTATGGCGTGGCGTATTCTCTGGCGAGCATCGCATTGGCGTTTCTCGTGAGCCGGAACATGTTTCTTCGCTTCATTGTGGCCAAAGAGGGCGGGCACTGACATGAGGTATGCGGCGGCCGTCAAGGCACTCGGTCCCATCGACCTGAAGAGCACGCTTCGGGATCCGCTGCTGCGTTGGTTGGTGGTGTATCCGATCTTCCTGGGTGTGATGATTCGGTTCGGCGTCCCGTGGATGACGCCGAGGCTGGTGGGACGCTTTGGATTCGATCTCGAAGCCTATTCCTGGCTGCTGATGAGTTTCATGTTGTTGACCACACCGATCATCGCCGGCGTGGTCATCGGATTTCTCTTGCTCGACCAGCGCGACGATCACACGTTGACGGCGCTTCAGGTAACGCCCTTGACCCTGAAGGGCTACCTCGTGTACCGCACCACCACGCCCATCATGCTCAGTGTCGCGATCGTGTTTGTCATTTTTCCGGTGGCCGGCCTGGTCGAGATCGGTTTCCTGCCGCTCCTCGCCGCGGCGATCGGTGCCGGCCCGTTGGCCGTGGTGTTCGCGTTGGTGTTGGCGGGATTCGCGAACAACAAGGTGCAAGGGTTCGCACTCGCCAAGGCGCTGGGCATAGTGCTGGTGCCGGCGGTCGTGGCGTATTTCGTTGACACGCGATGGCAACTGCTCTTTGGAATCCTCCCGGTGTACTGGCCGGTAAAATTCTTCTGGACGTTGGAGTCGGGTGCGAGTGGTGGTTGGGGGTACTGGGCGGTGGGGCTGGCATACCAGGGGGTGATCATCTGGGCGCTGTGGCGTCGCGTTGACCGCGTGATGCATCGGTGAGCCACCGGCGTGCAACATATGGGGGTAAACGCAAGAGGAATGATGAAGCCGGTGCGTCATCATTCCTCTTGCGTTTTGGCTTCTTGGTCTGGGACTAGAGCACGTTGCTCCGCACCCGGAAGTCGATGTTGTCGCTCATCCATTTCCAGAGAAACTCGTGCGGGCTGGTGTCGCCGCCGGCCTCGAGTTGCTCCCGCCATCCGGGCATCACCTGATCGTCCACGGTCCACATGCGCACGCGCCGCCGATCCACATCCCGCTCCCACGCCACCGAGACGGTAGGGGTGGCGTACAGCAACCGGACGGTGACACTGCGCGCCAGGTACTCGAGGCCGCTCACGTCGATGTTCGAGTACCGGCTGCCATCATCGTCCTCTGACGGACGAGCCGTGAGGTCCGGCACGCCGTCGCTGAGGATCACGACGTTGAGCGGGGCGAGAACCAGCCCCCGCTGCTTGACCATCGTAGCCACGCGCTCGAAGAAGGGGTTGAAATCCGTATAGCCGTCCCGCGACGGGAAGGTCTCGCGCAGCACCGCCGCGATCTCTTCCGGGCTCTTGCCTTGAAAGGCGTGAATCGGCTGGAAGGATTTCGTTTCTCCCGGTCGCTCTCCGCCCACCGATCCGACGAACACCGCGGACGGCATGGACAGCTCACCGAGACCGTTCAGGTGCCCGTAGAGGTAGTGCGAGGCGAACTCGATGGCGTCTTCATAGTGGCCGGACTGTTGGAACGACCCGCTCACGTCAATGCCCAGAAACAGAGACAGGCGCGGCCGCCGGGCACTGTCTTCTATCGGCGTGCACGAAGCCAACGTCGCGGCGACCATCACGACCACACCGGCCCGCCCGAGACGCGTGGTTATGGTCATGGCGCCACCTCCCCCTGGAGTGGCGCGGCCCTGGTGGCGCTCGATTGCCGGGTCTTGCTCGTGGACAGTGTGGGCGTGCCGGCGAGCACCTGGTCGAGGCTGTGGAATGGCAGGCTGAACATGGGCCTCGACGTGACCGTCACGACCGCGAAGTTCAATGCGGCTGCGAGCAGCTGCAGCACCGGCAGCGACAGCAGCTCGAACACCTTGCGTGCTTCGCCGCGGAACCACTCGGTCTCGGCCTTGAGGGCGGCGACCGGCGCGGCCCATGTTTCGGGCACGGGCTCGATCGGATGATGTCCACTCGGACGCTCCCGGACCGTTTCGCGACCGAGGATCGCCAGGAGCGCCGGCGTGCCAAAGCGGCCAAACAGGAACCAGGTCATGCCGCGCACACCGACCCAGGCGAACGAAGCGAGGAGCAGCGTGGAGATGAGCCCCAGTTGCAGCCGTTCACTCGTCCGTTGCGCGATCCACGGCGTCAGCGCATCGATCATCTCACGATAGAGGAACATCACTTCGAAGAAGATGACGGAAAGCTCCACCAGGATCATCTGCAGGATGATCCCGATTTGCTTCTTCTTGATCGCATCGCCCAATACCTGGATACACGCGAAGCTTCCCAAGATCAGGAACAAGAGGAAGAACCACAGAATCGGCGTCATGAACCGCGGATCCGGTTCCATACCGGTCAAGCCAGCGAGGACTTCGGTCATGGTCGGCCGCAAGGTGTAGGTAAAGATCAACGCCTCGATGACCGACCAAACCAACAGTGCAAGGAACGCGATCCAGGGGACACCAGGCTTGAAGTAGTTGCGGGTCGTCCAGTCCAGGAAATTCAGTGGCGATCGGAACGCGGTCTTGAGCAAGGATACGCCCAATTGCAACAGTCCCCACATCCAGCCCACGATCACCACCCCCACCCGAATCGTGCCGGCCCAGAAGAACCAAATGGTTCTACCGGCGTCCCACCAGGAGGTGAGCAGGGCGGTCACGAAGCTGCCGCGCGCGGACCGGAATGGCAGCGTATACAACGACAACATCGTGGACCACATCGCCCCGACCAACAGCAACACCGGCAGAATGACGAACACGCGTTTGAATACGATCTCGGTCGTCGAGCCGCCGTACCAGGCGAAATTGATCAGCGCCGTTTGCCACGCGGGGAGCCACGCGACCGGGATAGATAGAAGTTCGACCGTCCCGCTCCACTCGGCAGGAACCAGATTCTGAAGGGGCTGAGTCATGGGCGACTCCTTTTTAAGGCAAATGCCCGCCACTTGAAACGCATCGGGGGTGGCGGTCGCCACCCCCGATGCGGGACGGCCCTAACGGTGCGAGGTCGGGCCCCGCGGCGACGTGACGTGGGTCACACCAGGGCCAACGACGTTTGCCGACCAGGGCCGCTCGGACGAGTCCTACGGCCACCTAAATGTTTGCGATCGTGCCGATTTCGTCAAGCGGGGGAGGGGGGCTACCAGGACGAGCAAGCGGCGGGCGCTGCGGGTGATGATGCCGCGACGCCGCACGGATGTCACGTCCTCGTCACCCTTGAGCCAGTCGAATACCTCATCCACATCCTGGTCGGAGAGTGTCCGTGCATTAATGGTGGCTGAGTAATAGAACTCCCCCTCATCATCGGGAACCAGTTGGAATTCGTAAATGGCTGCGAGACGCCGCCGTAGCGCAATCTCGCCGGGGAGCTCTTCTCTCCCGACGAAATCTTCGACCACGAAGGTTTCGCGAACGGGATCGTACAGTACGACATACTCGTATGAGTCGCGCGCGACGGTTCGATCGAACCAGTTGGATCGCGTTTGTCGGAGCTCGATCTGGTACTCAATATACAGGGGAAACCCGGAGCGCATCGCGTTCAGAAACGCGGGATCGGACAACAAGCCCGTGATGCTCACGCGGGCCGCTGGGGCATCGGTCGTACGGTCGAGATCGACAACGACGTCGGAGCGATCCTGCCCCAGCGCACCAGAAGAAAACACCCCGCAGCACCCCACGATCGCTGCGACGCGGTTCAAGGTGTGTTACCCGGCGTCGATGGCATCGAGTCGTCAGCCGATCAAAGTCATGCCGTCAGAACCTCCTGTGTATGCGAAGCCTGACCCGAAAGGGCTCTCCCTCGGACAAGGCCTTTGCGCCGTACACGCCCACGCTTCCGAATTCGATTCCCGCGCCGACGTCGAATGCGAAATCCTCGGGGCCGCCGTTACCAATCCAGCCGGAGCCGGCGTTCCCGAACAGCACGATGGTCGGCCCGTCGTCCCAGAACCACTCGTCCCAATCCCACCAATCGTCCCACGGCTCGGAGCGGTGCCGGTAACCCCGGCGGCGGGAGCCCCGCGAGAAGCTGAGACTGCCGCGATACTCGACCTGAAACAGCAGGATGCGGTCGCACAGCGCCGGTCGGGCCGGATCGGCGGTGGTTTCGTTGCACGCGGTCTGTCGAAACTGGAACCCCGGCATGGGGTCCGGTCCGCCGAGGGACAGTCGGCGCTGGATCGGGAGCGGATCCTGGTTCCCGATGTTGCCGGCACCCAAGGCACGGAGGCTCAGGAGCCCGTTCCAGCCGATCCGCTCGTAGCGGCGCAGGTCGATGAACAGGCGATTGTAGATGTAGGTGGATGCAGTGGGAATCGGATCGCGCACGCTCTCTGGAAGAATTGGCGCCACCACGTCGTCGCCTCTGCCGTGCTCCCACTCGGCCAGGATCATCCATCCGGACGCACGGGCGTCGCGGAACGGCCGGGAGTCCCACTCGATGGTGGAGGTGATGATCGTGTAACTGCCTTCGTCGATCTGCGGATTGGGTCTCCAGGCCTCGTCGCCCCGGAAGGGTGTCCACGGGTCGCGCACGACGGCGGACGTCAGTTCGTTCCGGGCGACTTCGCCGGTGATGCTGAGCTCGCCGGTGGGCTCCACGCGCAAATATCCGGAGAACCCGCGCGAGAAGTAGTAGTCACGATAATCCCGGTGCCAGAAAAAAGTGGCGAGACCGATCTCGTCGGAATGCAACTGCCAGGCTTCGATCGGCGTGACGGCGTTGTACCCGCGCCCGCCGATCGTCACGGGTGAGCGGCCACCGATGTTCCACTCGGCGTTGGCGGTGAAGCCGATGTCCTCCTGCGTGTTCTCGAGGTCGCCGGCGGTGCGCACTATCGCCAGTCCTTCGATGAACAGGTGCCGCCGTCCGAAGGTGCGCCACTCGATGCGAGGCCCGATGTGAATCGGCAGGCCTTCCACCCGGTTGTACGTATCGCCGGTGGATAGGACCATCGAGGCATGGGTTTGCGGGAAGCGCCGCCGCCTGCGCTCGTCGTCACGGCGGGCGCCGCGGGTAGCGGGAAGCAGCTCGAGCCGATCGTTCTCGCGTCGGGCGGCGACGCGGGCGCTGTAGATCCGTGCGTTGCCGTCCACCCGGGCGTCTTGCAGTCCGGTGACGGATCCACCGACGACCAGAATGTTCCCCCGGACCTGCCCGGAGGGCAGCAGGCGCAGATCGCCATTGATCACCACGAGGTCGCCTCGGATGATCCCTGAGATGCGGACGGCTCCGCCGTACACGGCGACGTCGCCGTCGACGGCCTCGCTGGTCGAGACCGTGAACGCACCGAAGACCTTGGTCACGGCGCGGTCGTTGAAGAAGTCGACGGCTTCCCGGGCGACCCTGGAGCCGGCATCCAGGCGCACGCCACGCTCGATGACGATGACGGTGTCCTGGCGGGCCGCCGTCGGTGAGACCGCCATCGACACGGCGAGCACTACCAACCCGAATGGGCGTCGCATGGTCAACGTCCGCCTATCCGATGGAGCGAGGTCGGGACCGACGCGCACACGAGGTCCGCCGCTCCCTCGCTCGTCCGTAAATCCACGGCCCTCACGACTCGTGGCAATACCTCCGCCGTTTCCTTCTCGATCACGAGGCGCACTGCGAGACGGTGGCCGAAGAGGGTCACGGCCCGCCCCCGCTCCGTGGAGATGGTGATCGCTTCCATCCACTCTGGTGGGTGTCCAGCCACGTACATCATGGCCAGGAGTACCCCATAGACGATCACGATGACCCGCACAGCCCTTCTTGGCATCCTCCACCTCCTGCTCGCGTCGTTTCCCGCTGGGGTTCGAGAAGGCAGCTAGCATGCCATCGGCGGTGCTTTCGTTAACATGTTTGAGAACAGTGTCTTACGGCACTCTGTGGATTTTCGGGCCGCTCAAGAAACGTGTTATTTAGACACGGATGTGTCTCTATGGGCTATCCCGAGCCGGCGCATCCGGCGGTACAGGTTTGCCCGGTCGGTATGGAGCTTCCTGGCCGCGTCCGCCACGTTGCCCCCGGCTGCGCCGATGGCCTCTCGGATCAGCTCCGCCTCATACGCCTCGAGTGCCACGGAGAGTCGGACAGGCAGCCGAAACTCGCCCGGCGTGGAGGGGGCGACGGCCCCCCCGATGGCGGCTTCCACATGGTCCTCGGTGATGGCCCCGTCGCCGGCCATGATGGCGAGGCGCTCCACGATGTTGGCCAGTTCGCGGACGTTGCCGGGCCAGGAGTGGGCGGCGAGGCGCTGCACCGCCGGCTCGGCGAACGCGGCAGGCCGGCGGCCGATCCGCGCGCTCACCTGGCCGGCGAGATGGGTGACCAGGGGCGGGATGTCCCCCGGCCGGTCACGTAGGGGCGGCACGTGAATGGGAAACACGTTGAGACGGTAGAACAGATCGGCCCGGAAGCCCTCCTCGGCGACCTTGCGCTCGAGGTCGTGGTTGGTCGCCGCAATGACCCGGACGTCGACCTCGAATTGGGTGTCGCCGCCCACGGGCTCGATGATGCCGGTTTCCAGCACGCGCAGGAGCTTGGCCTGGGCGTCGAGCCCTAGGTCGCCCACTTCGTCCAGAAACAGCGTGCCGCCGTCGGCGGCGGCAAATCGGCCGCGGCGCCGGCTCACCGCTCCCGTGAAGGCGCCCCGCTCATGGCCGAACAGTTCGCTCTCGACGAGGGTGGCTGGAATGGCCGCGCAGTTCACAATCACCATGCGCTCGCCGGCCCGGCCACTTTGCTCGTGCAGCGCCCTGGCAACGAGTTCCTTGCCGGTGCCCGACTCGCCGGTGATGAGGACTCGCGAATGGGTCGGGGCGACCTGGGTGATCAACCAGCGCACGTGCTGCATGGCCGAGCTCTGTCCGACGATGGTCTGTGAGGATCCCAGGGCGTCGCGCAGCTCGCGGTTTTCCACCCGGGCCTGCGCCAACTCCCCTGCGGCTCCCACGGCCACCAGCACCCCCTCGGGGCTCAGTGGTTTCTCGAGGAACTGAAACGCGCCGAGCTGCGTGGCGCGCACGGCATCGGCCAGCGCGGCCTTGCCGCTCATCATGATGACGACGATGTTGGGGTGCGCGCTGCGAATCTCCTCGAGGGTGGCGATCCCGTCGGGGCCGGGGGGCATTATGAGATCGAGGAGGATGACGTCGGGGTCGAACGACTCGATGGCTCCGGGAGCGTCGGCTCCGCTCTCCGCATCCTCGACCTCAAAGGCCTCCTGCTCCAGCAGCGCCCGCAGCATCCGCCGGATGTTCTGCTCGTCATCCACGATGAGGACCCGCGGCTTCACGATCCCTCCGGGAGATCGACGGTGAAGCTCGCCCCCCCGCCGGGGGTTTCGCCCACCGCGATGGTGCCACCGTGGGATTGGGCCGTCTGTTTCACCATGACCAGTCCCAGGCCCGTGCCCGATCCCTTGGTGGTGAAGTAGGGTTCGAAGATCTTGTCGTGGAGCTCGGCGGGCACGCCGGGTCCATGGTCGGTCACGCATATCCGCACGAAGCGGGATGCCGCCTTGCGGTGCCGTGCCGCGGTGATCTCGATTCCCGCTTCACTGGATGCTTCGATCGCATTGCGTACCAGGTTTTGTATCGCCCGGCGCAGCGGTTCGTAATGGCCCTGGACCACCAGGCCGGGTGACGTCGCGCGATGGACCGGGACCCCTGCGGGGACGGTGGCCTTGATGACGCTGTCGATGAGCTCGCCGATGTCGATGGGTGCCACGGGTCCCTCGGGGAGCCGTCCGAACTCCGCGAACTCCTGGGCCATGTTCTCGAGGCGACGGATTTCCTCGGCGAGGACGGCGATGGCATCGCCTGCAGGGGCCGTGGGATCGGGACCGGGCTCCGACAGCTGGGCGAGGGCGAGCCGACAGGAGGTGAGCGGGCCGCGGATTTCATGAGCCACACGCCGGGCGGTGTCCTGGAACGCCACGAGCCGCTCCCGCTCCACTTCCCGCTGCCGGGCCTCCTCGATGGCGGCGGACATCTGGCGAAGCGCCCCGCGCAATGAGGCGAACTCCGGCGGTCCGCTCCCGGTGGTTTGGTCTGGAAGCGGCTCCCGGGCCTCGATGTGCCGGACCCATCGGATCAGCTCATCGATGGGGGCGGCGAAGGATCCGGACCAGCGGCGGGCCAGGTGGAGGGAGGCTCCCACCACCAGAACCGCTGCCAGGAGGGTCACCATGCCGAGCCCGACGGCCGCAAAGCGGCTGAGGGTTTCGGCTCTGCGGGCCAGGGTCGCTCGGCGCGAGATCGTCTCCAGGTGGTTCCTGAGAGCCCCGCGGGCGCTATCCGAGAGTGAGACCGTGTCCACGGTGGCGATGACCCTCCGGGCACTCCGGGTCACCTCGTCGAGCGCTGCTCTGGGTCCGGCGGCCGACCCGGTGGACCAGGTCTGCACCGCCAGGATCCCGAGCGCGATGGCAAGGGGAGCTGTCCCGAGCCCCACGAGCCCCAAGAAAACGCGGTGACGAAAGGGCAAAGCCATGTGGGCAAGGTACCCGACGGGGCTGATTGCGTCTATTCGACACACAGCGTACCAAGATATCGTTATTTATGACTTATTGTTTGTGATTTACGATATTTGGTACTACGGTTCATGCATGACCGCTTCACAGAAACCCGGTGATCCCGATGAGGTAGTGGCCCTGCTGGTGGAGGTGGCACGGCGCCACACCGTGGGTGGGGTGGTGCGGACCATCGTCGATGGCCTCATGGGGGCGGTTGGGAGTGGAAACCTCTTCCGGGTGGCCGTGTGGCTTGCGAATCCCGACGATCCTGACGGACCCCTGTTGCCGGCGGCGGCGGCCGGCGGTGAGGGCCGGGGCGAGGAGCTCTTGATCGGGCGGGTCGCGGCGACGGGCCGGCACCTGTTCATGGCCGACGAGGGCGATTGGGATGACCACGGCGGCTATCCGGCCTGGGCAGTCCGGCAGGGGGTGGTGGGTTACGCCGCCGTGCCGATGGCGTATCGCCGTCAGCCCATCGGGGTGTTGAGCGTACACGCGGGCGCCAGCCTGGAGGCCGTGCTGGCCCAGCCAATGGCCGCGCTTCGCACCATCGCCGATCACGGCGCGGCGTGCATCGCCAACGCCCGAGCCAGTGGGCAGCTGCGCCAGGTGGCCACGCGCCTGGAGTTGGAGAACGCGCACCTGCGCGGCGATGTCCGGCGTCTGGGTGAATTCGGGGAGATCCTGGGCGAAGCGGCGGCGCTGCGGAAGTGCCTCGAGCAGATCGATCTCGCCGGCGGAACGGCCGCTCCAGTGCTGATTCGGGGTGAACGCGGGACCGGCAAGGAGCTCATGGCTCGGGCGGTTCACGAACGCAGCACCCGGCGGCGCGGGCCGTTCGTTGCCGTGTCCTGCGCGTCGATTTCCCCGGACCGCATGGAGCGGGAGTTGTTTGGCTCACTGCGCGGGGCGTCACCCGGCGCCGAAGCCGACCACCGCGGCGCGTTCGAAATCGCGGACGGTGGGACGCTCTTTCTGAAAGACGTCGATGCTTTGTCAGCCGAAGTGCAGCGCGGGCTGCACGACTCCCTTCGCGATCACCGGTACCGGCGCCTGGGAGAAAAGACCGCTCGGAGCACGAACGTGCGTCTCGTGGTCTCGACGACGCGCGATCTGGGGAAGGCGGTGAACGGGCAGCGCTTCCGCGAGGAGCTCTTCCACCGCATCAGCGTGCTGTGCCTGGAGGTGCCGCCGCTGAGAGATCGCGCTGATGACGTCGCTGTTCTCGCGGCAGCGTTTCTGCGGCGCAATTGCGACCGGCTCGGTGTTCCTCCCAAGACGTTCGCGCCGGAGGAGCTCGAGCGTCTGACGTCGTACGGTTGGCCGGGGACCGTCCGGGAGCTCAAGGCAGCAATCGAGTCCGCGACCAGCGCCAGGGTCCATGGCACCCGGTTCGATATGGGGCTGCCACTGGGCACAAGGGCCGAGCCTCGGTCACGATCGGTCCGCATCCTCACCGACGCCGAACTGCGAGAGCGGGAGCGGGACAACGTTCTCGCCGCGTTGCGTGAAGCCGACTGGAGGGTGTCGGGGCGCGCCGGCGCCGCGGCCAGATTGGACCTCAAGCCCACCACATTGGCCGCCCGCATGGTGTCCATGGGGATCGAAAGACCCCGCCGCGGCCACTCTCGCTCGTCGTAGGTCCGGCCCACTTGCATTTCCCTCACGGGACGGGGTAAACTCTCTCCCTCATGTCCAGGACAACGGGATACATCCGAGGTATGTGGCGTCGCTCGAATCGTGCAGATCGCGGGGTGTGACATCATGCGAAGCGTGACCAAAGAACGGCGGTTGGTGGCCCGGCGAACCGTGGCGGACCGCCGGTTTGCGATTCCGCGTCGGACGCGTCGAGATCGTCGGGTCCAAAACCGTCGGACCCTCTCTGTTCCGGCGGTCTCGGAACGCCGGGTGGTGGGCGAGCGCCGTGTGGACACCGTGCGGCGGCTCGACCGGATGCCGCGGGGTCCCAATCGGCGGTTCGGCGACCGACGCACCAGCCGGCACATACCCCGCATGATCGTCGTCGAGGGAGACGAGCTGGTCCGGCAGGGCCTGGCGAGGATCCTCGTCGACGCCGGTTACGAAGCCATCCAGGCGCGGGACGGCTTGGCGGCGTTGCGGTGCGCGTGGGAGTCGCCCGCGGACGTGGTGCTGGTCAACATGAAGCTCCCGGACATGGGCGGAGTCGAGCTGATCCGGCAGCTCGAGCACGAATGTCCGGGCTGCCGGGTCATCGCCATCTCGGGTCGACGCACGTATGGCGTGCCCGATCCGTTGGCCGTCGTCGCGCGATTCGAGAACGTGCGCGGGCTCAGGAAACCGTTTACGCCGGCGGCGCTCGTCGACGCGGCTAAGGGTCTGTTGAGCCGCTAGGCCAGCCTCGGGGCGGAGCCCGGGAGCCCCGCCCCCCATCGCATCAGAACTTGAGCAGGACGGGCGTGCCGGTTTGGAGCGACCTGGCCGCCGCTTGCTGAATCACCCTCTGCTTTTGCCCCAGGTCAGCATCCGGGTCGATCGTGACCTGGTCGGCGCCCGCGTCGTCCATGGAATCCGGTCCCGCACACGTGACCTTGATGCTCATGGGGGTGTAGATCCCGATGGTGATGAAGGAAACCACCTGGTTGAGGAAGCTGAGCTGGGTCTCCACCTTGGCCACGCCATTGGGGCACCGCGAGGCCGTCTCGACGACCTTGGGCGGCACCAGGCCGAACACCCACGACGAGGCCCAGTCTTGCTGGATGGTCTGGGTGCCCGCCGGCAGGCCCGTTTCGATGTTGGCGTGGTAACAGCCCGCGAGTACCACGACAACGGCGAGAAGTGATGACGAAGCTTTCCCTGACATGATCGGCCTCCGGTTGGGTAAGGGGGCGGCGCCCCCCGGCTCGTGGTGAACGCCAATCATGTTCTGCGGGATATCCGTGTGTTTGTCAACTCGGCACTGGGCGGGCGGCGGCGGCGCGAATCTTGGGGAAGACGGAACCTGATCGAGAGTAGTGCGTTTGAGGTCCGTCACGGCTACATTGGGAGGACGATCAGGCGGTGGCCTCCAGAGGTTCTCCCCCGAGGCGGCCGATCTGTGTCGCGAGGTAGGGCCGCCACGGCGGCCGTTCGATAACGCCGAGAATCGTCGGCCCAAGAGAAATCGACATCGCCAGCGTGCACGTCGAGACCCTTTCCGCGGGGGCCCGAGCCCCAGCGGGGTTTTCCCTGGGATTCCATCTGCGGCAATGAGAGTGGTTCGGTGAACAACAGAGACAGTCTTGGGGTTTTGGAGGTCCTCGGCAACGGCGCCGCCTTCATTCGTCGGGCGGAGGCCAACTACACTCCGGGGAAGCGGGACGTGTACGTGGGTCCCAAGATCGTTCGGAAATACGGCCTGCGTACGGGTGATGAGATCACGGGGACGGTGGGCAAGCGCCCCCGCAATGGCAAGAGTGCCCCCCTCACCACCGTCGAGTTCGTGAACGGTCAGCCGGCAGCATCAGTGGGCGCGCGCCCGGAATTCAATCGTATGGGCGCGCTTCATCCGCACGAGCGGCTCGTCTTGGACTGTGGCCGCACAGTTCGGGGGCAGCCGGATTACACCAATCGCATCATCGATCTGTTGTGTCCCCTGGGCAAGGGCCAACGCGCCCTCATCGTGTCGCCGCCCAAGGCCGGCAAGACCACGGTGTTGCAGGCGATTGCCCAGGGCGTCGCGACGAACTACCCGGAGTGCAAACTCTACATCGTCCTGGTGGACGAACGACCCGAAGAAGTGACCGAGATGGAATCTGCGGGCTTCGGGGAGGTCGTCGCGTCGAGCTTCGATCACCCGCCGAGCCGCCACGTGGCCGTGGCGGAGATGACCCTGCAGCGCGCCAGGCGGCGCGTCGAGATGGGAGAGGACGTGGTGATCATCCTCGACTCCATCACACGATTGGCGCGCGCGCACAACACGGTGGAAGAGGGAAGCGGAAGGACGCTGTCGGGTGGCCTCGACGCCACCTCCATGGAGAAGCCCAAGCGTTTTCTCGGGAGCGCCCGGAAGATCGATCCGGCCAAGGGCAGTGGGTCCCTCACCATCATCGCGACGGCGCTCATCGATACCGGTTCGAAGATGGATCAGGTGATCTTCGAGGAGTTCAAGGGCACCGGCAACAGCGAGTTGGTCCTGAGCCGTGAGGTGGCCGACCGACGGATCTATCCTGCGTTCGACATCGTTCCGAGCTCGACGCGTCGCGAGGAACTCCTGCTGGACGAAGATGCGTTGGCGGCGTCACGGGCGACGCGACGCGAGCTCACGTCCGCGACGCCAGTGGACGCGATGAACCGGCTGCTCTCGGACATGAAGGGTACCAAGTCCAACGAGGAATTCATCAACCTCGTCGTGGCCCGGAGCCGGTAGCTCTCACCCCATCAGAAATACACCATGCTCTGTAGCTTGAGGGACCACTCACGCTCCCCTTCGTCGGGGAACCACACGTCGACGTTGGCCACCATCATGTTCCGGCCGGACAGGTGCAAGGCGACCCCAGGCGTCAATAACCATCCGCCGCCGCCCACGGTCGCGGCGCGGTCCGGATCGGCCCAGCTCACACGCCCCAGCGGTTCGATGGCCGTGAAGTGGCCCGGGTGGGCCAGGGGCATTCGGTATCCCACGATCACCTGTGCCGTCGTGAACGTGCTTGGGTCTCCCGCGGCGTCGAGGTTGCGCCAGTTCTTGCCCCGGAGGAATCCGGCCTGGATGTGCACGCCGGCGTTGCCGTAGGCCCCCCACTCGGCATCACCCCCATACGCGACTGCGTACTCGTCGCCGAGCCGATCTGGATGGAGGTAGTCGTGCGCCGCGACGTTGGCGGCCACACGGAGGTCCGACGTGGCCTGAATACGGACGCGGCCGGTGTAGGATTTGGCGTCGTTTTCATCGGCGACGATGGTGCCGCTGCCGTTCGTCACGGAAAAGTGATAGTCCACCGCGCCGGCCTCACCGTCCACGAACACGCCGAGGTCGCGATCCGAGAACAAGAGCTTCTCCGTCAACTGACTCCACGAGCACACGCCACCCACACCCGCACAATCCGCTACTCCCTCGATCTTCCCGGTGCGCTCGATGACGATGATGTAGGAGGAGCTGTACAGCTCGAAGAGATCGAACGGCCGCTTGGCGTTCCCGAAGGTGAGCTTGAACGCCGGATGGAAGTTCATCCGGACGTACGCGTCCCTCATCTGGAACTCACCGAAGTCGGGCTGGACCTTGGCCTCGATGAAGTCGTTCACCTTGACGACAACGGTCACCCGGGCTCGTCGCAGGATGAACCGGGACGACGGGGCCAAGACCACCGAGCTGGTTCGAAACTGCACGTTTATGCGGCCCGAGATGGTCAGGTCGTAGTTACCCGTATGGACGTTGAGCTGGGCCGCGACCGGCGGCGCGGCCGTCACGAATCCGACGATATACAACCCACCGAGTACTCTTGTTGGGGCCTTCATGGCACCTTGGTGAACGGAATCAATGTCGAGTCAAACAACAAAAAACGACCCAACGGTAACTAGGAAGTGACCGGTTCGTCACCGTTGTGTCACAGCAATGCCGAGCGGTTACACCGGAGATGGAGGTGGGGGGGTGTTTTCCTCTTCCGGTGGTGTTCGATCGTCACCGAGATCGACGATATTGGGCTCCAGGTATTCCTCGCGGAGTGCTGGAAGTCCCAGGGATTGCTCGAACGACGGCACCACATACGCAGCGGTAGCGGGCCCGGAGGGCTCCGTGGCGAAGGGTCCGAAGAACCCGGCGCTCACGTTGTCGAGCAGGCCGCTTTCGATGGCGAACACCAGGATGGCACAGAAGAGAATGGTGAAGAAAATAACCGCGTAGACGGTGCTCTGGATCAGCTCGCCGTTCGGCAACCCGAGCTGGGAGGGCATTCCCGCCAGCACCGCGGCAGCCAGCCCTTTGGGGATCAACGCCGTCATGAGCAACGCATGGCGGCGCGAGACGCTGCGGGGCACCAGCAGGCGCACCATGACCAATCGTCCCAGGAAGGCGATCACCGAGAGGAGCAGGCCCACCAATACCGCGCGCGTGTTGGAGAATCCGATGGAGATGCCCAGGAACACGAAGAAAAAGGTCTTGACCAGAAAGACCGCCTCCGCGAAGAACGTTCGCTCGACGGCGGAGAAGCCGGCTAGTCGGAACGTGATGATCCGGCCGAGGATCCGCTGGGGGATATTAGGCAGATTGGCCACACCGACGCCGAACGACAAGGCCGCGATGGCGCCGCTATAGCCCCAAAGTTCCGTGAGGCCGAAAAGGATGAGCACGTACGCGATGGTCGTGAATACCGTGTTGGGCATCTGCCGGATCTTCGGCAGCACGGCCGACCACACGAACGCCCCCACGGCTCCAATCAGCGCCGCAAGCAGGAACGCGGCGGCCACCTCTCCGGCGATTGCGGTGGGCGAGAAGCCAGTTTGCATTCCCCGCATGAGTGCCAGGCTCAGTACCACCGCTAGCACGTCCGTCAACGCCGATTCCAGCACGAGGATCGTGCCCGGGCGGTCGGCCAGCTTGAGGATACGTATGAGTGGTACGACGACCGCCGAGGACGTTCCGCCGACGATCACCCCGATGAGCAGCGCAGTGTAGACGTCGATGGGCAGGAACAGGTCCGCGAGGTGTGTCACCAGCAACATGGTCAGGACGAAGGTGGCCACCGAGAGAAACAGGGTATCGCCTGCCGACCGCGCGAGATCCTTGACGTTGAGATGCACGCCGCCCTCGAACAGAATCACCACCAACGCCAGGGTGGTGAAGACGGGGCCGACCACGCCGAAATCGGCGGTGGACACGAGCCCCAGCACCGGTCCGATGAGGATGCCGGCGAGCATGAGGATCAGGACGTCGGGAACCTTGGTGCGCTCGAAGAAGCCGGTCAGGAAATGGCCGGCAAAGACCAGGAGGCCAATGCTCAGGATGGTAATCGCCACAGGCCAAGACTACAGTCAGAGTCGGGAAGCGGGAAGGAGCAACGCCGTGGGGCGAGTGCTGTACTTTGGAGTAGGAGGAACGCGAAATGACGTGGCGCACGTGGAGCGTCGGCGATTGGGTCATGACCGGTGCGGTGATCTTGTTCATCGTGGCCGGAGTGGCCAAGCTGTTCGAACGCCAGGGACGGCTCGGCGCCGCCCTCATCTTGCTGGGACTGGCGAACGGAATTTTGCTGACGCTGTCCCGCCGGTAGCTGGCGGGCGGTCGCCTATCGCAGCTGGGTGCTCAAGCCGAGCACGTACTGCACGCCCGCCGGGAATTCCCTCCCTGCGAGGGGAATGCGGACGCCGAACTCCGGCCAAACCTGTCCGATGCGCACCGCCCCGATGAATTGCAAGTTGGTGATCTCGCGTTTGTTCTGCGTCTCCACTCCCTCGACGATGAAGTTGTCGCCCCGGAATCCGTCCAGTGTGGTCTTGAGGAACGTGGCCGGTGTGGGGTTGATACCGGCCTCGAAGAGAAAGACGACTTCATCGCCGGGATGGCGGCGGGTTTCCTTGTCCTCGAACCGCGCTCGGTAGCCGAACCACCCCTCTGCGTACGCCGGCACCGGCCAGAACGAGTGGCCGACCTCCAAGAATCCCTCCAGGTCCCACTGTCCCTCCCCCACCGGGATGATCTGGGCATCGAGCGGGGAGTCACCGATTGGGGCCTTGGCCCCGGCCCTGATGGCCAGCGCGGTGCCGCCCAGCTGGGCGAACTGCCAGCGCACCCAGCCGCGGATGTCACCAAAGCCCACCGTTTGCAGGTCCGAGGTGGCGTCCTGAAAGCGCAGGTCGAAAAAAGGCACCTGGAACCAGAGATCCACCCGCTTGTGCAGACCCACGATGATGTCGGTGAACAGCGCACGAGCGTCCGATTCGCCGACCCCACCGAGCCATGGCTGTCTCTCCCCATTCACGTCGAAGCGCATGTCGGTCTTCTGCCAGAACGCGACGGTCTTGACCCAGATCTTGCCGGGCCCGCCTTGGGCCCACTGGCCCGACGCCGCAGCCGGCATCAGGCATAGCAGTACCACGGTCCAGTTGCGAAAACGCCTCATGGAGCGACCGTCCCTGGTGGGTGGAAAGGACTGATGACGGGGGGTAAACCGCCGGGTACCCCGGATTGTTCCCACCGGATTTTGTGGGAACCGCAAGGATGGGCAAACCGTTGCCGATACGGCACCACGATCAAGCCGGCATGGAGGATCCAACTTGGCTCATCGACTGGACATTCAGAGCAATACCAAGGCACCTGGTCGCTTACGCCGAGGATGCGGGGCTGATCACAACTCGAACCGTCGAACGGTCCGCTTGATGGACGTTCGACTCCACACTCACCAACCATCAGAATGGAGTACACGCATGAAACGCATTATCTCGAACCTTGGCATGGTGGCCCTCGTGGCCGTGCTGGCGCCGGCCGCCGCCACAGCTCAGATGGGCCAGAAGCCAAGCAGCCACGAGGTGACAATTCGTGGCACCGTGGTCGACCTCGACTGCAAGTTCCGCAATGGATTGTCGGGTGAGGGCCACCGCATGTGTGCCCAGGTGTGTGCCGACGCAGGGCTGCCGTTGGTGATTCTGGGCAACGACGGCAAGCTGTATATGCCCGTCGGCGGCGGCATGCCCGGCGACCCCCAAAACCCCCGCCTGAAAGAGTTTGCGGAGCAGGAGGTCGTGATCCACGGCAACGTGTACGAGGCCGGTGGCGCGTTGGCTCTCGAGATCGAGTCGATCGAGCGCTCGTGACGTCTCGCACGCAGGCGACGGTGGGCCGGGGAAGCTCCCGGCCCGCCGTGGTTGCCGCAATCGCGTTGGTTGTTGTGTTGGGGGGACTTGCCGTTGCGGTCTCGAGCGGCATGACCGAACCGGCGAGGGGTCCCATCGCCGTTGTGAATCCCGCCGCCGCCGCACCGGTGGAATCGTCGTCGGGTGGCATCCGTTACGTGCATGCGGCCGTGGCCGCCGAACGGTTGGTGCTGGACTCGATTCCCCCGACGGGCAAAGCGACGGTGTTGTTTTTTCAGGGTCGCACGACGCAACCGACGTCGTCGGGCGGTGCCCTGACGACCGAGGCGGGCGGGGTGTTGTTCGTGGACGCCCGGATGCGCGTTCAACGACTGGTGATCAAGACCGAGGGTCGTGAGATCACCAGCGTGGCCGCCGGACCGGACAAGGGTCTGTGGGCCGTCACCGGGGAAGGAGAAGTGCTGCGCATCGACCGGAACGGCGAGATGGTGGGTAACGTGCCGGGGGCATTCGACTACTCGTTCGTTGCCAGCGATGCCGACGGAAACGCGTGGCTGGTGCGTTCGCCTGTGCAAACGGCTTTCCGCCCGGCATTCGGATCGACGCCCCTGCTGGCCCGTTTGAACGACGCCGGCGAAACGGCGTCGACGATCGGGGCGGGGGTCATCCCGCCGGACTTTTTGCTAACCCACCTGGCGAGCTCCGGCAGAATCGCCATCGGCGACTCCGTGATCTATTTTGCCCCCTTCATTCGGGACGAGGTGATCGCGATGACCATGACCGGCGACACCCTTTGGGTCGTCACCCGCGGGTTGGAGCACGCGGTGCCCGTGCCCCGGTTCGAAGTGGTGGACATGCAGCCCGTGATCGACTACGCACCGGTGAACACGGGGATCGCGCTGGGACCCGACGGCCGGCTCTACGTGTTGTCAGTGCCCGGCACGACCGACGTGAGCCGTCTCGATGTCCTCGACCCCGAGACCGGCCACCTGTTGCGTTCGAGCATGGTCCCGACACCGCTTCCCACACTCGCGGCCGATCGGGACGGCCGCGTGTATCTATTGGATGACTTCGTGTTGCTCACCGGTGTTGCTCCCCGTGCGCGTGCGCCGTTCAGCGAATTCGACCTCGAGTTATTGCGTGGGGGTCGTGTGACCTCGGCGGACATGATGGGGAAAGTGGTGCTGATCAATTTCTGGGCCAGTTGGTGCGAGCCGTGCCGCGATGAGATGCCGGCCCTCGACGCGCTGCGCCGCAGCATCACGCACGAAGATTTCGCGTTCATGACCTTCAACGAAGACGTCACCCTGGGGCCCGCTCGGCGATTCCTCGAGGATTATGGATCGGATTTCCCCGTGGCGTTGGGCCGCGGCGATCTCCGTGCCAAGTACCACTACGTGGGGCTGCCGTTTACGGTGTTGATCGATCGTGAGGGCAGGGTCGTGACACGCTGGATCGGCTTTGCCGGCGAGGAACAGCTCCGGAGTATCCGTTCCATCACGCAAGCGGAGTTGGATCGGCTGATGCCCGGGATGGACCACAGCCCCATGGATGGTGAGGCACACTCCCACTAGGTCACTTCAGGAGTCGGGTTTCCGGTTTGAACGCCCCCCACGCAAACCAGAAGTGGTTGCCGTGCACGATCGGTGTCAGTTGCCGGCCGCGGAGTGGGCCCTCGACGGCGCGGCCGAGAATGTCCCACGTGGAACCGGTTTCGCGATCGGTGAAGCGGCCATCGCCTGCGGGCTCAAAGCGCAACACGCGGCCATCGAGGCGTCGATCGAATACGCCGCTCGATCCCACGTCGCGCCCGTCTGCGATGAGCTGGGCATCCAGTGCACTGGCCGTGCCCGGCGCCCAAAACGCCACGACCGGTACCCCGCCGATGTCTTCCGTGATCACACGCTTCTCTGCCAGCGCGGAGAACGCGAACGCCACGCTGTGGCCGTTCAGCTCGACCGCTGCGACGCGCTCCATCGCCGGCAGGCGTCCGTCGGGTCGCCGCGAGAAGAATGTGGGCCAGGGTCCGCGTCCCCGGTCGTACCCGCCGTAGAGATTGACGCCATAGTTGCGGCGGTGGCCCGTGTCGCGGGAAAGGACTTCCCCGTCGGGATGGGCTTGCTTGAACGTCTTCCAGCTGATCAGCGGAGAGTGGATGAATTTGAGCCGTTCCCCCGCATACTCTCCCACGATGCCCTCGCCGATGGCCTGTTGCCACCAGGTTTCGGTCTGCCGGTCGTACATGATGAGGTCGGAGTGGCGGAGTCGGCCGGTCGTGCCGAAGTCCAGGACCTGGCCGTCGAAACGCCGGTCGAACGAGATGGCCGTGTTGCACAGCGGACAAAACGTAACGGTGACGGGTGTTTCCCCCACGACGTCGTTGACGATCTCGTGGTGCATGAGAATCTGGAGCGGATACGCCCGGGCGATCCCGTGGAGCGCCACGAGCACGACGGGATCGCGATCGCTGAGCCAACGGTCGGCCTCTCGTACGTTAGTGAAGCGGGGACGGTCTATGGAGGGGATGCCATCCTTGGGCGGGCCACCCGAGACGATCTCCTCGAAGGGAACTGTATGTTTGCTGAAATCCGTCGTGAATTCGCGCCGGTCGGCGCGGGTCTGGGACGAGGCAGACGTCGTGGCAGCAAGGCTCAAGACGGCCGAGGCCGCCAGCAGTGCCGTGAGGTTGGGTCGTGTAGTCATGGTATCCAGCTAACAACACTCGCTGGCTACCAGTTCCCGTCGTGCGACTACGCGGCGGATCTCCGCTTCTCGAGCCAGCCGTCGACACTGAAGTTGCCGCCCCCGCTGGCGGCGATGAATAGGAAGACGAATGCGTACACGGCCGGGATCTCGCCCCGGTTGGCCCACCACCACAATTCACCCCGCCCGATGACGTGCATCCACCAATAGGTGACGGCCATCTCCCCGGAGATGATGAATGCCGCCGGACGGTGTTGGAAACCGATGATGACCAGCAAGCCCGCAACGAATTCGATGATGGCCGCGGCGCCGAAGCGACTCATCAGCGCCACAGGGTTCTCCCATCCAAACCACCCGAACAGCTTTTGCCCGCCGTGAGCCCAATACAGCAGGCCCACCATGATGCGCATGGCATTGCGCGCCAGCGGTTCCAGATCCGACAAAAACTTGTTCACGGCGTGATCTCCAGGAGGAGGTGACTATCTATTCTGTTTGGGAGCCGCTCCGTTAGTCAACTGGAGCAGCGAGATGCCGCCGACGCACATGAACCCCATGGCAAAGAGCAGCACCAACCCACTGGGGAGCACGTCGCTGCGCATCGCTTCCGCCGCCGCCGCGGCTAGCAGGGCAAGGCCCGCGAAAAACTCCAGCAGGGCCGGCATGCCGGCGGGGAGCCGGTAGGCGGCCTCCCGCCAGGATTCGTCGGCCTTGTCGCCGACATGGTATTTGGGTGTGCGGCGGAACGGTGTGCGGCGTCCGGAGAGGCCACGGGCCACGGCGACCGTCTGACCCAACGCGATCCCCGCCCCGAGAATCATCGTGGCCGGGATGAGTAACGTGCGTTTCCACCATCCGATCCCGCCTCGTGCCCGGGCGGTGACCCCGTAGAAATACCCCAGCGATCCCATGGCGAAGGTGAGCAACGCCCCGTCGGCGGCGAGAACCCAACGAGCCATGTGCGTATCCGCGAACAGGCCGACGCACAAACCGGCCAAGGTAACGAAGGCGAGGAGCGGGTAGGCGAAGTGGGTGAGCAGATGCCAGATCGCCTCACGTTTCACCGCCCGCGGCAGCGGGGCCCGCACGATCGTCGGCAGTAACTTGCGGGCGGACTGGGCGCCGCCTTGCGCCCAGCGCTGTTGCTGCTGGCGATACGCGGCCACCTCTACGGGAAGCTCCGCGGGAACCCCGACGTCATCGCGGTACACGAACCGCCACCCCGCCAACTGGGCTCGGTAGGAGAGATCGAGGTCTTCCGTAAGCGTGTCGGACTGCCATCCGCCGGCGTCCACGATAGCCTGCTTGCGCCAGATGCCGGCGGTGCCGTTGAAATTGAAAAAGAACCCTCGGGCCGCCCGCACACCGTGCTCGATGGTGAAATGCGCGTCGAGCTGAAGTGCCTGGGTTCGTGTCAACAACGAGTGGTTTTCGTTGATGTGGTCCCATCGAGCCTGGACCATCCCCACCGCAGGGTTTTCGAATTCACCGACGACTTGCTTGAGAAAGTCGGGCCGCGGCACGAAGTCGGCGTCGAACACCGCTACGAGGTCGCCGGCTGCCGACTCCAGCCCGTGCGCGAGCGCGCCGGCTTTGAATCCAGCCCGGGATTTTCGCCGCAGGTGCTCGATGCGCACGCCGTGTCGCCGCAGCTCGGCCACGACGGGTTCGAGCACCTGCGGGGTGTCGTCCGTCGAATCGTCGAGCACCTGGATCTCGAGCCGATCGGGCGGATAGTCGAGGGCCGCGACCGCTCGGACGGCGCGCTCCGCGACGTATCGCTCGTTGTAGAGCGGCACCTGCACGGTGACGAACGGCCACCGGCGTGGTGTCCGCACGGCGCGACGGCGGAAATGCCCGCTAACGTGGCGCCGGTACTGCCGCGCCAGGTACAGACGGTGCACCCCGAAGGCCGACAACAGTAGCGACGCTGCGACGTGCAAGGCGATGAGAACTAGAACGGCCTACCTCCTTCAGAACTTCGAGAGCCAGCTTCCCCCGTCGATCACGATGATCGAGCCCGTGATCCAGGAACCGGCCGGACTCGCAAGATACACCACCATGTTGCCGATATCGGCGGGGGTACCCAGGCGCCCGAGCGGAATCTGCTTCTTGAGGCGCTCGTCGATACCCATGGCGTCGGCTTCCTTCCCTTCCGGCGACCCGAACGCCTTGTAGGCACCCTCGGTCATGATCGGCCCGGGAGCCACGGCGTTGACCGTGATGTTGTCCTGGGCCCATTCCACCGCCAGGGTACGGGTCAGGGCATCGACGCCGGCCTTGGCGGCCGTCGCGTGCGCCATCAGGGGCCACCCCCGGTAGTGAAGGGTCATGGACGTGGAGATGATCTTGCCGCCGCCCTGCTCCCGCATAATCGGGTGGACCGCCTGGCTACCGTAAAAAGTCCCGTACAGATCGGTTTCCACTACGGCCTTCCAACCGTTGGGACTTAAACCCGCCGACTGGGCGTAGAAGTTCCCCGCGGCGTTGTTCACGAGAATGTCGATCCGGCCCCATTCCTCGACCGTCTTGGTCACGGCGGCCTTGATCGATTCGGGTTCCCGCACGTTGGTCTCGATGCCCAGGGCGGTAGCGCCGGCCGCCTGGAGCTTGTCCAAGGCGGGCGTCAAGTGATCTGGACTGCGGCTGGCGATCGCCACAGCCGCGCCATAGCGTGCGAGCTCCGAGGCGATCCCGAACCCGATGCCGGTTCCGCCCCCGGTGACCAGTGCCACCTGGCCCTCGAGGAGATTGTCCTGGAAGATCATGGAGGCTGAAATTGCGCCGCGTCGGGGACAGACACAACCGGGGCCCTTCAGCTCGCGGTCGCTCCCCCGCAGCTCGATCCCGCCCCGGCTCCACGCCGAGCTCGAGCATCCGATTGAAATCACAGTCGTACAGTATGCCGTCCCACCTACGGAAAACGTATCACGACACATCGCACCCCCGGCCGCAGCAGGACTGAACGCGTTTACGAGCCGTACGCCAGCGCGTTGAGGCGGCGCGGGGCCTCGATGGAATCCTCGAACATGCCTTCCCCCCGCTGGCGATTGGTTAGTCGCTCCCGGTAGTGGGCAACGAGCAAATCACCGCGACCCCGTTTGCGGTCAGGAACTCCGGGAGGTCGGCGTAGTTTCGCCCAGCTTGGAGAATCGATGCAGGTCTTCGGCGTTGTAGTAGTGATCGGACATCGTGACTCCGGCGCGAGGGGACGCGACCTCGTGAACGCGACCGCGGCATCGGTTCCGCATCGTGACCCTCTGCCTTGGTGCCCGGTGAATTGCCCCTCCGGCGACCGATGTGTCAGATTGGTGCATGCGGATGAGCAAGGTCGACGACCTGCTGGCGCCGGTGTACGGGCGGGTCATCCCAGGGTTGTACTCCCTCGCCACGTCCCGGGCCGCCCAGCGGTTGTCGGCGGGCGCACCTAAGACCGTGCTGGAAGTCGGCGTGGGGCCGGGGCACATCCTGGCCGCGGTCGCGAAGAAGAATCCCATGGCCCAGAAGATCGGCGTCGACATTTCGAGGGCCATGCTCAAGCAGTCACGTCGCACCCTGTCGAAGACGGGGGTCGACGCGCATCTGGTGTGCGCCGACGGCGTGCGGCTACCGTTCAAGGACGGGATGTTCGAGGGGGTCGTGGCGTCGTTTCTGTTGGACCTATTCCAAGAGGAAAAGATTCCAGACGCCCTTCGCGAGATGCTCCGGGTGCTGGCGCCGGGCGGCCGGATCGTGGTGGCGTCGCTGCAGGTGTCCAATCCCTTCGTGAAGCACGCGATGATGTTCGCGTATCGCGTGCTGCCGACCCTGTTGGGGAGCCGCATCCGTCCCATCGACTTCCGCCAGTTCTTGGAAGGCACGGGCCTGCGGGTGCTGCGGGACGAAGAGATTCCCGAGGCGGCGGGCACCCGGGTGCTGACGTTGGTGAAGGTGGTTGGTTGAGTGTTCCACGAGACCAGTTGCGTGATCACCGGCGGCACCCAAGGGATTGGACGCGCTATTGCGTTCGCACTCGGCGCGAAGGGTGCGCGGGTCGCGTTGTGCGGTCGCAACGGGGAGCGGGTCGAGCAAACCGTTGGCGAACTGACGAGCTGCGGTATCACCGCATGGGGAACCTCGTGCGATGTGAGCGACGAGGCGAGCGTCGGCGATTTTGCGGCGGGCGTGTTCGAGCGGTACGGTGCGGTTGAAGTTTTGGTAAACAACGCCGGTCTCGCCTACATGGCGCCGCTCCTCGAGCTGAGCACCAGCCAGATCGATGAGATGCTCGACGTCAACGTGCGCGGATTGATGCTCGTGACCCGGGCGTTTCTTCCAACCATGATCGCGGCCGAGCACGGCGACATCGTGAACATCGTGAGCCTGGCCGGCAAGAACGGTTTCGCCGGCGGCACGGCGTACGCCGCGTCCAAGCATGCCGTGTTGGGGTTTTCTAAATCACTGATGCTGGAAGTGCGCGCCGCCAACATCCGGGTGATCACCGTGTGCCCGGGATCGGTGGAAACGCCGTTCTTCGATAAAGCGGGCGTCGAGCTAAGCAATGCAGATCGGGTATTGCAGCCCGAGGATGTTGCCGAGACCGTCGTGGCCGCCCTCGCATTACCGGGCCGCGCCATGATCTCGGACCTGGACATCCGCCCCGCCAATCCGTAGCCAGGACTGAGCACTGGGTATTGCCCTCTGGGGCATGGGACGGGTGGGGCCTACCGCATCGCCCCCACCCACCGATCAACGCTCCCACCGTATCCCGGAAACACTTGAGCTAGGCTCGCGGCCCCCAAGTGCTTCACGAGGATCTCGCCGAACAGGTCACGGAAGTCCGTCGTCACCGCGAGGTCGCGGCCGTCGGCGCGTCGCTCGGGATCTAGCGTCGGCCACCGGCCGAGCACCTTGCCGCCGTTGGCATTGCCGCCGAGCACCAGCATGGCGGTCGCGCGGCCGTGGTCCGTCCCGCGATTGCCGTTCTCCGCCACCGTGCGGCCGAATTCGCTCATGGTGAGCACGACCACGTCGGCCATCCGCGGGCCCAGGTCCCGGGCGAACGCGGCCAGCGTATCTCCAAACTGCCGCAAACGCGTCGCCAGCTGACCCTGGCTGGCTCCCTGATTCGCGTGGGTGTCCCATCCACCCACACTGGCGAATCCGATCTCCAATCCGATGTCGCTCTTGATGAGCTGGGCGAGCTGCCGCATCTGCGATCCGAATTCGCCGCCCGGATACCGTGCGCCGTTGCCCGGGTCGCGACCGGCCGGGTTGGCGGAGCGGAGCATCCGTATCGCCTCGAATCCCTCTTCGGCCGAGGAGGCCACCATGCCCGAGGCCGATCCGCCGTAGAGTTCCTCGAAGGCCGCCGTGATGCGGTCGCCGGCTCCGCCGGGGGCGCGAATACCGAATGTGCGAAGGTCCTGAATCGCCAGCGCTGCAGCGGTGCCCAGCAGTGCCCGTGGCAACTGCGATCCCATCGCCACGCCTCGAAATGGGGTGTCTTCGTGGTCATCCGCGTGGGCCATGTAGCGGTTGAGCCACCCGTCACGCGTCGATTTGACGCCCGGTGTTCCCGATTCCATGAAGTCCTGCGCATCGAAATGACTGCGCGACGGGGTGGGCGAGCCGACCGCGTGCACGATGGCCAGGCTCCCGTCGCGGTAATAGGGCAGCAGGCCGGCGAGCGCCGGATGGAGCCCGAAGTGTCCGTCGAGCTCGAGGGCCCCTCCGCCCTGGCCCGGTCGGGGAACCGCGATGCCCGGGCGATCGGCGTAGTAGAACCGATCGCCGTGGGGAACGACCATGGTGAGACCGTCGACGGCGCCCCGCTGGAACACGCAGATGAGCGTCTTCTTGCGGTCCGCGGGACCATCGCCCCGGCGCACGGCGTAGGCGGCCCGGGTCAGAAAGATCGGGTCGAGCCCGAGGCTCACCAGGGCGAGCCCCCCGGCTTTCACGAAGACTCTTCGGTCGATGGACGTATTTCCCATGTCGGCTCCTGCCGTTACTGCCGTTGAAATTCGGGGCTGCCCAGGGCGTAACCCACGAGGGCCGCCCGTGCGTCTCGGGGACGCGTTGCGAGGGCGGCCTGCTCTCGCATGATTCGCAGCGTGTTGGGGCTGCCGGTCCTGTTGAGAATGGCGTCGTTGACGCGCGCCAGCATCTCGTCGAGATCGTCGCTCAGGGGAATCGCGTTCGGGTCGAAGCGCGTCCCCGGTACGCGCCCCGAAGCGAACCCGAGGGCCAGGTTCAAGCGGTTCAACAACGCGCCCGCATTCACCCACGACTCCTGCGTCTCCGGATAACCCGTAGGCGGTTGGTAGAGGTACAGGGGCTGTCCGAGGCTCGCGACGATGCGGGCCAGTCGGGGTGTCTCGTCGGGCGTTGCGCCGAGAGCCCGCACGGCGCTCACCACGAACTCGAGCGGCGTCTTCGTCTTGGCCAGGCGGTGCTCGGCCGCCCAAAACGACGGTGAGGTGACGATGGCGCGGACCACCTCACGGATGTCTCCGTCGCTCGCTTCCCACGCCCGTACGCCGGCGTCGATGCACTCGGGTGGTGGTGTGTCGGCCACGAAGCGGGTGCAGAGCTTGCTACTGACATGCCGCATGGTGGATGGGTGCCGCGCAAGGAAGCGGAGCAGTACCATCGCTTCTTCCATGTCGCCGCCGGCGGGGTAGCCCTGGCCGAGCACGACCTTCGTTTCCCGGTCGTGCGCCCACTCGTGGAAGACGAACAGGGTGCCGAGACTGCCGGTGCCCTGGTCGATGCTCCAGCCGGTGAGTATGCGTGCCACGTCGACCACGTCGTCCTGGGTATACCCCCCGTCCACGCCCAGCGTGTGGAGCTCGAGCAGTTCTCTGGCATAGTTTTCGTTGAGACCGCTGGGCATGCGTTCCCGCGCCCGCTGAATGCGTTCCTCCGCCTGACGTATCTGTTGGTCGGCTTGGTTGCCGGAACGTCCTCGCATGCGCCCCGCCGTCATGCGCATGCGTTGCTGCCGGATTCGGCGCTCGGCCGCGGCGAGCTGCGGCGGCTCGGATCCCGGCGCCACCGACTGGGCGTTATCCAGATACACCAGCATTGCCGGGCTCTGCGCCGTCGCGATCAAGAGATCTTCGAATCGTCCCAGGGCGTTGGGGCGGATCACGTCTTCGACGTAGCCGGTGGTGAGGTAACGCAGCGGCCCTTTGGCCCTGAAGACGTTGAAGTGATTCGTCCAGAAATCGACGAGCACTTCGTAGAGTTGTCGCTCGGAGAGGGCGGCGCGGGTCACCGTCACCAGCTGATATTGCGCGTTGAGGCGGGGGAGGCCCTCCTGAGAACGCCGCCGCCCGTCCTCCATCCTTCTTTGCTCCCGCCGGGCGTCGTCTTCCGCGGCGTCCTCGGTCCTGCGCCGCTCGGCTTCCCGCCGCGCCCGCTGCTGGACCCGAAACATCTCGCCGAGGATTTCAGTGGACACGTCGAGGACCTCGAATCGAGCCAGGCGCTCGCCCAGCTCCCCGTCGTCGATGCGATCCGGGTAGAGTTGCTCATCGATCCACCGGTCCACGCCAATCACCAGGAGGCGGTCGACATCGCCTGGTCGGGGTCCGTAGGTGAGGCGGTTGAGGGCGTGGAGCGCCCGGCTGCGCTCCGTCGAATCGGTCGCCTCGGCCGCCGCCGGCGCGGTGCGGTCGACTCCTACGGACGCCATGGAAACGATGCCCGAACCCACCACCAGGGAAATCCACCATGCCTGCACGGTATCCTCCTTGCCTTGCCCGATAGACGCCTGCGCCGAGGAAATGTTAAGACCTGAAACATGACTCCCGGACCGGTTGCCGGGGATTCCGTCCTGGACAGAGCACCGATTTGACAATGCCCCGTACGGTCGGGCATTTTCACGACCCCCGAAACAGGAGGTGGTTCGCGTGCGCGTATATGCCGGAGATGCCATCCGCAACGTGGCCGTCGTGGGCCACGGCAGCAGTGGCAAAACCTCTCTCGTAGACGCCCTTGCGTTCGTCTCGGGCAGCAGCAAGCGACACGGTTCGGTTCCCGATGGCACCACCCTTACCGACTCCACCCCGGACGAAATCTCCCGGCAGTACTCGATCAGCCTTGGTCTCGCCCATGCGGAATGGGAAGGCACGAAGATCAATCTCATCGATACCCCGGGATACCTCGACTTTCTCGGCGACGCGGCGGCCGGCATCTATGCAGCGGATGCGGCCCTGATCGTGTTGAGCGCCACCGCTGGGGTGGAGGTGGGCACGGAAAAAGTGTGGGATCTCGCCGAGGCGAGAAACATGCCCCGGATGTTCTTCGTGTCCTTGATGGATAAGGAAAACGCGAACTTCGAGAAGGTTTTCCAGGATATTCGCGATCACCTGACACCCAAGGTGGTGCCCATCGAGATCCCCATCGGCGAGGGGGAGGACTTCCACGGCATCATCAATCTGTTTTCCAAGAAATGCCACATGTACAAGAAGGGAACGAAGACCGGCGAGTACGACGAGGTCGACATTCCCGACCAGTACCAGGCCGTCGTGGACAGGTACTCAGAGGTGTTGACCGAAAACGTCGCCGAAATCGATGACGAGCTCATCGAGCGGTACCTGGAGGGGGAGGAAATCAGCAGCGAGGAGGCCCTCGCGGCGACCAAGAAGGGCATGGTCGAGGGCAAGCTATTTCCGCTGCTGTGCGGATCGGCCACGCTGACGTACGGCACCCGCGCCCTGCTCAACAAGATCACACAGCTCGTCCCCGCGCCGCCGGAGCTCCCGGGGCGCACAGCCGAGACTTGGGGCAGCGTCAACGAAGTGGAAATCACCGCGAGTGATGACGGGCCGTTCCTGGCCCAAGTGTTCAAGACGATGTCGGAGCCGCACGTCGGCGACGTGAGTCTCTTCCGGGTGTGGTCCGGCTCGATCGCGAATGGCGCGGAGGTGTACAACGCACCCCGAGAGACGGTCGAAAAGCTCAACCACCTCTCCGTGGCCCAAGGCAAGGATCGCGAAGAGATCGGCGAGCTCCACGCCGGGGACATCGGCGTCGTGGCCAAGCTCAAGGACACGCATACCAACGACTCGTTGTCGTCGTCGTCCGTACCGTTGGTGCTTCCGAAGATCCCGTTCCCCGAGCCACTGATCGTGATGGCGATTCAGGTCAAGAAGCGTGGAGAGGAAGACAAGCTCAGCGTCGGCCTGCACAAGCTACACGAAGAAGATCCGACGTTTCATCACGAGTTCGATTCTGAATTGCGCCAAACGCTGGTGCGCGGCCGTGGCGAGCGTCACTTGCAGGTGATCGTCGATCGGCTGGAGCGCAAGTTCGGGGTGAAGGCGGAACTGTGTAGGCCGGGAATTCGCTATCGCGAAACCTTCAAGGCGAAAGGAGAGGGCCAGGGCAAGCACAAGAAGCAGAGCGGCGGTCGTGGCCAGTACGGCGACTGCTGGGTTCGCATCCAGCCCGGGCCGTCGGGGTCCGGCTACGATTTCGAGGACAAGATCGTGGGCGGCGCCATCCCGGGAAAATACGTTACGGCGGTCGACCGTGGCGTGCAAGAGGCGGCGGAACGGGGCGTCGTGGCCGGATTCCCGGTGGTGGATTTCCGGGTCGAGTGCTATGACGGCAGTCATCACTCGGTGGATAGCAGCGAGCAGGCTTATAAGCTGGCCGGCATCCTGGCGTTCCGAAACGTGGCGCCCAAATGCAAGCCGGTGTTGCTGGAGCCGATCATGGATGTGGAGGTGTGGACGCCGGATGATTCTCTCGGCGACGTGATGGGTGATCTGTCTTCGCGCCGCGGCCAAATCCTCGGCTCGGAACCGGACGGACGTCTGACGAAGATACACGCTCACGTCCCGGAAGCGGAACTGTACAAGTACGCGACGCAGCTACACTCCATGACGCACGGCCGTGGCACGTTTCATTGGCAATTTTACAAGTACCAAGGGGTGCCCAGCGACGTGGCCAAAGCGATTGCCGCGGAGCAAGCGAAGGGAAAAGAAGAAGCAGAAAAATAACCTGCGGGCAGGTGGGAGGACCCTCCCACTTGCGCCGTGTTACCGCCGCGTTCTCACCAGCCGTTCCAGGTCTGCAGGCGCCCGCGGCAATGAAGCCGTGAGGACTTCGGCGCCCGTCGGCGTGACCAAGACGTCATCCTCGACGAACACCGATATTTGGCGATCATGGTTGTAGTACCATGGTTCGACCGTGAAAATCATCCCGGGCTCCAGGGTGACATCGGCAAGGGCCGGATCCCCGACGGAGAGTCCGATGTGATGGCCGAAGAACAATCCCGCCTGCATGTACGGCCGATGCTCCTCCGGAATGGCGGACTCGGCGATCGACTGGAGATCGCGCAGCGTCATCCCCGGACGAGTGGCAGCGATGATCGCGTCGGACACGGCGGTGGACATTTCCAGGATGTCGCGCTGGTGGTCGGTGAACTCTCCCGACACGGGAAAGGTCCGCCCCACGTCGCTCGAGTAATAGTCGAGCTCGCAGCCCACATCGAAGATCACCAACTCGCCTTCCTGCATCACGCGGTTGCGGCGATCGTAGTGGGCGGCCAGGATCCTCCACGGCCACAGCGAGTTCGGGCCCGACTTGATGATCGAGGAAAACGCGAGGCGCTGGCTCCCCCCTCTCTTGCACGAGGCTTCGAACTCGGCCTCCAATCCCCGCTCGTCCATCCCGGCGGCCACCATCGCCGCCGCGGCCATGATGGCGTGCGCCGTGAGCCCGGCGGTCGCGCGCATCAGCGCGATCTCCGCTGCCGACTTGATCATCCGGAGACGCGCGACTTGCGTGAACGCATTGCGCACCGTGGCATTCGGGTAGGTGGATTGCACATGATGCAGCAACCCGGTCACGGGCCTCCATGCCTGAATGGCGCCGGTGCCCACGACGGGAACAGGTCCGGAACGGCCCAGGTTGAGACGCAGCGTCCGGCCGTCGGCCACGACACCGGCGAGATACGCGCCCAGGTCTTCGATGGGCCGGATCTGCTCGATCCCCGACCGGCGTGCGATTTCGGGGTCATCCTGTAGCCCACGTCCCGGAAAATCGTGGGGCCGGGCGGGATTCTCGAACCGCACATCCGTCCGTGGCGCGTAGACGATGCTCCGGGACTCTGCGGCGTCCAGCACAAGGAGGGATCGTGGCAGTTCGAGGCCCGTGAAGTAGAGGAAATCGGTCTCCTGCCGGAAGGTTTCTCCGGAGGTCGATCCCTCGGCGCTCGGGATCAGAAGCACCCCTCCACCGGACTGCTGGAGCTGGGCCAGCATGGCTTGCCGGCGGAGCCGAAGCTCCGTGGCCGAGAAGGGCAGCGTCGTCCAGTCCCAGAAACGTTGGGGCGGCGGTGGCCGTCCCCGGTCTTGCTGGGCCGTCAGCGGAGCGGCAAGGCCCCACGCAAGCCATATCAGGGTGGTCGCAAGGCGGTTGGTCATCGGCACGGCTCGTTGGACGGAGTGGGACGATCGCGTATCGAACATTGAATATTGCATACCGAAGAACGAATATCGGAGGTGGAATTTCAATGGGTGTGGGGAACGAGGGGTCGGAGGGAAAACGCGAGCACTGGAGGGCTCCATGATTCGACGGATGGCGGGACTGACGGCCTTGGCTGCGGTCTTGGTAGGCGGCACGGCGCTGGCCCAGGAGATCGGGCCCAAGAACGGTTCGCTGGTGATCGTGGGAGGGGGCGGGGTGGGCTCGGAGATCTGGGACAGGTTCCTCGAGCTCGCGGGAGGGCCGGACGCCCCCATCGTCGTGATTCCCACCGCGGGCGGCGCGGAAGAGTACGATCAAGATTGGCGAGGTCTCGGCGGCCTTCGGGGGGCCGGTGCCACGAACCTCACCGTGCTGCACACGAACGATCGGGAGATCGCCAGTTCCGACGAATTCGTGGAACCGATTCGTCGGGCCGGAGGCGTCTGGTTCGGCGGCGGCCGGCAGTGGCGTCTGGCGGATTCCTATCTCGCCACCAAGACGCATGAGGAACTGTGGGCGGTGCTCGAGCGGGGCGGGGTCATCGGCGGCTCGTCGGCCGGGGCGACCATCCAGGGGTCCTATCTGGCTCGCGGGGACACCGAGACGAACACCATCATGATGGGCGACCACGAAGTGGGCCTCGGATTCGTCAAAGATGTCGCCATCGACCAACACCTCCTGGCGCGGAACCGGCCGTTCGACTTGCTGGAGATCACGGCCGCGCGGCCGGAGTTGTTGGGGATCGGGATCGACGAGAGTACGGCGATCGTCGTGCAGGGTGATGAGTTCGAGGTGATCGGTGAATCCTACGTCGTGATATACGATAACCGGGTGAAGATCGATTCGGGCGGCGATTTCTATTTCCTCCGCGCCGGCGACCGATTCAACCTGGCGACGCGAGAAGGCTACCGCGGTGAGCAGCGGGTCGAGCGTGTCGTCGAGCGGCAAGGGCGATAGGCACGTCCATGCCGACCATGATCGCGCTGCTGGCGCTCGCGGTACAGATTGCTGATTCGGCACTCGTGAGCGCGGAAAGCGTGCGCGGGGTCGCGTTTTCTTCCCAAGGCCGGCTGGCGTTCGAGATGTCCGGCGACTTGTGGATTGCCGATTTGCGCGGCGATGTCGCATCGCCTGCGGCGTTCGCGAATGCGGAATTCACACGCGTAACGACCGGACCGGCCTGGGACCGCGAGCCGGCCTGGACGGCGGACGGGCGCGCGCTGGTCTTTGCGTCCGATCGGTCGGGGAGCCTCGATATCTGGCGTGTGAGCGTGGATGGAAGCGGCACACCCCAGCGGCTGACGCAATCTCCGGAGGCGGAAGGCCAGCCAGCCGTCGGTGCCGATGGCACCGTGGCGTTCGTGCGTGGACGACGCAGCGATTCGGATATCTGGTTGCTCACCGACGGCGGCGACCTGCGACAATTCACCGACGATCCAGGTGCGGAACGATTTCCGTCCTTTTCGCCGAATGGCGAACGCCTGGTCTATCTGCATGTGAACCGCGGCGCCGGCACGCGGTTGCTCGTGAAGACGGTGGAAGGAGGATCACTGGATACGGTGTTAGGGGGGGTGGCCGCCGAGCATCCATCCTGGTCGCCCCAGGGCGACCGCATCGCCTATGCCACGCAAGGTGAGAATGCGGGCGTGTGGGTCACTCCGCTGGACGGCAGCTACGCCAATCTCGTGAGCACCCGCGTGGCCGAGCCCGCCTGGACCCCCGACGGACGCTACCTCGCCCTGGCCGAGCTTCCCCGCCCGAGCCCCGGGTACAACGGCGACCCTGACCGCGTCGGCGATCGAGGGGCGAGTGACATGTTCGCGCGAGGCGGCAAGGTGTGGGTAGCCGGTGTGCCGTCCCCGCCCGACGCCGATCTGTCGGAGGTCTCGTTGGCGCCGGTGACGGGTGGCAGCGACCGGAACGCGGAAGTGTTCGATCGTGTGTGGTCGCGGCTCGAGAGTCTGTACTACCGCAACCACGGCCACGGTGCGTGGACGGCGTTGCGGCAGCGTTTTCGGCCCATGGCGATTGCCGCCGCGAGCACGGGCGAGCTGGAAGATGTGATATACAGGATGTTGCAGGAGCGGCCGCTGATTCTACCGGAGGCGAGCGGACGCGCCGCGGTGTCCAGCGCGCACCCCCTCGCGACCGCAGCCGGGCTCGAGATGCTCCAGGCGGGCGGCAATGTGATCGACGCGGCTGTCGCGGTGTCGTTTGCGCTCGGCGTGGTGGAGCCGGATGCGAGCGGGATGGCCGGCTACGGGGAAATGGTGGTTTACCTGCAGGGCATGGCGGAGCCGGTGGTGATCGAGTTTCTCACCCGCGTTCCGGAACAGGCGTCGCTCAGTGCCTTCGGCGGCGACCTTCCCTCGGACGGTCCCGTGCTGGCGAACGTGCCCGGGACCGTCGCGGGCATGTGGAAAGCGTGGGAGCAATACGGCAGCGGCAGGCTCGAATGGGCCCGGCTCCTCGAGCCGGCGATCCGGTTGGCGGAGGATGGGTTCGCCTTGGACGCCGCCTTCCCGACTACGCTGCACCTCGAGCGCGAGCGGTTCCTCAAGTATCCGGGCAGTCGCACGCTCTTCTTCCCCGACGGCGAACCGCTACAGCCGGGCGACACGCTCAGGAATCCGGATCTCACGTGGACGTTGCGGCAGGTGGCCGAGGGGGGCGCCGAGGCGTTTTACGAGGGCGAGGTGGCGAAGCGACTGGTGGAGGATCTCCGCGGACAGGGCAGTCCCATAACCCTCGAGGACATGGCCCGATACTTCGCCGTGGAGCGCACGCCGATTCGAGGGACGTACCGCGGACACACGGTGTATTCCAGCGTGCCGGCGGCGAGCGGCGGGACTTCGCTGGTGGCCAAGCTGCACCTGCTCGACCAATACGACGGCGCAAGGCGGTACACCGATCATGCGGGCACCACCCATGCCATGATCGAGGCGTGGAAGCTCCAGCCGTCCACCTCGGGCCGGATCGCCGATCCGGGGTTGTGGCCTGTGGATGTCGGACCGATCGTGGATCGGGACAGCGCCCGCATTCGGTGGGCGCTGTGCTTCGATGCCGAGCGCAGCACGGGCCCCGAGGACGTCGAGCGCGGCCAGAATCAGGTGCCGCGCTGCGCGCAGGAAGTCGCCGCGTCCATCGGCGAAGACGGATCCAGTTGCGTGGCCGATCTCGACGACCCGACGTGCCGAGCGACGGGCACAACCGCCTATACGGTGGGCGACGCCGACGGCAACATCGTCGCCGTCACCCAAACCCTGGGTACCTGGGGTGGCAATTTCTACGTGACGCCGGGGCTCGGTTTTCTCTACAACGACAAGCTGCGCTCGTACAGCACCAATCCATCGTCATACAACGCCCGGCTACCCTACGCCCGTAACGGAACGAGCATCGCGCCCACCCTCATTTTCCGGGGCACGGGGGATGCACAGCAACCCATGGCCGCCGTCGGCGCCGCGGGCAACGCGTGGATTACGTCGGCGGTGTATCAGGTGGTTGCCTCGATGGTCGACGCGAATCTGGGTCCGCAGCAAGCGTTGGAAATGCCGCGGTTTCTCGTCGGCGTCCGCCGTCGGCCAGGCGCGCCCGACGAGGTTCGTGAGATCGTGATACAGATCGAGGACGGGTTTTCTCCCCAGGTCATGCGGCAGCTGCGCAGCATGGGGCACGAATTTCAACGCATCTCGCTGCGGGGTGAATTACGCATGGGGTATGCCGCGGCGGTGCTCGTGGAGGACGGACGGGTGCGGGCGGGGGCCGATCCGCGCCGCTCCGGTGCCGCAGGCGCCGTTCATTGAGGGCGGTTCGGCGGTGGAGGCCACACCGCCGAGTCGCAACTATTCCCGTTTTTCCCACAATTCGAACGTGTAGTCGAACTCGTGCCGCTCGTCGGCCGTGTGCCGAACGCTTTCGGTGAGGTCCCACTCGTCGTCGGAGAATTCGGGAAAGAATACGTCGCCGGGGACGATGGTATGCACCCGCGTGAGGTACATCCGCTGCGCGTATGGGAGCGCCATGCGGTAGATCTCCTCGCCTCCCACGATGAACACTTCCTCTCCATCGCTGGGGTCGGCCAGATCGAACGCGGTTTCGAGGGAATGGGCGATGTCGATGCCCGCCTTGCGATACGCCCTGCTCCGCGTCAGCACGATGGTGCGCCGGTTGGGGAGCGGCTTGGCGAGCGTGGCGAACGTCTTTCTTCCCATGACGATCGTGTGGCCGGTGGTGAGTTGCTTGAAGAAACTGAGGTCCGCCGGAAGATGCCACGGGATTTCGCTGCCGGTGCCGATCACATTGTTTTCGGATCGGGCGGCCACCAACGCCACGATCATACGGCGATGGGCGCGACGATGCGTGGATGCGGATCGTAACCCTCGAGGACGAAATCTTCGTAATCGAATCCCTCGAGATTTTCGATGTCGGGGTTGAGCCGCATGCGCGGGAGCGCTCGCGGCTCGCGGCTCAGTTGCAGCGACACCTGGTCGACGTGGTTCTGGTAGATGTGAACGTCGCCGAAGGTGTGGATGAACTCCCCCGGCTCCAACGAAAGGATCTGCGCGATCACGAGAGCGAGGAGGGCGTACGAGGCGAGGTTGAACGGGACGCCGAGGAACAGGTCGGCGCTGCGCTGGTAGAGTTGGCACGACAGCTTGCCGTCGACTACGTAGAACTGAAACAGCACGTGACACGGTGCGAGCGCCATCTTCGGAATATCGGCGACATTCCAGGCGCTCACGATGAGGCGCCGCGAGCTGGGATTGTCGCGCACCTCCGCAATGACGTTCTGCAGCTGGTCGATGTGACGTCCATCGGGTGCCGGCCATGACCGCCATTGGTGGCCGTAGATCGGTCCCAGGTCTCCCCGCTCGTCCGCCCACTGATTCCAAATGGTCACGCCGTGATCGTTGAGGTATCCTACGTTGGTGTCGCCACGCAGGAACCAGAGCAACTCGTAGATGATCGACTTGAGATGCACCTTCTTGGTCGTCAGCAGCGGAAACCCGTGCGACAAGTCGAACCGCATTTGATACCCAAACACGCTCAGCGTACCGGTACCGGTGCGATCTTCCTTGGCATTGCCGTGGTCCATCACGTGTCGAAGCAGGTCGAGATACTGTTTCATGGCGCGGTGCCGTCCGTGACCGGTTCGCCGGGTCCGTTCATGCCGCGACAGAGCTCGAGCTTCGGCGTGGCCCAGCCGCCGTTGCGTTCCATTTCCCACAGACGGCGCCCGATGGGCTCGGGGATTTTTGCCGCCGCCGGTCCGACCTTGAGATGAGCCAAGGGATCGGCCCCTGAGCCGCCGACGATGACGCCCGGGTTCAAGATCCCCGCAGGGTCGAAGGCTTCCTTTACCATCCCGAACATCGATGTTACGTGGGCCCCGTACATGCGTTCCAGGACGGGAGCCCGCAGCCGCCCGTCGCCATGCTCGCCACTTACCGTACCGTGCAACGTGACGATGATTTCCGTGACGCGGTCGAGCAGCACACGAAGTCGCTCGTGGAAATCCGGCTCGGTGGTGTCAACCAGCGCGTTGACGTGCAGATGACCGTCGCCGGCATGACCGAACGCTACGATCTCGATGGCCACATCCTTCGCGGCTTGCCGCACGCGGCAGACGTATTCCCCGAGTGCCTCGGTCGGAACGCACCCGTCCTCCACGATTTGCAGCGAGCGGCGCGTCGGCGGTAGCTCGGCGAGGCGGCGACTCGCCGCGTGCCGCAGCTCCCACAGCCGCTCCCGCGCGGTCGCGTCCAGGGCCGTCTCGACGTAGACGCACCAGGGGCGGGTGGTGCGGACCGCGTCGCCGACCACGCCCCGCGCGGCGTCGGTCGTGCCTCGCTCGAATTCCACCAACAACACCGCATCGACGCCCTGGAGAGGAAACGCCTCGGGGGCGGCGATCTCCAAGAAGGTGCGGTCGAGCAGCTCGATGGCGCTGGGGTCGAGCGTGGAGAGTTGTGTGACGATGTCGCCCACGGCGGCGATATCCGCGATGGCCAAGAGCACCGCGGACACGGCACTGGGCACGAAGTCCAGGCTGAGTTCCACGCGAGTGATGAACCCCAACGTGCCCTCGGAGCCGATGATCAGGTCCAAGATGTCTTCGGACTCCAGGTACGCGTCGAGGGCGTACCCCGAGGAGTTCTTGATCCCGGAAGGAAAACAGTGCGCAATGCGTGCCCGGTTCTCCAGCAGGGTGCCCCGCACCCGGGATTCGAAACGATCCTCCACCGCGAGGCGCTCCACCAACGTCCGCCGCTGACGCTTGGTAGGGCGCCGTGGGGTTCTGCCCTGCTTGCGCCCGATCCAACCCGCCTGGCCGTCGGCTGTGACGAACTCCACTCCCTGGACCCACCGGCGCACGCTCCCGTACTTGAACGTTCTGGCGCCGGACGCGTTGGTGGCGGTCATCCCACCGATGGTGCAGAATCTGCCGCTCGACGGATCCGGCGGCAGGCGCAGTCCCAGGTGGCCGGCGGCCTCGTTCACCTCCGCCAATGTAGCGCCCGCGCCGGCATTGGCGCGCTGGTCGATGGAAACCGCCAGCGGCCGGCGCAGCCGGTGGAGATCGACCAGCACTCCCCTGCCGACGTTGCCGCCGGCCATGCCGCTCCCCGCTCCGCGCGGCACCAAGGAAATCGCCTGTGTGGCGGCCATGCGCACCAAGGCCAGCAGGTCGCCCACGTCCTCGGGAATCGCCACGGCGTCGGGCACGATGCGAAAGGGGCCGGCGCCTTCGCTATAGGCGCTGCGTGCCGCCCGATCGGTATGGAACTCGCCGGCGAATCCGGCGGGGGCGTGGACCGACATGCCTCAATGTAATCAGGGACGGCGAGCGGGGATGGACCGGGACGCGCGGTGACTACTCTCCCGCGAGCAACTTGAAGTATCGTCGGACGAGCGTGTTGATCGGCGCGATCGCCGCGGTCATGCCCACTGTGCGATACACCTCGCCGCGCGTGATCTTCACCTTGTGCTCCGGATGGAGCAGCCGCCCCTCGCGAGCCGCGATATTGAGGGTCCGCACGGCAAAGTAGAGCGACGTCAGACAAAACATGCGCACGCGGCACTCGGTTCGCGGCAGCCGCACACAGTATTCCAGCGCGTCGTCGAGGTGGCGTCTGGCCTTGGCGATCAGCGTCGCCATCACTTGTCGCGCCGGCTCGGCATGGGCAGGGTCGTGCAGCTGCCCGGGAACGATCCCCGCTTGGCGGTACAGCTCCTCGGGCACGAAGCTCCAACCGCGCTGCCGATCGTCAGCGACGTCCTTGATGATGTTGGTGAGCTGCAGGCCTAAGCCGAAGCTGTTGGCGAGTGGCTTCAACGCGGCGTAATGGCGCGGGGTGATGTCGATGCGCACCGTGGCGAACAAATCGGTGAGCAGGTGGCCCACGGTCCCCGCCACGTAATAGCAATAGCGATCGAGATCGTGCATGCTGGCCAGCGCCCTCGGGTTTTGAGGGTCGCCGTCCCGATAACGCGCGGCGAAGCCCGCCATGCCCGTGCACATCTCCTTCACCCATTGGCGGATGGCCATCTGTTGCGAACTCGGAAGCCGCCCGAATTCCCGCAGCACCGCGTCCGCTTCCCGCGCCAGCTCTTCTTCGTCGGTGCGGGCCGACTCGAACAGCTCGGTGATATGACTGGCGTCGGGGTCGCCGGTGGCGACGCACTCGCCGAAGTGTTCGAGCGCTTCGCTCTTCTGCTCGGCCGACAGATCCGCGGAGTCTTCGATCGTATCTGCGATGCGACACAGGAGGTATGCCAGCAGCACGGGATGCTCGAGGTCGGACGGGAGCAGTCGAATGCACAGCGCGAACGTGCGCGACACCTTGGGCAGCATGTCGCTACAGTACGCGCGGTCGCCCTTGATCCCGCGGCCGGGACGCTCCACGGAGACTCGCCGCTGATGCATGACGTAGCGAGAGGGGCGCGTACCGGTGTGCGCGCTACCCGCCAAGTCGCTCCTTGACTCCATCGAGGATTCGCACGAGGATCTGCTCTCCTTCGTGGCCAGGTGGAACCATCAACTCGGCTGCTCGGTCCGGCAACGACGGATCGGCGACGGGGCGATAGACGGCCTCGGATGTCAGCTGGTAGCCCAGCGGCCCCAGGGGATCGATCCAAAACCGCAACAAAATCACGCGATCCGGCCGGTTGAGGTCCCCGTCGTCCGACCGCCCGGTCGCCATGTTGAACCACCGGGTTTCGAAATATCGATCTAACTCGCTCGACACTGCAATCGCAAACCCCAGCTCGATACTGCGCCTTTGGAGCTCCGCGAGCAAGTCGGCAGGCTGCATGTCGAGCGTATCCACGAACGCTTCGGGCAGCGGCATGAACGGGGGGCGCACCGTCCCGATTGAGGGGCAGCCGGCTACCAAACCTGCGGCGAGGAGGGCCGCCGCCGCAACCAGCCGGCTAGAGACCAAGCTGCGATACGGTCGGCTGTTCGGTCGAGTAATCGTAGAACCCCTTGCCCGTCTTCCGGCCGTACCAGCCCGCGAGGACCATACGCTTGAGCAGAGGCGGCGGGGCGTAGCGCTGCTCCCGATACTCGTCGAACATGATCTCGGCGATCTTGAGGGTGGTATCCAGGCCGACGAAATCCAACAGGGTGAGCGGGCCCATGGGATGCCCCGTGCCGAGGACCATGCCCTTGTCGATGTCCTCGACGGATCCCACCCCGTGCTCCAGCGCGCGAATCGCGTCGATGAGATACGGCACCAGCAGCAGGTTCACGATGAACCCCGAGTTGTCCTTGGCGGCGATGGGCTCCTTCCCGAGCGCTTTACCGAAGGCCACGGCTCGATCGAAGCTCGCGGTACTCGTGGTGACGGTGCGCACGACCTCGACGAGCTTCATGAGGGGGACTGGATTGAAGAAATGCATGCCGACGAAACGATCGCCACGCTCGGTCGCCGCCGCCATGGCGGCAATCGTGAGGCTCGACGTGTTCGACGCGAAGATCGTGTGCTCGGGACAAAGGGTGTCGAGCTGCTTCCAGAGACCGTTCTTGAGCTCGAGATCCTCGGTTATCGCCTCGATGACGATGTCACAGTCTTTGAGGGCGGCGAGGTCGGTCGTGAACGTCAACCGCGCCAGCGTGTCGTCGCGCTCCTTCGCGGACAGCTTTGCTTTTTCCACGAACTTGGCGAGGGACCTCTCGATGGCCGCCGCGCCCTTCTCGTTGAACTCGTCCGATACCTCCCGGACGACGGTCTCGTGGCCGGTTGTCGCGGCGACCTGTGCGATGCCCCGTCCCATCAGCCCGCAGCCCAACACACCCACCTTCTTTATGTCTGTCATGGTTCTTCCCGGGTATTGGAATGTGATCCTTCGGTTGACCGCGCCCGCTCACCGACCCCAGTTCTTCCCGATGTTTTTGATCTCGGCCGTGAGGCGCTTGACGAAATCCTCCGGCCGCGATTTGGGCAGTGTCTTGGACACGTCGATCTCGCCCCGTTCGAGCCGGTCGAGGACCTGCTCGAGGGCCACGTGCACCCGCTCCACCTGCGCTCGATGGCCCCGGGCGATGGCCCAGCCGCCCGCGACGCCCGCGATGGCGGGAAGCACCGCGGCCACGGAGGCGACGCCGAGCACGACGGCGACCGCCGTCATGGCCGCCCCGGAGCTCATGAACGCCGTGCCGCCACCGATGCGTCTGCCCCGTGTGTTGGAGATATCGGCAATCAGGGTCACGTGGCACCACCCGGCTTCCAACACCTGGATCTGTCCGACGATCTCCCGGGCGCGCGACAGCGCGTAGTGCCGGCCGCTCAGTCCCATTCCCCGCTTCATGGCTGTGAGCCAGTCCTTGCGGGCCTCCCATGACGTCCCCGTCGGGTAGCGACGCTTGACGGCCAGAAGCTCGACCTCGGTCATCCAGTGGCCCAGGGTCTCCTCGACCCCGGGTCCCTCACCCGGCACCGTGCGGTCTGCCGTTACCCGCCGCGGACCCGCCAGCTTGGCGAGGAAACCGCCGTCTCCCGCCGTGATGGCGCGCGCGCGTTCCTCGAAGAGGGCGCGTTGAAGGTGTTTGGCGGGGATTCCCACCTCCTCGCCGAGCTCCATCACCTCCCGCTCGGTCAGGTGCTCACCGATCTCCCGGCCGCTCGTCTGCAGCTCCGCCGCGCGGTGGATGATCCGTTCCAACGCTTCGCGACTGATGCGCTCGTCCGATGGAACCAGCTCGCCGGCCATGTGCTCGATCTAGAACGCTTCGACGATGACGGCCGCGCCCTGCCCGCCCCCGATGCACGCCGTGCCGAGGCCCAGTTGTTTGCCGGCGCCCCGGAGGGCGTGCAGCAGATGGAGGGTGATCCGGGTCCCGGTCGACGCCAGGGGATGGCCGATGGCGATCGCCCCGCCGTGCACGTTGGTCTTCTCGGGGTCGAGATCCAACTCTCGCTCGACGGCAAGATATTGGGCCGCGAAGGCCTCGTTGACCTCCACGAGATCCATGTCGTCCAGGGACATGCCGGCCTTGGCGAGTGCCTTCTGGGAGGCCGGGACCGGCCCGATGCCCATGTACTTGGGTTCCACCCCCACCACGGCCCACGCGACGAGCCGGCCGATGGGCTCGAGCCCGTGCTGGCTCGCGAAGTCCTCGCCGGCAATGACGGTGGCGGCGCCGCCGTCGCAGATGCCCGAGGCATTCCCGGCGGTGACCACGCCGTCCTTCTTGAAGTACGGCGCCAGGGTGGCGAGCACGTCGGTGGTGGTTTCCGGACGCATGTGTTCGTCGGCGCGCCAGTCTTCCGTTTGCTTCGTCTTGCGGTTCTTGATGGGGACGGGAATGACTTCGTGTTCGAAGACGCACTCTTCCCACGCCTTGGCGGCCCGCTGCTGGCTGCGAAACGCTACCTCGTCCACGTCTTTCCGGGGCAGCGCGTATTTTTCGGCGAGATTCTCCGCCGTTTCGGCCATGGAGAAGCCGCACTGTGGATCCGAGAGGGCCTCCCACAACGTATCCTCGAACTGGCTCGCCGGGCCGAGCCGGATTCCCCACCGGGCACCACGTACCACGTGCGGAGCCTGGCTCATCGACTCCGCGCCCCCGGCGAGGACGACGCTCGACTCGTCGAGGAGGATCTGCTGCGCGCCCTGAATGATCGATTCGAACCCCGAGCCGCACAGACGGTTGACGGTCACGGCCGGGGTTTCGATGGGGAGCCCAGCCTGCAGCGCCACATGCCTGGCGAGATAAATGGCATCGGCCGACGTCTGTTGCGCGTTGCCGAACACGCAGTGGTCGAACTGCTCAGGCGGGACCCCGGATTGGGCGATAGCGTGCTCCGCGGCGATGGCCCCCAGCTTGGTGGCGGAGAGGCCCTTCAAAACGCCGCCAAATGTGCCGTAGCCTGTCCGGACACCGGACAGAAACACGACATCCTTGTTCCTACCTTGGGTCTTCATGGAAATTCTCCGTTGTGCATCCCGCTCGATGGGAGCGGGAACGCAATATGACGGGGGGGAAAAGGGGCGGGCAAGTGGGAGTGATCAGGCAGCGCCCGCGATGTGCTCCTCGATGAAGCGGCCCACGTCACGCGTCGTCGCGTGACCACCCAGATCCGGCGTCGTGACACCCTCGGCCAGTGCTGCCCGGACGGCGGCCAGAATGCGGCCGGCACCGTCTTCCAGCCCCAAATCGGCCAGCATCAGGCCGCCGCTGAGCACGGCCGCCAGGGGGTTGGCCTGTCCGGTGCCGACCAGGGGCGGCGCAGAGCCGTGTACCGGCTCGAAAAGCCCGGCCCGCCCGGGATGCAGATTCCCGCTCGCGGCCACGCCGAGACCGCCCACCAGCTCAGCCCCCAGGTCGGACAAGATGTCTCCGAAGAGATTGCTGGTCACGATCACCTCGAAACGCTCCGGATCGCGCACCAGTTCCATCGCCAGGGCGTCGACGTAGCGGTGCTCCTGCTCGATGCTCGAATACTCCGCGCCCACTTGCTCGAAAAGCCGTCCCCAGAGGCGATGGGCGGGAATGGCATTGGACTTGTCGCTCATGGTGACGCGACGCTTGCCGTGGGCCTCGGCCCAGGCGAACGCCGCGCGAATGATGCGCTCGACCTTGACAGCCGTGTGCACTTCCTCGGCGACTTGCTCCTCTTGGGGTGTGCCCACGTGGTGCGCGGCGCCGCGCCCCAGGTAGCTCCCCGCGGTGTTCTCCCGAAAGATGACGAAGTCGATCGCTCGACTAGCGTTCCCGGCCGCGGGTTTCAGCGGACAGAGATCGGCGTGCAGCAGTGTGCAGGGGCGAAAATTGATGTAGAGGTCGAGCTTGAATCGCAGGCCGAGCAGAATATCGCGGGCGTGTTCGTTGCCCGGCACACGCGGATCACCCAAGGCCCCGAGCAGGATGGAGTGCACGTCGTCCCGTAGGTGCCGGAATGCCTTCTCCGGAAGGGTTTCCCCCGTCTCCAGATAATGCTCGGCGCCGTACGGCAGTCGCTCCCACGCCAGGCTCGCGTCACTCTTGCGCGCCGCGGCGTCGATGGCCGGGATCGCCGTCTCGACGACTTCGGGTCCGATGCCGTCCCCGCCGATGACGGCGATGGTGTACTGGGTGGGCAATGTCCTAGCGGTCCGCGACCGCCGTCCCGCACGTGATGCAGAACCGCCATGCCGATTCGAGTGCACCTCCGCAGGATGTGCACGCCAACCCTTGCAGATCGCGGCCGCAGAAGGGACAAAAGTTTGCGGTGCGCGTCCACGGCAACGTCGCGCCACACGCGCCGCACGAGCTTTCCCGCGCCTCGCGGGCGGAGTCGGGCACCGTCCCGATCACCTCTTCGGCCGCCGGCTCCTCGCTGACGACATCGGATGGTGGGGCCGCGGCGTCCAAGTGCTCCAGGGTCTCCGACACCGGTTTGAACCGTGAGTCGTCGTCGCTGTACGAATAGACCTGCACTTCATCGGGGTCCGGCGGTGGCGCGTAGGCCTCATGCGCCTCGGTCACTGTGCGGACGGCGCCGGAGTTCAAATACACGTGGGCGGCCGCGTATTCTCGGACCGCGGCGCCGTTCGGGTTCACCGATCGCGCTTCTTCGGCCAGCGCGTCCTGTACTTCGGGAGTATCCAGCGACACAAAGCCGCCCTCGCCGGTGAGCATGCGCAGGAGCGCCACCTCGTAGTCTTCGTTGGTGTCAAACCCGAGCGCGGCGCGATAGTGTCGGTAGGGGACGAGGTTCTGATAGATCTCGGAGATCTGGATCGGGGATCGCAGCCGGTCGGGGTCGGACGTGTTGAGGACGTCGACCAATTGCCGGAACAGCCGCTCCACTTCGTCAATCGGGGCCACCTTACCTCCACGCGTCTTTCCACTGATCGTAGTGCACGGGAATCACGCCGGCGCTGGTGAGGAGCTCGCCGCCGCTCGGATCGCGATATGCGGAGCGATAGAAGACGTGCGTGACGCCCGAGTTGATCATGAGTTTGGCGCACATCACGCATGGGCTGTTGGTGACGAACACCACCTTGTCTTTCACCGACCCCGGAGCTTTCACCAATGCATTCACCTCGGAGTGAATGCAACCGCAGTTGCCGGGGACGGTCGAGTCGCACCGGTTGGGGAGCCCCGTCGCGTTCCCGTTGTAACCGATGGCCAGCACGTTTTCCATGCGGGCATCGGTCACCACCGTCCCGACCTGTAGTCGTGCGCACGTGGAGCGTTTGGCCAACTCTTCGGCCATGCGCATGTACACCTCGTAGAGCGGAATACGCTCGGTGTCGGGTCCGTCGGCCACGAGATTCAACGGATGGGTGTTCTCGATCACGCCGTCTTTTGGAGTCGTCATACCTTTGTCATGTGTTTTTGTTCGCGTTCCGTGAAATCTCGGTCGGGATCGTAATCGCCGAACTCCCCGGTGGCCTGCTCACGCTCGAGCCAGTCGATGAACCGCGACTCGACGAATCCATTACTGTGCATTTGTTGCTCCGCGGCACCCACGGCCAGCTGGTCAGCGTACTCGTTCTTGGCGTGTCCCGCATGCCCCCGCACCCATTTCCATGTGACCGGGTTGTGCCGATCGAGCTCGTGCAACGCTTGCCACAGCTGCAGGTTCTCGACCGCGCCACCCTGGCGGCGCCAATCGTTGCGCTTCCACCGATGGACCCAATCGGTGGCCCCCTTCACCAGATAGGTCGAATCCGAATAGTAAGTGATGGCCGGCGCCTGCTCCGCGCCGAGCGTCTGGAGAATCTCGATGGCGCCGGCGAGGGCCATTTGGTTGTTGGTCGTGTTGGGTGACGAGAGAAGGAAATCGCATCGCTCGATGGCGCCGTTCGTCCGGCGTTCCACCAACGCTCCTGCGCCGCCCCGACTTGGGCCGGCGTTTTGATTGCCGAGGCAGCTCTCATCGGCATGGACGAGCACGAAAGGTTGACGACGCCTTGGATTCACGAAGGCGGATTAGTTCGACGCTGCCGGTGAACGGCGTGCGGACACCGTCCGCGCCGGCGCGCGGACGATACCCTGACCCCTGACCGCCCGCAATGCGATGAGGGCCAATTCATCGCTCTCGGCGTCGTCGAATGCGCCACTCGCTCGCTGCAACGCGAGCACATGGGGCAACGCGCGGCCGATGGCTCGTTGGGCCGCGTCGCTGCGAATCGCCATCATCCCGTCCAGCGCGTGGAAGATCGACGTACCGCCCCAGGTTCCTTCGGCGTTTTGCAATCCGATGATGAGGTCCGCCGTCTTCTCGACGCGCTCCCGGTACTCCAGGGGCGCGAGCCCCAGGGCACCGAGCGTGGTGAACACCAGGTCCAGGGAGTCGGGGAACTGACTCTGTTGCTGCCAGCCGTCCACGAGGTGGAACAAGCTTTCGATGTGCGCCACCACCGCGCCGCGCTGGTCCTCGCCCGCCCGCAGTACCGTGCGCAGGGCGATGCAGCTGACGGCGAACCGCGCACCGAATTCCGTGAGGATGACTGCCTGCGTGGGGAGAGCTAGTGGCGCGATCGCCCGATCCACCGGGCCGGGGGAGAAGAAGCCGCTCATGAAGTGCATGCAGTTGGCGATGGGGTGCCGTCGCTCGCTGCACCCTTCACCAAATCGCCCGGGTTGGTCCTGCCGCGAGAGCAGAAAGCCGATCATCCGGTCCAGCCCAGCGTGTCCTTTGGTGCACCCGAGCCGGAGCAGCGCCCAAGCGCTCCATGCGGTGTCCTGCAGTGCCCCATCGACGCTGCCGTCCAGGCGCGTCTTGCGCCGGCGTTCGCGAATGAGATGATCGGCGAGACGGTCGTCGTCTGGCCTAGTGATTCCCAGGAGTTGGCGCGCTACCACTCCGGCGGACGTTTGCCGATCCGCGAAAAAGGCAGCGAGTCCGGAAAGGGTTTGCTCGAAGCGCGGGTCGGTCAGCGGGGGCCCCTCGGGCTACGGTCGACCGGAAGATACTACGGATTCCGCCCAAAATCTTCAGGATAATAGCGCACTCCTTTGTACACGATCTGCTCGATGGCCCGGATGTTGGAGATGTCCTCCAGGGGATTGCCGCGCAGAATCAGAAAGTCCGCACTCTTGCCCGGCTCCACGGTGCCGATCGCCGGGGCGTCCAGCAGCCGGGCCACGTTCCGGGTGACCGACAGCAGGGCGTCCTTTGTGGACAGGCCGGCCGCTACCAGCAGCTCCAGCTCGTCGTGGAGGCTCGGGCCCGGTGCGATCAGCGGAAACGGGGCGTTGCTTCCGGCGGCCAGAAGCCCGCCGGCCGCGAGGAACCGTCGGAGGAAGAGGTCCTGCATTGGTCTGCCGCGGCGCATGGCGGCAAAGCTGCGCGACGTCCACTGGGCGTCCCGTGCCAACCTGGCGGTGTCCCAGCCCTGGCGGACGGCTGCGGGGACCGTGCTGAGGTCGAGGGAGTCGATGAATGCCCGGTCGCGGAGATGGGCGAGGGCCTCGAGGTTGTGCAGGGTGGGCACCATGGCGACGCCCGAGTCGGCCAGCAGGCGGGCCATCCGATCCAGCGCGGCCGAATCGAGGCCGCTCCAGCCTTGCAGCGCGGCGCCCCAGCCGCGGTAGAAATGGTCATGCGCCCGGAAGTACCGGTTGGGACTGGAAACCGTCGCTTCGACGATGCCGCTCAAGTGCTCGATGGCGTCGATGCCGACGTTCGCCGCGGTGATTGCGTCGATCTTCCCCAAATGGGCGGCGACCGGCAGCAGGAACGAATCGGCCTCATCCAAGAGGGGTGTCAGCAGGGCTGGGGTTATGCCGGGAGACAGCATGACCTGGCTGACTTCGACGAGCACCCGCTGGTCGATGGCCCGGCGTGCTTCGGATGTGTTCGAGAGTCCCTCGGCCGGTCCACGAGCGGGGCTGCGGTCGAGGGCCGCCCCCGAGACGAACAGGCGGGGGCCCAGGGTGGCACCCAGGTTGATCTCGTCCCGCAGGGCGAGGATGCTGTCGTGCTCGCCCCCGGCGTCACGCACCCCGGTGATCCCGTGGGAGAGCAGGGCGGGCAACATCCATCGCTCTACGTGGGCGTGGGCATCGAGCAGTCCGGGTATGAGCCAGCGGCCGTCGACACGCCAGACCTCGGCCTTGCGCGGGATCTTCACGACGTCGGGAGGACCGGCCGCCTCGATGACCCCGTTGGACACGATGATCACGGCGTCCAGGATGGGGGGTATCCCGGTTCCATTCCAGAGGTTGCCGCCTACGAAGGCGACCTTCCCCTTGCCCGAGTCGCAGGCCGCAACCGAAGCCAGCATCAGGCTCGTGACCACAAGTGCTCTGAATCGTGACGCGCCAGTCATGGCTCTCCCTCTTGTTCCGGACTTGGTGGTCTGGGGCTCCGGGGGAAAACTTAAGGAACCAGGGGGAACCGGCCCGTAATCCGGCTCACCGACTCCGGGATCAGGCCACCTTAGGTTTATTAGGGCGGGAGCCCCCTCGGGTTGACAGTGTCCGACCCCAGCTTTTACGTTGACGCCGATATCTTGAAGTGGCAGCTGCATTTAAGTATTTCCGCCCTTCATGAAACGTAACCGTAACATGACGAACCGCATGATGACGATCGCGGTGCCTATCGCGCTCGCGCTCACGTGTCCCCACGCCTTGCCGGCGCAAACTGTCGCCGATGTGCAGGTCGTGCCCCTGAGCGTGGAAGTCGGGGTCGGCGATCGTGAAGCCATTCTCGTGACTGCCTACGACGCCAGCGGCAACGTCGTTCCCTCGGCCCAATTCTCGTGGATATCGTCTGCGCCGGACATCGCGCGGGTGCAGGCTGGCGCGGCGACGCCCAATGTGGGATACGTAATCGGCGTCGCGCCGGGGACGGCGAGGATCACCGTTAGCATCGGCTCCACGTCGGCGATGGTGTCTGTGGAAGTGATCGCGGCCGGAGGCCCGGTGGGTGAAGGCATGGCGGCGACCCTCCAGATTCAACCGAATCCCATCCTGTTGTTGCCCGCCGAGGAAATCAACCTGCAAACCCGTTTCCTGCGGGCCGACGGGCAGCTGGCCGCCCGGTCTCCCATTACGTGGCGCTCACTGCTGGAAACGGTGGCCGCCGTGGATCAGCGTGGCGGCGTGATCGGCATCTCGGCGGGAAACGGTGTCATCCAGGCGACGGGGGGGGGCGGGCTCGTGGATCGGGTCGTGGTCCAGGTGGCGAATGAGAGCTTCCGGTTCGTGCGTGATGCGCTTTCGCTCTCGCCCGCTCGGGCGGATTCCCTCTCGGTGATCGTGCCGGGGCAGAACAACCGGTCCATAACGGGCAATCAATTGCAGTGGGCGTCTAGCAACCCCGCGGTGGTCTCGATCTCTCCGGTGGGCGTCGCCACGGGCATCTCCCCCGGCACGGCGGAGATCATCGCCCGAGGATTCGGCCAGCAGCAACGCATGACGGTGACGGTCCACCGCCCGGTGGCGTCCATGTCGGTCCGGCCGCGTGCGGATACCGGCCCCATCTCAATTCCCATGAACGGCACCATGCAGTTCGACGCCGTCATGTATGACGCGAGCGACAGCATCGTGTCGCAGGCACAGGCCTCCTGGACCGTGGGCGACCACAACATCATCTTCTTCGACCGCGCCACGGGCGAGGTGCGGGGATTACAGATGGGCACCACCACGCTCACGGTGCGCGGTCCGGCCGACGGGCTTCGGGCGGTCTGGGGGATCACCGTGGTCGGTCCGAAGATCGCCTTCGCCCGGGATCGTATGGGAATGAGTGTCGGCGAGCAGGGACGCGTCGACGCGTCGTTCTTCGATGACTTCGGCGCCCGGGTGGGAGCGGCCACCTCCGGTTTGCGATGGAGTACGCTGGATCCGGGTGTGGCCACGGTGGATTCCAATGGCGTCGTGTCGGCAGTGGGGTTCGGGAGCACCCAGGTGGTCGCGGACGCCGAGTGGGGTGCGGCGGACACCACGACCGTGTTCGTGCAAGGCAGGCTGCTCGTCACGAAGTTTGCGGAGAGCTCCGGGGACATCTACTCGTTGGATCCCGACCAACCACTCGTGTTGAGTCAAATCACGTCCAATCTGGGCACGGAGGTTTCGGCGCGATACTCGCCCGACGGGACGCGCATCGCCTACGTGCACAACGCGGACAGCCAGAAGGTCCACATCATGAATGCGGACGGCACGGGCAAGCGCGTGCTCACGGATGGGAGCTGGCCCGAGACGTCACCGCAGTGGACGCCGGACGGCACCGAGATCGTCTATGCCGCCGAGCTCCGAATCTGGATCGTGAACGCCGACGGCACGAACCGCCGGCCGCTCACCTCCGGCGACACGCCCGCGGATCAACCCGCCGTCTCGCCCGACGGCTCCACCATCGCCTACCGTTCCAGCGGCGGCAGGGCCAGCGACATCTATCTCATGTCGATCGATGGATCCAACCAGCGGCCCGTGATCGTGACGAACGAATTCGAGTCCGAACCCGCGTGGTTCCCGAACGGAGAGCTGGCCTATCTCTCGGAGCAAGGGCGCCGCCGCGACCGCACGAAGGTGGTCGTGCGGTACGACTTGAACGCCGGGACGGCCGCGTTCATCACGCCGCTGACGGTGCTCGTCGAGAACTTTGACATTTCCGCCGACGGCGACACCCTGGCCATCACAGCACAGGGGACCGGCGACGACAGGGGCATCCGCAAGCTATTCCTTCTTCCCCTGTCGGGTCCCAACGAGGGAGTTGCCATCGAGGTGCCGCGCGTCGATCCGGCGGATCAGTATTTCTTCCCGGCGTTCAAGCGCTGACGGCCCTCGGTGCAAGCCTTGGCCCTTCGCGGAAAGGGTTCCGCGTCGACGCTCGAGCTGACCGACCTCCCCACCCCCGAAATCTCCGATCCCCACGACGTACGCATCGCGCTCCGCACCGCGGCGCTCAACCACCTCGATCTCTTCGCGATCGGGGGCATCCCGGGCCTGACACTCCAGTTTCCCCACGTCCTGGGGGCCGACGGTGCCGGCGTCGTGGACTCGGTCGGTGCTGGCGTGACGAGAGTGGAAACGGGGGATCGGGTGCTCATCAATCCCGGCGTGTCATGTTACGATTGCGAGTCGTGCAACCGTGGTGAGCATTCCCTGTGTGTGCGCTATAGCCTGCTCGGTGAACACTTGCCGGGGACGCTCGCCGAGTACGTCATCGTGCCGGAAGTCAACGTCGCGCGCATTCCCTCCCTGCCCATCAGGATGCCGGAGGTCTCCTGGGCCGAGGCGGCCGCTTTCCCACTGGCCACGCTGACGGCATGGCGGATGCTCACGACACGGGCTCGTGTCCAGAACGGTGAGGTCGTATTGATCTGGGGAATCGGTGGCGGCGTCGCGTTGGCCGCCCTCGCCGTCGCGAAGCTGGCAGGAGCGTTCGTCATCGTGACGTCGTCGAGCGACCGGAAGCTCGCGACCGCCAGAGAACTGGGCGCGGACGTGGCGTGGAATCACTCAACGGTCGACGTGCCACGTGAGATCCGGAAGTTGACTGACAAGCGGGGCGCGGATGTTGTGGTGGACAACGTTGGGGAGGCCACCTGGCAACTGTCGCTCAAGGCGCTGGCCAAAGGCGGCCGGCTGGTCACGTGCGGCGGCACGTCCGGTCCGATGGTGGTGTCGGACGTGCGCCGCGTGTTCTGGAATCAATACACGATCATGGGCTCGACGATGGGCAACGCCGCCGAGTTCGCCGAGATCGTGCGGTTACTCGGCGAGGGCAAGTTGCGTCCTCATGTCGATTCGGTGGTGCCGCTGAAGGAAGGGGCAGAAGCCATCGACCGACTCCGGCAGGGAAACCAAATGGGCAAGATCGTCGTGGAGATCCGCTCCCGTTAGCGCGCGTAACGCTCGAGCCATTGGAGATCGTCTTCATCGACGGAGACCGCGTACACGACGCCGCGTCCGAATCCCACGATCGTGCGTCCCGCCGGAAGCCGAACCTGCTTGATCAATTCTCCGCCGGCATCGAATACATCGTACAACGGCCGCTCCGCGTCGTGACGCTGGTGCCGCCGGACCCACACTTCACCGTCCGGTGTCACGCGAGTGCCCGTGGACTGAAACGGCGGCTTCACGTCGGGGAAATCGACCTCGTCCAGATCGGGGCGCGGGGTTTGCATGGTCCGACCGCCGCCGCCGCTGCCCCCCAACACCATCATCGTCATCGTCTGTCCCGCCTGGCCGTCGGCCCACGCTTCCTGTTCCGCTTGATTGATTCGGATGGGTTCGTAGTCGATGCTCGGCCCTGACGTCACGTTGGTTCCGCGATACCAATCCACCCGATAATCCGTGGCACGCACTACCGCCACATCGCCGCCCAGAGAGACGCCCCAGGCGTCCACCGCCCGGAACGGCTGGCGCCGCAGGCCGGACAGCCGCATCGCACCCCCGGCACCGGTGCGGACGGTGAAGCCGCCTCCGCCCCCTCCGCTCGTCGTGATGCGGGGTTGGGAGTAGAGCATCGCGACAGTGTCGTGCACGTCCGTCGCTGGGTCCCACCGTACCACCGGCATGGAATCAGACGGCGGCGGTGCCCCGGGGCCGGCCCGGAAGCTACCGGCGCTGGAGTAGTACACGCGACCCTCGCCGTCGGTGGCGCTGGGGTTCAAGAACACTCCGGTGGAGGACAAGATGGGCCAGCTCTTGTCCAGCCGCCCGCCCGCCGTGATCCGGGTGACGCGGGTGTTGGCCAAATCGACCAGCAGCGCGCCGTCGTCCGGCCACGCGAAGAGGCCTGTGGGCATCTCGTACTCCCCCGGCCCGCCGCCCTGCCGCCCCACCTGGTCGATGCGGCCCGACGCGAAATCGATGAAGCTCACGTGGCGCTCGGTCCGGTCGGCGAGGAGAAGCTGCCCGTCGCTCAACTCCCGCAGCCCCACGATGCTGGTGAAGGGGTCGGGGAACGTGGCGTCGGGCTCCGTCAGCGTTTGCTGTCGAACCTGACCGGAGGCGGTGGATGCCAGGAGGGCCAGGGTGGCAAAGGCGCTCGGCAGGAGACGAGTACAGCGCGGTAGAGACATGGTGGAACGATCTCCGAAAGATGGGTGACTTTGGAGCTAGATGCCTGGAGGCAAGAAAGGGTCGCTCCGGTAGCGGCAACCATTCCCCGGACAACGAGATCCAAGACCTCCGGTCCTCTTTCCGTAACAACCCTCTCGCAACCGGCGTAATTCAGAGTAGGGGGCTCGTCTGGCCCGACACGGCGCAACCTTCCGCGGCCCACGAGCATCTAGAGGGGGAATTGGCTCGGTCGAAAATTGCATCCAACCGGTGGGTCGCGTGTATTTGACTGAGAGTGTTCCACTCTCCTTAATATTGCGTAGGACAAAAACTAAGGCCGAGACCAGCTCGGTCTACGGTTAATGTTCGGGACACTTCTGGTCCCTTTTTCAAGACGAGCATACCATGACTGCCGCCCGACGAATCTTTGGTCCCGCTCTCGCCTTCGCGGTCATCCTGATGTTGGGGTCGGGCATCTACCTGCGCATCCGCGGATCCGACAACAGCGATGCCGGATCGTCTTCCGAGCAAGCCGGCAATCTCCCCGAGGTTTCGGCCGCGGCCAACTTCAACACCGGCGTGGACGTTCCGGTGGCGGGAGTGCCGGTGGTGCGCGACACCCTGATCGTCTCGGTCACCGCCGCGGGGCAAGCCGCTGCCTCCTTGGAGAGCAAGATCCTGGCCCGAGCCGAAGGAGAGATCCTGAGCCTGCCCACCTGGGAGAGCGCCGCGGTGCGTCGCGGCGCCCTCCTGGTGGCCATCGACACGGTGGACCTGGCCCTCACGTTGCGGGAGCGGAAGGCCGACCTGGAGCAGGCCCGAGCCGTCTATCGGGAACGAATCCTGTTCGACGACGAGATCGAGGATGCCGCGGTGCGGGCCGAGCGGGAGCGCGTGGCCCGGGCGCAAAGCGGTCTCGACCAGGCCTTGATCGCCGTAGAGCGGGCGGAGCTGGAGCTGTCCCGAGCGTGGGTGCGGGCTCCGTTCGCCGGCCGCGTGGCGAACATCAGGGTGAGCCAAGGGCACCGGGTGAACGCCGGGGAGGAGCTCATGACCGTGGTGGACGTCGATCCCATCAAGGTGGAGGTTCAGGTGCTGGAGTCCGAGGTGGGCCACGTCGCCACCGGACGCACCGCACAGGTGACCTTCGCGGCGTTTCCCGGCGAGACCTTCCTCGGGACCATCGGGACCATCAACCCGGTGATCGACGAGGAATCCCGCACCGCCCGGGTGACGGTCAATATTCGCAACCGGAACGGCCGGATTTTCCCAGGGATGTACGCCCGGGTGTCACTGGAAGCGCAACGCTATCCCGATCGCATTCTCGTGCCCAAGGAAGCCGTGTTGCCACGCGACGGCCGCACGATGGTGTTCGTGTTCCAGGACGGCTTGGCCAAATGGACCTATGTCATCACCGGCCTCGAGAACGACTCCTTGGTCGAGATCACCGACGTCCCCGATCGCGCCATGCTCGAGCCCGGGGAGATCGTGCTCACCGACGGGCACTACACCCTCATTCACGACGCCCGCGTGTCGGTGACGGAAGATCTGCGTCGCGCCGCGGGCGCCCGGCCGCGGTAACGCGAGGAGCGAGCCATGAACACCAAGTATCTCACCGGCGTGTTCCTTCTTTGCGCTGCCGGGCCGGCACTCGCCCAACAAGAACGGCCCACCCTCACACTCGAGGACGCGATTCGGATCGCCCACGAGCGGAATCCGAGTTACCGCCGGGCCATGATGCAGGTCAACGGGTCCGAAGCGCAGGTCATGTCCGCGTGGGGACAGTTTCTGCCGACGCTCAATGCCGATCTGAACTGGAACGGAAGCCGAAACACGGTGTTCACCGGCACGGACGACTTCGGTGGAACGTTGGTGCAGAACCAATCGCGGACCATCACATCGAGTAACGTAAGTCAACGCGTGTCCACGTCACTGACGCTGTTTGATGGGCTGCGGAACGTGAACGATCTCCGGGCGGCCAAGAGCGGCGTCGTCTCCGCCGACGCGTGGGTGGCGATCGAAGAACTGCGAGTCGACGCCGAAGTGTCCAACGCGTTCTACGCGGCCCTGGTGGCGGAGCGACGGATCGAGGTCGAAGAGCGGTTGTTGGGAGCGGCCCGGGACAATCTGGATACCCAACAGCGCCGGTTCCGGATCGGCGCGTCCGACCGGGCAGATGTGCTGGGTGCCGAAATCGACCTGGCACGAGCCGAGGTGGCGCTGGAGCGGGCCATCAGCGATGCCAACAAGCAACGCCTGGTCGTTCTCCAGCGCATTGGCGTCCTGGGGGAGATCGTCGATTTCGCGCCCGTGGGTGAGCTTCCCGATGTCTTCGAGCCTAGTGCGTTTTCCGTCGACGAGATCGTGACGATCGCGCTCCAGCTTCACCCGTCGATGGCGCAGAGCGAGGCGAACTTGATGCAGGCCCAGCGGCAGAGCAGCTCGGCGAAAGGCGCACGCTGGCCGACGATATCAGCAAACGGCGGCTTCGCTCGAAGTTTTAGCGAAAACGGGTATGCCGCGTTCTTTGACGTGAACCCACAGAACCGCGGATTCAATTTTGGCCTCGGTGTCAGCATCCCGATTCTCAACAACTTCAGCACATCACAAGCCATCGCCCAGGCGAAAGTCAACGAGGCGAACGCCGAGGAGACGCTCTGGGAGAACAGGGTGTCGGTGGAACAGAGTGTGCGAAGCGCGCTCATCGATTTGCAGACTGCGCATCAGGAGTACGTAACGCAAACGCGAGCGACGGATTTGGCCCGGCGGCGTCTGGAGATCTCTCAGGAACAATTCCGCGCCGGCGCGCTGACATTCATCAATCTGCAAACCATTATCAATTCCTTATCACAAGAAGAACGGAGCTTGGTCAACGCGCATCTGACTTTTCTTCAAGCCGTGGTGAATCTGGAACAACGGGTGGGCCAGCCCATCCCGCGGCCGGAGTAGGGACCAATGTCACTCTCCAGCCGTGCGACGCGGCGCCCGGTCGCGGTGGCGATGTTGTTCTTCGCCATCACGCTGCTGGGCGTGCTGTCCTTCCGGCGGTTGCCCATCGACCTCTTGCCCGACATCGCGTACCCGCGCCTGGTGGTTTACACCAGCTATCCCGACGTGGCGCCGACAGAGGTCGAGCGCTTCGTGACGGAGCGCGTCGAGCAGAGCGTGAGCGCCGTCTCCGGCGTGGAGCACATCGAGAGCGTATCCCGGGAAGGCGTATCGCTCGTGACGTTGCGGTTCGCCTGGGGCACCGACATGGACTTCGCGGTGCTCAACGTGCGCGAGCGCCTGGACAACATCCGCGACGCGTTGCCGGAGCTGGCCGACCGGCCGGTGGTGCTGCGCACCGATCCCCGATCTGAGCCCATCATGGCCGTCAGTGTCTCGGGCCGCGACGATCTGTGGGTGCTCAAGAACCTGGCCCAGGAAGTGTTCAAGCGGCGCCTGGAGCAGATCGACGGGGTGGCGCAGGCGGCGACGGTCGGGGGATTGGAGCGTGAGATTCACGTGGAGGTGGATCCCCGGGCGCTCCAATCGTATGGCGTGGACATCGCGCAAGTCCAAAGCGCCATCGAGAACGCAAACCAGAACGCTCCTGGCGGGACGGTGCTGGTGGGCCGGTACCGCTACTCGCTGCGCACCATCGGGGAATTCCAATCCGTCGAGGAGATCGGCGCCGTTCCCCTGGCCCGCGCCGACACCGTGTCGGTGAGCGGTGGGATCCGGTTGCGGGACGTCGCCACGGTCACCGACGGGTTCAAGGAGCGCCAGTCCATCGCGCGGTACAACGGGCGCGACGCCGTGGGCCTGTTGCTTTTCAAGGAGTCCGGGGCCAACACGGTGAGAGTCGCCCAGCGAGTGGAGCTCGTGCTGGGCCAGCTTCGGGCCGAGTATCCCGACATCGAGCTCGAGGTGGCCACGAGCCAGGCAGGCTTCATTTCGGATGCGATCACGAGCGTGGTGCAGGCGCTGCTCTGGGGCGGGGCGCTGGCGTTCCTGGTGTTGTTCTTCTTCCTGCGGGATGCCCGTTACCCGGTGGCCATCGCCCTGGCGATTCCCATCTCGGTTGTGGCGGCTTTTTCCCTACTGGATCTCGCCGGGGTGTCGCTCAACATCATGAGCCTCGGTGGATTGGCGCTGGGCGTCGGGATGTTGGTGGACAACTCCATCGTCGTGCTGGAGAACATCTTCCGCCACCGCGAGCTGGGGAAATCCCCCATGGACGCGGCGGCGGCCGGGGCCGAAGAGGTGCAAGGGGCCATTGCCGCGTCCACCCTCACCACCATCAGCGTGTTCGTTCCCATCGTTTACGTCGAAGGTGTCGCCGGCCAGCTCTTCGGCGCGCTCTCCTTCGCCGTGGCATTCGCGCTCATCGCCAGTCTCGTCGTGGCGTTGACCTTGTTGCCGACGATGGCGGCGCGCTGGCGAGGAGGCGAGACAAAGCTCGCACGCCGTCCCCTCGAGCCGTCTCCCGTGGCGGGTCGGCTCCAATGGGTCAAGAGGGCCGTGCGAGAGGTCGTGTTCGCTTTCGTGGAGCTCGGCCGAATCGGCAAGCGGTCGGCGTCGTGGGCGGTGCAGCGCTTGACGGCGACGTTGCTCTTCTTCACGAAGCCCGTGCTGGACGCGTTCGACCGGGCGTTCGCGCGGTGTGCCGAGTGGTATCACGGTGTGTTGGAGGCTTCCCTCAACCACCGCGCTCGCGTCGTGGCCTTGGCCGCGCTTACCATGATCGGCGGTCTGGCGCTCGGGTCCATGTTGGATCGCGGCGTGTTGCCGGACGTAGATCAGGGTTCGTTCCAGGCGAGACTCAACCTGGAGCGGGGCACCACCATCGAGGAAACGGCCGAAGTCGCAGCGCGCCTGGAAGCGGCGTTTCTGGGGCAGCCTGACGTCGCGGCGGTCTTTACCCGGGTGGGCCGGCAGGAGGCCATAGCGGGCATCGAGGAAGAGGAAAGCGGACTCAACACGGCCACCATCGACGTGCGGCTCGAGGAGGGCGCAAACACCGCGGCGACACTCGCCGCGTTGAGCCCGGTGTTCGCCACGTTTGCGCCGGAGGCGTTGGCGGTGGAGACCGGACAGGCCACCGCGCTGGGAAGGTTGTTGGGGGGCGGCGAGGCCGACCTGGCCGTGCGTGTACGGGGAGACGATCTGGACCAAGCCTTCGCGTACGCGCGGGAGATCAGCCAGGAGCTGGGCAAGCTCGCCTCGCTGACCAACGTGCGCCTTTCCACGGAGGAGGGCCAACCCGAGATCCTGATCGAGGTGGATCGGGCGCGCGCCGCGGCGTACGACATCGAGCCTCGTGCCATCGCCGAGACCGTGGAGAATTTCATGCGTGGTAGAGTTCCCACCGAGTTCGTGAGTTTCGACCAGAAGATCCCGATCCTGGTTCGGCTTCCGGAAGCGGAGCGCCGGTCTCTTGCGACGCTCGACTTGCTCGAAGTCGAAGGCGTCCCCATCCGGGAGTTGATCAGCACCAGGGCGACCGTCGGCCCTGCGGAGGTGCGGCGCGTGGCCCAGTCTCGCATGGTCACCGTGTATGCGGACGTCGCCGAGGGAGGATTGGACGGCGCGCTGGCCGACGTCGGCGCGGTGATCGCCGCGAATCCTCCGCCACGGGGTCTGCGCCAGGAAGTGGGGGGCGAAAACGAAGAGCGGGACAGGAGCTTCCGCGACCTCACGTTCGCCTTCGCCCTCGCGCTCATTCTGGTGTACATGATTCTCGCGGCCCAGTTCGAGTCCATCGTCCATCCGTTCACTATCTTGCTCAGCGTGCCGCTCGCGACGGTCGGTGCGACGGGCGCCCTGTGGATCGCGGGCGCCGGCCTCAACACCATGAGCCTCATCGGGATGGTGATTCTCGTCGGCATTGTGGTGAACGATGCGATCGTGAAAGTCGATTTCATCAATCAGATGCGGCGACAAGGCCGCGCGTTGCGCGATGCGATACTCGAAGCGGGACGGGTGCGCCTGCGCCCCATCGTGATGACCACGGTGACCACCGTGTTCGGGCTGTTGCCCATGGCTTTGGGATTGGGCCGGGGGTCCGATTTGCGCGCGCCGCTGGCCATCGCGGTGATCGGGGGACTTCTGAGCGCCACCGCGCTCACGCTCATCGTCGTACCGGTGGCCTACGATCTGATTGAAGAGGGGCGTGTCAGGTTCAGAGCCCTCATTGGCATGGAAGACGCGGAGAGCGCGGGACGAACTGACAGCCTCGGTGCTGCGACCAGTCAGGCGGGAGGCAAGTAACCGTGATCAAAATGGCGATCAGACGCCCGGTGGCCGTCACCATGGGCTACGTGGCTGTCGCGTTGCTCGGCGTGGCCGCGTGGCGCAACATTCCCATTGAACTACTCCCCGATACCGATCTGCCGCAGCTGCAAGTGACGGCGCGATGGCGTGGCGCATCTCCCGAGGCCACCGAGGCGTTTCTCACCGCCCCGCTGGAAGCCGCGATTCAGCAGGTCCGCGGCGTGGACAAGATTATCTCGGAATCCAGTGAATCGCAGGGCGAGGGCGTCAGCGAGATCACGGTCGAGTTCGACCGGGATGTGGACATGAACTTCGTTCGCCTCGAGTTGTCGGAGGAATTGGCGGCGTTGGAGGACGATTTGCCGGTTGGGATCAGCGGTCCCGACGTGGAACCGTACGTTCCCGAAGAGTTCGCAGAGCAGAACCAGCCATTTCTCAGGTATACGGTCACCGGGCCGTACACCCTGGAAGCCGTGCGCGCGCACGTGGACGATGTGGTGGTCGCGGAAATCCTTCAGGTGGATGGCGTCGCCGACGTCCAGGTGAGCGGGGGGCGGCGGCGGCTTCTCGAGTTGGAGTTCAACCGGGACGAGATCCGCTCGCTGGGGCTCAGCGTCTGGTCGCTGCGCCAACAGGTCGCCGACCTGGAGTATGTCGCCGAGGCGGGCGCGGTATATGAGAACGGCCGGATGCGGACCCTGGCGATCCGACAGCGCGCCGGGTCGGTGCAAGACGTGCGCAATCTCATCGTGCTGAGCGACCAAAATCGCCTGGTTCGCCTGTCGGACATCGCTACCGTGCGGGACACCTACGAAGATGCCAGACGGCACTACCGAATCGACGGCATGCCCGCCGTGTCGTTCGCCGTGTTGAAGGAACACGGCACGAACACCATCGCCGTGGCCGACCGGGTGAAGGAACGCATCGCGCAGATCGAGTCCCTCCACCCGTCCGGCGTCCGCCTCATTCTGGACTCCGACGAGAGCGAGGACATCAAGGCGCAGCTCACCGACCTGCGCGAGCGCGCCATCGTGGCGGCGGTCGTCATCTTCGCCGTGTTGCTGTTGTTCCTGCAGTCGTTCCGGTCGGCGGCGATCGTGTTTGCCACCATCGGGTTCTCGATTCTCATCGCGCTCAACCTGATCTACTTCGGCGGGCTCACCCTGAACGTGTTGACCCTGATGGGCCTCGCGATGGGCTTCGGGTTGATCGTCGACAATGCCATCGTCGTGCTGGAGAACGTGTATCGCAGGCGGCGGGAAGGCGAGCCGGCGGAGCAGGCTGCGCTCAAGGGATCCCGCGAGGTGATTCTGCCGATTCTGGCGGCCACGTTCACGACGCTCATCGTGTTCATTCCCTTCGTGTACCTCCAGGGCGAGTTGCGGGTGTACTACGTGCCACTGGCCATCGTGGTGGGCATGAGCTTGTTGGCCAGTCTCTTCGTGGCGTTCAGCTTCATTCCGTCGTTGGCCGCCCGGGCGTTGCGCAATATTCGGGTTGTTGCGGTGCGTGGCTCTGATACTGCGGTGGCAGAACGCCGGCCGATCTACGTACGCGCGTACGGCACCGTGGTGGGACTCACGTTGCGGTTCCCGTGGGCCACCGTGGTGGTGGCGGTGTTGGCCTTCTACGGCTCGTGGCATCTCTTCGACAAGTACGTCAACCGAGGGATTCTATGGGGCGGCAGCTGGGGGCAGCAGTCCTACATCAGCATCCGGATCACGCTTCCCCGTGGAGAGGGGCTCGAGCGTACCGACGAGCTCACCCGGTTCTTCGAGGAGAAGCTGAAGCGGACGCCCGAGCTGGAGCGGTTCGTCACACGAGTCTTTCCTCAGCGCGCCGACATCATGGTGACGTTCCCCGAGGCGATCGAGCAGACGCAGATCCCCGTGGCCATCAAGGAGCAGATGGTGGCATACAGCTACCAGTTCGGGGGTGCGGACGTGCGTGTCTACGGCTACGGGCCGTCGTTCTACGGCGGTGGGGGGAGCCCGCCCAACTACACCATTCAAATCTTCGGCTACAACTACGAGCACGTGCGGGACATCGCCGAAGACATGAAGCGGCGCCTCGAACGTTTCTCCCGCGTGCGGGAGGTCGATACCAATGCCGGCGGCCGCTGGTGGGGCAGCGAACGGGCGACGGAGATCGTGCTGGCGCTGGACCGAGAACGCATGGCCATGCACGACCTCACGGCTCTGACGGTCGTTCGGCAGGTACAGGCGACCGTGTACGGCCAAAACGCTGGTGGGCAAGTGCGAATCGGCGGAGAGGAACTCGGGTATGAGGTCAAGCTCGAGGGCTTCCGGGATCTGGACGTTCTCGCCCTCGCCGAGACGTTGATCGCTTCCCCCGACGGGGACGTGCGCTTGGGCGACATTGCGACCCTGCGGGAACGTGACGTCTTGAACGTCATTCAACGCGAAGATCAACAGTACCGCCGCTCGGTTCGCTATGAATTTCGCGGGCCTCGCAAGCTCGGCGACCGGATTCGCGACGCCGTGATCGCCAGCACCGCCCTGCCCGACGGGTATCGGATCGAGGGCCAGCAGAGCTGGAGCTGGTCCGACGAAGAGCAGACGCAGATCTACCTCGTGCTGGCCGTGTCGCTGGTGCTCGTCTACATGGTGACCGCCGCGCTGTTCGAATCCCTGCGCCAGCCCATCTGCGTGTTGTTCACCGTGCCGATGGCGCTGATCGGCGTGTTCATGATCTTCTTCTACACCGGGGCGAGTTTTACGCGGGAGGCGTACATCGGCGTGATCATGATGGGCGGCATCGTGGTGAACAATGCCATTCTCCTGGTCGATCACATCAACCAGCTGCGCCGAACGCACGGCGCACTCCTCATGGACGCCGTGGTGCGCGGAACGCTCGAGCGCGTCCGGCCGATCCTGATGACCAGCGCTACGACGATCTTGGGTCTGCTTCCGCTCGTGCTCTTCTCGGATTATGCCGACGCCAACATCTGGAACGCCCTTGGCTATGCTTTGATCGGAGGACTGTTGAGCTCCACGTTCCTCGTCCTCACGGTGACACCCGCGCTCTACATTCTGTTCGAGCGGGGGCCGGAGAAGAAGCGAGTGCCGCAGGCCGAAGCCGCGGGGGAATTGGCGGTGGCCGCTGGGTAGTCCCCACCAACTCGCGCCGAATGCCCCCATGGCGCATCTTACCAGCCGATGCCCTTCTCCCGAAAGCCGACAACGTCAACTTCGCTCCGTATATCGACGTCCCGAAGCTGCTGCTCAACGGCCGCAACGACGAGGAACACCCCTGGTACACCCGGGCACTGCCGCTGTGGAATCTGCTGCGCGAGCCAAAGGAACTGATACTCGTGGATGGTGCGGGCCATGTACCCTCTGTCGAGGAGAGAATCCCAGCCATCAATGACTTTCTGGACAGGACGCTCGGGCGGGTGAACACTCGATGAAACTCTGGTCGGTGGTCGCCTTCACCCTGGCCTACCTTGTGGCGGCGCTGTCAATCGCCGTCGTGCGCGGCAACCTTGAGTTCTTGTTTTACATCGCGGTCATGCTGATCCTGATCGGTACCGTGTGGGTGGTGCATCGGTACGTTGGCCTGAGCGGTGCTGTGCTGTGGGGCCTGAGCATATGGGGCCTCGCGCACATGGCCGGCGGGTTGCTGGTG
>JAPULZ010000045.1 GCA_027294455.1 Gemmatimonadota bacterium
TGACCTCGCCGGTGGCGCGGAGATCGGCCTCCGACATCGGAGCGGGATCCGTGTCGGCGCACCCGATCATCGCCAGTAAGAGGATTACGCAGAACGGTATGGAACGTAGTTTCATTTCGACTCCCTCAGGGTGTCGGGTACAAGTTGTGGTCTTATTCGCGAACCCTGTCATCTTCTCGCGGTCTCGAGACACCGCTCATTCCCCACCTTCGCCTTCAACTCCTCGAAGAATTTCTCCACCAGCGCAAGCGTGGTCGGCCGTCAGTTCCCCAACTTCTCCCTTAACTCCGAGATCAACCCTTCAATCAGAATGACCTCCGCAGCAGAACCACCTTCGCGTACCGACATGTAGAACCCCGACCCATCCGGCAGAGGATCGTAGTTGCTGTGGCAGCAGAACGTGAAGGCATAGTCGATATCCCGCAGTACTACCGTTAGCTCCTCGACCACAAGCTGGGGTTCCGTCCGGAGCTGGGCAGCGATCAACTCCGGTCCGTCGCGCCAGTAGTACAGGATTCGACCATCAGGGGCCCACCTGGGTTCGGTCGCCCATCCTTCAGATACTTTGAGAGATGCCGTACCAGGATCAGGGAATGAACGGACCCATACCTCAGGTATGCCTTCGCGATGGTCGACGTACGCCGCCCATTTACCATCGGGTGACAGGTCGGCCAGGTTTTCCGCCCACGGCGCATCCACGAAAGGCTTGACGTTGATCGAATCACCATCGAGCAAGATTGCAACCAAGTCGGCTTCGTCGGTTGGGCCGATGACTTTCCCGCCGGATCTCCACGAACTTGGCCCCGTCGCGATGTCGTGAGCGAACACGGGCCGCGGCGGGCCGTCGAGATTCTCGAGATCGAGAACGAATCCCTTCCACCCGGTCACATCGAGCTCGCCCTTCGCGTCCCGGTTCGCATGGAACCCTATCGCCCGCCCGCCAGGAGACCACACCGGGTCGAACGCAATCCAGTCGGGGACGATCTGTCGGGAGCTCCCCACGACAAGATCGTGTACGAAGACCGTTCCAGAAAAGCTGCCGTAGGCCAGCCACCGGCCATCAGGAGAGACACGAACACCTCGATGCCGCCCGGATCCGATGGGTAGTGGATTGACGATGCCCGAATGATCGACCCGGGACAGTCGGCCTTCGAATGCAGAACGGCCGGCTACGTACAGGACGAGACCGGATTCGGACGCGGCGATGCTTACGCCAAGAAAAGACTCGCGCGCGTTTGCCCCGATCGGCACGGGATCTGACGTCGCCCGTAACGATTCCAGGTCGAACCTGGCCCCCACGATCGTTCCGTCATCGGTGACACTGATCAGGTATCCGGGCGGCATATAGAACGCGTAATCCGACGTTGCCACATCGGTGATTTGGCCGGTCTCAATGTCCCACGCCGCCACCGAGGAACTTGAGACTTGCCCTACGCTCTGGCGGAGAAAAAGCAGGCGTCCGCCGGGCAGCATCTGGAGCACGCGGTGGCCGGCATCAGCGGACCCAGTATCGGCATCCAGAGAGGTCACTTCTTCTACTGGGCCGCCCGTGCTGCGAACCCGTCCGATCACTCGGCTTGCCAGTGTGAAGTACACGTACCCATCCTCACTCCACACCATCTCACCCCAGCCAACCGTGGCGGCCCCCGAGAAGAGGGTGCGGACGTCTCCGGAGGCGAGGTTGGATATGCGTAGTTCCTCGTCCCAGAGCCAGACCAGTTCTTCACCGTCTGGAGACAGAGCCAGCCCGTACGCCGGGTGAGGGAACGCAGTCGCATCCAACGCTCCACGGCTCTTTGTCCACACGGCGCCGCTCACGACGCCGCCCGTCTGCCACGCAAAGCGCGAGCCATCTTTCGAGATCGCCATCTTCCAAGGAGCGCCTCCGTTGGTGCCGGGGAGTGCGAGCGCGTGCCGCGCCACGATCTGCTCGGCTGGCCGCCTCCAGGTCCACACGTTCGCGAGCACTGCAGCCAGTGCGACGACCGCAAGCCCAATCGAGAGTGGATTCCAGTACGACGACCGACCCCGTGCTCCTGCGCTCGGGGCACGCGCGGTCCGAGTGCTGAACGCGGGGTTTGCCAACGCCGCTGAGAATGCGGCGGCACTCTCGAACCGATCCGCGGCCAACTTCTCCAACGCCTTCGCGACCGCCGCCGCGACGTTCGCTGGCACCGACTTCCGAAGTTCCGTCACCGCCTGTGGCTCTTCAGTGACGATCTTCATGATGATCTGCTGCGCCGACCCGCCCGTGTGCGGTGGCTCACCCGTCAGCATCTCGTAGAGCACACTCCCCAACGAATACACGTCCGACCGCGCCGTGATGTCCTTCTCCGCCGTCGCCTGTTCGGGACTCATGTAATGCGGTGTACCCAGCGACATACCCGTTTCGGTCATCCGCCCGCCTGCCGCAGCGCTCAACGCCAAAGCAATGCCGAAGTCCGCCACCATAGGGCGACCGTCATGGAGCAGGATATTCTCCGGCTTGATGTCCCGATGGATGACGTTGTTGCGATGGGCGTA
>JAPULZ010000046.1 GCA_027294455.1 Gemmatimonadota bacterium
ACACGAAATCCAGCGTGTCTTGGGCCAGAATATACCGCCACGCTCGGAAATCGTCTCCGATAAGACTAAAGACCGGTGTGGTGTCCGGGGGCACTGTCGGAATCCCTAACGCCGTCCAAAACAGCGGCGCATAGGTGATCAGTCCCTCGAAGTCTTCCGACGTCATCCACAGTGCGGAATCACCCACGATGGCGGCGTTCCCGGACCGTCCGAACGGCCCTCGATAATCGAACCGAAGCGAGTCCGGTGGGACGATGCGTATCGACGCCCGTCCGGCGGCGGACCCTTGCTCGTTCCGGTAACGCCACGGTCGTATTTCGTACAAACGGGGCCGCGACGGGGTCATTTCCGCGACCCACCCAGCCACCAGATCCCACTCGGCCGGTACGAAGCCCTGAGGCGCCATCGAACCGAGCCGGGGCGTGCATCCGGCCAAGAGACCGAGGCCTCCAGCCGCCAGGCACAACAGTCGTGCTCTAAATATAACTTCTTGAATCATACAGTCTTAACAACATTCGGTTAGTCGTGGATGCACCCATTAAGGGGGCGGTTCACTGGCGGCGCACCCTCCGGATGCGATCTCCCATGGTCAAACGCTCCAACACTTCGATGCCCGAGACCACCCGCCCAAACGCCGTGTAGGTCCCCTCCAGAGCCGGTTGCGGGATGAGAGTCACAAAAAACCGACTCCCTCCGGTGTCCGGACCATCCAGCACCAGGCCCAGCGTCCCTCGTTCGAACGGGCGGAGGTTCATTTCGTCCCGCACCGTGGAAACATCTCGGCCCAACCCGTCCCCCCGCGAGTCGCCGGCTTCCAGCGCCGTTCCGGGATCCACGCGGTACCAAGCCAACCCGTCAAGGTAACGACGATCCACGAGCCTCATGAACGCCTGGACCGTAAACGGTGCGTCGGCGGCAAACAACTCGAAGGTGACATTGCCGCGATCGGTCTCGACTACGAGTGCGGGTTGATACTCTCCCCTGGCCGCCGGCAGCACGAGCTCCCGAGCCAACGCACGATAGTCCTCTATACCCCGACCGGTCGAGATGGGTTGAGCCGGCCCCCAACGATTGGCGGCGGCGGGAAACCCCTGCTCTGCGGCACGGCGGATCAGATGATCGTCGGCTGAGGGGAAGCGACCCAAGAATCGGCTCTCAACCAAGGCTGCCGCGGCGGAGTTGAGGGCCGCCACGCGGCCGAGCGCAGCGACCACTTCGATCTGCACGTGCGGGGCTCGGTCGTTGGTTCCCGCGTCGAAGGCGCTCACCAACGGGAGGACGTTCACCGTGTCGGGGCGGTCCGCGAGCCGGCGCACGGCGATCTTGCGCACGCCGGGATCGGGATGGGCGATGTGGGCGCGCGCCAGGGAATCGGCCGTCGGCCAGTCCGCCAGGGCCGGGGTCCGGAGGGCCGCAGCCACCACCCGCACGTCGGGATCTGCAAGCAACCCGGTCAACACGGGCTGCGCTTGCCGGAAAGGAACCCAACGAAGGGCGGCGGCGGCGGTCGCCCGGTCCGCCCATTCGGGCCGCGCGACCCAGGACTGGATATCGGACAATACACTCGCGCCTCCCACGCGCGCGAGGCTCAACAGGGCCTCGCGGCGGGTGGCGAAGACACCGCCCTCGAGTTGCCTCGAAATTACCTCCAGCGCTTCGGGCCCAACCATCATCCCGAGAGAGGCCAGTGCTTGCACCCGGACGTTCGCATCGGTGTCGGCCGCCCGATCGGCGACGATCGAGACATGATCCGTCGTCCCGAAGGTCCCCAACGCCTTCACGGCTTGGATTCGAACGTAGGGATCTGGGTCATCGACGGCGCGGCGTACGCGCGCGGCGAGTCCTCTTCGGTCGAGTCCCGCGCGGTCGGCGTAACTCGCTGTGAGCGCCGAGACGCCAAACGCTCGCACCAGCGGCTCCGGATCGTCGGTCACACGCAGCAGTACGTTCGAGGCCGCCGGTGGACTCAAGCGGCTCAAGGAAAACACGGCGCGCCACCGTGTCTCGCCGCTCGCGGCCTCGGCGTACTGCGTAATGAGAGAGATCGGAGCGAGGTGGCCGAGGCGCCACGCTTCCGACAGCGCGCGACGGACGCCGCCTGGAACACCCTGTGTGGACGCGATCCCCACCCAACGGTTGAGCAGCTCGGTGATGACCGCGGCTGCATCGGGCCCACCGATTTTTGCCACTGCCGCCACAGCTTCCGCCTGAGTTGCATCCCGCTCGTCGGTGAGAGTATTCAGCACCATGTCACGCAGCCGTTGAAGCGCCGCAAGTGACCCAAGCTGTCCGACCGCGAAAATGGCGTCACGGCGAACGATGGAGTCCGGGTCGGACATCAGCCGGAGCAGAATGGGCGTCGCGCCCTGATTCCCGATACGACCCATGGCCAACGCAGCGTGACTGCGGACAATGGGATCGGGATGACGGGATGCGGCCCGAAAAAGCGGACCGGTGAATCGACGGGTGTCCGACGCGGCCAGAATACCCGCGAGCGATTCGACCACGGCTTCGTCCTGAGCGCGAAGCGGATTCGCGACACAGGCGACAAACGTCAAGCTACAGACGAATCGGATCTGGTACGGGCGCCAGGAGCTTCCGTACATCCGCAGGGATCGTCGTAATGACATGGTCGAAATCTTCAGCGATCAGTGATGTTCGCGTGGTGGCGAGGTCGACCGCTATAATACGGTTTCAAAAGGCGAAAAGTCAATCACGACAACCGGTTGCGCGATTTCCGAAGAGGCCCGTATACTCCGCTATGCCCGCTGAACCCGCCATCATCGTCGCCGACGCGCATCTGGGGCCTCAGACCGACGATCCGACCGCAACAGCATTCCAACGTTTTCTCGCCGACGTACCGAAGCTCGGCAATCACCTGATTATCAACGGTGATCTCTTCGATTTCTGGTTCGAGTACCGGACCGTGGTGCCGCGCGGTGTCTTCCCGATCCTGGCGAGCCTCTGGGACGTCAGAAGGAACGGCGTTCGAGTCACGGTGACGGGCGGCAATCACGATCGTTGGGGCGGCCGTTTTTGGAAGGAGCAATTGGGGGCAGAGTTTCACCCCCACACGGTGGAACTCGACATCGCCGGCTGGCGTGCGCTCGTCAGCCACGGCGACGGAGACATTGAACCCGAGCTGCTCGCCAAACTCGTTCATCGCGTTATCGGGAGTCCGCTCACATCGATGACGTTTCGCGTCATCCACCCCGACGTGGGGTTCTGGCTGGTTCGACAATCGCGACGAATCCTGAGCCGGCGGCGCGCCGACCCCGTACACATGGGCGAGGCAGCCGTCGCCCAGGCCCGCTCGGCACGAGCCAT
>JAPULZ010000047.1 GCA_027294455.1 Gemmatimonadota bacterium
CTGAAGCATTGCAAGACGCGACGAAGGGCAAGCGCCAGATTCCCGAGGCTGACGCACGGCAGATCATCCAGCACGCGGCGCAGATCCAGGCGCAGAGTCCGACAGATGACGGCGGCTATTCGCTTGCGGGTATCCAGCGGCTCGGCGCCGAGGTGGACATTCCACCGCGGCATGTCCGTGCGGCCGCTCGGGCGCTGGAAGGAGTTGAATCGAAGCCCGCACGGGGAGGACTTTTCGGCGTTGCGCCACGGATCGAGTTCCAACGAGTCTTTGACGGAGAGATTCCCGAGGCTGACTTCGAGGAGGTGTTGGAGGAAATCCGGTTGGCGATAGGCGAAGTGGGCCGCATCAATCCCACGCTCGGCAAGTCGCTGTCGTGGAACTCACTCAGCTATCAGAACTCCTTTGAAGGCGCCGGACGCTTGGTTCACATCATGGTCACTCCCAAGGAAGGGAAGACGCGAATCTGGATGACGGAATCGCCCGGCCAGCACACCCAGGTATTCGCCTGTATGCTGCTTGTAGCGGGAATTTTGAGCGGTATGGCGTCTGGGGCCGTCATCGGCGCAGGCTTGCTCGAGGCTGTACCGGCGGTTGTCGCCGCCATCTTCGGCGGTTCCTATCTCACGTTGCGGACGGTGTTCAAGAGGATGATCAACAAGCGGCACCGGCTGCTCAGCGGCTTGATGGAGAAGTTGGCAAGTTACGCCGGGCCGACAAGTCAGCCGCCGCTGCTCGATGCTGCGTGGGTTGAGGAAGAAAAGGTTACGCCGACAACTTAGGTTAGCGGTTGGTCCCCACATTACGCCACACTCGGCCCGACAGGTTCGTCGGCGTGGCAGCCACCGATCCGGCTCACACGGGTGGTCCCTGTGCCAAATCGAAATGCGCGAACGTCTCGACCCTCACGTGAGCGGCCGATGGATTTGCCGTCCCGCTCCGGCACGGGGGCTGTCGCGAGGCAGAGTGAATCCGATCAAGGTGTTGCGGTCGCAGTAAGGCCTTCCTTAACCCGCGACCGTATTCACCATGTCGCGGAAGGCTACCCAGGCCAGAACGGCAAGAACCGGCGGGATGATGTAGCGGATAAGGAATACCAAAGCCGGAACGGAGCGGGCGATCCCCGGAGACGCGCCGGCGGCGACTTCGCCGCCGGGCTCCGTCATGCGCCATCCAAAGAACAGCGACATGCCCAACACGCCGACGACCACGAAGAACTCGCCGGCTACCTTGTCGAGCACGCCCAGCACGTCACCCGACATGGCAGCGAGTACGCCGATCACCGTCGCAAGCGCTCCTGCAAGCAGCGCCGCAGTCCGTCGGGTGAACTTGAACTCGTCGATCCCCACCGCGCCCACCACCTCGAGGAGTGAAACGGTCGACGTGATCGACGCCAGGGCCAGCGCCACGAAAAAAGACACCCCCACCACTCTTCCGATGGCCCCCATCTCCCCGAAGGCGCTAGGCAGCGAGATGAAGAGCGCACCCATCGTGCTCTCCGTCACCTCATCCGATAGCCCCAACGCAAAAATCACCGGGAACACCACCAGCCCCGCAATGAACGCGACGGAGAAATCCGCCAACGAAACGATCACCGCTTCTCGCACCAGGTTCTCCTTGCCCGACAGGTAGGAGCCATACGTCAACATGATCCCCATGCCGACGCTCAGCGAAAAAAACGCCTGGCTGGCCGCTCCCTGAATGACGACCGGGTCCATCAGTGCGCTGAGGGAGGGTGTGAGGTAGAAGGCGTACCCCGACCCGGCTCCGTCGAGGGTCGCCGCCCATACGGCGAGCGAAATCAGAATCAAGAACAGGATCGGCATCAGGATCAGGCTGGCGCGTTCGATGCCCTTCTTGACTCCCAGCCACACGATGCCCGTAGTCACCCCCATGACGAGGACGTGAAAAAGCACCGCCGTCGATCCGGTCGAGACCTCGTCATATCGGGCCCCGGGTGTCGCGGAATAGCCGGCCACCAATCCGTCCAGTGCGTAGCGAATGGTCCAGCCGGTGATGACCGAGAGATAGGCAACGATCAACAGCGATGTGAGCACGAAGAGGTAACCGAGGGGCACCCATACCCCGCCCCCGACGGCACGCAACGCCCCCACCGACGACAGTCGTGTCCGGCGCCCTACCCCGAACTCCGCCACCATCATCGGAACCCCGATGAGGAACGTCATCGCCAGATACAGCAGCACGAACGCGGCACCACCACCCTCGGCAGTCCGGTACGGAAAGCGCCACATGTTCCCGAGCCCCACCGCACTGCCCACCGCCGCCATGACGAAACCGGCGCGGCTGCCGAACATCTCCCGCGGCCTCACAGCACCCTGCTCCGGTTTCAATTCCAACTCAATCCGCGCAACTGCTCCACGTCGAGGTTTCCGCCGCTCAGGACGGCCACCACCCTGCTGTTCGGCGGCGCGTCGACCAGCCCCTGCAACAACGCTCCCACCGGCGCGGCCGCCGCTCCTTCGGTGACCAGCTTCGCCCGCGCCATCAACCACAGCACGGCATCGAAGATCTGTTCGTCGGGCAGCGTCACGATCTCATCCACGAAACGCGAGACGATCGAGTGGGTGTTCTCCCCCACCCGTTTGACCGTCAAGCCGTCGATCACGCAGTCCACCTCGTCC
>JAPULZ010000048.1 GCA_027294455.1 Gemmatimonadota bacterium
GCCGGGCTCGTGTGCGTCGGCGATGATCCCGACCGCCGTCCCGTTATCGGAAAACGACGACAGGCTCAGGAGCTGTTTGTCCTCGGTGAGTTGAGTGACCCCACCGTCAAGTGCCACGAAATGCAGGCTGCGGTACCCCTCGCGCGACACGTGGAAGTACAACCCCTTTCCGTCGGGCGCCCACCGGAGGCCACCAGACTGACGATCGTAGTCGCCGGAGATCAGACGGGAACCGGAGCCGTCCCGGTTCATCACAAAGATCCGTTGATTCCGATAGGTGTCCTGATGTTCGTCTCCGGCTCGGTAGGCGATGAGCCGGCCGTCAGGAGAGGGAACCGGTTGGCCATCAGGCCCACGCCGGTTCGTGAGTTGTCGGGAGTCACCGGTTTCCAGGCTGACCGCATAGATCTCCGATTCCCCCCAGTTGGAAGGGCGGTCCCAGTCGTCTGCGCGATACGACGTAAAGTAGATCTCGGAGCCATCCGGACTCCAGGCCACGCCGTTGTGGTTCCACTCGCCATCGGTCAACTGCCGAGGCGTTCCCCCGTCGGCCGGGACGACGAACAGATGCGTCCAGCCCGTGTCGATGTAGCCGCGGCGGTCGCGCTTGTAGCCCGCGCGCTCGACGATCTTGGGCTCGCCGGTCCACTGCGCGCCGTCGGGGCGGGACGGAAGCTGTACACCGGTGAACTCCGCCTTGTGGTCCACCTGGCTCGTGAAGGCGATCCAGTTGCCGTCGGGTGACCAGCGCGCGTTGGAGGGTCCGTGCTCCAGACGGGTGATCTGGCTCGTGGCCCCCTCGGCGTCCATCCAGCGGACGAAGATCTGGGAGCCGGAGGGCTCGCCCTCCTTCGTGAACAAGATCCGCGTCCCGTCCGGCGACCACTGCGCTCCGCCGCCCTCGAGCAGCCGGCGGTTGCGGGAGCCGTCGGCGTTCATGATCCAGAGCGACGACTTGCGCTGGTCGTTCACCCGATCGATCCATCCGCGCGTGTACACGATCTGGGACCCGTCCGGCGAAATCTGGGGGTTGGAGACCGACTCCATGTCCAGGTAGTGATCGAGGGAGAGTCGCTGGATGTCCGCTCCCTGGGCGGAAGCGTGCGAGGGCGTTCCGGCGACGGCCCAAGCCAGGCCGGCCATCGTGGACAAGCGAAAGAACGAGCGCGTCATGAGCCCTCCTGGATGTTGACGTCTTCGGTGTTCGGAACGGCTGGGGTCTTCAGGAAGCGGCGGCGCTCCGGAGGCCAATATGCGCCTGGTACCGACCGATGTGAAGGCACGGCGGTCGCTCGCGCGGCGGTCTGGTGGGACGTACTTTGATCCCATGGCTCAACGCACTCCCATCACACTGCTTGCCGCGCTCGTGGCGCTGTGGACGAATGCCGCGGCTCAGACTGCACGCATCTCGGAAGAGACGCGTGTAATCACCACGTATCCGTTCTCCGAGCCCAATCCGATCCCCATTCTGACACGGGATGCCCGGCTGTATCCGTATCACTCCTTCGAGGGGTACGCTACGGAGGGGACCCCGCGGGAGTGGAAGGTGGTTCATCTGGAAAACGATTTCATCGACGTGTTCGTGCTCCCAGAGGCGGGTGGCAAGGTGTGGGGGGCCGTTGTGAAGGACACGGGCCACGAGTTCATCTATCGCAACGAGGTGATGAAGTTCCGCAACATCGCGTTGCGTGGTCCGTGGACCTCGGGCGGGATCGAATTCAACTTCGGCGTGATCGGCCACACGCCGTCCACGGCCACACCCGTCGACTACGTGCTCCGCGAAAACCCCGATGGAAGTGTGAGTTGTTTCGTGGGAGCGATGGACCTGCCGTCCCGCACCCACTGGCGCGTGGAGATCCGCTTACCCGCGGACCGTGCGTATTTCGAGACGAACGTGCTGTGGTACAACCCTACACCGCTCGAGCAACCCTATTACAACTGGATGACCGCCGCGGCGTTTGCCCGCGACGATCTCGAGATGTCCATCCCGGGGAACTCCTTTCTCGCGCATTCGGGAGCGCGTCGGGCGTGGCCCCTCGACAGCGCCGGCCGCTACCTGCCCGCATACGCCAACAACACCTTCGCCGGACACAAGTCCTACCACGTGGTGGGCGAATTGAACGATTTCTTCGGCGGGTACTATCACGACGACGACTACGGCTTCGGTCACTGGTCGCGCTACGAGGAGATGCCGGGCCAGAAACTCTGGCTCTGGGCCCTGTCTGGCGAAGGGGGCATTTGGGAGGAGCTTCTCACCGACACCGATGGGCAGTACGTGGAATTCCAGGCCGGGCGTCTGCTCGTGCAGTATTCCCCCGACGCCGACGTGAATCCCATCTCCCAGGCGGGGTTCGACCCCGGCGCGACCGACCGTTGGTCGGAGACCTGGTTTCCCCTGGAGGGAATCGGCGGGTTGACTGATGCTTCGCGCGACGGCGCCATGCACGTGAGCCGTGAAGCGGGAAAGGTGAGAGTCCGCATCAACGCCTTCGGCGACCTGACCGACACCCTGCGCGTGTGGGCCGGCGACCGATTGCTGGCCTCGCAGCCGATCCGGTTCTCGACCCTCGAACCGGCCGAGCGCGTTTTCGACCTCGATGGTGAGACCACCTTTCGGGTGACGTTGCCGGTCTTGGGGTTGGACTACCGTTCGGACCCCGTCACGCGAGAGCTGGCCCGGCCGTTCGCGACGGATCCCGCGGCACTGGCGCAGACGCCCCTCGCCGATCGCCGGGTGGTGGAGGGCCGTGAGCTGGTCAAGGGCCGCCGGTACCACGAGGCGAAGGAGATGTTCGAGTCGGCGCTGGCCGAGGAGCCGTGGCATCGCGGCGCGTTGCTGGCGCTCGCCGATCTGGAGTATCGCCGGGGGCTCAGCACCGCGGGGCTCGTTCACGCGACGCGCCTGCTCCAGCTAAATGCCTACGACGCCGCCACGAATTTCGCGGCCGGCAACCTCTATCAGGCGTTGGGGCGCGAGATCGATGCCCGCGAGGCGTACGGTTGGGCCGCCCGCTCCACGGCCTACCGCTCGGCCGCGTATGTGCAACTCGCCGAGCTCCTGCTCGCCGGCGGCGATCTTCCCGAAGCGGCCAGGTACGCACGCCTCGCGCTGGACTACGACCGTTACGACATTCCTGCGCGGCAGGTGCTTGCCATGGCGGGCCGCCGTGGAGGAGATGCGGCCCTGGCCTCATCGATGCGGGAACAACTGCTGGCCATCGATCCGCTCCATCACTTCGTGGCGGCCGAGATCTATCTCGAAGCGCGTGACGCAGCGTCGGCGGCCGCCGTGACCGGGGCACTGCGGAGTGAGTACCCCGATCAGACCATCCTGGAGCTGGCGCTCGACTACGTACGGCGAGGAGCACGCGACGACGCCCGTGCGCTGCTGCAACTTGGCGGCCGCGTTACGTCCAACCCACTGCTGAGGGCCTGGCTGGCGTGGCTCGACGACGATCCGGCGCAGTTGGCCGAAGGAGCCGATCCGTCTTTCGTCTTTCCCTTCCGGAGGGAAACCCTCGAGGTGCTCGAGTGGGCGGTGCAGCACGACGACCATTGGTCGTGGACGTACCTGCTCGCCCTGAATCTGTGGGCACGGGACCGTGCCCACGAAGCGGCGTCCCTGCTGGAAGCGCTGGATGAGCGTGCCGACTTCGCCCCGTTGTATGTGGCCCGCGCCCACCTACCGGAGCAGTTACGCCGGCGAGATCCGGAAGCCGACCTGCGCCGGGCGGTACAGCTCGACGGGACCGACCGGACGATTCAGATCCACTTGATTCGATACCTTCAGGATCAAGAGCGGTGGGAAGACGCCCTCGCCGCGTCACGCGCTGGCCGCGCGTCGTTCCCGGGTGATTTCAATCTGGATCTGCTGCACGTGCGCTCCCTCAATCAGCTCGGCCGACCGGCACAGGCCATCGACATATTGAATGCCACCCACGTGCTTCCGTCGGAGAACGCACGCGACAGCCATCGTCTGTACGAACAGGCCCACACACTGGCTGCACTGGACGCGCTGGAAGGCACCGGGTACGACGTGGCGCAACGACACTTGCGCGCCGCGCTCGAGTGGCCCGAGCGTCTCGGCCAGGGCCGTCCGTACGACCCCGAGGAGCGGCTCGTGCAATACCTGTTGGGGCGGGCCGAGCGGCGGCTCGGCGAAAGCGATGGAGCAGGTGCGGCGTTCGAAGCGGTGGTCGACGCCACGGGGCAAACGGGCGCGAGCGCGGAGCGACTGGACCTGCTGACTATTCCATCGCTCCTCGCGCTCGGCCGGACCGAGGCACTCCCCACGATCTGGAACGACGCGGAAACAGACATCGGACGATTCGCCGCCGAGATGACCCGCGCCGTGAAGAATGGCAGCGAGGTCAGCCAGGTCGCGGCGCGGCTCGCAGCCGCATATCCCGATCTGTTCGAAGATCTCCTCGGGCGGATGCTCCTCAGAACGCTTACGCTATCGCGTTGACGCGCCGTCCCGCCGCGTCCCGCAGCCACGCCCCATACACGTTCGCCGGCAGGAGCAGTGCCAAGAACGGCAGGTGATACCACAGCGGCATGAGCTGCCAGTACTGCGCCTGGAAGAAGATCCCCAGTGCCAGTTGCAGCACGCCGAGCGCGACCCCGTGACCCACACGGTTGGTCCGGGCCACCACTCCGGTGGCATATCCCGCTAGCACCGAGTACACCACGCTCAATGCGAACATCGTCGTCAAGATGCCCACATGACCGATGTATTCGTTGACCACGATACGGCTCGGGAAGATGGCCGCCAGCGCCGCGTTGCTACCGATCCAGAGAATCGCCCAGAGCGTGGCCCCGGCCAACACTGCCATGATGCTCCGTCCCATGATGTCCCTCCAGAAATAAAGTGTGGTCTTGCGGGGCCGAGAATATGTGATATTATTATCACATATGCAAGCCCGAACCAAAGACGACCTGGCGCCCGTGTGGAGGGCCTTGGCCAATCCCCTACGGCGCGAAATCCTGGATATCCTGAGCGAGGCAGCCCTGGACACCGGTGAGCTGGCGGCCTATTTCCCCAAACTCTCGCGGTTCGCGGTGATGCAGCATTTGCGGGTGCTGGAGGATGGCAACGTGGTCTTGCGGCGCAAAGTGGGCCGGCAGGTCATCAATTCGCTGAACCCGGTCCCGATCCAGCAGATCTATCACCGCTGGGTTCGGCGCTATCAGGAACCCTGGGCCGAGGCACTCGTGAGTCTCAAGTCCGAACTGGAAGGCGAACAGCCGGCGCGGCGGCGGCGGCGATGAGGCAAAGGAGGCCATCGATGACCCAGCCTGCGGCCCTACACGATCAGGTGCTCTCCATCGAGATCGAGGCGCCGATCGAGCGCGTGTGGAACGAGATCACCAAGACCGGCTCGATCCAACGGGCGCTCTACAACACGATTCTCGAGACGGATCTCAAGCCCGGAAGCCGGTTGCGCTACTACAGCCCCAACAAGAAACGGGTGTTCATCGTCGGCGAAGTCGTCGAAGTCTCTCCGCCCACGAAGTTTTCACACACCTACCTGTTTCTGCAAAACATGGCGGAGCCGACGCTCGTGACTTGGGAGCTGCAAGAGATCCCCGCCGGCTGCCGTGTCAGGCTCACCCATAGCGGCTGGACCGAGGCCGATGCCAAGCATCACAAGGATGCGAAGCAGGGTTGGACCGAGATCCTCGGTATGCTCAAGCAGCAGGTCGAAACCGGCGACATCCCCCGCAAGTTCAAGGTGATGTACGCCCTGATGGGCATGTTCATGGTCGCGATGCCCAAGCGCACGAAGGTCGAGGAGGTGGACAAAGCCGGCTGGTAGCGGACCGGTCTCGTGAGTTGGGATTCAGTCCGACCGGAGAGCCTCCATCGGATCGAGCCGTGTCGCGCGGCGAGCGGGAACAAAACAGGCCACGAGTGTCACGGTGATGAGAAACACCGCGACGATTCCAAATGTCGTCGGATCGATGGGCGCTACGTTGAACAGCATTGATCCCATGAGGCGTGTCACGACGGCCGCGGCTCCAAGCCCGAGGACGATGCCGAGAGTCGAGAGTGCCATTCCGTGGCGGAGCACGAGACGTGCGACGTGGCCGGCATCTGCGCCGAGGGCCATGCGCATTCCCAGCTCGGGCGTTCCCTGGCTCACGCGATAGGCGACCAGGCCATACACTCCAACCACCGCGAGAACCAGCGCCATCAGACCGAATGCCTGGAACAGCAGCATCGTGAATCGCCGTGACGCAAGGGAGTCGGCCACGCGCCGTGTCATGGGGGTGGCGTCGGCGAGCAATACCGGAGCGCCTGATTCTCGCATGACACGCTCCACGGTGGCACCAAACGCGTTGGAAACGCCTGGGGCACGGAGGTTCAAGTACATTCTGGTCGTTGGCACCTGCTGGTGAGGGAAGTACAACATCAACGGCGACTCGGCGTCGAGCCCGCGGCCTTTCACTGAACCCACGATGCCGACGATCTCCGCCCACCCGGAGGGCCAACTCTCGACACGCCGGCCGATCGGGTCTTCGCCAGGGAATACTCGCTCGGCCAGGCGCTGGTCGACGAGCGCGACGGGGGGCACGTCCGCCCGGTCGCGCTCGTCGAAAAGGCGCCCTCGGATCAACGGAATCTGGAGCGTCCGGAAGTGGCCCGGCGTCGCGATGCGAAAATGCGTGATGACTTCGTCGCCAGGCGACATGCCTTCGAACGTCAAGGGGCCCCAGCTCACCCCTCCGGTGAAGGGCAGGATGTGCACTCCGCCGACGTCGGTGACACCGGGGAGGGCTGCCAGTTGGTCTTCGATCTCATTGAACGCGGCCGACCGTTCGGCAGGTTCGCCGAATCGCTCCCCGAGGAGCTGGAACTTGAACGTCCAGACATTGGTTGCGACGAATCCGGGATCGACGCGCTCCAACGCACGAAAGCTACGCACCAGTAGCCCACCGTCGATGAGGAGCACCACCGCCAGCCCGATCTCGCCCACCACCAGGGCGCTCGAGAGGTTGAACGTCGACCACAGGCCCCCGCGGCCCAGCGTTTCTCGCCCGGTCGCCCGCAAGTTCCCGGCCAGGTCGACTCGGGACGTACGAAGTGCGGGCAGCAGTCCGAAGACCACGCTCGTCGTGATCGCAAGGAGGAGCGCGAACCCGAGGACCGTCCCGTCAATCCCAATCTCCGGCAGTCGCGGCAGGCTCCGGGCCCCCACCTTTTGCAGCGCGGCAAGACTCGCGAACGCCAGTCCAACACCCAGGGCGCCGCCCGCGCCGGCCAGGAAGACACTCTCCGTGAGCAGCTGACGCAAGATTCTCGCGCGTCCGGCCCCGAGTGCCGATCGAATGGTCAGCTCGCGCTGTCGGCCGTCGGAGCGGGACAGCAGGAGGTTGGCGACGTTGGCGCACGCGATGAGCAAGAGGACGCCGACCGCTCCGAGCAATGCCACGAGTGGACGCCGCACCGATCCGACGACCTCCTCCAACAGCGGCACGACCCGAATGAAGAACCCGGTCTCGGCGTTCTGTTCGTGCTGCTCGATGATCGTCTGGGCGACACCGTCGAGTTGTGATTGCGCCTGGCCGATGGTCACTCCCGGCTTCAGCTTGCCGACGATATTGTGATCCTCCGAACCGCGCTCACTGAGACGCTCCTCGCTCAACGGGTGCGACAGGACCACCTCGAGCTGGCCTCCACCGCCCATGACGGGAAGGACTTCATTATCCAGCTGGAAGTCGGCCGGGAGGACGCCGACGATGTCGAATGTGGTTTGGTTCAATGTCACGGTCTCGCCGACGACGGCGGGGTCGCCGCCAAAAGATCGCTGCCATAGGCCGTGGCTCAGCAACGCGACGGTGGGCGCCCCGGCAGCATCGTCCGAGGCATCGAAGAGGCGGCCGAGCGCGGGCGTGACGCCGAGCATCGAGAGGAACGACGATGTCGCGCGAACATATCCTATCTCGGTTGGTGCGCCTCGATTCATCAGGGTGATCGACCCACCGATACTCAAAGACAGGTCCTCGAACACGTCCGTCCCGTCACGAATGTCGACGAACTGCGCGGTAGAAAACCAATCTTTCTCTATTTCGAGCGCATGCCGGCCTTGCCACAGGATCACGAGGCGACCGGCGTCGGCATACCCCAGGGGATTCAGCAGCAGGCTGTTGACCACGGTGAAAATGGCCGTGCTGGCGCCGATGCCGATGGCCAGTGTTCCGACCACGACCGCCGTGAACAGGGGGGCCTTGCGGAACTGCCGCATGCCGAAGCGCAGGTCCGCGAGCATCTGACGAAACATGGAATCTCCCGAGGTTTTTCGTTTGCGCCGTGCGGGCGGGCGGCGCAAGTCGATCGCGTCACGCAGCATGCCCGCCCCGAGGTTCACGACCCGACGCAACTGGACGCGCCGGTCAGAGACGACGATGCCGTGCCACGTTTCCCCCTCCCACTCCTCCGCCCATTGCGTGCGCATGCTTCGGGGCACGGCCCGAACGACGACGCGCATCCAGCTTTGGAGGATACGAAACGCGAACCGGTTCCAGGCCGACCGGATCGGCACCGTCGGGCGCTTCATCCCGCGGGGCGCGTTTTCTGGCCCGCGCCGAAGATTGCGAGATGCTGGCTATAGCGTTCGGCCGCCTGTGTGAGCGCCTTGCGGCCGTCCTTGGTGAGCTGGTAATTGCGGCGCCGTGGTCGCCGCCCCTCGAAGGCGGCTTCGGGCGTCTCCCAACTCGACTGGACGAGCCCCGCCCTTTCGAACCGCCGAAGCGTCTGGTAGACGGTTCCCGAGGCAAGCTCGGTGGCCTCCATGATGCCGAAACCGTAGACCTCACCGTTATCGAGGGCCTGGAGCACACAGGCCGCGGGGTAGGTTATCCGTTGCATTATATATTATCCGGCATAGTCTAACTCTTATCTTACATAGTCTGCCGTCGCGCGCAACCCGCGAGTTGTGCCGAATTCCTCACTCGGTTCCTCGTCTCTCCGCAGACAACCGCTCGATGATGGGAATCGCTGCCTCCAGGGCGGCGACATCCGACGCGTTCAAGTGCAGTATTCGCTCCGCCAGCCCTTTCAGGCGCAGCTGCCTTCCCCGCTCGAGTAGCTGACGTCCCTTGTGTGTGGCGCGAATCCGCGCGACGCGCTTGTCGTCTTCGTCGGACTCCCTCCGCACGAGCCCCTGGTGTTCTAATCCTCTAACCAGATGGGTCATCGTCGGCGGTCGAACCTGCTCGATGCTCGCCAGCTCCCCGAGTGTTCGGGGCCCGGCAAACACCACCACCGAGAGCGCGGATAGACGAGCCGGGCTCAATCCGGTGGCCTCGTCGGTGCGCCGCAGCCGGCGCAGGAGGTGGATCGCCGCCGAGTGGAGCCGATCGGCGATGGCGTGGGGGGTAGCGCGTGCGAGCATGCCGATATAATTTAGTGAACCTAACTAAATAATGCCAGGGGGGTCCTCATGAGTGCGGCTGAGATTTTCGAAGCCATCAAGTTGGGCGACGCCGACCGGGTAACCGCCCTGGTGGCCCAAGATTCCTCCCTTGCCGCGGCCAGGAACGAACAGGGCATCTCGGCCATCATGTGGGCATTGTATAACCAGCGCCGGGATCTGGCCGAGGTGCTTTCAGCGGCCAAGCCGCCCTTGGACGTAATGGAGGCGGCGGCCCTGGGGCGAATAGCGGCGCTGTCCGAGCTGGTGTCCGAGAACCCCGCCAGGGTTGGGGAGCACTCGGCCGACGGATTCACCCCGCTGCACCTGGCGGCTTTTTTCAGGCAGCCGGCCGTCGTCGCATGGCTACTCGAACGGGGCGCGGATCCGAATGCCGTGGCCAAGAATGCGATGATGGTCCAGCCCCTGCATAGCGCGGTCCCGAGCGGCCTGACCGAGAGCGTTGTGGCGTTGATCGATGGTGGTGCGGACGTGAACGCCGCGCAGCAGGGTGGTTGGACGCCGCTGCACGCAGCGGCGATGCACGACAGGCTCGAGATGGTTCGTTCGCTGCTTGCGGCCGGAGCCGACGTGGCGCAGCAGACCGACGACGGGAAGACTGCCATCGGCCTTGCCGAGGCAGGGGGACACGATGAGACGGTAAAGCTGCTCCGGACTGCCATGACCTAGTTTCTCGACGGCTCGCAGCTTTACCCGCGCCCTCCCAGCGTCCACCCCAGATAAAGGAGCCCCACCGCCACGATCCAGGAGCCGGCCACTCGCACCGCGATCCGCGTCCACGGACGCCGGAGGCTCACCACGCAGCCTGTCACAAGGGATACGAGGACGAAGAGCGTGGCCACCACTCCCAGCAAGCCGGAGAGGCCGATGCCGGCCCCCGCCATCTCGACGCCGTTCATGTGGCCGTGCAGCACACCCAACGCAACGGCCAATCCCACCCCGACCTTCTCGCCGAACGGACGGTCCGCGGCCACGAGCCCTCCCAAGATCAGGAACGACAGCCCGGTGACGGCCAGTGGAGCACTCCAACCCACCGCCAGCCCCGTCATCCCGCCGGCCAGCCACGCCCCCGGAAGCACGAAAAGGACGCGCCGCCCGTACGCCTTGCCACCCAACCCGGCCAGCAGGGCCAGGGCGATGACAGGCAGGAGGTCCTCCGGCGTGACGACGACATGCCCCACCCCATCGAACAGCGGGCCGAGTCCCGTGCTCACCAGGTGCGCGCTGATCCGGACGGGGATCATCGGTCCAACTCGCTCGTCGTGCGGCTCCTCATCCCGACAACGCCCCCCACGTGAACCACGCGCCCGCGAGGGCGATGGCCGCGCCCGCGAAACGCAATGCCGGCCGCCCCCACTTCCACCGGTGAGTCAGGCCGAGCCCGATGCCGGTCGCATGCAGGGTGCCCGTGGAGGCGACGAACCCGATGGAGTAGAGCAGACCACTCTGGCCCTCGGGCAGCTCCGCGCCGTGGGCGAAACCGTGAAAAATCGCAAAGAAGCCCACGAGGACCGCCGCGAGCTGCAGATCGGGTCGGCGTTCGAGTGCGATCATGAGACCGAGGAGCAGGGCCGACAGGCCGATGCCCACTTCGACGCCCGGGATCTGCACCCCGAGGAGACCCAACATGCCTCCGAACGCCATGACCATGGGAAAGGTCACCGGGAGGACCCAGATGGCCGGCGGGCCGAGCTGCGCCCCCCAGATGCCCACCGCCACCATGGCCAGCACGTGATCCAGCCCGGAGATCGGGTGGTACAACCCACTCAGCAGGCCCGCGACGGAGCCACCCTCGTGGGCGGCGAGGGACGCGGGAAGGGCTGCGAGCAACAGGGCCGCGAGGAGTCCAACCGCGGCCGCCGGCCTCACATCCACCCCAGCAGGATCACGGTTCGCTGTATGAACCAGAGCGCACCCAACGTGCCAACCGCATAGCCCGGGATGAGCTCGGCCCAGCGCGGCCACCGGATCTCCAGCGCGCGGAACGAGCGAGCCAGCCCGAGCACCAGGAAGACGAACGCGAGCGGCCCGAGCTCGACGCCGACGTTGAAGAAGAGCAACGCGAGGGGAATCTCATTCTGGGGCAACCCCATCGCCGTGAGGCCGCTGGCGAAGCCGAATCCGTGCAGCAGGCCGAACACGAACGCCACGACCCACGGATGGCGGATCGTGAAGCTCGTCTCGCCGCGCCACACGCGAACGATCTCGGGCCCGAGGAATAAGATCGACAGCGCGATGACCGCGTTGAGCGGAAGCTCCGGGGCACGGGCGAACCCCAGCGTCGCGATGCCGAGCGTGATGCTGTGTGCTAGCGTGAACGCCGTGATCGTCTTCAACAGAATCATCGGACCCGAGACGATCAGGAGCAGGCCCAACACGAAGAGCAGGTGGTCAACACCCAGAGCGATGTGCCCCACGCCGAGCCGGGTGTACGCCCCGATGCGCTTCACCACGCCGCTCGGTCCCCCGATTGCCGCGGACGTCTGGTTCGGCTGGATGAGGTGGGTCTCCTGAAGTCCGTCGGCGTAATACACCCTCACGAGCACGTCCGTCAGGGTCGTCTCGAGCCCCGCGATCTGGATCGTCTTGCCGGCGAGACCGCCGTCGCACTCGAGCGTGGCGCGAGCCACGTACGCGCCCCGGCGTATCTCTTCGGAACCGATCCCCACCACCACACAGCCGGCGGGAAAGACGGGATCGATCTTCAGAATCTGGTCCCCCCGGGCGGGCTTCTTCCACAGGACGCGGAAGACCCCGGGAGCGATCTCGCGGAGCTCCAGGTAGCCGGGGCGCACCTCGTGCGCCGCCGCGGCCGTCGGGCCACCCGGCACGTGATGCGGCGCCACGCCGAAGGCAACGACCGCAGCGAGGAGAAGCGGGACGCGAAGGAGACCGCGGCGGCCACTCACTGGACGACACCGGTGATTTCGATGGGCTCCATTCCATCGGGCCACTCCATGGTCACCGTGTACTGCGAGAGAAGACCCTCGAAGTAGCCCTGCTCCGCCTCACGGACGCGCTCGCTCACCAGATCCCGGTATACAGCGTTCCGAACCTCATGCAGCTCGGAGAGCCGACCCGACTCCAGCGCGTCGCCGCGCGCGACGTGCAATCCGAAGGCCGAGGTGACCGGTCCGCTCCACTCGCCCACGGGAAGCTCCACGATCTGCGCGGTGAACTCCTCACCGAACACACTCAGCAGGTCGCGCTCGAGCATGTCGCGATGGGCCGCGGGATACATGAACGGATCGCCCAGCACCTCGGGGTCCGCATCCGGCGTCGTCCTCAGATACTGGAGCATCGAGAGGGCGCTGGACCTGGGTTGCTCGGCGTCGGGTCGTTCCTGGAAAAAGACCTGCGTGAAGCTGATCCTGGTTTCCTGGCGGTACAGATTCGGGTTCGCGTCCAAGTGGGCCTGAAGATCCTCGTCGGTCGGTTCTATCGACTCCACCAGGTCGGCCGTCAGAAACTCGAGCTTCTGGCGCATCCGACGTCGGATGATCTGGTCGTCTCGGTCCAGCCCCATCACCAGGGCCTCGCGGTAGAGCACCTCCTCCTTGAGGTAGTCTTGCAGCAGCCCGCGGAATTCGTCTTCGGTGGGAGGGCGCTGCCAGGTGAGGCGGAAGCCCTCCAGCAGACGCTCGACCACCCCGGGTGTGATGGCAATGCGATTGTTGGACGGCTGCGCCGCGTCGCCACGCAGGATGCCGATTGCGAAGAGAACGGCGCCGAGGGCCAGGAAGTGGAGCAACGGCTCTTTCAGAAGTTTCTTCATGAACACCAATGCAGAGGCTCGTGTCACATGCCCGGCGTGTACCAGATCGGGCTCGTATACGCCCGGTCCTGCAACTGCATCGCCGTGCCCTCGGGCATGTCGACGTTGAAGAACTTCGCGTCGTAGGCCGTCCAGCGTGGCGTCGGGATCTCGATCACCCGCACGTAATAGAATGCCGACTGGTTCGGGTCGAAATCCGGGTCCTCCCAGAAGGCCGCCATGAGCGGCTCGCCGATCGTGTTGGTGTAGGAGGCGTCTTCCACGTCCACCGTGCTACCGACGGGCGTCCGGGCCCGGCCGTCCGAGCCGATCGTGCGACCGTCCGACACCGCGACGTCGTAGATGCGCTCGTGGGTCTCACCGCCTGCGTCCAGCCAGCCTTTGATCACCTGGACCCGGTCGAGGTTCGCGCCGTCCGGGTCGCGCAGCGCGCGGATCATGAACTTCGGCGCCTCGCCCCTCGGCGCGTCGCTCAGGTCGCCACCCATGGGCACGCCGCGCCGGTAGCCCTCGCGAGCGAAATCCGGGCGCTGCACCTCGTCTTCCTCGAAGTCCCATCCCGCGAACACCCGGACGGTGAGGCGGGTACCGGTGGTCGCGTAGACCTCCTTGCGGGCCATGGCGTCCCAGATGGCCTCGCGAGTGTTTTCCCGGGCCCAGACGGCGGCCAGACCGGAAGCGCCCACGTCCACCTCGAAGATCGAGAGCTCCGGCACCGCACCTTGGATCAGCACATGCTCGGCACGGTCGGCGCTGGGCTCCACGATGTGTGCCTTGCTGAAATTGTTCTCCTCCCGGCTCGTTGGCAGCGCCGTGTGGTTATCGGTGCTCCCGATCATGCCGAACTTGTAGGGATTCGCACCCAAGCGCCGCCCCAACCGCAAGCCCTCCAGCAACGCCGAGCGGGCGTACTCCTTCGGGAGCATGTCGGGCGTCTTGGCCATCGACCCGTCGATGTTGCCCACGTCCATGGTCTCGAAATCGGCGAACTCGTCGTCGGGAGAGAGCAGTGGGTGCGCCTCTCCGTCGCCCTTTTGCTGCGTCACCTCGACGATGGGCTCGAAACGCATCCGGGTCCGGGCATACGCCTCGGTGAGCGGCTGGCCGCTGTACGTCTCGACGTCGAACATGAGGCCGTTGGAGAGGTTGCCGTTGTGCGGGATCGAGAGGACCCGACCCCCGGTCTGCTGCTCATAGCCCTCCATGTAGGCCCACAGATCTTCGGCATCCGGCGAGTTGTACTGCGAATAGGGGAGGATCTGGCTGGTCCGGTCGCCGGCGTCCCGGAAGATCACCACCCGGTGCATGTTGTTGCCGCCGGGATGAGAGGTCCACTCGAAGCCGTGGAACGTCGTGAACACCCCGGGCTGATAGTAGCGGTCGGCGTTTTCGACGACCTTCGCCCACACGGACTGCGTCATGCGGGGCTCGTTGATCATGTCCACGGCGCCAGCGCGGATCCACTCAATAAACGCCTCATATCCGTTGCCGGACTTGGACATGTCGTGCCAGCGCTTCCCGGTCTCGTTGGCCAGCAGGATCGGATCGGAGCGGCGGATGAAATCGGCGAGCCCCAGGTTCTCGGCGTGGTCGGCCACCACCAGAAAATCGAGCGGGCGGACCAGCTTGACCCTCCACCCGAGGTGGCTCGTAACCTCCTCACCCCGGGACACCCGATACGCCACGTCCGGGCCCAGCGTAGCTCCCACCATCCCCACGTCGGTCGACCACGAGGTGTGGAGGTGGGTGTCGCCGAAGAAGACCCGGATGGGAAAGTGATCGTCGACGTAGGGGGAGTATTCCGCCTTGGGGGGCCGGACGTTCTCCCTGGCCGGGATCACGTCCTGGGCGAGCAACTCCCCGACGCCGACGAGTGTCAGGCACAGGGTGACCAGGCCCGCTACGCCGTTTCGCACTAGACCACGCATGATTCGTTCCCCTTTCGTCGCCGTCCAAGGGGGGGCCGGCGGCCGACTGTTTCACCTCATCGCCCTGCTGACTGCGGACTCCAAAAGCTAGGGAGGAAGCGCAAGCCCCGATATTGGCCTTTGGTCGTATGCGAAGGGCCCGACCTGCCAGCCCGGCTTCACTTCCACACCGCCCTTCATTAATATTTCTCCCCGTTCACGAAGGGCCTTGTCGTACGGTCGGAGAGACCAGATACGTCGGGGCTCGATTGCTTTCAGACGCGCCGTGGTGAGGGTCCAGGCAGTGATTCGGGTCAGTGAGATCTCCAAATTCTTCGGCGGAAAACGCGCCCTGGGACCGGTCTCCTTCGAGATCGCAACGGGGGAGACCGTCGGCTTTCTCGGACTGAACGGCGCCGGGAAGACCACCCTGCTCCGCATCCTCGCGTGCGATCTCCGGCCGTCTGCCGGGTCTTTCGCGGTGGACGGGATCGACGGGGTCGCCACCCCGCACCACATCCGCTCGCTCGTGGGCTTCCTCCCGGAAACGCCGCCGATCTACTCCGAGATGACCGTGGGCGAGTACCTCCGGTTTGCCGGCCAGCTTCGCGGGCTCACGGGGTCCGACCTCGAGCGTCGGCTGCCCCAGGTGGAAGAGATCACCAACGTCCGCACCGCACATCACGAACTCCTGCGGCACCTCTCCCACGGGTACCGCCAGCGGGTGGGACTCGCGCAGGCGATCATTCACGAGCCACAGCTGCTCATCCTCGACGAGCCCACGACCGGACTCGACCCCGCCCAGATCGTGGAAATGCGAACGATGATTCAAGGTCTCAAGGAGAAACACACGGTGCTCATCTCGAGCCACATTCTTCCCGAGATCCATCAAACATGCGATCGGCTGCTGGTCTTGCGCGACGGCGAGTTGGTGGCCACCGGAACGGAGCAAGACCTCTCCACCCAGCTGGAGTCCTGCCGTATCGCGGTATCCGTCGCCCTCGTGGGCGAGCACTCGGGAACCGGGGGCGTCGAGGCGGTAGTGAGCGCCGTCACCGGGGTGCACGCGGTCGCGCCCACGGAGCGGGACGACGGCGTGATCGATCTGATGATCGAAACCGGGTCCGACATTCGCGCCGACCTGTCACGCGCGCTGGTGCAGGCAGGGTACGGCGTGATCCGCATCGATCGAGCCGACATGGAGTTGGAGGAGGTCTTCCTGCAAATCGTACACGGGGAGGAAAATGGGGACAGCTAGCGTCGTCTTCCGCAGGGAGCTGGCCGAATACGTGCGCTCAGCATTGGGCTACGTCGTGGTCGCCGCCGTGTTGCTGCTGGCCGGTCTCCTCTTCTACGCGCAGGCCTTGGGCCCGGCGGCCGGCGAACGGCTCTCCGGCGAAGTGCTCGCACAATTCTTCTACACGATGAGCGGGCTCGTGGCCATCGCGGCCGTGGTGCTCTCCATCCGCCTGATTGCCGAGGAGCGACAAGCGGGAACGCTCGTGCTCCTGAACACCTCTCCGGTACGGGACTGGGAGGTCGTGCTCGGCAAATTCTTGTCTGCGCTCGCGTTCCTCGGGGCCATCACCATGGCCAGCTTTTATCTGCCCCTCCTCGTGATCGTCAATGGCAAGGTCTCGCTGGGTCAAGTGTTCGTGGGGTACTTGGGGTTGTTGTTGATCGGCAGCGCCTGTCTCGCCATCGGCCTGTTCGCCACCTCGCTCACTCGCCATCAGCTCGTTGCGGCGGTGGTCGGATCGGCCCTCACGGGCACGATGTTCTTGTTCTGGCAGTTGTCGCTCGTCCTGGATCCGCCGCTCTCCCGGGTATTCGCGGGACTCGCCATCCATGCACGGCACTTTCAGGGATTTCAGGTCGGCATCCTGCACGTGCGTGACGTCGTCTACTATCTGGCCGTGACCTATTTCTTCTTGTTGCTCGCCATCAAGACCATGGAGGTGAAGCGATGGGAGTGATGGCGCCCGCGATCCGCCCGGCCCCCTGGTGGCTCACCTGGTTCGTCGCCGGTGGTCTGGCGGTGCTGTTCGTTGGCGAACGACTGGTGGGCGGGCCCGGCCTCGCGCGGGTCGCCGTGTCCGGGCTCGGGGCCGTGGTCGTCCTCGGTGGCGTGGTATGGCGATTCCTGTCGTGGCGCACGGCAACGGGAGAGGGGAAACGCGTCGAGGGGATGCTGTTCGCGTGTTACGTCGGGTGTGTCCTCGCCGTCGTGGGGTTCGTGGTGTCGAGTAGTGACGGAATGCGTTGGCTCGGGATCGTTTTCGACGAGCGTGCCGCGGAGCGGCGCTACGAGAGCGCTCTTCAGGTCCTGTCGTCCATCCTGCTCGCCGCATCGTTGCTCCCCGCCCTCGGCGCCCAGTGGGCGCTCTCGGCTCATCGACATGCGGGAAAAACCGCCATGCAGGTGGAATCGCAGCGCGTGCACGAGACCGCAGGCGCCGCGCTGACCATCGCCCTGGCCGGCGCGGCCCTCATGCTTGCCGGCTACATCGCGTCCGAATGGGACAAGACCGTGGACGTTTCGTATTTCAAGACTTCCAGTCCCGGCACCGGCGCACAGGAAATGGCACGAAACATATCCGAGCCGCTCCAGATCTTCCTGTTCTTTCCCGCCGTGAACGCTGTGAAAGACGAGGTCACGGAGTACTTCAGAGCCTTGGCCGATGCCACGGGAAACGTCGTGCTCGAGGAACACGACCGTATGGTATCTTCGGCTCTCGCGCGAGAGCACAGCGTCACTGCGGATGGAACGATCGTCCTGGTCCGGGGCGAACGGTCGGAACGACTCACCCTTCCAACCCAGATCGGGACCGCACGCGCCCGGCTTCGGACCCTCGACCGAGACGTTCAGGAGCGACTGTGGCGTCTCGCGCGAGACCCGCGCACGGCATACCTCACCGTGGGTCATGGTGAGTTCAACGGCCCCGCGGGCGACGAGGCGGACCCGTTGCAGAAGGTCGATCTACTGAAGGACGGACTCCGGGTCTTCAACTACCGGGTTGAGGACCTCGGGCTTCGGCAGGGATTGGGACGAGCGATTCCCGACAATGCGGCGATGGTGCTGGTGCTGGGTCCGAGGAGTCCATTCCTCGAGGAGGAACTCGAGGCGCTCGACCGCTACCTGGCCGCCGGAGGGGCCGTACTCCTTGCCCTCGATCCGGACAGCGACTTTCGGCTTGGGCTGCTCGAAGAGCGCCTGGGCGTCCGGTACCAACGCGTTCCCTTGGCAAATGACGAACGACACCTGCGTCGTCGTGGCAACGTGTCCGACCGGCAGCTCATCGTCACCGACCGGTTCACGGCGCACGAGGCCGTCACGACGCTCGGCCGCACCCGGGTGGGATCCGGCATCCTCTTGTTGGGGTCCGGATACCTCGAGACGGCGGACAGCGGCGGTCCCCGGCCACGGTTCGTGGTCAGGGCGTTACCGACCACATACGCCGATCTCAACGAGAACTACGAGTTTGACTCGGCGACCGAGGTGCGCATGTCGTACAACCTCGTGGCGGCGATTGAAGGCCGCGAGAGTTCGGCGGGCATGCGCGCCCTGGTCTATGCCGACGCCGGGATGTTTACCGACGGAGTGATCAGCTCCATAGCGCTCAACGCCGCACTCTTTTCCGACGGCGTTCGCTGGCTGGGCGGAGACGAAGCCTTCGGAGGGGAGATTACGAGCGAAGAAGATATTCCGATCGTTCACACGCGGGCCCAGGATGTGGCGCTGTTCTATTTGACAATCCTCGGAGCCCCCTTGCTCATTCTCGCCGCGGGGACCGTCACGGTGGTCCGGCGGCGCTCGGGGAGGACCGCTCCATGAGAGGCGTCACCGTACACGGCATCCTCCTGGCGGTCATGTTGATCTTCGCCTACCAGGCCTGGACGCCGAACGAAACGAGACCAACTACCACGAACCGCGATGGGAGCGTCACGATCTGGGAGTTGTCGCCGGATCAGGTACGCGCCGTCACCTACGAGCGAGCGGGCCGCACGACAACAGTAGTCGAGCGGCGTGAAGAGCAGGGGAATGCGTACTTGTGGGGCCGCTCGTTCGAACCATCGCCTCGTGACAGCTCCGAGGAAACGGCAACCGACGAGTTCCCGATAGGCGAACAGGGGGAGGATGTCTGGGAGCGCCTCGCGCACCTCCGAGCGCTTCGCGACCTGGGCGTGCTGGACGATGCGGCGAAGGAACAGTACGCGCTGAACGATACGGAGCGGCGCCTGACGGTATCGACCGCCGCAGCCGAGCGCATATTGGAAGTCGGAGGCACCATATACGCAACCAACCACCGCTACGCGTTCGATCCCGTTTCTGGCAGAGGCTACGTCCTGGCAGATCAGATGGTCCAGACGCTCGAAGGCGCGTCAAGCACACTCCGGTTGCAAAAGTTGCACCGATTCAGCCGGGACGATGTGGCCACCGTAACCGTTCGCGGAGCGTTGGGTGAACGCACCATGACGCGTCGAATCGGAGTGCTCGGCTCCGCCGATGTCTGGGTCAGCCCCGACGCACCGGACGAGCCCGATCAGACCTTCGAGAACTTCATGAACCACGTCCAACCGTTGGCGTTCAGCAGCTTCGCACCAACGGTGAGCGTCGACACGATGCAGTTCCTGGTCCGCATCGACTATGGGGGCGCAGCCGAGGCGCCGATCGGTTTTCTGGAAGTGTATCGCGTCGCCGTGGACCAGCCCGGCGTCTGGGATTACTACCTGCAGACCGAGGCGACGCGGATCCCCGCCCGTGCCCATCGCAGTCTCGCCGAACGGGTAGATCGGGACCTCGCCGGCCTATTCTAGCACGCCGAGGATGCGAGTTCGCTGAGCCGTCAAGGGCGCGCGGTCCTGATGGCGCATGTCCCGGCCCGGGCCCCCTACCCTTTCAGCCGGCCCGGAGCGTCAAGCCGTGCTTTCCACCGCAAGATTCGGGTGGTTGCGCCGGCTCCATCGTGCCATTATCCGGTCGTCATGAGCTACCGGAGTATCCCATGGAATCGAACGGGAACGTCCTCCTCAACTACCGCCGAGTGACATCCAAGATCAGGTTTCTGGAGGCGCGCAGAACGATGACCACCGGTCCACAGAGCCTCAGAGATTATCACCGCATCGAGGCAGTCATTCATTTCCTCGAAGCGCACGCCGGCGAGCAGCCGTCACTGAGCGAGGTGGCCCGAGCCGTGGGTCTGAGCGAATTCCACTTGCAGCGACTCTTTCGTCGCTGGGCCGGCGTCAGCCCCAAGCGCTTTCTACAATATCTCACCGTCCAACACGCCAAACGCGCCCTGCGGGAGGGGCTTTCCGTCCTGGCAACCGCGTACGAGGCCGGCCTGTCCGGACCGGGTCGCCTGCACGACCTGTTCCTGTCGGTCGAAGCCGTGACGCCGGGTCAGTACAAGGAGTGGGGGCGTGACCTCGACATCCGCTACGGTTTTGCCCCCAGCCCATTCGGGGAGTGTCTCGTCGCGGCCACCGACCGCGGCATCTGCGGTCTGGAGTTCGTGGTGGAGGGTGACCGCACCACCCCCGTCGAACGCCTCGAGCGCACCTGGCCCGGGGCGACGCGCCGCGAAGATCCCGCCGTCGCCTCGGCCGACGTGGAGCGAATCTTCGGGTCGGGTGGCGATCGATCCAAGCCGGTCACGCTGTTGCTCAAGGGCACCAACTTTCAACTCCAGGTCTGGCAGGCGTTGCTCCAGATCCCAGCCGGTGCCGCGACGTCGTATAGCGCGCTCGCGGAGTCGATCGACCGGCCGACCGCAGCGCGAGCCGTCGGCGGAGCGGTCGGCAAGAACCCGGTTGCCTACCTCATCCCCTGCCACCGCGTGTTGCGCGAGTCCGGCGAGTTCGGCGGCTATCGCTGGGGCGAAGCGCGCAAACGGGCGATCCTCGGCTGGGAAGCGGCGCGGGCGGCGGGATGAGCGTCCCATAGCAGAACACCGGGAGGACGAATGCTTTCGAGCAGTCGCACTCGCCGAATCGTCCTGAGAGGTCGCCGATTAGGGCGTGTCGCTTCGCGCCGAGCCGGCGTTTTCAACGACGGAACGACTTGACGTGAAACACGTCTAAGGTCAATCCCTTTTCGATTCCGCGGCGCCGTTGATCTGCGCCATGGCCAGGTTGTCGCCCCTGGGTGCGAACCACGGAACGATTGCCCCCAACTTCCGCTCCATCAGGAAATCGGTATCGACCCACGTGAAAAACACGTCGGCGCTCGTGGTGGCACGAACGCCGTAGGTAAAGACTGCTCACTCGCCTATTGTGCTGTGCGAAAATGGCCTCGCTCCAGCCAGCCTACCTCATTCCACGCATCCTCAAGTCCATGAATTCCTGCAGCGTCACTTCTCTTCCCTTCGGTTCCACCTCCTCGGCCGAAACGGGACCGGGGGTGACCTTGACAACCGTCACGGCGAACTCGAGTGATGGGCTCATGTCGCCCCCCTTCTTGAGCAGCTTGGTGATGGTCGGCATTCCATGCTCAAGTATGGCACTCTCCATCCGATCTTCTGCGTCCTCGCTGTTCATGGGGTTGAGTTGGCTGCTGGCGTCGGTCATGGCCTTGTAGCTCTGCCATGCATCGGGATGGTCTTGCGTGACGCACATATGAAGGATCCATCCGGGCTGCATGGGATTCCCTTCGAAGTCGACCGTTCCCATTTTCCCTGCCCACCACGTGCCACAATCGTCCTCCCTGTCGAGAGGGTATGGGCCCTCCGGTTCTTCCTCTGTGACACCCATGGCGCCCCGCATCAGGGCCATCGTGGAGGCCATGTCGGCTCCCGCTCCGGCCCCACCACCCATCATGGAGGCCATCCACTCCTCGAGCTCGTCAGCCGTCCATGTGGCGTGCACGTCGTTGGCGGGATCGTACATCGCGAACCGTCCCGTTTCATAGTCCACGCGCACGTCACCTTCGTCCGTGACGATATAAACCACCGAGCCCCGCACCTTGGCGAGGTACGCCTCAGTCCGAACCCCTGGTGCAGTCCGGATCGCGTCAACTGGGAGGTCCATGACCGTGGTGACGTTTTCCCCCACCAGCTCGAGCAGCTCCTGCATGCCAAGCGTATGGGTCACGATGTCCACTCTGCCCGTGAACCGTTGAGCCGCAGACGCGGTCGGAATGGCGAGGGCAAGGGTCACGATGGCAATCGACGGGATAATCTGACGATGGTTCATGACAGGCTCCTTGGCACGGCTGTGATTGCCCTAAGCTACCGGCGATTTGACGTCCAGCAAGTGTGAAGCGTCGTGACCGGAGAATCGCTGGGCGGGGTTGGAGGGAGGTACGCACTGGCTCACAGTCGGTCCCGCCCATAGGTTCTGGTATCGCACGGCCGGCACGGCGACGAGCCCGCGAGCGCTGATTCCGGGATCCCCAGCGGAAGCAATCGGTGCGGTCGGGAACCACATTGAGAGGAGAAAAAAATGGCGGAAAGCGTTTACAAGGTGATCGAGCTAATCGGAACGAGCACCGAATCTTGGGAGAAGGCGGCGGCAGCGGCCGTCGGCAAAGCGGCGAAGAGTCTGCGTGACCTTCGCATAGCGGAGATCGCCGAACTCGACATGCAGCTCAAAGACGGGAAGATCGAGACCTACCGTGCCAAGGTAAGGGTCTCGTTCAAATACGAGGGTGTATGAAGCTTTTGTCGATCAATGTCGGCCTTCCTCGCGAGGTACCTTGGAAAGGCGAGGCGGTCTCAACGGCCATCTTCAAGTCCCCCGTTGAAGGCCCGGTGACACTTCGCCGACACAATTTGGATGGCGATCAGCAGGCCGATCTTTCCGTTCACGGGGGGCCGACGAAGGCTGTCTACGTTTATCCTTCCCAGCACTATGCGTACTGGGCGAAAGAATTACCGGACGCCGACCTGCCGTGGGGCAGTTTCGGAGAGAACTTCACCGCCGAGGGAGTGACCGAGGACGCTGTGTGTATCGGGGATGAGTTTCGGGTTGGAGGCATCCGAGTGGTCGTGACCGAACCGCGCATGCCTTGCGTCAAGCTCGCGATTCGGTTTGGCCGGGCTGACATGCTCAAGAGGTTTCTCAAGAGTCAACGGACGGGCTTCTATTTTGGCGTCGTAGAAGAGGGGGAGGTGCAGGCGGGTGACGAGTTGGAGCGAGTTTCCGAGCACCCCGCCGGATTGACCGTAGCGGATGTCACGCGTCTCTACACGACGGAAAAGACCAATACTGGTCTTCTGCGCAAGGCCCTGTCGGTCACGGCGTTGCCCGAGAGCTGGCGGGAGTACTTCGAGCACCAACTCGAGAGGCTCCAGTGAAGAAGACGAAGATGCGACTCATGCTAGTGGCCCTCCTCGTGATGGCCTCCTCCGTTTCGGCTCAGGAGACGCGTCTCATCGAGCGCGGTCGCTCGATTCCCGCCACGTTGGAGTCCGGGCACGGCACGATTACACGCTCGGTCTCCGCTCCGAAGTATTCGTGTACGGCGCGGTCAATCAGATCTCCGTGGACGTGGTCGTCACCATCTTGGGGCCGGATGGGCAACCGATCCGTTCCTTCGACAAAATCGAGAACGGGAAAGTGGCCGTTACCGGGTCAAGGTGAGTCTGTCCTTCAAATATGAAACGGGCGGTTGATGTCGTGAGACCCGTCCTGTTCTGCATCGCGCTTGCGGCGTTGCCTTTGGGCCTCCCTGCCCAAAGTGACGTTGCCTTTCCACCGCAGGTCCATGCGGCGCGGCGCGCCCGGCTGGCGGCGGCGGTTGACGGCGCACCGGTGATCATTCCCGGCAGGTACATGATTCGTTCGGCCGGTCAGAGCAAACAGGATCCGAATTTTTGGTACCTCACCGGCGTCGAGTCACCGTATGCGATCCTGGTGATCAGCGAATACGAGGGAGGAAGGAAAAGGGAGGTGTTGTTCCTCCCTCAACAGTACCAGTTCGCAGGCGCCCAGTATCCCATGGCCGAGCAGCGCTTTCGCGGGGCGGCATGGAATCAACCCATCCGGCGCCTCGGTCCGGGACGTGAAGCGGAGATGGCGACCAGCATCGCCGAGACCTACCCCGTCGATGAATTCGCCGAGCGGTTGCCCGACATCGTGGGAGACGCACCAACCGTGTACTTCGCATCGGAGGGTGGCCGGCTGTACGCTCCTCCCGGTTTGGGCAAGCCGTTGTCGTACCGTCAGCAGCTCGAAGAGGCGGTTACCGACCTGCTGCCCGACAGGGAATGGAAAAACGCTACGCCGTTCGTTGAACGGCTGCGATTGATCAAGGACCGGCACGAAATTGCCGCCCTGCGGCGCGCCGCGGCGATCAGCGTAGCGGGGTTGGTGGAAGCCATGCGGGCGATCCGGCCGGGCAGCAACGACCTCGAAGTTGCGGGATTGATGGAGTACGTGTGGAAGCGTGAGGGATCGACCCGAAGCTCGTTCGGACCGATCGTGAGCTCGGGGCCTGCGGCCGTGAGCCTGTACACGTTGACATCGGAGAACTACAACTCCCCCAACCGGGTAATGCAAGACGGGGAACTCGTGTTCATCGATTATGGCGCTGCAGAATTCCAGATGTACACATCGGACATTTGCCGCACCTTCCCGGTCTCCGGTCGATTCAGCGACGAACAACGCGAGTACTACGAGATCGTTCTGGAGGCGCAGAAAGCGGCCCTCGCCCGTATCGAGCCGGGGGTGATGATGATCGAGGTCATCAGGGCGGCTGCACAGGTATTCCGGAACCATGGGCTCGAGCAGTTCGAGAACATCGATCGCATGGGCGCAGATCGCGTGTGGGGCATCTTGCCCTCACCCACATACTGGCTCGCTCAGAGGGGCACGCTCACAGACTACAGCGGGGCCAGGGGAACGGGAGTCAGAGACCTCGGTCACCACATCGGCCTCGAGGCGCTGGACAGTCGCGACTACGCACAGCCCCTCACCGCCGGAATGGTCTTCACCGTGGAACCCAAGCTCTACATCCCGGAAAAGGGTATCGCCATCATGATCGAGGACATGATCCTCGTTACCCAGGACGGCTACGAGAATCTCTCGGCCGGAGCGCCCCGGGAGGTTGGGGAGATTGAGATGATCATGGGGCGGTAGCGGCAGCGTGCCCAGCTCACGCACCCACGTCCTTGTCTGATCCGGGGACCGTCACCGCCGATTGGGGTGCGGTAGCCACGACGTGATTCGAGAGGCGGTCCAGCAGGTCCGACAGAATCCGGACCCGCCGCTTGATGAAGGTGCGGAACACCGTTCGGGCGCCGACGTACGCGGCGCCCCAGGTCACGCCGAATATCGAGGCCGTCAGCAGGAACGGGGCACCGGCGCTCAACACGGCTCCTGAGATCGCGACGCCCAACATTCCGCCGCCCATCACCGTCCCAATTACCAGGAACAGCGGATGTACCCCCGTGCCCTCGGTGATCCGGATACGGGTCTGACCGTCCTTCGGTTTGACCATCACGTGGATCAGCCGTCCTGTGCCCTCTAACGAGTTCTGGAAGCTGAGAGAATTCCACGAGAGGGATCTCCCCAGCGTTTCGTTGATACGCCCCACCTCGCCGGTGACCGCCCGCACCTCTTCCAGCAGGGCCTCGAACCCCTCGACCGGCAATTCCGCATCCAGCGTGCGTTCCATATCGATCTTCGACGGAGCACCGAAGATTCCTCCCCGAGCCAACATCGCCGGTGGGCTGGCGAGGCCCTGTACGGCGTCCCGCACCCGATCGGGCGAGAGTCCGACCTCGGCGCCGATGCGCTGGATCGCCGCCAGCGACATCGCACCCTCTTCGGTCGGATGCTCCGCTTGCCGCTCTGCGGCCGACCGGATCACGGCCCGTACCTGGGCCTCGTTGTATGCGGGCTTGCGCTGGACGGCCTGCTCCAGCGCGGCCGCCAGATCATTCGGTGTGGCGTGCCGTTCTCCCGGATGCATGATCATCGCCTGCACGAGCACCTGTTCGACGGCACCGGGGAGGCGATCGAGCCGCTCCCGATGCGCCGGGAGCGCGTCGATGAAGCGTTTGTACTTCATCGCTTCGTCGGTCACCCACATGCCGGGCGCCTCACCGACCATCATCTCATAGAAGACGCTGGCGAGGCTGTACACATCGGTCCGCTCGTCGAGATCGCTGCGGCCGGCCGCCTGCTCCGGACTCATGTAGCCCACGGTACCGATGGGGAACCCTGTACGCGTGAGCTTGTCACCGCCAGCCGTACTGAT
>JAPULZ010000049.1 GCA_027294455.1 Gemmatimonadota bacterium
ACTTCAACGTGGGCGCCTCGAGCGACGGCGAGATGATCCGCCTCATCGAGGAGAAACGGGAGCAGGGCACGTTCTTGACCGTGCTGGGCTTCGGCACCGGCAACATCCAGGACTCCAAGATGGAAGCCCTGGCCGATCACGGAAACGGCAACTTCGCCTACATCGACAACATCGCCGAGGCCCGCAAAGTGCTGGTCGAGGAGATGGGCGGCACCCTCTTCACCATCGCGAAAGACGTGAAGATCCAGGTCGAGTTCAATCCGGCCCGCGTGCAGGCGTATCGCCTGATCGGCTACGAGAATCGCTTGCTCGCCGCTGAGGACTTCAACGACGACACCAAGGACGCCGGGGAGCTGGGCGCGGGCCACACGGTGACCGCGCTGTATGAAGTGATTCCGGTGGGCGTCGAGACGGAATACGCCATCGGCGGCGTGGACTCGCTGCGCTACCAGACCCCGGTCGCCCGGGCGTTGCCCGACACCGGCGAGTTGCTGTTCGTCAAGTTGCGCTACAAGGCGCCCGACGGCGATACGAGCCGGTTGCTGACGCACGTCGTGGAAGACGTGGTCCGCGATGCCTCGCGGGACTTGCGGTTTGCGTCCGCCGTGGCCGGGTTCGGGATGTTGCTGCGCGAGTCCGAGTTCTCCGGACGGTGGACCATGGCTCACGTGTTGAACGCCGCGCGCGAAGCGACGGCCGACGACGACGATCAGTATCGCGCGGAGTTCGTGGAGCTGGTGGAGGCAGTCGTGCGGTCGGAGATGTTGGCGGCACGCTAGCAGCACGGTAGGTGGTGCGGCGGTATGGGGAACGCCGTCGTACCGCCCCTACCCCCCCTCGGGTCATACGGCAAAAACCCGGCATCGACGGTGCTCTGACTCATCGGAAATCCGGCTTGGCCGCTGCCACCGCCAGCCGGTCGGCCGCGGCTTGCAGCGGCTTGTCTAGCGTCCATACGACGAGGCCCTCGAGCACCACGGAGGTCAGCAAGTGTGCGTCGACCCAACCGATTCCCACGCCGTGGAGCCGGCGGCGCTCGACCAGCTCCATGACCTCCCCATGCTCGGCCGTGGACGCCCGTGGAAGTTTCGCGAAGTATGACAGGATCTCCGGACGTTGGTGCAGGTTGCCGCATGCCAACTCGCCGACGACGAATTCGTGGGTCCACGCCCGGCCATGCTCGAGGAGTTGGGCGAGAGCCGGATTGTCACGTCGCAGGTGGTCGACCCAAACCGACGTGTCCACCAGAATCATCGCGACCGACGTGGGGGGGACCGCCGCCGCTGGCCGACGCGAAGCTGCGGCTGGGAACCGCCGAGGGCGGCCAGCCGCCGGGCGCTCTCGACGCTGATGAGCGCCTCCAAACCGGCGCGAACCAGGGCGGTTTTTTCTTCGATTTTGGTGAGACGGCGTGCCTCTTCCAACAAGTCGTCGTCGATATTGAGTGTAGTTCTCATATGCATCAATATGCATATTTGATGCATATTGCGCAAGCCTGCCCCGTCGCTATGGCCTCTTCCGGCTGGACTATCCGCCCGATTGAGTCCGCTCGAGCAGCTGGTCGAGCTCTCCCTGCAGGCGGAGCAGTGTGGCATGGTGGTCCGAGTCGCCAATGAGGTTCGTCACCTCGTAGGGATCGGCTGCCAGATCGTACAGCTCGTCCATGCCCTCGAGTTCGGTGTAGCGAATGTACTTGAACCGCTCCGTGCGCACGGCCCGGTAGCCCATGTTGACGATCCGGCGAAAGACCGTATCGCTGAAGTACTCGATCAAGAACGACGTGCGCCACCCGTCCGTCTGACCAGTGAACACGGGGACGAGCGAGCGTCCGTGGAGCGGAACACTCGACTCCGCACCGGCCAGCTCGATGAGCGTGGGTGCCAGGTCGACGGTGAGGGCGAACTCCTCCGGCGTGCTGCCGGCGGGGATCATCCTGGGATAGCGGATCAACAACGGAATCCGGATGGTCTCCTCGTAGGCGAGGCGGCGTTCTGCACTCAATCCGTGTTCGCCGTAGAAATAGCCGTGATCGCTGGTCACGATGAACACCGTGTTGTCCAGCTCGCCCGATCGTTCCAACGTCGCCAACAACCGGCCCACGCTCTCGTCCACCGCCAACAGCATCTCCAAACGCTCCCGGATCGTGCGGTCGCTGGTGGCCGTCTCGCGTCCCAGGGGCGGAAGGTTGCCGATCCGGCGTTGCAGCGCGGGCTTGCCGTCCGGCGGCAAGAACGCACTCGGCCGCCGGGGCGGCTCGGCGTCGGCATAGCGGCCCACGTGACGGTCCGCGGCGATGAATCCTCCCCGAGAGAGGGCGGCCGTGCTGCCGTCGTCGAGTTGCCGGATGTTGGGATGGAGCGACTTGTGGGCGAAGAAGAGTGACCACGGCGCGCTCGCATTCTCGATGAACGACACCGCCCGGTCGGTGAGAATGTCGGTGACATACCCTTCGACTCGGTGGCGCACGCCGTTTTCGTTCAACTCCGGATCGATGGCCTCCCCCTGCCCCGGCATCGCCACCCAGTAGTCGAATCCGGGACGCCGCGTGTCGTCATTGCCCATGTGCCATTTGCCGATGAACGCGGTCTCGTAGCCGGCGCGATCGAGCTGGCGCGGAAACGTCTCCAGCCCGTGGCTGGCGGCGCTGCGGTTCGTGTTGTCGATGATGCCATGGGCGTGGGCGTAGAGGCCAGTGAGGATGCTGCCTCGGCTCGGTGAGCAGATGGGTGTCGTGGCAAACGCGTTCAGAAACCGGGCGCCCTCGTGGGCGATGCGGTCGATGTTGGGGGTCTCCACGAACGGGTGGCCCGTCGCGCCGAGCTCGTCCCAACGAAGATCGTCGACGATGATGACGACGATGTTGGGAAGTGTGTTGGCCTGGGCAGTAAGTGGCGCAAGTCGGCCGACACTGAGGAGCAAGGCAACCAACAAGGCGCAGCTGTGCCAGAAGCATTGGATCCGTTGCGACATTTCCAACTCCCTCCACGATGGGCCTTGGAGATCTGCATCAAGCGTCACCAAAACGTGCGGCGACGTGTGCAACAATTTGGCTATGCGATCTAGATCTCCACTTGCATTCCCAACTCCACGATCCGATTGGGCGGCAGGTTGAAGTGTCCCGTGATGCCCTCCGCATTGCGGGTCATCACGGCGAACAGTTTCTCACGCCAGATGGCCATCCCGGGCCGCGCGGTGGCGATGATTCGCTCGCGGCCCAGGAAATAACTCGTCTGCATCATGGCGAACGGCCCACCCTCGACGTCGCATCGCGCGAGAATTCCCGGGACGTCGATCTCTTCGGAGAAGCCCACCTGCACGGTGATGCGGAACATCCCTCCTCCAAGCGTCGAGATCTCGATGCGATTCGCCTCATCGACCGTCGGGGTCGTGCCAACCGAGATCGTCAGGAAGATCACCCGCTCGTGCATCACCCGGTTGTGTTTCAGATTGTGGAGGAGCGCCGGGGGCACCCCGTTCGCGTCGGATGAAAGAAATACCGCCGTACCGGGAACACGAATCGGCGGATGCTGCTCGAGATTTTCCACGAACTCTTCCAGCGGAATCACCCGTTCGCGCAGCCGGCTGCTCAGGATCTGACGGCCGCGCTTCCAGGTCGTCATGAGCACGAACATCACGGCGGCGACAATCAACGGAAACCATCCGCCGTGGGGCAGCTTGTGCAGATTCGCGCCCCAAAACCCGATGTCCACCACGAGGAACACGCTGATCAGCCCTACGACCGTGAGCGGGGACCAACGCCACACCCGCAAGGCGACGACCGCGAAGAGGATCGTCGTGAACACCATGTCGGTCGTCACCGCCATACCGTACGCCGCGGCGAGATTGCTGCTCGTGCGAAACCCCAGCACCAGGCTCACGCTCGCGATCATCAAACCCCAGTTCACCAGCGGCATGTAGACCTGGCCGGCCTGGTCTTTCGACGTGTGCGCGATCCGCAAGCGGGGGAGGTATCCCAGCAGCACGGCCTGCCGGGTGAGCGAGAAGGCGCCCGAGATCACCGCCTGAGAGGCGATGACGGTGGCCGCCGTCGTGAGGACGACCAGTGGAAGGAGCGCCCACGACGGCGCCATCAGAAAGAAAGGGGCCTCGGCAGCCTGTGGGTTCGTGATGATCAATGCTCCCTGGCCGAAGTAGTTGAGCAACAGCCCCGGCAGCACGATGGAAAACCACATCAACCGAATCGGCCGAGTTCCGAAATGTCCCAGATCGGCGTACAACGCCTCGCCGCCGGTGACGACCAGGAAGACCGACCCGAGCACGAGAAACGCGCCCATCGGGTGATCCGTGAACAACCGCACCGCAAAATGGGGGGAGACCGCCGCGAGGACCTGTGGATCCTGAACCAGCTGCACGATGCCCAACACCCCGAGGGTGAGAAACCACAAGATCATCACGGGACCGAACAGGGCGCCCACCCGTTCCGTGCCGCGATACTGGACGCTGAACAGCGCAATGAGAATCGCCACCGCCGCCGGGATGACGAAGGGTTCCACCGCAGGCACCGCGATCTGGAGACCCTCCACGGCGCTCAGCACGGAGATGGCCGGGGTGATCATGCTGTCGCCGTAGAGGAGCGCCGCGCCAAACAGGCCGGCGAGCATCAGCATCCGGCGCCTCCGGGTCGAGGGCCCCCGGGGACTCACGAGGGCGGTGAGGGCGATGATCCCCCCTTCTCCCTCGTTGTCCGCACGCAAGATGAAGAAGAGATACTTGACGGAGATGACGATCACGAGCGACCAGAAGATCATGGACAAGATGCCGAGCACGGTGTCACGTACCGGCTCCACCCCGTGAGACACGTGCAATGCCTCACGGATCGCGTAGATCGGGCTCGTGCCGATGTCGCCGTACACCACGCCGATGGCGGCGACCGACAGCACGCCGAGCCGGGCGCCGGTGGGTGCGCCATCGTGGGTCATTCCGTGTCCGGTTCGTTCGCGAGCTGCGCCAGCGCCGCGTCACCGCCCAACACGATCAAGACGTCCCCTACGGCGAAGGTGTCGTCGGCGTCGGGTGCAGCCGCCATCGAGCCGTCGGCATGCCGGATCATGAGAATCGTCACCCCGTACCGGCGCCGGACGTCGAGGCTGCGCAGCGAACGACCGACGAAGGGTTGGGGCACCGGGATCTCGACGAGCTGCGTGCCGTGCGCGGTGGCCACCCGCTTTTTCGCCGTCCCCGATGTCAGCGTACTCGCCAACGACTGCACCATGTCCCGCTTGAGGATCTCGACATTGTACCGGGCGATCACGTCCTGTGGACGGAGCACGCCCACGAGCCGGCCCTGCGCCACCACGGGCAACTCGTTGCGAACCCGCTCCAGGAGCCGCATGGCCTCGGCGAGGCTGTCGTCCGGCGCCACCGTACCGTCGCCCACGTCCACCATCAAGTCCTCCGCGATGACCAGGTCGGCGAGGGCCGCTGCATCCGCGACGGCCCGCCGGATCGTGCCGGCGGGAATCCGGCCGCACAGGATTTGATCGTCATCGACCACGAACACGTCTCCCGTGGAATCGTCGACGCACCGCCTCAGGACGGTCCCGAAGTCCGCGTCGGGATGGAGCGACGGCGGAACGCCCTCCATCGCGTCGGCCACCGAGATGTCCGCGAGGACGTTGACGGCACGACCACGGTGCAATTGGATGCCACGATTCAGCAGTTTGCGCGTGTAGATCGAGGCGGGCTGCATGCGTGTGGAGAGGAGGGTCGCGATGATCGAAGCGATCATCAGGGGCAGGATGATCTCGTAGTCGCCGGTCAACTCAAAGATGATCAGGATCGCCGTGATCGGCGCGTGCGTTGCGCCGGCCACCACCGCACCCATGCCGACCAACGCGTACGCCCCGGGCGTGCCCGTGGCCGCGGGCCACAGGGCGTGCACGATCGTTCCGACGCCACCACCCAGCATGGCGCCGATGAACAGCGATGGCGCGAACACGCCACCAGAGCCGCCGGAGCCGATCGTGATCGAGACGGCCACGATCTTGATCAGCACGAGGGCGATCATGAGCTGCCACATCATCGTGCCGTTCAGCGCTTCATTGATCGCCTCGTACCCGACTCCGAACACCTGGGGCGCCATGATGCCGATGGTCCCGACGAGCGCTCCGCCGAGCATGGCGCGCGGGATGGGTGGGAGGGGTGATCGCTCGAACCGCTCTTCGATGCTGTAGAGAATGCGAACGAACGCGACGGAGACAACGGCCGCGAGCAGGCCGAGCACCGTGTAGGCCGCCAGCTCCCCGGCGTGGACCAGGCGGTACACGGGCACTTCGAAGGCGGGGAAATCGCCGAGAAAGTGGCGGCTGACCACCGTCGCGGCGACGGACGAGATCACGATCGGCGAGAACTGGGCCACGCCGAAGTTGCCGAGGATGATCTCAGCGGCGAACAGCGCACCGGCGATGGGGGCATTGAAGGCCGCCGCGATCCCCGCCGCGGCCCCGCACCCGACCAACGTCCGGAGCCGACCCTCGTCCACCCGGAGCCACTGCCCCACCGACGATCCGATGGCCGATCCCACTTGCACGATCGGCCCCTCGCGGCCTACCGAGCCCCCCGAGCCGATCGAGATGGCGGAAGCCAGCATCTTGGTGATCACGACGCGCGGGCGAATCCGCCCGCCGCGCAGCGCCACCGCTTCCATCACCTCGGGAACCCCGTGGCCTTTGGCTTCGGGCGCAAACCGCTGCACGATGAAGCCCACCACCCCCCCACCGACGAGCGGCGCACCGATCTTCCACCAGAAGGGGAGATCGCGAATGTAGTCCAGGGTGTAGGCGCCGCGCCGCCACGCCACGACGTTCACGAGCTCGATGAGGGCGCGGAAGCCCACGGCGCACAATCCCGCCACGAGCCCGATGACGACAGAGACCAACACGAGATGGACGTGGTCCACCTGCCCACCCCACGCCCGCAATCGCTCGGTGATCTCCCGCACCCGGTTCAGCCCCGCCGACAAAATCCTCATTGCGCGGTGGAATCTAGGACATTGGAGACCACGATGAGACATGGAGGTGCCGCTGCTGGTCTTGAGATTTCAGCACGCGGCTCCAGCGTCTAGCCCCTTGCCGCCTCGCCCATGGCAGGGCTGCGAGCGTCGGCCAGTGGCGCTGATGGGGAATCTGCTGGCCCTGCTTGATCTTGGTACAGTATCGCCTTGCTATGCATCTCATGTTTGTTTGCCAATGTGGGTAACGATCCACCAGATGTTGCCAACGGGATCTTTGACGCCGCCATAACGATCACCGTGGGGATAATTGTCAAGCTCGAGTATTGACGTGGCACCTGCTGCTAGGGCCCTCTCGTAGGTGGCATCGCAATCGTTCACGTAAAGATACATCATGGCGGGCATTGGCCCGATCTCATCCATCGGCTCCCCCATCATCACGACGGAGTCACCGATCCGCATTTCTGCATGTTTGACGCTCCCATCCTCCCGATACTGCGGATCGCCTCTTGACTCGGCGTCGAACACGTGCTGAAGAAACTGAATAAGGGTTGAAACGCTTTCTACCACCAAGTACGGGGTGATCGTATGAAGCCCAAACGGAATCCGATCTTCCGCCATGTTAGTTACCCCTTTTACTCTGGCGCTTGGCT
>JAPULZ010000005.1 GCA_027294455.1 Gemmatimonadota bacterium
GTGTTGGGGTGCCGTCTGAGCACGTTCCACTGTTCGTTCATGATCCGTTCCCAAGGTGGGAAACGGTCGGGCGGCCGAATCCGCCCGGGGCGTTCCTTAAGCTCGAACCAGCGCTCGTTGAAGCGATCCTGCGGTTCCCAAAACTGTTTCGGATCGCCGGTGTGAATGAGCACAGGAATGTCCAGCTCGCCGGCCTTTGCCCAGACCGGATCGAAGCGATGGTCGTCGGTGGCGATCCGGTTGCCTGCGCCGTCGGTCAACGTCATGCCTAGGTTCTTGAAGATTTTGAGGCCTTGGGCGCCGGCCTCCACGTCACGTTCCAATTGCGCCGCAGCGTTAGCGCCCCAGTCGGGATCGTCGATGCCGTCGAAGTTCAGGTTGGCAAACACCACGAAGCGATCGGGATACCGCTCTTTCATCCCCTTGATGATTTGGACGAGTCGGTCGCCCGTGCTGCCGCTCAGATTTACCATGACAGCCATGTTCATCGCGTCCATGGCCGCAATGAGGGAGTCCACCCGTGCTGGCGACAGATTGCGGTGATGGCTATGCACGTCGATGAAAGGAAACCGGGCCCGCGTGAGCGGGTGGCTGGGCACGACCAAGCTCGACCGTGGATTGTATTGGTCGAGGGTCATAGTCTGGGCCCGAATGACCGCAGGAACCTGGCCTCCGGCGATGAGCAAGAGCGAAACGACGGGTCTCATATGGCGCGCTCCGGATGTGGGGATCGTCGTCTGAAGGATGCCCCGTCTCCCTCTGAAACACCACCGCCCGCCCTCCCGTACGGTGGCGCAGCGCCGGCTCCGTTGGAGTGGGCGGGTTTCAGGTTCCCGGGTGGCCGTCGGCGAATTTGCCAATGGTGATCCCTGGGACCCTGCACCTGAAACCTATCAACGTCCTCTCACGTAGCGATCGCCGGCGATGAGCCCCACGTTCTCTTCCGGCAGATACCGTATCGAGACTCCGAATGGCTCGGACAACTCCTTCAGCGTCGCGATGATGCGCTGCCCGGCTTCTGCGTCGGCGAGGCGAGGTCGTCCGCGCTGAGGTCTCGGGTTTCCGAATCCGAGTGTGATTGGGAACAGGCGAATTTCCGTGAGCTGCCCGTCATCGAATCTCGGCACCGCAATGACACTCTCCCAGTACCACCGCTGTCCGGGAAATCCCCCGGTGTCGCTACTCTCGATCCGCGCGTCCTGGATGTCCCCGGGATGGGCATCCAAGGGAACTCCGTAGCGCCGGTACATGTCTCCCGGAAGGAAACGAACGGTTTCGTTCTGGAAGATGAAGTTGGCTAGGCTGTAGAAAATCGGTTTGCCCCGGTAGATCTCGATGCCCCGCAAGACGTGTGGGCCGTGTCCTACGAACATGTCGGCGCCGGCGTCTACGACGCTTCGGGCGAACCTCACGAGGAAATCGGCCGGGACGTCGCGCGACTCTGCGCTCTCGTGGGTATGACTCGTCACGATGATCCAGTCGGCCTGTTTTCGGGCCTCTCGGACGACGGCCACAATGTCCGCCAGGTCACCTTCTTGCGGCGTTGTGCGTCGACCTGTGGTATCGGCGGCCACGAATCGCGTTCGGAGGAATCGCAACGAATCTCCCTCGCTCACGGAGAGCCCCATTTCTTCACCGACTTCGCGAAGTTTGTCCAGGGAGCCCCGGCTTACGTGATAGGTCGTCGTGTATCGCAGGGGACTCAGGCCCGGCCTGCCGCGGAGATCACCGCGCTGGGGTCCCGCCCGGTCTTCGTCTGAGAAGGTGGATGCAACCGAAATGAGCGCCACCCGTCCGCCGCCCGTTTCCAGATAGGCCGGTGCTCGGGCCCTGGACAGGTTCTCGCCCGCACCGGCGTGGACTAGGTTCACGGCGTCGAGCGCCCGCGTGGTGGCACGGAGGCCGCCGGCGCTGTAATCCATGGTGTGGTTGTTGGCCCGACTCACCATGTCGAACCCCGCCCACACCAACTCTCCAGCGAGGTAGGGCTCCGCTGCCATCCACGTGCCTCCGCTGTGGGTGGCTGGGTAGCCCTCGGAGAAGTCGTGGAACAATACCTCCAGATTCGTGAACGCGAGGTCCGCCGAGCGGATCACCTCGAGCATGCGGAGATATTCCGGTTCCCCGAAGGGCGAGAGGCGCCTTGTGATGATGGCGTCGCCCGTGAGGGCGAACGTCATGGAGCCCGGTGGCGCTGTGGACTGTGCCGTGCCTCGCTGGGGAACCGCGAGGGCGAGAGTCATCCACGTGAAAGCGGCAAACGACCGGATTGTTTGACGCAGAGCGTTCGGAGAACATGTCATTGGGGCCTCCGATAGATTGGCTGGCGTGGCAGGATAGTGGGAACAGGGTCGGAGCGGGAGCCCCCGTGAAATCTGCCGGGGAAGCGTCAGGTCAGTACTGGATCTCGATCGGCGTAAGCTCCTTGCTGCCACATGCGCGACAGCCTTGATACTTGGAGAACTGCCGCCAGAGGGAGAACAGCACCGGGATGATCAGGGCCCACCAGAAGGTCTTTATGAAACCGAACGAGACGTCGGAAAGCCAGCCGGTGATCTCGAGCAGGATTCTGTCTGTGTTGTAGGCCGTTTCGGGGGCGACCTCCCCGGGATTCGCGGCCACAAACGACCCGGAAACGGACGACAACACGATTTCCTGAACTTCGGTCGTCAGGGCCTGGGGTGACGGGGTGACGATTGCCCGCCACCCGCCGGCGGTCAATCCCATGCCAATGCCAACGAGCCAGAGGGTGACCTCGACGGCGAGTTTGGACCGTACGCAGGTCTTGGGTACACCGTTCTTCTGACAGGCGCTGCAATGCATGGATCGCATCGCCGCCCTCCATGGAAGGGATGCCGCCAATCTACGGCCCGGAACCTGGGAGCACCAGAGCAAGCTGACGGCCGGACAGACGGACGGTGGCCCCCAACAGCCAGCCGTTCACACCTTCGTCTCCATGTGGTTCCGCCCAACCTATTAAGACGGTATTCTAGGCCGGGGCCGCCTGACGAGGCGGGTGCTTCGCACAGACAAACCTCACCGCCGGAGGCTCGTATGAATGGTCGATTCGCAGGTTGCGCAGCGCTGTTTTTGTTGGCACCGGGAAGAGTCCTGATCGGGGTGGAAGCCGAGTGCTGTTCCGAGGTGTGGCAAGCGCACAACACGCTCACGGCAGCCGAACGGGCGGAAGGATGGCAGCTCCTCTTCGACGGTCGGACGACCCAGGGCTGGAGGGGTTTCCGCCGTCCGGATATGCCTGCTGGCTGGCGGGTCGTGGACGGAGAGTTGCAGCGTGTCGGCCCCGGCGGTGACATTATCACGGTGGAGCAATTCGCCGACTTCGAACTCAAGCTCGAATGGAAGGTCGAAAAGGGCGGCAACAGCGGGATCATATTCCGTGTGAGCGAGGAATGGGACCGAACCTGGAAGACCGGGCCGGAGATGCAGGTGCTGGATGACGAACGGCACCGCGACGGCCGGCGGCGGGAAACATCTGCCGGGGCGAACTACGCATTGCACGCCTCGTCGCCGGGCGCGGT
>JAPULZ010000050.1 GCA_027294455.1 Gemmatimonadota bacterium
CCATTTCTTCATCGATAAGTCCCTCATGTGATAGTCGCGGGCACGTCGAGATGGCGCCGACTCATCGCTTCGTCCCCGGCAGCATCTCGAAGTCCGGCGTGAACGTCACCATCGTGGCCATCAACTGCCCGCTTCCAGCGACTCCGGCGGATCGATGACGATGAGGCCGTCGTCACCGACCACCATCATGGGACTGGTCATGGCCCAGCCGTAGGCCAGGTACGTGCGTTCCCCGATCTTGATGAGGGCTTGATCCATTCCGCGGGCATGCTTTGTCATGCGCGGGTCGACCTCCGGGTCTTCCTCCGTAAAGGCCAGGTTCTGGCCGGTTCGGAAGACCACCTCCATCCCCGGACCGTTGCCGTACCAGAGGTTGTTCTCGTTGACCTGCTGACCTTCAGCTGGTGCTACGCCCATCAGGATCAAGACTGCACCTAAAGCCAACGCACACGCGCGCGCATGCCGGTTCATTTCTCGGGTTCCTTGGTGAAACCTTTAATGTTATGAAACAGAAAGTGGTGTCATGCGGCGGCCATGCCTGGCGTTGCTGCCGGCAAATGGCTACACGACGATTGAGGACGGAATATCGCGGCAACCCTGGCCGCGCGATATTGGACTTTAGTCGTACGTCCCAGGGGCTAGTGCCCTGGGCGTCGGCCCCACCGGAGGGCTCAGTGGGGGCGCCTGGCTAAACCGGGCACCCACCAGGATCAAGCCATGATTTTCAGTGCGATGTAGGGAACCAGATTCAAGACGATCATGGCGATTTTGTATTGCGCCAGATACTGAAAATACGCGCGCGATAGATCCGCCTCGGCTAGGCCAGACATCTTGGCATGAATTTGCGAAATCGGGACGCGCATGAATCCCAAGGCAATTGCAGCAACCGTCAGCAATCCAATGTTGATGGCAGTGCACCAACCGAGAAACGCGGTGAGAGTTTCAAGTGAGTTCATTTCAAGAATCCTCCTAAGGTCTGCCGAATCCGCCTGGCGAGGGAGTGCATCGCCCCTACATAGCACCGCCGGCTATTCGCTGCGCAAGGCCTGTACGGGGTCGACTCGGCTGGCCCGGCGGGCGGGAAGATAAATCGCGGAGAGCGAAATCACCGAAATGAACAAGGCCACACCTGCAAACGTGGCTGGGTCGGTCGAGGATATGCCGAACAGAAAACTCGACAAGAACCGGGTGAGCAGTACGGCCCCGACGAGCCCAACGGCGATGCCGAGGACCGACTGGCTCATGCCTTGCCGGAGCACACTGTTCAGCACCGAGCTGTTCGTCGCGCCCAGCGCCATGCGAACACCGATCTCGTTCGTTCGCCGACTCACCGAGTAGGCCGTCACGCCATACACGCCAACCGCACCCAGGCTCAAGGCCACGATGGCGAACGTGCTCAGCAGGACCATGATCATGCGCGGACTCCCGACGGAACTCGCCACCAGATCCGCGAGGGGCATGACATCCGAAATGGGCATGTCGGGCTCCATCGCCCACACCTCGGCTTGAATATCCCGAGCCTTCAGCGCCGGATCGCCGGTGAGGCGGACGGCCAGCATCATCTGGTGCATGTTGGACTGTCGGTGCGGACGGTACAACTCCGGGACGGGTTCGGTGTCCAAACCGTAGTGACGGGTATCGTCGACGACCCCAACGATGGTTACCCACGTTTCGGTGGCTTGTCCTTGCCGGAGGCGCTTCCCCAGCGGAGAAGCACCGTCCCACAATCGTCGCGCCATTGTCCGATTGACGATCCCCACGGGCAGGGCCTCCGCATCGTCCGCCGGCAGGAAAGACCGGCCCTCGAGGAGCGGAATGCCCATGCTCCGGAAGTATCCTTCCGTCACGATGCGGTAATCGACTTGATGCGGCCTGGCCCCGGGGGGCGTCGGCTGCCCCTCCAGCTCGGCGCCCGTTCCCCACGACCATCCGCTCAGGGGGAGATGTTGGATGGCGCCGGCCGCCTCGACGTCCGGACGGGCTTCGAGACGGGCCAGGAGATCCACGTAGAATTGCCGGTATTCCTCGCGCGTGTCGTAACGGGCCCCCGCCGGCGCCATTCTGAGGGTGAGCGTCCGGTCGAACACAAAACCGGGGTCGACCGCGGTGAGGCGGCGCAGTGTCTGGACCATGAGTCCCGCACCGACCACGAGCATGACGGCCAAGGCAACCTGGAACACGACGAAGCCGCCACGTAAGCGACGCGAAGCGACACCGCCCTGCGAACTGCTTCGCAGTCCACCGACGTCGCGCTGTAGACTCAATCGTGTCATGCCCAACGCGGGGGCCAGGCTGAAAAGCAGCGCCGTGCCCAGAGCGAATCCGGCACAAGCCAGCAGCACCGGTCCGTCCACCGCGACACCGTCCAGCCGGGGCGTATCCGGGGGAACCAGGTTGCGGAGCAATGCTACTCCGCCAAACGCCAGGACGAGACCCACCAGTCCACCGGCAACGGCGAGCAACACACTTTCGGTGAGGGCGACCTGCACCAGCCGCCGCCTGGTGGCCCCCAGGGCTGCACGCAGCGCCATTTCGCGCCGCCGGTCGGTGGCCTTGGCTAGCAACAGGCTTCCGAGGTTCGACCCGGCGATGAGGAGAATGAAACTCACAGCCCCCAACAGCACGAAGAAGGTGGTCCGGTACCGCCCCACCAGGTCTTCCTTCAAACCCACGACGCCGGCACCGCTTCCGTAATCGTCTGCGAAGTCGAACTCGATTCGCATCGCGTCAATCAGTCCGATAAACTCCTGGCTCGCGGCCGTCACGGTCGCGCCCGGCGCCAATCGCGCGACCAGACGGTTACCCACGTTCGAGTTGTACCACCATGCGTCCGGATCTTCGATGATGGGGATCCACGCCTGGTGATTCGGATCGAGAATCTCGAAGGACTCGGGCATCACGCCCACGACGGCATGTTGCGCGCCGTCGATCATGATCAAACGTCCCACGAGCGAGCTGTCGGCGCCGAAGTGGGTCCGCCACAGGGTATTGCTCAAGAGCACCGCGGGGTCGGCCCCGACATCCGACTCGTCGGGACGAAACGTACGGCCGATCGCGGCGGGCGTGCCGAGGAGGGAGAATAAATTGGCGGACGTGCGGGCGATGTTGAGCTGGGTGGGCGTCTCAACACCGGTCAGCGACGCAGCCCATCCGGCGACCGTGGCGATGTTCGCCAGGGTCGTCGTGTGCTCGCGCAGAAAGCGCACGCCCCGGAGGCTCATGGAGGAATTGGGCCAGACGCGAACCAGCTCATCGGGCCGCTCGTACGACAGCGGCCGCCACATGATCCCGTGCACCATGCTGAAGACGGCGGTATTGGCGCCGATCCCCAGCCCGAGCGTCGCGACCGCCGCAATGGTAAACGATGGGCGGCGGCCGAGCGAGCGGGCGGCGATCCGCAAGTCGTGCATCACGGTCATGGTCGCCTCGGACATTCGGCGAAGCGTGGACGGCGTGCGCGGAATGTGACCGCCGGGCGACGCACCGCGCCCTGGCAACCTGGGCCGCAACACCGCTCGCCACTCCACCGCGGCAAACCGCACGACCTCGAACACGGTGGCGATCCACAGGCGGAGCACGTGCATCCGGCCGGCCCGCCGAGCGTCGGCGGAGGCCAGGGAAAACGTGACCCGCATGTCCTCGCCGAAACGACGCCGAAACGGCCGAGGATAGATCCGGAGCAACCAGTCGTACTTCACTTGACGAACCCCAGGCGCTGGGACTGCTCCACCAGACTCTTCAGGCGCGCGCTCTCGGCGGTCACCAGCTCCCTGCCGAGGGCCGTGAGGCGGTAGTACCGGCGGCGAGGATCGGTGTCGGAGGTGGTGTCGGTCTCTTCCACCAAGCCATCGTCGAGTAGACGCTTGAGATGGCGATACAGATGGCTCGTGCCCAGGTTCACCGAGCCGCCGGAGCGCTCTCTTACTTCGAGCATGATGCCGTATCCGTGCCGGGCCTCCTCGGCGAGCGCCAACAGTATAAGGAATACGGTGGATTTCACCGGAAGCCGTGCCGCCATGTTTTCGGAACCGTCGGTCATTCGCTGCTTCTCCTCCTCGGGACACCCTGCGCCAATCACTGCGATCTGCATAGAGCCTAAATGAAGATATTTGTCGGGATGCCGACGTCAAGCGGCCGGATGCGCCAGACTGGACCGCGCAGGAACTCTCGATTGTATATTAGGGTATGTAGAATTAATGACGTCGGCTCACCTTCCGAAAGGTGGCTCCCCGTGGGCAAAGGCCAATTCTTGGGCGAGTTCGAACAACTCGTGATGCTCGCGCTGCTGCGCTTGGGGGATGAGGCGTACGGCATGAACGTGCGCCGAGAGTTGGAGCGGACCGCTGGCCGCAACGTCACGTTCGGGACGGTCTATGGAACGCTCGACCGGCTCGAGGAGAAGGCGTTGATCTCGTCATGGCACGCCGATCCGGAACCGGTCCGGGGCGGCCGAGCCCGCCGGTTCTTTCGCGTCGAGCCGGAGGGCGAAGTGGCCCTGGCCCGGGCGCGGGACATGATGCAGAAGATGTGGGACGGCGTGAAGCTCGCCGCCGAGCGCGACTAGCGAATGAAACCTCCCGGTCCGTCCCGTTTCCTCTCCGCGCTGCTGTTCGACGTCGCACCAACCGATCCAGTGACCTACGGAGGGGTTGCCGCGCTGCTGGCTGCGGCCGGGCTCGTCGCCCCCTACCTGCCGGCGCGGCGAGCACTGCGGATCGACCCGAAGGTGGCGTTGGCGGTCGAGTAAGGACGTTGGCTGTCAGATGGTGGGCGCGTGTAGCGCGCGACGTGACCAGGAGGCCGCGCGCTACAACGGCCACGTCGTGCCTCAACGGAACTGCGGAACGGCCATGATGCGGGCGACCACGCCCGCGTGATCCGACGGCCACAAACCCGACGGGGTGCGGTCTTGCAGCTCGTCGCCCACCACAATGGCGAACGTCGCACCAAGCACCGAGCCACCGGCACCAGTCGGCCTATGCCGGGCGCCCGGAGGCTGGTTACGCGCGAGGACGAAGTCGATGCGCTTCTCGAGGTCGATGGTCTCGTTGCGCAGATCGTCATCGTGATTTGCCGTAAACCCGTCCCCGTCGGCAGCATTGACTCTGTCACTCCACAGGTCGACGTAGGCAGCATCCAAGAACATGTTGTAGACCATGCCGTCTGGCGCGGGAGTATTGAGGTCTCCCACCAGGATGACGGGCAACGTCTCATTCTGGAGCATGCCAATGAGCTCGTTGGCCTGCGCTTCTTTTATCGCCAGGACCGCCGGTTCGAGATGCGTGTTGACGAAACGATAACTGCTCCCTGCCACGGTAGCCTTGACCGACGTGAAGCCCCTGGGGATGTCGATGGCAAAACCCTCGCCTATCGGCACCGTTAGCTTGGCCATGTAGTTTCGTGCCCTGACATCGGAGATCTCCACATCCCCACGGGCCAGGATCACGTCGAAATCCGTGAGCCTGATGTCGTCGGATGACAACGGATTCACCCCGGTGAGCATCGGCACCTCGATGTCGGCGTGCTTGACAATCGCCGCGACGCGGTAGTCGAGCCCCCACGTTTCGAGCGCATCCATCAGGATGTCCAAGTAGTCGAACAGCACCATTTCCGCCAGCACCGTGCCACCCACGATGGCGTCTCCCGGGGACTGTCGGCGAATCGTGGAGATCTCCTGGAGGCCGACGAGATGGGGTTCAGTCTCCGCGATCTCTCGAGCGAACGCATGCGCTCGTTGGTGAAAGTCGGTGGCGATGAGCGTCGCGAACGCCTCGGCGACGAGCAGGGGGATCTCCTGGACCGAGGAGGCCTCGATGATCTTGTCGACGTTCGTCCCGACGTAGACGTTGCGCGTCATGACCGTGAGGGCGGGACCGTCGTCCCTGGGACCGAGCCAATCCTCGCCGCGCTTTGGTGACAAATCGAGGCCGCTGTCGGTGATCGTTTCGTCCGTACACGCGGTGAGCGCCATCGCGAACACGAGGAGACCGATGCCAATCTTCATGATGCACCTCCTGGGCATGAACCCTGTGTGAGTATCGGGTCATCATGCCCAAGAGGCGTCAAGCATGCGTCAAGGCGAAGAGTGTGTGGCGGGTTGAATGAGGCCGGAGATACGCTCGCGTTGACCGGGTGTCACCATGTCTCGCAGAATGACCTCACGCACGATCCGCGCGACGAACGCGTAGCCCCGCGCATCGGCGACCAACCACCGATCCCATTCCAGCTCGTCGAGCGCCGTGTCCATCGCGGCGCCGTCCAAACCGGCGCCGGCGCCGAGTTTGTCCCGGGTCGACCTTCCACCCGCCACAGCCGCGACTCGCAAGATCTGCCGGGCATCCACACTCTGGCGTCGGAACGCGACGCGTATCGCGGCGACGACGGTGTCGGGCAGGTCGGACGGCAGAGTATCGTCAAGCGTGCGCAAGGTTTGGGGCCACGAGGGGCTTCCGTCCGACAGCTCCAGACCCGAGGCCACGGCATGGAGCAACTCGACCGCCAGCAAGGCCAATCCACCGGAGTCCACTTCAATCCGCCGTGCGAGCCGGTTCAGGTGATCCTCATCGAAGCTCGGCATCGCCCAGCTGCACAGTGCCAGGATATCCTCGAACGACAAGGGGCCCACCTCGATGACCGTGCCGAGCGATTCTCCTGCTGCGTGCATGCGAACTCGATCGATCTCGTTCCGGTCGTGCGCTACAGTGGCATTGACCCAAAACAGGATCGGAAGATCATGCAGCTTTTGAAACAAGGAGGGCAATTGTTGGAGAGACATCGGGTCCAGCCACTGTACGTCGTCCACCAAGACGACCACAGGCTGCTCCAGCGCCACACTGCGAAGAGCATCCCGCAGGCACTTCCCGAGGTGCACGGGTTCCGTGGTGAGCTTTGCGTCAGGGAACTGCTCGGACCAGCGCTCCGACATGGTGGCGAGCGTGGCCACGACCGTCGGATCGGTTGCCGACACCCCGGATCCACCGAGAATTCCACCATCGGCCATCCCCAGCATTCCGCACCAGGGTTCGTCGGCGTCTGCCTCAATGGCCCGTACGGTGACGACGACTGCACCATCCAGGCGGGCACGCTCGACGAAGTCGTCCGCCAACCTCGTCTTGCCAGACCCGGGATCTCCCTCGACGAGGATGGCTCCGACGCGGCGATGTGTGCGGCACGCATCCCAGCACTCCATCGCTTTCCGGAGCTGGGCCTGCCGGCCGATGAGCGGCGGACGGCGAGTCTCGGGGGCCGTCTCCGAGGCGGGGAGACGTCGACGCCACTGGCGTCCCTCGCGGATTCGTTCGACGAGCGCGATGGAGTCCGGTTGTGGCTCGGTGCCGAGTTCGCGCAGGTAGCTTTGAAACGTTGAGAACGTATTCAACGCGCCGCTCCGGTTCCCCATCAGCGCGAGACTCTTGACCGCGACTTGCACGGCGGCATCGGCCCCCGGCTCCAACTCGAGCGCCCGCGTCGACCAATCCGACGCCGCCGTCAGATCGCCGTTCACAATGGATTCCTCCGCAGCCCGAACCAAGATTTCGACCGAGCGGTTCCGCAACGTCAGGCGCTCCGCCGTCATCCAGTTCTCGAAGCCCGACGCATCGGGGACGCCAAAGCCCTCGAGAAACTCCCCCCTGATCACGCGCGCGGCCGCATGCCAGTCTCCCAGCTCTTGAAGCTCCCCCAACCGATCGAGATCGAGCCTCACGGCGGTGCGGTCCAGGCGAATCGCGGCGCCGTCCGTCGTGACGGCATCCTTGCCGGCGTGACGGCGCAGGACGCGCAATGATTCCCGTAGGGAGTGGCGGGCGGCATCTTCCGGTGTGTCGGCCCAGAGCAGACCCACCAGATGGTCGCGCGTCCGCGTGCCGTTGGGGGAACGCGCGAGGTAGACGGCGAGGGCGACGTTCTTGCGCCACAACAGGTCGGCGGACGGCTCTTGCCCATCCACCGCGACTTCGAGGGGTCCGATGACCCGATATTCGATCACGAGGAGCAGCCAAGTGTTTGCATCTTCTGCCCAGCCGTGTCCGCTCGCGCCTTGTATGGTGATGAACCCGACTGCCAGCGTTTTTCCACCGCATCGAACGACCGGCAAATTTCTCTTCCGGTGTCGCTGTACCAATCCAACAGTTGGGCGCGGTTCCAGCGCGCGAGGGTGCCGAAAGCCCAGTCGACCTCCTGGACGAGCGGCTCGTCGATAGGAGAATTCGCCTCGTCCACCGCTTCGTGCCACCGAAGCTTCTCGATGGCCGATTGTCGATCGCCGATGTCCTCATACCATCGTGCCATGAGCAGGTGCAAAACGGTGCGGAAAAACGGGTCGGGCACCAAAGCCGCGATCTCCATCCCTCGCAGGGTGTTGCCCAAGGCGATGGCGTCTCGCACGCGGTCGGCGCGTGCGAGTCGGGCCGCCTCAACGATCGTCTCGAAGGCTGGAACGCCGGTCTTAACGTCGGAATAGGGCCACCGACGATTCGGTGCTTCAGCCTGTTGCTCCATGATCTGCAGGATCCACCGGACGCCCGCACTGGAGGGTTGCGCCGAGCTTGGCGAGGCAAATCGCTCGAGATCCCGGATGACGCTTTCGAGAGGAGCCGTGTCACCCGAGGGATCGAAGATCCAGTTGACCGCTTCGAGCCGGGCCATGAACGCCGCGAATCCGTTGGAGGAGAATTCTTCCTGTAACCGGTCGGCCCGGTCCCGCGCCGAATCCATCTGCCCGAGGGCAAAGAACCCGAACACCTGAGCGATGAGCCCGGACCGGCGAACGGCAGCGACGGATTGATCCGCGTACAACTCTCCAAGTTTCACCGCGCCCTCGGGCGTGCCGAACAGTGGCATGCGCCGAGGCCCGACGCGGATGAGTGGATTGGTCAATATCGTGGGGTCGCTGAACAACACTTCGAGCTGCTCCTTGACACCTCGGCCATCGTGGAATCGATAGGCATACGCCTGCCACAAATGCGTGGATATGAAGTTGGAGAACAAGTCCCCGGGCTCGGGGATGCTCTGGAGGGCATCAAGCGCCATGACCTCTTCGCCCTCGGCAATTGCGAGCTGTGCACGATCCCACCATACGGGCGCGAAATCCGGCCGAAGGCGGGCCGCCCGTTCCAGTGATACCTCCGCAGCCGCCCGCTCCAACCCGAACAACGGGCCACGGCCCAACTGCTCCTCCGCGAGCAGGTACCAGGCGTAGTAGTAGTCGTCCCAACGCTTCACCGCCTCCTCGAGGGCAGCGAGGCGACCGATGTCCGGTCCCAGGCGCGCTTCGATCAAACGCCGGTACCAAGGGGGGAAACGCTCGAGCCCTTCGAGCAGCAACTTCTTGTGAATCGGATTCGGAGGCTGTAGGCCCCAGCGTTGCATTTCCGTGATCCGCCACGAGCACAGCAAACAGGTTGCGTCGATGCGGACCAGGGCGTCAAACGCCCGAAGCGCCGCGCTAAATTGGCCATCAACGAAGAGACGTTCCGCCTTCCACCAACGGTCGAAAACCTCGGGGTCCAACGGAAGTGCGTCCCTGGGAAGCCATTCGGCAAATGGACTGTTCTCACTCCACAGCTCGCGCCACGTCAGGCCGGCCACCAAATCGGCCGCCGTCTTCCAGTCCGCGGCGGTGTGCTCCACGTTGACGACGAGCGAGGTCTCACCGAGCGACCGGACGCTGACCGTCACCGAGCCGCCAAGGAAAAAAACCGTACCACCCAGCACCACCGCGGGCTGAGAATCGGGGTCGCTACCCGCCGGTAGAACGTGAAACTCGGAGTCCTTGCCGAGCACCGCCTCGACCCGGGCGGCCACCAAGTCGCCAATTCCACCCCGCGGGGAATTCCCTCGGACTTCGAAAGGTTGTACCCGCAACGTGAGTTTGCCCATGGGGCTCGGAGGCTCCAGCAGCGACGGCACTGCCTTGGTGAGCAATATCCCGGCCGCCAGTCCCCCGGCCGTCAGGGCGACCGCGCGCCAGCGATACTGAACAACGCGTGTGGCCCAAATGCGCTTTCGGAACGTTCGCGCGTCAGGCCACCGGTCGTGGGGGGAATAGGCCAGCGCCCGTGATAGGATGGCGATCAACGAACGCGGCACTCCCGTCCAGTTTGCATCACGAGGCTCTTGGCCGGCAACCCACCGTCGGCCAGTCAGTGCCTCGTAGATCACCATGCCCACGGCGTAGATATCCGTCCGCGCCGTCACGTCGATCCCCGCCCGTTGCTCGGGCGGCATGTACGCGGGCGTGCCGATAACTCCACCCGTTCCGGTCAGCGGGTCTGTTTGATCCGACGGGGCGCGGGCGATCCCGAAGTCACCCAGCACGGTGCGCCGGTCTATGAGGAAGATGTTGGCGGGCTTGATGTCACGGTGGACCACCCCAGCTTTGTGCACCGCTTCCAGGGCGTCGAGGAGGTCGCGGGCGAGTTTGACCGCCTCCTTCACGCTCAGCGGACCCGCCCGAAGGCGATCTTCGAGCGTGTCGCCCTCCAGATAGTCCATGACGTAGTAATTGAGACCGTCCGCCTCGCCAACACCGTGCACCGGCACGATGTGCGAGTGACTCAGGGCCGCCAGCACACGCGCCTCTCGCAGGAATCGAGCGACGGTGGCCTCCGTGGCGATTTCGGGGAGCAGCACCTTGATCGCCACCTGCCGCCGGAGTCCCGTATCGTGCGCAAGGAATACGGCCCCCATCCCGCCACGAGCCAGCTCGCGCTCGACCCGAAAATCGGGCGCCAGGCCGTCCCGGAGCCTCTCGAGGAGAATCGTCACGTCCGCCTGCACGGCAGGCCGCCAGCCGACCGAGCGCCGTCGGTCGAGGGTCTTAGCATAGACACCAATCCCGCTGTTTTGAAGCGTTCAAGATGGGCTAAAAAGACCCTCCCCGGAAGAACGCATCGCTCAGACGAAGGATCCGAGATCCAGCCTCTCCAGCTCCCCGATGAACTTGATCTTGTGCGTCGGGGTACGCTCCAACTTTCTCGTCAAGATGTAGATCTTTTCGGTGGACAGGCGGGGAGTGTCCCACGTACCCCGACGAAATGGTGCTGCCCCGCGCCAGCAGCTCGCCCACCCCATGCTCGATTCCCGGAAGTTTCCTTGGATTGGCGATTTTGAACTCGAGGTCCGGGATCAGGCGCCCACATGATCCGCGGCGACTCTCGTTGAGGCGATTTCTGGCGATGATGCCCGAGGCCTCCGTCGCACCATAGATATCAATCACCGTCACGCCCAAGTTGGCGAAGATCTCGACCACACCCGGATCGATCCTGGTGGAAGACGAAATGCCGTAGCTGAAGTGCCCCCCCAACTTGTTCCTGAGAAAGATCCGGATCGCGTTGAGCTTGGCCTTGTCCAACGTTCCGATGTCGTGGAGCTGGGCGTGTTTCTCGATGCTGGTGAGATGCGCGTATAGATTGCGCCAGATCGCCTTGCCCTTCATCTCCTCCAACACTTCCTTCATGATGTAGATCCAGAACTTCGGCACGGCCATCAACGCCTTGATGCGCACACCGAGTCGTTTCAGCTTCTTGATCTCATTTTCCAGCACCTTGTCTTCATCCGCCTCGCGCGGGAAATAGGTCACGCAAAACCCCTTGGCCTTGGTGACGAGAAATTCGAGCAGCGTGGCGATGTGCGTATACGGCCCGATGTTGAGCAGGCCCTCGGCCTTCCGCAGATTCGTCACGTCCATGCCCTCGTTCACCTGGGCCAGGATATTTCCGTGGGTGATCCGGACGACCTACGCTGAGCTTGACGCAAGATTGACGGCGTGGAGGTAGGCTTCCGGCGATACCTAGAATGGATAGACGATGCGAAAGTCCTCGATCGATACCAGCCGTGCCAGGCCGATTGCCACCGGACTCGTCGTCGTGCTCTGCGGCCTGCTCGTGATTCCCGAGCCGCCGCCGCCGCCCCCGCCGCCAACGCCTGCGAGGCCCTTCCTCTGGAACCAGGACGAGGTGTGGCTGGCCCTGGAGCAGCGGTTCCGGGAGGCGAGAGCGCTGGGGTGTCTGGGCCTCCGCGCTCCGATCGACAGCGGTCTGGAGCTTGGCGGCCAATTGCTGGCGCACCTTGCGCAGCGACATGTGGGCCCGGACGCCCCGATCCTCGATAGCATCGAACACAACGCCTTCGCCCTGGCGTCGCTGGTGGCGGGGTGCCTCGAGCGATTACCGGAGTACGTCCACCTCGTGACGGGGACCCGCTCGGCGGTGAAGCGGCAGTCTGAGCGTTGGGACCTGGAGACCGCCAAGGATCGGCTCTACCGGCTGCTCTTTGGCGGGCGGGCCGCCCTGGAAGAGGTCATGCTCCAGGCTCCTCCGGAGACCGTGCCGGCTCTGGTCCTCGGCGACGAGGAACCTTCCTGGACGCCGTCCACGCAAATGCTCGGCGTGACGATCCACAGCGGTGACCTCCTCGTGTCTCGGGGAGGCGCGCCCGTGGCGGCGCTCATCGCGGTGGGGAACGACTACCAAGGCAACTTCTCTCACGTGTCCCTGGTGCATGTGGACGAAACGACCGGGCGCCCGAGCGTCATCGAGTCCAAGCAGCGGGGCGGCGTGCAAGTCTCCAGCATCGAAGATTACCTGAACAGCGTCAAGCTCCGCGTGATGATCCTGCGCCCGCGGGCGGACCTCCCCGCGATGATCGCCGATCCCATGTTGCCGCACCGGGCGGCGGCGCTGGCTCTGGATCGGGCGCGACGGCGTGACACGCCGTACGATTTTGCCATGGACCACCAGGACGACTCCAGGATGTATTGCTCGGAGGTGCCGGCTTGGGCGTACCGACAACTCGGCATTCGGCTCTGGATGGACATCTCTCGAATCTCGGCGCCGGGCACTCGCCGCTGGCTCGCAGACCTCGGCGTCAAGCGGTTCGACGCACAAGAGCCATCCGACCTCGAGTACGATCCCCAGCTCCGCGTGGTGGCGGAGTGGCGCGACCCACACACCCTGTACATGGACCACATCGACAACGTCGTCACCGAAGCCATGCTGGGCGGGGCGGCCCGGGGGGATCGGCTGGCCCACCGGTGGTATGTGCTCCCCGTCGTGCGGGTGCTCAAGGGTTACAGCACCGTGCTCAACGCCTTCGGAAAGTCGGGCCCGGTACCCCAGGGCCTGAGCGCAACCGTCGCCGCACGGTTTTTCGCCCTCGATCATCGGCACACCGAAATCAAGCGGCGCGTATTGGTGATGGCGGAGGAGTTCCAAGCGCGCATAGGCTACACGCCGCCGGAGTGGCAGCTTGTGCGCATGGCGAAGCAGGCCCGCGACGAAACGCGATGAACAACGCCCGGCCCGGCCTGGCGTTGTTTAGACATAACCTAAGATATTCGTTGAAACATTTTTAGGTACGTTTCGTACATGTCCTAAACGTACCCTTTGCCACGGCCGCGTCCATGTCAACCCCATCCGCCCAGTCCCCAGAGCTGCATCTGCCCCTGAAACCGGTGGTCTTCCACATTCTCCTGGCCCTCGCCGAGCAAGACTCTCATGGCTACGGCGTCATCCAGCTGGTCCGTGAACGCTCCCAGAAACGGATCCGCCTCGAGACCGGCCCCTTCTATCGGCATCTGCGCAAGCTGCTGGACGGCGCGTTGGTGGAGGAATCGGATCGGCGCCCTGCCGAGGATGATCGGCGCCGTGGGGTCTACTACCGGCTCACCCGCTTTGGCCGTGAGGTGATCGCGGCCGAGAGCCGCCGCCTGGCCCAGCTGGTTTCCCTGAGCGACGAACTGGGCTTCGATTCGGGAAAGCCGACGGCATGACCTCCGGTCCCGAACAGGCGCCCGACCGGACACCCCATCGCGGCTTCCGCCGCTTGCTCTTGGTGTACCCGAAGCGATTCCGGGATCGCTTCGCTGTGGGCATGCAGTACGCCTTTGCCAACCGGCTGCGGGACGTGCGACGCGACGGCAAAGGCGCCGTGGCCGTCTTCTGGCTCCGCTCCATCTGGCAAGTGCTGTACCTGGGAATCGGCGAACGCCTGCGAGTCTGGTGGATCTCCGTCCTCGGCACGCTAACGCGACCTTCGTGGTCGGCGCCAATCAACCGCGACCGTAACACCGAATCCATGGGAACCAAACTGATGCGATCCATCGAACGAGTCCGACAAGACCTGTTATACGCTCTTCGCGCTCTCGCCAAGCGTCCCGGCATGGCCGGGTTGGCCATCGTTACGTTTGCTCTCGGCATTGCGGCCAGCTCGGCGCTGTTCAGCGTCATCGATTCCGTCTTGCTCCGGCCCCTGCCCTATCCGAACCCGGAAGAGATCGTCTCGATCTACCCCACGACCCCGGAACTGCGCGGTCATCCCACCATGGGCTGGATGGCGGACCGCGCCACGTTTTCGTGGCCCGAGTTTGCAGATGTGCGCGAGCACCAGCAGGCCTTCAGCGACGTCGCGGCGTTTAGCTACAGCGCGCTGACCGTGTTTGGCGACGGCCCGCCGGAGCGCATCACGGTTGGTCTGGCCACGTACGAGCTGTTCACCATCCTGGGCGCCGTCCCGCTGCACGGACGGCTCTTCAACGCGGACGACAACAACCGCACCGGTGAGCGCGTGCTGATGCTCCAGGAGGATTACTGGCGCAGCCGCTTCGCCGCCGATCCCGCGATCGTGGGAAGCGAGATTCGCATCGACGATCAGCCGTTCACCGTGGTTGGCGTGCTTCCGTCGACGTTCCGGTGGACCGGCTTCGAGAGTGTTAGCGGGTGGATCCCAATGGCCGGCACGGCGGCAGACGGCAATCGGGGCAACCACAACATCAACGGCGCCATCGCGCGCCTGGCTCCCGGCATGACCATGACTCGCGCGCAAGAAGATCTCGCCCGCGTCATCGTCGAGACGAATCCACCGGACCACGGCCAACACGGAGCATCTGTGTTCCCGCGTCACCAGGATGAAACTCGCCGCGTGCGCCCGCCGCTCATCGTCCTCATGGTCGCGTCTTTCGTACTGCTCGCCGTGGCTTGTGGCAACGTGGCCGCCCTATTGCTCGGCGCAGGGATCGAACGCAACCGGGAGTTGGCGGTAAGAGGTGCCCTGGGCGCGAGCCGCGGCCGGATCGCACAGCAGCTGCTGACCGAGACCCTGGTCATTGCCGGACTCGGTGCGGCGCTCGGCATCGGCCTCGCGGCCGCGTCAACCAACCTGCTGCTCTCCTTCGCCCCGGACAACATTCCCCGGATCGGCGAGGCGACGCTCAATGTCCGTGTCGTGGCATTCGCCGTCCTCGTATCGCTGGGCAGCGGTGTGCTCTTCGGGTTGATCCCCGCGCTGTCCCTGTCTCGCACCGATCTGGCCAAATCACTTCAATCCAGCCGCGGCGCGGTGGAAGGGCGCACGCGCCTTCAGGCCGTGGTGGTCGCCGGAGAATTGACCCTGGCCACCGTGTTGCTCGTGTCGGGGGCTCTGTTATCCAGGACGCTCGTGGCCCTGAATGGCGTGGACGTGGGCTTCGAACCGGAGGGGTTGCTCTCGGTCGGGATCGCCACGCCGTATCAGCGATTCGGCGGCGAGGAGAATCGCGCGGCGCTCGACGCGTACTTCCAGCGGATCGTCGATGAAGCATCGTCCATTCCCGGCGTGCTCGGCGTGGCGGTCACATCGCACGTGGCGCTGAGCAATTACCGCGGCAACAACAACGTCCACCCCGAGGGGTGGGACGAGACGAGTGGCGGCGAGGTGCTGGTGGCCGAGCGCCGATTCGTCTCGGTGAACTACTTCGACGTCATGCAGATCCCCATCGTCGAGGGTCGCGCGTTTGACGTGACCGATGACCGGGCCGACGCGCCGCCGAGCGTGATCATCTCGGAAAGTCTCGCACGGCGCGCGTGGCCTCGCGAGACTGCCCTCGGGAAGCAGTTCGGATTCTGGGGAGGAGACTACACCGTGGTAGGCGTCGCCCGGGACCTGCGCGACGAAAGTGTGGACACCGCGACGGAGTTGGCCTTCTACGCGCCGCTCCGCCAGATGAGGGCACAGACCGGCGCGCTGCTCATTCGCACCGACGGCGATCCGATGAGCATAGTCCCGACCCTGCGAGAGCGCGTCTTCGCCCTCCACCCCGACCTTCCGGTCACGAGCACGGTCCCGATGCTCGAGCGGATGGGAGACTCCGTCGGCGCGCAGCGCTACCGCGCGCGCCTCATGGCAGTGTTTGCCGGGATGGCCGGGTTGTTCGCGTTCATGGGCATCTACGGTATCACGGCGCGGTCGGTGGCGCGGCGCACCCGGGAAATGGGAATCCGGGTCGCTCTCGGCGCGGAACGGACGCAGGTCATGCGCCTCGTCCTCCGCCAGGGTGTACGCCTTTCGGCCATCGGGGTGCTGGCCGGAATCGTCGTGTCTCTCCTCACCGGGCGGTTGATCGAGAGCATGCTGTTTGGCGTGTCCACGTCCGATCCGCTGACGCTGGGAGGCATCGCGGCGCTCGTCGTGGGAGCCTCGGTGCTGGCGAGTCTCCCCCCGGCGTATCGCGCGACGCGGGTCGATCCGATGGTGGCGCTGAGAAACGAGTAATCCCGGGGGGAAACACCCGGTTCCTTCCGGCCGTATCGCCACGGTATGAGTGATCTGAGCTTCGTCTGTCGCAAATGTACAATGAATTGTCCTTGCGGGGCGCAATCGCCAGCGTAGGTTGGGAGCGACACTCAACTCTCCGAGCGCCGCATGCCAACTGTCAGTTTGCTCGCTGCCCTGGTGGTGCTTCAAACCCCCGCCGACACTGCGAGGCGCTCGACAGGTTGATACGCCCATCCAATTCCAATTGCGAGCTAAATGGCACGCTGACGTTGATTACCGGCCCGGCGGGCGAGCCGTACGACTTGGCTGGTGAGGCCATCGCACAGATCATCGCCGACTCGGATTGCTACGCGGTACAGGTGCTGACCTCGACCGGCTCCGTCGAGAACATGGACGCGTTGGCGTCTGGGAAGGCGGACCTCGGGATCGTGCAGGGCGACATCGCGCACTACGCGCGCAGCGACAGCCTGGAAATGTTTGCTGACGACTTGCGTAAGGAGCGGGGGATGGGTTACACGACGGACGAGCTTCGCAAAGTCCGTGCGATCATGGGACTACATACCGAACAGCTGCTCATCATAGGGCGCTCCGACAGCGGTTTCACGGACGCCCTCGACATCAAACCAGACCATCGCATTGTCGTCGGAGTGGAAGGCAGCGGCACGTTGCCCAACGCCAAGAGCGTGCTCAAGGCGCTCGGCTACAGACCTCAGCCGTCTGAAGAATACCATCAAAGCTCCGCCGCGAGATTTTCTTCCCCACCTTCCCAACACGGTCGATATCGTCTTTATCACCGCTGGTGCGAGTCGCGCGTTCCTGGATAGCCTGCGGCGCGACAACGCCCAGCTCTTGCCGCTCACGGAGGATGCCGCGCAGTCCCTCGCCAGCTTTCCCTACTACGAGGCGACTGACGTGCAGTTCGACAACCGGGCCATACGAACTCTGGAGATCAAGGCCGTGCTGGCGTCCGGAACCAACCTGACCGGATTCGGTTGGCCGGACAAGATCAAGACCATCACGGACTCGCTCGCGGAAAACCTCATTCACATCCAGCGGGCCCATCCACGCTTCCGCACCATTCGAGCGGCCTCGATCACCTCCAACGTCCCGATCGCGCTGCATGAGGGCGCCAAGAGGGCCTACTGCGACCGCGGGCTCTTGTCATGTGCCGCCGGCTGGACATGGCTCGCGGTCGCCACCCTCATCTTGGCGGCGTATCTGAGCGTGATGAGCGTCCGCGCGCGCACGGCATTGGTGCAGTTTGCGCCGCGCGTCACGTCGTTCTTGGTCGGCCCGTTCGGCACAACGCGGGCGTACCGTTATATCCTGATCCCGGCGACGCAGATCTTCTTTCTGGTGCTGGGGGTTGTGGCCATCCGGGAGCTCGAGGCCGGCTACGCACAAGCCAGCAACGTCCCCAACCCGTTCTCCCATATGTCGGTGTGGGACAATTTGGGGTGGGGTTTCACCGTCGCTACCACGGGCCACAACGGAGACCTGTTCCCAACCGGTCAGTTCGCCATCTTCATCGCCGCCAGCCTGCAGGTCATTGGCCGCGGTGGAGTGTTGTTGCTCATCGGCGCTTACGCCTCCGACCGCCTCGCGAGGATTCTCAAGATGGGTAGAGATCTGAAGACACTGAGAGACCACACCATCATCTGCCACTGGAATGACGAGGCAGCCGGCGTCATCCGCGATTTGACCAATCCCGAGCTCAAGGGCCGGCGGCAAGTGGTCGTGGTGCTGGCCGATCGCGAGTCCGATCCTACCGAGCGCCTGAGCGACGTCTCAAACGAGCATGTGTCGTTCATTCGAGGACAGCCTTCCAACACGGCCGACCTGATGAAAGCCGGCCTCGCCAAGGCATACCAGGTGATGATTCTCGCCGATGCCAAGTTCCCGGATCCGGACGCCCGCACCGTGCTCGCCGTGTTGGCGATCGAGAGTCTGTCCCAGAGGTTCCAAGAAACCAAGGAACGCACAACGAACATTCGAACGATGGCGCAACTGGTCGATCCCGCAAACCGCCCAGCCCTGGTGACCGCCAATGTAGACGAGATCATCTGCGGAGCCCGATTCGAGGAGCGCCTGCTCGTCCAGAGCACGCTGAATCCGGGGTTGTCTCGCTTCTTGGATGAGATCCTGGAAGTGGGCGATTACAACGAGATCTACGAGGTGCCCGTTCGAGAGGAGCCATCCGCTCGCACGGGCAAGGGGGTTCAAATCGTGGGACGCACCTTCGACGAGGTATTGGTCGACTGCCGCAAGAGCGGCGTACTGTTGCTCGCCATCGATCCAGGTGGAGCGCCCAATGTGGTCGCGGCCAGCCAGGATGGGGAGTCGGCCCCCCGCCGCCGGCGGACCAGCGCCTCCATGCGGCCGGTGAGTATCGATGGACTCGAACTACCCACATCCCAGACCGCCGGGCGCGGCTCCCGCAAATTGCGGCCCATGTTGACGAATCCCTACCGGCCCAAGGAGGTCTCCCGTAGGATCAAAGTGGGTGATTCACTGTTGTTCCTCGCTGAGAGTGAGAAACCGCTCGAGCAGATCTTCGGCAGTTCAAAGGATTGGCTGACCGCATTCAAGGAAGGCTGACGCACACTCCGGGTCCTCGCGTGGACTGATCCAAAGGGCTTGCCCTGATCCGGCATCCCCTCTTCACCTTCCCCCACCCCGCATGCGCTCGAGCGCCTCCGGCCGGAATGCCCACAACACATTGATGATGACCCACCGGTCGTCGACCTTGCCCACTTGTAGGAAGTCCACCCAATCGCTGGCCTCTATCCGGACCATCGCGGCATTCTCGAAGATGCTGAGGATACTCACATCATTGCGCCGCTGATCGAGCGGAACATTGGAACCGCCGCCCCGTCCGGTTCCGGCGACCAGCATGGCCGCTGTTTGATGCTGGACGGCATCCTTCCCGTTCCGGCCTCGCATGACGATCCGTTTTGCCAGGTCTCCGTGCAGGGACCGCTCCATGCGTTCAGCGTTTCCTTCATACCACCCGTCGATGTAGTCGTGGGCCGTGGCGATGATGGCCGCCGAGTCGGCTGCCGTTTGCGCGGCGGCCGCGGCGGGCAGCAACGCGGCGGCAATCCAGAACAGGTTTCTCATTGGTCTCCTCTGCTGACCGTGGATTGGGGATCTCCTCCCCCACTACGGCAGCCGGGAGCGTGGGATTCGTATTCTACATACCCTAATATATATACTACCGATAGGATGCTAGGGTTGCCCATCGGGATCAGCCGGCGCGGTGCAAGAGGGCTTTGCCGAAACGTCGGCCTACTTGACGCCCGCCCGCGCCCTATGTAGAGTCCCATATAGACTCTATGTAGAGAAACATATAGCGTGACTAACCCTCGAATCACCTACCCCGGCGCATGCGTGCTTCAGGCCTTGGCCAAGGGATCCCACTATGGATTCGACATCATGGATCTCACCAGCTTGCCCAGCGGCACGGTATACCCGCTGTTGCGGCGGTTCTAGCACCACGGTCTCGTGCGATCCAAATGGGATGAAAAGAACGACGCCTTTACAGACGGACGACCGCGCCGCTGGAATTACGAGCTGACCGCTGCGGGCAAGCAGGCCCTCGCCACGGCGACCGAACGTTTTGCCCTTCACCGGCGTCTATTCGAAGACGAAGTCGCCCGGGTTGACACCTAGTCGGAGTCGCATGCCATTGCCATTGATATATCGCGCGATCGCCCTCTGGATCCGGTTCTTGAGCTATCTGGTGCCGCGCATGGCGCGGCAACGATGGCGCGAGGAGTGGCTCGGCGAGTTGTGGCATGGACTCGGCGCACGACGGGCGACGAACGAGGTCCTGCGGCACAGCCTGGGCGCGGCGAAAGACGCATACCTCTATAGAGCCTCGCGGCACTCCGCTGGTCCCCGAACACCAACCCTCCCCGCAGGAAGGTTTCACGGCATGCGTCACGATCTTCTATTCGCCGCCCGCGGATTGCGCAAGAATCCAGGTTTCGCGGCGGTAGCCATCGCCACACTGGCAATTGGCATTGGCACCAATACGGCGATGTTCAGCGTCGTCCGATCCGTCTTGCTGGTACCGCTCCCGTTCGAAAACGCGGGCGACCTGGTCCGCATCTGGGAGCGGCGTCCCGCCCAGGGCCGTGAACGCAACGTCGTCTCGTACCCCGACTTCATCGACTGGCGGAACCAAAACACAGTGTTCGAGGCCATGGCGGTCTATCGCGGACGTCCCGCCAATCTCG
>JAPULZ010000051.1 GCA_027294455.1 Gemmatimonadota bacterium
GACAGTCGATGCGACTTTGAGAGCGGCGGTTTTCAAGGACCGTGGTTCTTGGGACATTACTGCGTCTCCTCGCAAGTCGGATAACGTTCCTCGGCACCCGCGATGGGCGACTCGATGTCCCCCACGAAGATCGTGCACCGCACCGGAATTCTCGTGTGGGTGCCGAAGGCCGACCAAGCGCTGTCGCCCGCCAGGCTCAACCGTATTGTCACGTTCTCACTCGCGGTGAAGTTCAGCTCGGCCAGCGATGCGCCATACGACCCAGAATCCGCGAAATAGGCATCCTGCGCCCTCTCCAGGCCCCAAAGGTCACCTCTCACGGCGGCTTCATAGGCCCGGTCCCTGGCCGTGAGGGGGCCAACCGGACGACCAAGCGCCATGATGGTGACGACGATAGCGAGGAGCGCCGCAACCAACTGAGCGGTACCGACGAGAACAGACCGTACGACATCGGAGGCGGCACGCTTCACGGTCGGTGTTTCCGGCATGGTGGTTTCCTTTGAGAATCGGTGAACGCTCCCACCACCTGTCATCCGCCCGGCCTCGCCGGAAGCACACCCGACGGGACCCCCTCAAGAAGGGGGTCGACGAACCGCGAGGCCGTGCGGCGGGTCACAACGGGTAGGGGGTCGAATGAAACCTTTGCGGTTTTGGCGTATATGACGCCATCTGATATATCGCCAAACGTTGTTTTGGAGCGGAAGACGAAATCATCGAAGAAGCCGCCGGCCCTCACGCCCACGTCATTTCACATTCTGCTGGCCCTCGCCGATGAGTCCCTCCACGGCTACGGGATCATGCAAAGCCTTGCGGCCGCGGGACTTCCGGTGGGCCCGGGTACCGTCTACGGCGCCCTCTCCCGGATGGAGCAGAGTGGCTGGATCGAGGAGGCCCAGGTCGAGCGGGCTCGAGGACCCAGCGGGCAGCGGCAACGCTACGCGCTGACTCCGGCAGGGCTCGAGGTGCTCCGGGCCGATGCCACCCGGGTGACGAAAGCTGCCGACCTCATTCGTGCGCATCCGGTGCTGGGCCGTGACCGTTCCTGAGCCCCGCCGACCCGCGGCCGCCTTGGTTGCGTCCTACGTTCCGGCAGGCAGGGCGGCCCGTCTCGATCCCGCGTCGACGCTGCGGGGCGAATAGAGCCGTCGGGGATGACCTGGCGCGTGTTGACGAGGCTTCATATGATATTATATTGATTCATATCATTTGATAGCAAGGTAGCCATGCCCACTGTCCAGATCAATGCACGCATCGACGCGGCGCTCAAGAAAGCGCTCGAGGAGTACTGCCGATCCCGTGGGATCGTCATGAATCACTTCATCCAGGAAGCCATCATCGATCGGCTCGAGGAACTGGAGGACGTTAAAGATCTCAAGGCACTGCGCCACGAGCCGACTCGGCCACTCTCGGAGGTACTGGCAGAGTTGAATCTCGATGGCTCGATATAGCATCGAGATCAGCCGGACGGCCGAGGAACAACTCAAGAAGCTGGATCCCGACGACCGACCCCGCGTCGCGAAAGCAATGGTCGCCCTGGCCGACGACCCGCACCCCCAAGGATCACGAAAGCTGACTGGATACGATGACGTTTTTCGGATTCGTGTCGGCCGGTATCGAGTCCTCTACAGCGTCACCGGCAAGAAACTCATCATCATCATTCTGAAAATCGGTCACCGGAAGAACGTCTACCGATGATCGCTGGCATGCCGTGGACCGCCAGGTGAAGCCTTCACCACACTACTGGCCGGCACGTCCTTGAAGACATTGGCGCCGTTGTTGATCTGCGCGTTATCGCCGATGCACACCTCCAAGAACACCGTGGCGCCCATGCCGATGAGGGAATTGGCACCCACCACGACCCCACCTCCCAGGATGGCACCGGGGGCCGCGTGGACGTTGTCGCCGAGGACGCAGTCGTGGGACACCAGGGCGCCGGCATTTATGACGCAGTTGGACCCGATCTCCACGTCACTCCCCACCGCCGCGTTGGCCATGATCTGGTTGCCGTCTCCCATGCGCACGGACGGCTCGACGGCGGCAGTGGGATGGATGATGTTGGGGATCTCGAAGCCGGCGTCCTTGAGCTTGCGATACGTCGCTTCCCGGACGCGGCGATTCTGCAGGGCGCCAATACCATTCACGGCTAGGCGAACGCCTCGAGCGTGTAGCGCCTTCATGGCCTCGGGGGTGTCTTTCCCCAAAACCGGGAGGCCCAGAACCGTCGTCTCGCGGGCGAGAGTGGCGTCGATTACACCGATGGGTTCATAAGCCGCCATCTGTTTCAAGATGTCGATGCACATCTTGCCGTGACCGCCGCCGCCGAGGACGATCACGCTATTTTCGCCTGCCAAGACCTCCGCAATCTCCGACTCGTCACCGGGCCGTTCCCGCGCGGCGATCCATTGCTCGACGTCTCGTTTCCGGACGAGGCCCATGCCGGCGAACGCCTTCGTGTCCACGCCCAACTGCGCGATGAGGTCCGCGGCTCCCGACGAGAAGCGGACGTCACCAGGTGCCTCTGCCGTTTGCGGCGTGCTTCCGCCGTGATCCGCCAGATACGCCACCGCCTGCTCGGCCGACGCGGCGATGACTGCGAGCACGCCACCAACCGGAACAGTGTCTCCTACGTCCCCATGGAAAAACACGCAGCCGTCTGCGGGACTCGTGACCGTCAACGCCGCCTTCGACGTTTCCAACACGGCGATGGCATCGTCGGCTTTGACCGCGTCGCCTTCGGCCACGCAGTGCTCCGTGATGAGATACCGGTCGTCGCTGACCGTGTCCTTGGGCACGATGACCCCCACCACCTCGTTCATGCTGCGACTCGTGCGATGGCCGCGGCGATGCTTGCGGTAGAGGCGAGCAACTCGCGTTCCCGAATGAGGTCGCTGGGAATGATGGAGTCATGCCCCACGCGTTCGACGGCACGGGGGGTCGCACCGGCCTCGGCCAGCTGCGCCAGCACCTCGCTGCTCCAGGACGCCACGCGGCTGCCCTCCTCCACGGTGACGAGCCTGCCCGTCTGGCGGACCGAGTCGGCGATGGGAGCGATGTTGATGGGGTTGATCTGCGTGGGACAGACGACCTCGCACAGCACCTCGTGCTCGTCGAACGCCGCCAAAATCGCCTCCTCCACGTCTTCCAGCGTTCCCCCGTAGCATGCGACGGTGACATCGGGGCTCTCACCGGCGGGCGTGATCTTCACCGTGGGATACGGCTCATCGGAGCACCGCACGTCGAAGCCCGGAATCTTCTCCGTGTGTAGGAATCTGGTGTAGAGGACTTTGTTCTCGATGACCAGGGTCGGATTGCGCACGGTTTCGCAGAGACGGTCGTACACGACCGCCGGCGACAGCCGGGCGTTGAGGGCCAGGATAGTGAGATTGGGAATGCCGAGAAAATGCTTCTCGAGGGACTGGCTGTGGGTCGGGCCGTAACCGCGCTTGCCGCCCATGGGGGTGCGAATGACCAGGGGGACGTCCACATCGTCCCCGAACATGACCGACAGCTTGCACGCTTGCTGGAATACCTGATCGAACGTCAAGGTCAGGAAATCGCCGAACATGATCTCGACGATGGGCAGGTATCCTCCCAGCGCGGCACCGGTGCCCAAGCCGACGATGGCCGCTTCGCTGATGGGGGTGTTCCTTACGCGGCCGGGAAACTGTTCACTCAAGTCGCGGGTGACCTTGAAGGCGCCGCCGTAGGGGCCCTCGATGTCCTCCCCGATGATCAAGATCCGCGCGTTCTGCTGCATCTGACGGCGCAGGGTGTTGTGGAGAATCTCCACCACGCGCTCCCGCTCGAACGACGGCTCCGACCACGACAGCTCGCGTGGCGCATACGGGGCTGGAGGCGCAAAGGTGCAGGGCGGTGCAGCTTCGGCGTCGCTCACCGCTTGATCGATCTCGACGTCCACCTCGTCCACCAACCCGCCCACCCACGTCGGACGTTGCTGCAAGAGCTGGGTGAGGTAGTCCTTTTCTTCGAAGCTCCGGACTTCGTCTTGGCTCCTGTTGTCGTCGCCTTTCGAATGCGCCTTGAGCCGATACGTGGCGACTTCCAGGACCAGCGGCTTCCGCTCCCGGCGGACGAACCCCACCGCGTTTGACGCGTGGCCGATCAGGTCTTGCCACTGCCAGGTGTCGGCGTGGCGGTAGGCCGCTTGAAACGCCTCGGCTCGCCCCTGGACGGTGCCGGCGGTGGTTTGCTCGGCGTTGGTGGACTGGGCGTATCCGTTGTGCTCGACGACGATGAGCAGCGGCAGGTGCCACCGCGAGGCGATGTTCAGCGTCTCGTACAGCACACCCTGTCCCAGCGTTCCGTCGCCTATGAACGCCACGGCGATATGGTCAGTGTCGTCACATTTAGCGGCGAGGGCCTGCCCCGCGGCCACCGGCAGCAGGCCGCCCTGGACGCCCGAGGAGTAGTAGTTCTCTGCGTGCAGGTGCTGGCTGCCGCCGACGCCGCCGCACGTGCCGGTGGCCTTGCCCATCAACTCGGCAATCAGTCCAGGCGCGTCTCCCGTTCGGCTCAGGTAGTGGCCGTGGCCCCGGTGGGTCGAGAAGACCATGTCACCGTCGTCCAGTGCCGCAGCCAGCGCCACGCCGATCCACTCCTGGCCGATGCAGGTGTGGACGGTGCCGTTCAGTTTGCCTTCGGAGAAGAGGGCCAGGAGCCGCTCCTCCACGCGCCTGATGAGGATCGCCTGTCTCAGGAGTTTGATGGTGCTGCCCTTCAGAGGCAGCTCGACGTTCTTCGCGGGGTTGGCGGAATCCGCCAGAACGGCCGAGGGCCGCTCAACCATGCCCCAGCCCCGGCTGGTCTGCGGCTTTGAGTTCCTCTAGTGCGTCCAAGCCTGCGGCATCGTAGAGTGGGCCGCGCTTACGCACCAGCGCGAGGTATTCACCAGCCGTCACGGGCGCGTCCGGCCACCGTGCCCGCATGATCACGTCACTGAAGGACTCGCCGGGATGGCGGCGAGCGCGCCGAAGTTGCTCATACGCTTCCGCCCGCAGAGAAATCGTCTTACTACGCATCCTGTATAGTGCACTATACGCAGGATTATCGCAGCCCCCGCCGTGCGCTTGGGATCCATTGGAGGGGGCTGACCACCGCGGCGATCGTTTGTGGTCAAGCGGCGAATCGCCTCAACGAGTTGAGCCGCTGGCGGAAAGCGTGGCCAGGGCCATTTCGTGCCGAAAGACCTGGGCGCCTTCGACGTTCATGACCCGAAGCGTGACGACGGGCGACGGCTCTGCCTCCCAATCGACCTCGACCAACCCGAAGTTCTCCTCGGCGTAGGTGTACGAGATGCGGTGGGAGTTGGCCAAACCCTCTTCGCCGAAGTAGAACACCTCACCGCTGGTGAACGGGTCACCGCCGGCGTCGTGCAACTCGAGATTGATGTAGAGTTGTTCGGTTGGGCGAACCGACCCGATGATCCCGGCGCCCTGGTTCGGCCAGTTGACGGTCGGCGAGACGGACGACCCGTAGCCGAAATAGTACCATGGCTTGAAGACACGAACGGGAAGCCGGAAGTAGGATTCCTGTACCTGGTTGGCGACCTCCAGCTCAGCATCGATCGTCTCGGCGCCGCCGATCCCGCCCGGGCCCTTGTATCCCGACCGGCTGCTGTCGGCGAGCCGTCCCAGGCCGGTTGAATCACGTACTTGCGCTTGTGCCGGGGCGGCAAGCGCGATCAGTAGTCCTGTGCCGGCTGCGGAAATTATCTTGGCTCGCATTGTTAACGCGGTGGCAGCCAATGTCGTCCTGAGCATTCCCGTGACGATCACTTGCCAAGGCTCCAGTAACCCTTCATGAACGTGGGATCTCGGCCCCAGGAGCGGCGCTTGCTCGTGGGCGGATGCCTCACCAAGCATCAAATCTTCCGAGGTTTCGTCGGCGCGGGTATTGGACCTTAGTCCTACGGAGTGGCGGGCGGATCCGGGGGGGACGAGGAGTAGGGAGCAAGGGCAATGAGGAGGTGCGATCTGGCGGAACAGCCTATAAGATATGGGTTGTTCAGGACAAATCGGACGTAGGGGCCCGCCCGGCTCCCGCACAAACCGCCATCCCGCGAGGCATATCATGACCTCTCCAACGTTCTCACGCGCGGCGCTCGCAAGCACCGCCGCCCTCCTCCTGTGCGGCATGGCGTTGCCGGAGGCCGCCCGGGCTCAGGACGAGCGACGCCCCATGACCTTCCTCGATGCCCGGCACATGCGCCGGGCAGGCTCTCAGGCCCTGAGCACCGACGGGCGCTGGATGCTGTACACCATCACCACGCCCGACTGGCAGGAGGCCGAGTCTCAGTCCGACATCCATCTGGTCTCGGTGGAGGAGGGCGTGGGGTCCAGCAGGCAGATGACCTATACGGAAGAGAAGAACGAGACCTCGCCGGCATTCTCCCGCGACGGCCGGTTCTTCCTGTTTCTCTCCAATCGGGACGCCAACGAGAACGGCGACCGGAATCAACTCTACCACATGCGCCCCGACGGCGGCGAAGCCCAACGCATCACAGATGAAAGCGAAGGCGTCACCGACTTCGCGTTCAGTGACGACGGCCGGTGGGTGGTCTATCGGGCCGGCCGGGGCAGTGACGCGCAGCTCCACCGGCTTTCCACCGAAGGCATCACAGAGGCCGAGGCCGAGCAGCTCACGGAGCAGGATGCCGGCATCCAGAGTTGGCGGTGGGCGCCCGACAGCCGGCGCCTCTACTTCATCACTCCGGACACTCTGGACGCCGATGCAAACATCCGGCGCGAGAGCGGGTTCACGGTGGACATCCGCAACGAGGAGACGCCGCTGGCCAGCCTCTGGGCACTGGACCTGGAGCCCAAACAGACCACCCGGTTGACCGATGACCCCACCATCACCGTCGCCAACTTCACCATCTCGGATGACGGCCGCTGGGTGGGCTTCACCGGCAACTCGGCGGAGCGCTACGAGCGGAACATCACCGAGCAGCGTATCAATGCCGACCTCTATCTGCTCGAGGTGGCGACGGGTCACATCGAGCGGCTGACGGAAAACGACGAGGTCAGCGAGCAGGGTCCCAGCTTCTCGCCTGACGGGCGCTGGATCGCCTTCGTGGCGGCCGACGACATGACGCGCTACACCATGAAGAGCCGCCGGGTGTACATCCGGGAGGTGACCGACCGGGGCGGTTCGTTCCGCAAGCTGGGAGGCTCGTTCCACGATCACGTGGGTCTCGGCTTCTGGTCCGAGGACGGGAACACGATCTACTTCAACGCCGGTGTCAGGGCGACGCGTCAATTGCTCGCCCTCGACATCGCGCGGGACGAAGTCCGTCAGGTGACGAACCTGCAAGCGTCGGTGCGGGTGAGCCGTGACGATGACTCGGGCGTGTTGCTGATCAACTACGCCGATCCCAAGACGCCGGCCACCACGTTTAGCGTCGCCAGTATCGATCAATTGGACAACCGCCAGGCGTGGACGCAGCTGACCGACGTGAATCCCCAGGTCCGGGGCTTCTTGCTGGGCGAAGAGGAAGAGATCACGTGGCGGTCCACCGACGGCCACGAGGTGGGCGGCGTGCTGGTCAAGCCCGTGGGCTACCAGGAGGGGCAGCGCTATCCCCTCATCGTGGCGATCCACGGCGGTCCGGCGTCGGCCGACGTACTGGGCTTCAACGGCGGCTATGGTTCTGAGGTGTACGCCGGCGCGGGATACGTCGTGTTGCGGCCCAACTATCGCGGCTCGTCCAACTACGGCGAAGAATTCCGGACGGCCATCGTCGGCGACTACTTCCCGCAGGGGTACGAAGACATCATGGCCGGCGTGGACCATCTCATCGAGGAAGGCATCGTCGATGGGGACCGCATGGGCGCGTTGGGCTGGAGCGCCGGCGGCCACTGGTCGAACTGGATCTTGACCCACACCGATCGCTTCAAGGCCATCAGCTCGGGTGCGGGCACGTCCAACTGGATCTCCATGTACGCCCAGAGCGACGTGCAGCGAAACCGGCAGTACTATCTCGGCGACGATCTCCCGTACCTCAACCACGATGCGTACTGGGAGCAGTCGCCCATGAAGTACATCACCAACGCCAAGACGCCCACGATGATCCATGTGGTGGAGGGTGATCCGCGGGTGCCCAGCCCCCAGTCCGTCGAACTGCACATGGGGCTCAAGAAGCTGGGCGTGGACACCGAGCTGTTCATGTATCCGGGCCGCAGTCACGGCATTCCCGATCCGCGGAACCGTCTCGTCAAGGCGGTGAGCGAGATGGCCTGGATGGACTATTACGTCCGGGGCATTGGCGAGAAGTTCGTCTGGCGCGACGTGCTGAAGACGCTGGAGATTGAGGAGGAAGGTCCCAGGGCGGTAACCGACGGGGCTGGGGGAGAGCGGTAGGGCGGAGAGCGATCACCGAATCACTTTTGCGCGCCCTTGATAATAAATGACCGTTTATTTATTATTTCTCAAAATGAACGACCATTCACTAATCGTCAAGCCATGAGCGCTCGCACCCGAACCGTCGACGACCAGGAGATCCTCATGGCCGCCCACCACGCGGTCACCCGTCTCGGACCGGCCCGATTCACCCTGGCCGACGTGGCCGAGGAGGTCGGGCTGGCGCCCGCGACCCTGGTCCAGCGCTTCGGATCCAAGCGGGGCCTGCTGCTGGCAATGGTGAAGATGGGTGGGGAGATGGCCGATGCCTGTTTTGCCGCGGTGCGGGAGGCCCATCCCTCACCGCTCGACGCCTTGACCGCCGCCGCCACCGATATGACGCGCTATGTGCAAACCCCGGAGGAGTTGGCCAACGCGCTCGCTTTCCTCCAAATGGATGTGAGTGATCCGGAATTCCACGCGCTGGCAGTGAAGAACTCCCGCCGGGCGCTGGAGGGGTTTCGCGAGTTGATCGACGAGGCCGTCGCGGATGGAGAGTTGATCCCGTGCGATACGGCGCGGCTGGCCCGGGCCGTGGCCGCCATGTCCGGCGGATCGCTCATCGCCTGGGCGATCCACCGGGAGGGCACCGCCGAGGAGTGGGTCCGGGATGATTTCGCCACCTTGCTGGGCCCCTACAGACCGCAAACCGACCGCTCGGAGGACAGGGCGACCGCCTAGGGCTGCCCGCTGCCCCCGTTCGGTACACACCATTAAGGTTAGCTGATGAACGATTTCAGGCAGGACCTTCGCTACGCCCTTCGGGGCTTCCTGCAGCGCCCCGGTTATACCGCTGTGCTGGTGTTCACACTCGCGCTGGGGATCGGCAGCAACGTGGCCATCTTCAGCGTGGTCAACGCCGTGCTGTTCCAGCCTTTGCCGTTTGCCGAGCCCGAGCAACTAGTGCTGGTATGGAATCGGCTGGAGAACTCCAACGTGGACCGTGCACTCGTGTCCGGTCCCGACTTCATCGATTACCAGCAGCAGACCACATTGTTCGAGGATTTCGCCGGCGCCGCAGCGCTCCCCGGCACCCTCACCGGTGAGGGCCGTGCCGAGCAGGTGCTGGTGGCATGGACCACGGTGAATTTCCAGCAGGTCTTGGGCGTGGCACCGATGATCGGCCGCTATTTCGAGGAGGCCGACGCGCCGCCCATTGATCCGGCCTCGTTCGGTGATCCCAATGCCACGTTTCCCCCTGGTGCGCTGATCTTGAGTTATGGGTTGTGGCAGCGGCGCTTCGGCAGCGATTCCAACGTCCTCGGGATGAAACTTCAGGTGGACGGGCAGGAGTGCATCATCGTGGGGGTGATGCCTCGCGACTTCCGCTGGTACCTGCCGCCCGACGCCGGGATGCCCACGGACATCGATGTCTGGCGCGCCGCGCCGGAGAACATGACGACGTTCGCCGATCGGTCCGTCGCGTTCTTCACCGTCCTGGGGCGCTTGAAGGACGGGGTGACGCTGGCGCAGGGGCAGGCGGAGATGGACCGGTTGGCCACGACGTTGCGGGAGCAGTACCAGTTCCACGCACTATCGGGCATGCACATCACGGTCAACTCCATGCACGAAGACATCGTGGCCCACGTGCGGCCACTGCTGCTGGCCGTGGTGGCTGCCGCCGGGTTCGTCTTGCTCATCGCGTGCGCCAACGTGGCCAACCTGTTGCTGGTGCGTGCGGCGGGCCGGGAACGGGAGATCGCGGTGCGGGCAGCCCTCGGTGGAGGCCGGGGTCGCATCATCAGACAGATGTTGACCGAGAGCGGCGTCTTTTCGATTGCGGGTGGAGCGCTGGGTCTCTTGATGGCCTGGTGGGGCAATCGGGCTTTGCTGACGATGCGCCCCGAAAACCTACCGCGTCTCGAGACCGTCGGCATCGACGGTTCCGTGCTGGCGTTCACG
>JAPULZ010000052.1 GCA_027294455.1 Gemmatimonadota bacterium
CCGAACAGATCGGCGGAGAAGCGACCATCGATGGGCGGAGTGACATCTACTCGCTGGGGTGCTTGCTCTTCGAGCTGCTGGCCGGTGAGCCGGCATTCGCGGGGCCAACGGTTCAGTCCGTCATTGCAAAGGCACTGGCCGATCCGCCACCGTCAGTGCGAACGAACCGCCCGGATGTGCCGAGGGCCATCGACGCGGCGATCATCAAGGCCCTGGCCAAGTCACCGGACGAGCGTTTCGCGACGGCGCGTGACTTTGCCGACTCGCTCCACGTCGAGCAGGCGCCCGCTCCCGGTACCGGGCGGGCACGTGCGGCCCTTGTGGGGGCGGCGCTGGCGTTGGGCGCCGTGGCGTTTCTCTGGTGGCGCAGTGCGCAGGTCGCTCAGGCTCGCGAACTCCTGTTGCGCGTTGAGGCCTTGGCCGAGGCGGCGCAGTACGGGGAGGCGTACGATCTCGCCCAATCAGCCGAGCAGTATCTGGAAGAAGACTCGACGCTGGCACGCCTCATGTACCACGTGGCCGATTTCTTGACCGTGACGACCGAGCCCGCCGGCGCCCGGGTAGCGATCCAACCCTTCACGGGCGACGCTCATTCGTCGGCCGAGATGCAGGTCATCGGCGAGACACCGGTAACGGGGTATCGCATGCCGCGGGTGGATCATCGTGTGGTGATCACCCTTGAGGGCTTCGTGTCCGCCGAGCGAATCGCCTCGACGGCCCTCAGCCGCGCGGCAAGTGGCAAGTCCTTCATGAGGGGCACCGCATTCGTTCCGGGGCGAGTCGCCGGCTTGCTGGGGACACAGGCGGAGGCAGCACTGTTCCGTGCTCGGGAGGTCGTGTTCGACGTCGCGCTGGTTCCGGACGACCGCCGTCCGGACATGGTCTCTGTCCCGGGGGGAGAATACGAGTTGGTCAGCCCGGACGCGCCCGTCGGGTTGGTCACCACGCTGGACGATTTCTTCATGGATCGGTTCGAGGTTTCGAACGAGGCCTTCCGCGAATTCGTGTTACAAGGGGGATACGGCAGCTCCGAGTTGTGGACCGGAACCCCCGATGCTGCCCGCGCCCCGTTGGTCGACCGGACGGGTTTGCCCGGACCGCGAGCGTGGTCCAGCCAGACCATGCCCACCGGTTTGGAACGGCACCCGGTGACGGGTGTGACGTGGCACGAAGCGGCGGCCTATTGTGCGTTTGTCGGCAAACGGCTCCCGACGATCTTCGAGTGGGAAAAAGCGGCCCGGGAAGGACAGGCGGCCAGCCGGGGCATGTTGATGCCGTGGGGGCTCATGGCTTCCCTGGGCGCCAGCGCTTCCCGGGCGAACTTCAACAGCACTGGCACCGTGCCCGTCGATGCTTTCCCCTTCGGGATCAGCCCCTACGGCGCGTATGCCACCGCCGGCAACGCGAAAGAGTGGCTCGCGAACCGCATGGGAACCGGCTACACGGTCACCGGCGGATCATGGGAAGACCCGGCATATCTTTACACCGAGTACGGTTCGCAGCCCGGGACTTTTGCCTCTGAGGCCCTCGGCTTTCGCTGTGCGACCACCGCTCGAGAGAGTGACGGCGATCAAGGTGGGCAGCCCATCGAACTGGACGAGCGGACGCCGGTCTATACGCCCGTGGATCGAAGAACGTTCGAGTCGCTGCTGGCGCACTATCGCTACGACCCCCAGCCCGCAAATCCCCGGTTGGACAACACGACGGAGACGGACGGGTGGGTGCGGGAACGCATCTGGATCGACGGCGTTGAGGGTGATTCGGTGCTCTTGTATTTCTACGTGCCGCAACAGGCGCTCCCCCCGTATCAGACGATCGTCCATGTCCCGGGATCGGCCGTGTTCTGTTGCGAAACGATGATGGAGGAAACGGAGTGGTCCATTGGCCCACTCATTCAAGGAGGGCGGGCCGTGATTGCACCCGTGCTCAAGGGCATGGTGGAACGGAGCTGGGGTCCGGAATACACGCGCCCGGAAACCCAGTCCGTGCGGTTCCGCGACGAGATGGTGCGTCACGCCACCGAGCTACGGCTCGGTATCGATTACCTGCAAGAACGCGACGATGTGGACATGGACCGTCTCGCGTACATCTCGGTGAGCTGGGGCGGTGGCTCCCGGCTCGGCTTCGCGGCCGTCGACGACCGATACAAGGCGGTGGTGTTCATCGGTGGGGGTATCGACGAACGCGTGAAACCGGTCCTCCCGGAAGCCGACAACGTCAATTTCGCTCCGTACATCGACGTCCCGAAGTTGCTGCTCAACGGCCGGAACGACGAGGAACACCCCTGGTACACCCGGGCATTGCCGCTGTGGAATCTGTTGCGCGAGCCGAAGGAACTGGTACTCGTGGATGGTGCGGGGCACGTCCCGTCAGTCGAGGACAGAATCCCGGCCATCAATGACTTTCTGGACCGGACGCTCGGGCGCGTGAAGACTCACTGAGCATCGATCGAAACGAGGACGAACCTAACATGAACGGAGGTGCAGGATGCAACGACACTCGAAGCTTGTAAGCCTTCTCTTGCT
>JAPULZ010000053.1 GCA_027294455.1 Gemmatimonadota bacterium
GGGTAATCCACGAGGTCAAACCTCGACAAAACCCCGAGTGCTATAATGGCGCTCGGGGCTCTTTCTTGGCCCACACCTCGATCCCCTGCTTGGTATCCTGCACCACCGTCCCACGCGCGTGACGTGACAGCTTGAGCACGATCCACACGTCGCCCATGGTGCCAATCGTATTCACCGCGAAGCACAAGTCCATGAAGAGCCGAAACACCCCCATGGCGTACACCGCCACGAAGATCGCGTCCAGAACGAGCAACGGGGCGATGGCGATGGCGATGAAATGGCCCCGGGGGATGGCTTCCCGGAACGTCGTGAACACCAGCGGCGGCTGAACCCCGAAGATTGGCCGGTGCCCCAAGAGCTTGCCCACTCCCCCATGCACCCCTTCATGGAGCACCACCACCAGGGCCATGGCACCGATGAGCGATACGGCCAACTCGACGTTGATCGGGAATTCCAGGTCCAGCAACGAATTCCCGATCCCCACCAAGATCCCCACACCCAACCCATAGAGCGTCGCCCTCTCGCGCGGGAAGACGTGCTCCATGATTTTTTCCAATGCGTGGGCCGGCATCATGCCATTTGACGGCTCGTTCATCGGCAATCTCTCTTCCTTATATATGGGGACATGGCCGCCCGGTCGCCACGACGCCTGCTAGCGATCTCCCATCATGAGATCCCCGAGCCCACCCAACAAAGAGCCCTCCCCCTTGCGCGATCCACCGATCCGCGGCGCCGCCGCCATGACGCGGCTGGCGAGCCGGCTGAAAGGGAGCGACTGCACCCACACGGTGCCGGGCCCCGTGAGGGTGGCGAAGAACAGGCCCTCCCCGCCGAACAACGCCGTCTTGATCCCCGGTACCATCTGCACGTCATAAGTGACGCTGGATTCGAACGCCACCAGACACCCGGTATCGAGTCGCAGGGTTCTTCCCGGGGCCAGTTGCCGGGCGACGAGGGTGCCGCCGGCATGGAGAAACGCGAGCCCGTCTCCTTCCACGGTCTGGAGAATGAACCCCTCGCCGCCGAAGAAACCGGCAGCCAACCGCTTTTGGAATGCTATGCCGACCGAGACGCCCTTGGCGGCACACAAGAACGCGTCTTTCTGGCAAATGATCTTTCCTCCGTGCTGCAGCAGGTCGAACGCCAGGATCTTGCCCGGGTAGGGACTCGCGAACGCCACCTTGTTGCGCCCGCCGGCACGGTTGCTGAACACCGTCATGAACAATGATTCGCCGGTGATCACGCGCTTACCCGCCTGGAGCAGCTTGCCCATGAAGCCGCTGTCGTCCTGACCCGATCCGTCGCCGAAAATGGTCTTCATCTCGATGCCCGGATCCATGAACATGAATGCCCCGGCCTCGGCGACGCACGCCTCGAGGGGATCGAGGGTGATCTCCACGAACTGCATCTCCTCCCCGTGGATCTCATATTCGATCTCGTGGGCAACGGTGCGACCGCGGGGCGCGGGCGGGCGCGGGCGGGCGACGGCCGGGGCATCGGCGAACGCGGCCTTGAACTCCGTACGCCGGCCAAGGGGCTCCCAGTTGGCCATGCCGTCGCAGTAGGCCAGCGTGTTCCGGTTCAGCTGCCCACCCTCGATCCGCTGCAGCATCTCGTTCTCGCTCAATGGCCCTTCTTCTCGGCCGTACTGCTCACTGAAGACGTACCAGAAATTGTCACTCATGGTTGCCAATGCTCCGATGATGATGGGGACAGTATTCAGTATTCAGCATTCAATGCCTCACGTCCAGGCCTCTTGGCCGGGCTCCCAGTGCAGTTACCACTTTGCCGGGGCGCAACATTTTTCTGGGACGCAGAGTAGTTAGTGCAGTACCATTTGTGACGCCGGCCGGCCGAGGCCATCCCAGCAGCAGGAGCGCCCATGAGAGTTCGCATTGTCATCGTGCTGATCGTCGGAGCCTTGAGCCCCGCGATCCTGCGGGCACAGTCCATGTCCGTGATCGAGTACACGCCCAGGTCGACCCTGGTCGTGCCAGAGCACATCCTGACCCGGGCCAAGTTCCCGTTCATCGACGTACATAGCCACCACCGCCGGCCCAGTCCGGAGACCGTCGATTCCCTGTTGCGGGCCATGGACGCCATGAACATGGGCGTCATGGTGAACCTGAGCGGCGGTCAGGGAGAGGTGTTGGCACAGACCGTGGCGGCTATGCAGATCAGGTACCCCGGCCGCTTCGTCGTCTTCGCCAACTTGAGGTTCGACGGTATCGACGATCCCGACTACGGGCAGAGGGCCGCGGCACAATTGGAGCGCGACGTGCAAGCCGGGGCGCAGGGCCTGAAGATTTTCAAGAATCTCGGCATGACCCTGACAGACGGCACGGGGAACCGCATCGCCACCGACGACTCGCGGTTCAATCCCATCTGGGCCAAGGCCGGTGAGCTCGGCATCCCGGTGCTCATCCATACCGGAGAGCCGGCGTCGTTCTTCGAGACCCACGATCGGTTCAACGAGCGATGGTTCGAGTTGGTCGAACGCCCCAACCGCGCCCGCCCGCCCGAGCCCTCTTGGGAACAGATCATGAACGAACAGTGGAACGTGTTCCGCCGGCACCCGGGCACGAGCTTCATCTCGGCGCATTTGTCGTGGCTGGGCGGGGATCTGGGCCGGCTGGGGCGCCTGTTCGACGAGCTGCCGAACATGTATGTGGGGATCGGGGCCGTGCTCGCGGAACTGGGACGCCAACCCCGATTTGCCAAGCAGTGGTTCATTCGCTACCAGGATCGCGTCTTGTTCGGGAAGGATTCGTGGAATCCCGAGGAGTATCATGTGTACTTCCGGACGCTGGAAACGGCCGACGAGTACTTCGACTACTACCGTCGCCGGCACGCCTTCTGGCAACTCTACGGACTCGACTTACCCGACGATGTGTTGCGAAAGCTCTACTATGAGAACGCCATCCGGCTGATTCCGGGCATCGACGAGAGCGTATTCGTGGGCCAAGAGTGACCATCGATGGTACCCTTGACGGCTTAGGGCAAGGTGTGTTGATTACCCTCAACGACTAAGGGTAATCATCATGACCAAGCCAACCGTGGAACTGGTGCCCGGCACCCTCGACATGCTGATCCTCAAGGCCGTCGCCCGCGAGGTAATGCACGGGTTCGGGGTGGCCCGGTGGATCGAGCGGGTGACCGACGACCGGCTGACCGTCGACGAGGGTGCGCTCTACCCCGCCCTGCATCGTCTAGAGAAGCGTGGCTGGCTCGAGGCCGACTGGCGGATGACCGAGAACAAACGCCGCGCGAAATATTACGGCCTCACAAAGGCGGGACGCGCCGAGCTCACGAGCCAGATCGACAAGTGGGAGGGCTCGACGTGGGCCATCGAGAAGGTGTTGGGCGGATGACGCGCGACCGCATCGAGGAGGAGTTCTCCTTTCACATCGAGCAGCTCGTCGAGCTCTTGATGGCGGAAGGCCTGCCGCGAGCCGACGCGGAGCGGGAAGCGGCGCGGCGATTCGGCAACGCCCAGCTCTACCGTTCGTCCTGCCTGGCGATGCAGGTTCCCCGCCGTGACCGAGGGGAAAAACGTGAACGGTTCGGTGCGATGGTGCGAGACATCCGGTACGCGTGGCGCACCCTGCTGCGGGCTCCCGGATTCAGCATCGTCGTCGTGATCACCCTCGCCCTCGGCATCGGCGCCAACACGGCGATCTTCAGCGTCGTCAACGGCGTGTTGATGCGACCGCTGGGATTCGCGGAGCCCGACCGCCTCGCGGTCGTCTGGGAGACGAATCCCGCGTCCGGCATGGGCGTGAGCGCTGCGTCGGTCCCGACCTTTCTCGATTGGCGAACCGAGAGCAAATCGTTTTCGTCGCTGACCGCATACCAGTGGGCATCCATCACACTGCAAGACCCACACGAGGCCGTCGAATTACAAGGCATTCTCGCCTCCGGAAACTACTTCACCACCCTCGGCGTCACGCCGATGCTGGGTCGGCTGTTCCAGCAAGACGATGAGGTAGCGGGAGCACGAGGCACGGTCGCGGTCATCAGCCACCGGCTGTGGCGGGAGCGTTTCGGGGGAGACCCCGACATCATCGGGCGCACCCTGACCCTCGACGGATCTCCGCTGGCGGTCATTGGCGTCATGCCCCCGACCCATCTGGCTCCCAGCACGGCAAGCGACGTGTGGATTCCCACGGGCTTCCAGGCGGCCAACGTGGTAAACCGTGGACTGCGCGTCATGCTCGTCGCCGGACGCCTGACGCCGGATGCGACCCTCGAGCAAGCCGATGCGGAGATCCGCACGATTGCCGAGCGGATCGCGGATACCTATCCCACATCGGCCCGGGGCTGGAGCGCCAAGGTCGTCCCGATGCGGGAACAACTGGTCGGTGGTGTCCAGCCCTCGTTGATCGTGGCATTCGCGTCGGTGGGCGTGTTGTTGCTCGTCGCGTGCGTCAACATCGCGAACCTGCTGTTGGCCCGGGCGGCCACGCGCGAGCGGGAATTTGCCTTGCGGACAGCCCTTGGCGCCGGTCGAGGACGAATCGCCGGTCAGCTACTCACCGAGAGTCTAATCCTGGCGGTCGCCGGAGGCGTCGTGGGCGTCGGGGTGGCGTTCGCCGCCCATCGCCTGATCCTCGCTCTCGAACCCGGCGTCCTCCCCCGCGTTGGCGACATCCAACTCGACCCGCTCGTCCTGGCATTCGCCCTGGGATTGTCGATTCTCACCGGGTTGCTGTTCGGCCTCGCGCCCGCACTGCATGGCATCGGGGTCGACCTCCACTCCACCTTCAAGGGGAGCGGGATCAAGGGCAACCGTCGCTCACCGGGTCAGCGGCTCCGTCCCATGCTAGTCGCCGGCCAGCTGGCGCTCACCCTCGTCTTGCTCTCGGGAGCCGGGTTGCTGGGGCGGACGTTCCTTGCGCTGCGGCGGGTGGATCCGGGTTTCGACACCGCCGGCGTGGTAGCGGCCCGCATGTTTCTCGACGCCCGCCGCTACACCTCGAGCGGGCAGGTCCGGCTCTACTACCGAACATTGTTGGAACGCGTACGCGCCATTCCCGCGGTCTCGGCCGCCGGCGTGACCAGCTCGCTGCCCATGGACCCCGTGGCCGTCAACTTCGATTTGCCCTATCGCACCGAAGCCACGGCCGGTGTCTCCATGGGCGAAGTTCCACAAGCGGACTTCCGGTTCGTGAGCGCCGGGTATTTCGAGGCCATGGGCATCCAACTCATGGCGGGCCGAACGTTCACGGACCACGACGTGGTCGCTGCTCCCCTCGTCATCATGGTCAACAAGCGGATGGCGGAGGAAAACTGGCCGGGCGTGGATGCCGTCGGGCAGCGGTTGGAGACCGTCTTCAACGGGTGGCGGTGGTACGAAGTGATCGGGGTGGTGGACGACACGCGCTACTACGGGTTGGACGCCGAGGTCCACCCCGAAATGTACGTCGCCAACCAGCAGGTTTCGTTCGGCTCCATGACTCTGGCTGCCAAGACGGCCGGCGACACCGGCCCGCTCCTGGCCGCAATCCGGCGGGCGATTCTCGAGGTCGACCCGCAACAACCGGCGCACAGCATTGTCGCTGCCGAAGAAATCGTGGCCGCCACCATCGCCGAAGAGCGTTTCTACGCCACCCTCCTGGTGGTATTCGCCGCGGTGGCCATGATCCTGGCCACCGCCGGCGTGTACGGCGTGTTGTCGTACTGGGTCACCCAACGCACGCAAGAGATCGGCATCCGGATGGCGCTGGGCGCGAGCCGCTCGACGGTGACACGCTTGGTGGTGGGCAACGGTATGCTGGTGGCGACCGCCGGGATCGGCCTCGGGTTACTGGGCGCCATCGCAGCCACGCGCGTGCTGTCGAACATGTTGTTCGGGGTCAGTGCAGGCGATCCGCTCACGCTGGGCGGGGTCGCACTCCTCCTCGGTGGCGCGGCACTCCTTGCGTGTTACGTGCCGGCTCGCCGCGCGGGCCGCGTCGATCCGATGAGCGCCCTGCGCGAGGAATAGCGGCGGGGATGAGGCAAGTGTCGTGGCCTCCGCTGGCCTAGCGGAAGACGCGCGACGGAGACGTCGTGTCGACGAAGACCACGCCGTCGAACTGATACCCAACCGAGATTGGTGAGGCGAAAGCGAAGTCCTCCGCCGCGTAGCCGATCATCCGAATGAGCCGCGGCTCGAGGAGCCACGACCCGGCAGGGTCGCCCGCAGCACCCCGTATATCAACGATCAGAAGGGGACTGCCGAGCCGTTGTCCGACTCGGTGCAACCCTTCCTCGAGACTCCCTACGGGAGCGGTGAACAGCCGGGCGTCGATGATGTCGGATCCGATGGTGCCCGAGTAGCTCCCCGCGTGCGTGAGCAACCCGAATGCGCGATACTCGTCCCCGAAGAGCCTCGAAAGCTCGCCACCCATGGACCCGCCGGACCAGTAGTTTGCCCACTCGTGCGCGGCACGGCTGATGTGCCCATCATGCGCCCACAAGACGATCCGCGTTCCCTCAGGCCGACGGTCCAGCGCCCACCGGATGTTCTCGGCCATGGCGCTATCTCGCTTGGCGAAGTCCATCGTCAGCGCACTGAGCGCGGCCTGCCTCGCGACGTTCGCGTTCTGCACGACCCATTCGACGGCTACGCTGTCCGCCCGGCCGGCGGCCTTCGCCAGCCAAAGGTCGCGGTTCCCACGGACCTGTTCGTAGACTTCCAGCGCGTTGGCGTGCCACGATTGCCGAACCGCGGTCGGGCCCTGCGGGTAGGACGCCTTGCGCCAGGCTTCTCGGTAAGGCGCATAGAGACTGTCGACCCAGGATCGGAGCGTCGGTTCGGCGCGGCCAATGAACGTGGACACACTGTCGATCGGCGCCCTCGGATCCTGCATGTCGAAGCCGATGAACTCCACCATCCGACCCGGATTCTCCAGGTTGTAGGTGCGCATCCACTCGATGAGATCCCGCACCTCCTCGGTGTTCCAGACCCGAAACATCGCGCGCATGAGGTTCCGAACTTCGCCGGAGCCACCCCGCACGTACTCGTTGATCGGTTCGACCGCCAGTTGATTCGCCTCGATCGCGAACACGCGGAATCCGGCTTGCTCCACGAGGTATGCTAGCAGGCGGTGCTTTACGCGGAAAAACTCGCTGGTGCCGTGCGTTGCCTCGCCGAGAGCGACGACGCGCGCGTCGCCGACGATGCGCCCCAGTGCCGCGAGATCGTCAAACTCGTCTGCACCAGGCAGGTCTGCTGCATCGACCGACGAGAACGGGCTCGACCGCTCCGCGAGCCAGTCGAGGGTCGCGTCGTCTGGCGGCGTCGCCGCGGGTACCGCGTCCCATGTCCGGCCGGCGGCCTCCACCGAGAGGTCGTCGAACCACACCGTGCCGACTCCTAGCAGCGCCGCGGTTACGATGACTGAGTGAGCCGAAGAGTCGACGGGAATGGAGAGGTCGAGTCGCTGCCACTCACCGCCGGCTACTCGACCCGCCAGCGAGGCGGTGTCGGAGACCAAGACTCCGTCACCCCACGCCTCGAGCACTAGACGTCCTTGGCCATCCAAGTGCTCGGCCAGTACCCAACCCGTCAAGCGGACTCGATCCCCCCACGCGAACCGGGGCGCGATCCAGTAACGGAGAGCATGCCCGGCCGCCGGCCCCTCTCCGACCGCGCGTTCCGCGGGCCGAACTATGCGGAGACTTCGCTCCCCGCTGCGCCGTACCAGGCTGTCGACGACGAAGGTCGCTCCCTCGGCCGCGGACACCAGATTCCACCCCCACGGGCGGCTGAACCCCTCCACGCCGGGACGCTCGAACGCGAGGTTGAGCGGGATCTGGGCTGCGAGTCCCGACCCGGACAGGGCGGAGAGTCCTACTAGTGAAATGACGAGTGCGGTGGTGGGGCGGGTCGTCTTTCTCATGGCGGAACATAACTGATGACTTGGGTGGGACTTGCCTCCCACTCATATGTCCATTACTATAGTACTGACTACTACATTAACCGGACAGCGAAACATGAAGCCAGGCCGCGCCCGTGACTTCCTCCCGCTGAGCAACCTCTCGTTCCACATCCTCCTCGCGCTGGGCGACGCCTCGTCTCACGGCTACGCCATCGGCAAGGAGATCGAAGAACGCTCCGGGGGGAAGCTGAACCCCACCACCGGCGGCCTCTATCAGGCCCTCAAGCGCCTGGGCGAGGACGGTCTCGTCGAGCATGCCGTCAGCAGCTCGTCCCGCTCCACCGACTCGCGGCGCCAGTACTTCCGTCTAACACAGCTCGGCCGCCAGATAGCGGCCCTGGAGGCGGCCCGCCTCCATGAGCTGGTGGCCGTCGCCAGAGACAAAGACCTCTTCACCGGATCGGCGTGATGTCGGCCGAGACGACGCGCGGAGGGCGCACGGTGGTGGAGCGGGTGTTCCGCCTCCTGCTCCGGCTCTATCCGCGGCCGTACCGCGAGCTGTACGCGGCATCCATGGAAGAAACGTTCGCCCTACGAGCGTCGGAGGCGCGGCGGAACCGGGGGTTCGTGGCACGGGGCTGGGTCGTGGTGCGGGAGATGTGCGGGCTCATGGCCACGGCCGTGCGACAGCGCATGGTCGCCGCGCGCGGCCGCCCGACGGGATCGCCGCGCCAACCGACTCGGCGCGGCCCACGCGACCTGTTTGGATCCCTCGCCCAGGAGATACGTCACGCGGTGCGCCGTCTGATGCGCGCACCGGGGTTCACGGCAACCACGGTGCTGACACTGGGTCTCGGTATCGGAGCCAACTCGGCCATCTTCAGCGTGGTCCACGGCGTCGTCCTGCGGCCCTTGCCCTATCCCGACCCCGATGAGCTCGTGTGGCTGCATCACGCCGCCCCCGGCATCGGGGTCAACGCCGATCTCGAGGTGACCACGGGCCTCTATCTCGCCTACGGCGAAGGCGCCCGGTCCTTGGCGGCCATCGCCCTCTTCCGGACCAACGAGTTCACGCTCACCGACAGCGGCGATCCGGAACGCATTGCCGTCACGCGGGCGACGTTTACGCTGGAAGACGTGTTACGGGTGCCCCCGATGCTGGGACGATGGATCCGGGAAGACGACACGTTTGCCGACGGCACCGGGGTGGTGGTGTTGAGTCACGCGCTTTGGCAACGACGCTACGGCGGCGACCCGGCCATCCTCGGACACAGCAACCAGATCAACGGATTCCCCTTCGTCGTCATCGGCGTCATGCCTCGAGGCTTCGCGTTCCCCGACACCGAAACGCTAGCCTGGATACCCCGTGTCGTGCCCGCCACGGCGAGCTTCGGCGGGTTCTCCGACCAGAGCGTGGCTCGCCTGCGGGCCGATGTCACACCGGCCGAAGCCCGGACCGATCTCAACGCGGTCATTCCAACGCTGGCTGATCGCTTTCCCGGCAGCTCCGCCCAGAGCGTGATCGACGACGCCAAGCTCGCCGCGCTCGTCCGGCCACTGAAGCAACACATCGTGGGCAAGGTCGAGCAGACGCTCTGGATCTTGTTGGGCACCGTGGGTTTCGTACTGCTGATCGCGTGCGCCAACGTGGCCAACCTCCTGCTCGTCCGCGCGGAAGGCCGCGATCGGGAGGTCGCCGTGCGCACAGCCCTCGGCGCGCCTCGCAGCCGCATCGTCCGCTTTTTTCTTGCCGAGAGTGCCGTGCTCACCTTCGCGGGGGCGCTCTTGGGCCTGGGACTCACGTGGGTCAGCGTGCGGGCGTTGATCGCTTTCGGTCCCGCGAACATCCCCCGCCTCGACGAGATCGGCGTCAACGCGACCGTCCTCGGCTTCACCGGCGTCATCTCGGTATTGGCTGCGTTCGTGTTCGGCGCCATACCACTGTTTCGTCCCGCGCCGAGCATCGTATCCACACTCAAGGAGGGTGGCCGGGCCGCCACCGCCGGCCACACCCGGTTTCATGCGAGGAACGTCTTGATCGTCACCCAGATCGCCCTCGCGCTGGTCCTGCTCGTGGGGTCGGGCTTGATGGTGCGCAGCTTCTGGCACCTCCAACAGATCGATCCGGGATTTCGGGCGGAAAACGTCCTGACCTTCGACATCGGTTTGCCATCGGGCAAGTACC
>JAPULZ010000054.1 GCA_027294455.1 Gemmatimonadota bacterium
CACGTCCGGATCGCGGGGATCGACGACGATCCGCTTGATGCGTTCGGTGTCTCTCAGGCCCAGATGGGTCCAGGTGCCGCCCCCATCGGTGGAACGCCACACACCAAGGCCGTATGAAACCGAGTTGCGAGGGTCGCCCTCACCAGAGCCCAACCAGATCACGTTGACGTCCGAGGGGGCAACGGCGAGGGCACCCACCGAGTAGGCCTCCTCGTCCTGCCACTGGCCCTCGAACGTGACTCCGCCGTTGGTGGTCTTCCACACGCCGCCGTCGGCGCCACCGACCCAGAAGGTCTTCGGGTCGCCGGGGATCCCGACGACGGCCGACACGCGGCCGCCCATGTTCACGGGGCCGATGTGTCGCCACTCGAGGCCGGTCAGGGCGCTCGTGATGGCTTGGGAATCCTGGGCTGCCCCGGAGTGAGGGGCCAGGACGGCGATCGCCACGACTGCAATGAGCGTACGAGTTGAGATACGAAGCATAATTCCTCCGGGGTCGAACCCATGTTGTCTCTGGTCTAACTACGCCGACCACATAACCTGAGTTGTGGTATCACGGAGGGGAAGGTCTAGCGGGGTCGGTTACGGGGCCAAAACGAACGCTTCCGTGTGGGAGGGACGGATGACGCCGAAATGTCTACGGTCGGTGGTGAGGATGGTCGTCACGCCCAGACGCTCCGCCATCGCCACGATAGAAGCATCCACGAATCCGATCGGCTGATCGCGATAGGTCTGCAAGAGGTCAGCGGTGCGTGTCACATCACGCACGTCGAGCCCGACCCACTCAAAATCCCCCTCGTCGACCGCGCGGATGAACTCGGCCTCGGCATGGGGACCGATGCGCTGGTGAAGCAAATACGTCGTCTCGGGGAGGATCGTTACCGGCAAGAGGACATCGCGTCTCGCACCTCCCCACCATGCCAACACCCGGTCATGCCATTCGTCCGACCGGTCCAGCAGAGCATAGACGGCACCGGTGTCCGCCAGAACCGTCACTCGTGGCAATCCTTCCAGAGAAGCTCGTCAACCCGTTCCGAGGTGTCCCTGTGACCGCTCTCGAAACGCGCTGCTAGCTTCGGCACCTCTCGCTTCTCGGATTCCTGAGTTTCCAGATAGGCGGCCACGGCTTCCCGCACGACGGCCGCCGAGCTGATCCCCTCACGCTTGGCGAACCGGCGAAGGCGCCCCATGAGGGCCTCGTCGATGAAAATCGTGGTACGTTTCATAACATATGTAATATGTCATATATCATGGCAATTAGTCAATTCTGGAGCCTGTCCCCGCCGCGGACGCGTTGGGGGTTGCCAATGTATATACACAGATGTATATACATCGCTATGCATCGAACCCAACTGTACTTGGACGAAGACCTGCACCAGCGTCTCAAATCACTGGCACGTAAGCAGGGCCGCACCGTTTCGGATCTCGTGCGCGAAGCGGTGGCGCGCGTGTACGCGCCCGTTGGGGTCGATGAGCGCTTGGAGACCTTGCGAGCCGTCGAGGGCATATGGCAGGATCACGAAGAGGTCGGGGACGCCCACGAGTACGTGAGGCGCATGCGGGCCGACACGCATCGCACGAAACCGCGTCGCTGACCGGCGTCATCCTCGACAGCGACATCATCATCGAGATTTTGCGCGGTCGCGCCGATGTCATCGAGGCCGCGCATGCTCTCGAGGCATCGGCAACACCAACCTACTGCACCCCGATTTCAGTTGCTGAGGTGTACACCGGGATTCGCCCGGGTGAAGAGGAGGTCACCCGGCCGTTCTTCGAAGCCCGGGGTGAGGTGGTGTTGGATGCCGACACCGGCCGACGCGCGGGGGCGTATTTGGCGCGCTATGCGCGATCCCACGGCGTTGAGGTTGCCGATGCATTGATTGCTGCTGCGGCGACGACTTCGGATCTTCGGCTATGGACGCTGAATCGAAAGCACTATCCGATGGACGACATCCAGTTTTTCGAGCCGGCGAAGCCCCTCACTCAGTAATGCCGCCTTTGGTTGGGGATGCCCCCTTCACAACTTGCGTAGGTGATAGCTGATTAGCTATCATATGGCCATGGTGACACTTGCCGGCAATTTGTTGCGAACGGCCCGGACCCGGGCCGCCCTCAGTCAACGCAAGCTCGCGAGCCGCGCCGGGACCTCCCAGTCCGTCGTCGCGCGAATCGAGCTGGGCGTGACTGATCCTCGTTGGGAAACGCTGTCCAAACTGCTGGCTGCTGCCGGATTCGATCTGGATGCGAAACTTTCGGTGAGGGCCGCAATCGACTCCCACATGCTGGATGACGTCGCCCGCATCCTCCGCCTCACGCCGGAGGAGCGCCTTGCCGAGATTGCGAATGCGAGCCGGCTGACAACAGCCGCGCGCCGTGTCTAGGTCGGCGCCGTTCGATCCGGAGCTTCTGTTCAAGACGCTCGCGCGGTACGGCGTCCGCTACGTCTTGATCGGTGCGATCGCCGCACGGCTCCAGGGATTTCCACGCCTCACCGCCGATGCCGATATCACGCCCGCCGTGGACCAGGACAATCTCGAACGACTGGCGACTGCACTTCGCGAACTCGATGCCCGCGTATATACCGAAACGGTGCCCGAGGGACTGCCTTTCGACTGCAGCCGTGCGATGCTCGAGCGGGGAGCCATGTGGAACCTGGTAACGTCGGCGGGTCGTCTGGATATCGCATTCACACCCACCGGCACGGGAGGATACGAAGATCTCGCACGCAATGCGCTTCGCTTCAAGGTGTATGGCGTCGAGCTGCACGCCGCGAGCCTCGAGGACATCATCCGCTCGAAGGAAGCAGCCGACCGGCCACAAGACCGGCAGGACGTGTTGGTGATGCGGGAAATGCTTCGCCGCAAGCACGGTGGCGGTTAGTGGAAGGCCGTACCGCCCTGCTCCTTCCACCGGTTGTACCGCATCCGCAGTGTCATCACCGGATTCGCGTTCTCCCCGGACACGATGTGCTGATCGGTGACATTGATGTACATGAAGTAATCACCGTCGCTGAGCGACTCCCTTTCGGGGTCGGGCGCTTCTGCTTCCCGTAACGCTCGATAGGCAATTCCACCGAGATCGGTTCAGGTTCCACCACTCCCCTGTCCCAGCAGCGTTCGCACCGCCGATCGGCCAGCCAGCTCGGCGTCGATCGCATCGCCCATCTCGCGACCCTTCTCGAGGGCGGCGGTGAGGTCGTCCGGTGAGCCGACACCGGCATGGAGGCGCAGCAGGTCGAGCCGGAGATTCTCGAGAGCCGCCACCGCTTCCTCGAGGCGCGCGCGCGCCCGGTCCCGTGCAGTCTCGAAGTCGCCTACCGCCTCGCGGCGACCCGCCACGAGACCGCTTCGTGGCGCGGCCTCGGGCGCCGCCTCGGCGACCGCGCGGCTCAGCGACTCCTCTCGTTTGCGAAGCCCTTTCGCAACCGCTTCGAGCCGTTCGATGACGGCGGGGACCTCCTCAAATCTCCGACGGATCTCCTTCGGCAGGCGGTCGAAGATCTGGTCAGCCGCCGAGGCCAAGAACGCCTCTGTGAGCTGGTTCGCCGGGGCGGCGGCTTCCGGCTGTTTGATGCCGATACCGGCAACCCGGAACAGCAGGCGGCCGAAGCGCCCAACCAGAAGCCGTTCGGCAATGGGCAGCGCGCGAAGCGGGGAGTCCTCCTCGACGGTCGGACCGGCGCCCAACAGCAGCGCCCCGATCGGGAGCAATATCGCGTACGCAATCATCCAGCCGACATCCTCTGCGGTCTCTACCGGGGCGTCGAATAGCAACACCGCGACGAGCTCGAAGAGAACCAAGATGC
>JAPULZ010000055.1 GCA_027294455.1 Gemmatimonadota bacterium
GGGTCGAACGCTGCGGCAAAGAGCGTGCGCTCCCGAATCCAAAAGAGGTGACCGTGGGCGAAGCGCGCGTGGGTGCCGTCCTCGAGCGCGGTCAGCTCTCTGGTCTCCAGGTCGAGCGCCAGGATTCGTGACCCCGCAATATTGCCTCCGAAATCGTGAACCAGCACCGTCTTCCCACCCGGGAGCGGCTCCGGCAGCCGCAGCAGCCCCACGGAATCCGATCCGGGCGCGACCAGCGTCTCCGGGTCGCCGCCCTGATCCGACACCCGGTAGAGCCCGCCTTCGATGTCCACGTAGTAGACGAAGCCGTCGTCGCCCCAGGCCGCCCCGGGAAAGTGATCGCCGGAGAGTGTTCTCGGGGGGGCGCCGTCGAGCGACACGGTGCGGATCCGGTCGTCGGCCGGCGGTCCGGTGGTAAACCCGATGGAGCGTCCGTCGGGTGAGAAGAAGGGAGCTCGCGATTGCTCGCTGCCCGCCACCACCTGCGGCTCCAGCGCGGAGATGGGGCGCCAGAAGACCTGAAGGTCTTCTCCGATGTAGGCGATGGTCGAACCGTCGGGGGACAAGGCGAACGCCGTTCCGCCGCTGGCCAAGATCTGATCCCCCGACACCTGGTAGCGTTGCACGAGCGTCGGGGGCTCGGGACGGAACGATACCCCCAACGCGATGGCGGTCACCGTCGCCGCGACCGCCCACGGAAGCCACATGCGCACAGATCTCGACCGCCCGGACGCCGCCGCCACCGCCGGCGCATCGGCGATCGTCGAATGGGTGAAGGCGTGGTCTTCGAGCGCCTCCATGAACTGCTTGGCCGTGTCGAACCGGTCCGCCGCCACTTTCTCCAGGGACTTACCCACGGCCGCCGCGACGTTGGGTGGGACCGACTTCCGCAACTCCGCCACCGGCCGTGCGTCGTCTGCCACGATCTTCATCACGATCGCCTGCGCCGACGCGCCGGTGTGGGGCGGCTCGCCGGTCAGCATCTCGTACAACACCGCGCCCAGCGAGTAAATGTCCGAGCGGTTGGTGAGATCTTTGTCTGCCGTTGGCCTGTTCGGGGCTCATGTAGTGGGGCGTGCCCAGGGACATCCCGGTCTCCGTCATGCGCCCGCCCGCTGCCGCGCTCACGGCCAGCGCAATCCCGAAGTCCGCCACCATGGGGCGGCCGTCATGGAGCAGGATGTTCTCGGGTTTGATGTCCCGGTGGATGACATTCTGGCGATGGGCGTAGTCCAGCGCGTCGGCCACGCCGATGGTGATCTTCACCGCCTCGTCGATGCCGAGTTGCGTTTCTCGGTTGAGCTTGTCGCGGAGGGTCTCACCGTCGATGAACGGCATGACATAGTAGAGAAAACCGTCGGCGTCTCCCGAATCGTGCAAGGCCAGGATGTGCGGGTGCTGGAGGTTGGCGGTGGTCTCGATCTCCTGCACGAACCGCTCGGCGCCGAGCACGGCCGCCAGCTCGGGACGCAACACCTTCACCGCGACCCTGCGCTTGTGCTTGAGATCCTCCGCTAGATACACCGTGGCCATGCCGCCGGCGCCCAGCTGGTGCTCGATGCGGTAGCGGCCGGCCAAGGCGGCCGAGAGCCGATCCGTCGGGCTACTCAAGACCCATCATCCTTCGACTCGTCATGGCTGTCGCAACTCCTCGATCCAGTTGATCACCATCACCAGGGTCTCGTCCGCGGGGCGCTTGATCATCAGAAAGCGACTCCCATCCGGCGAGATGTCGTAGGATGTCGAGTTGCCTTCGGACAAATATCCGACGGTTGAGAATAGAACCTGCGGCGGGCCGGTCCGAAACGCGTCGCCCGGCAACACCGGCACGGCCACGAGGTTGCTGTTGTTGTCGCGAAAGAACAACTCTCTGCCATTACGCGCCCACAGCGGCTCTGTGCCTCCGCCAAGCGATATCTGCCAGCGTCCGTCGCCCTCGGGAAAAGGTTGGACGTAGACCTCGTCGCGCCCGGACTCATCCGATATGTACGCCAACCAGCGGCCGTCGGGGGAAAGTTTGGGATTCTGCTCGTCCGCGTCGGTGGCCACGATGGGCCTGCGGGTGGTGTCCGCCCCGGCGCGGAGAACCCAGATATCACGCATTCTCTCCCCGTCGGAGAACCCCTCACGATAGGCGATGGACTGCCCGTCCGCCGACCAGGTCAGCTCCTGTACCATCCGCTCTCCCGACTCCACCAGCCGTTCCGGGGCGCCGCTGCCGTCGGCAGGTTGGATCCACACCGAACGGAGCAAGGCCTCGCTCTCCCGGTCCGACACGTAGGCGATCCGCGCGCCGTCCGGACTCCACAGCGGCCGGTACACCTGTACGCCGTCGAAGGTGAGCCGTGAGAGCGTCCCGTCTGCGAGCCCGTAGGTCCATACGGCACCTTGCCCCGCCTCGAAGAGGCTCATCGCGATTCGATCTCCAGACGGGCTCAGGGAGACCGCGGAAAAGTTGCGCCACAGATCGGCGTCGATGAGCTCCTCCGAACCATCCCGGCCCACCCAAGCAAGCAGCGACCGACCACCCTGGCCACGCAGCGGGAGATAGATCAGCGACCCGTCTCGGGCCAGCGCCATGAGCGCCGGCTGCTCTGATTGTATATCCGCCCGAACGTTGACGCCGGTGGCACGTTCCGTCCCCGTTATCTCGAGACGCCGCTCGTCAAAGGGCGTCGCGATGAGCGCTGCCTCGGGAGTCACATGGAACAGGAACCCTTGCGAATAACGTCCATAGTACCCTTTGAGCAGATAGGTGACCTCTTTCGTCTCCAGGTCCACTACCGCAATGTCGGAGAACCTCCCCGGGCCTCGGTAGAATGTGACCAGCACGCCGCGACCGCCGGGGATCGG
>JAPULZ010000056.1 GCA_027294455.1 Gemmatimonadota bacterium
CGAGCCAAGTTGGCCGCAGGGCAACGCCTGGGGTGGCACAGTCTGCGGCGCAAGTTTGCCACCGAGCTGAAGGACACTCCGTTGAAAGACTTGTGCGCATTGGGCGGCTGGAAGGATCACAACACCGTGCTCAAATGCTACCAACACGCGGACGAGGCAACAATGCGCGAGGCGCTGGCGAAACGACGAGCAGTGTAGTCCATAGCCCAACCGACAGTTCAATCGACAGTAACGCTCAAAACCAAAACCCTACCTGGTAGACAACTCCAAGCAGGGCAAAGTGTTACTTCATGGGCCAGGGAGGAGTTGAACCTCCGACCTCACGCTTATCAGGCGTGCGCTCTAACCACCTGAGCTACTGGCCCGGAAAGGGGTGTCAAATGTAGATAGGCCGACCGCAGGCGCCAAGTGGCGCTGGTTTCACACCTAGCCGTCCCAATCGCCCTGCCGAGGGTGGTCGTGATGGGGGTGGCGGGGAGCTTCGTCATCCAGCTCCTCGTACTCCGGATAATCTTTCTCGTCCAGGTCATCGTCGGGCTCGCCTACGGATTCGTCGGTGTCTGCGAGCTCCTCGTCTTCCTCGAAGCCCGAATCGTCGACCTCATCGTCCTCGGCCGAAGCGGTCACCGGCAAAACCGATGTTTCCCACGCCGACATTGGGGAACTCCTCCTGATGCTCAGTCTTTGGGCTTTATGAGGCAGCCCTTCCCGCCGCCCTGGCGTTTTTCCGCCGTTCGATGACCGTGAGGAATCGCTTGCGGAGCCGGATGGCCGCGGGAGTGACTTCTATTAACTCATCATCCTCTATGTATTCAAGGGCCAGCTCGAGGGAGACTTCCCGCGGCGTTTCGAGGCGGATCATCTCGTCGGACGCCGTGGTCCGCATGTTGGTCAGCTTCTTTTCCTTCGTGATATTCACATCCATGTCGTCGGGACGCGAGTTCTCACCCACGATCATGCCCTCGTACACCGCTACTCCCGGTGAGATAAACATGGTGGCCCGTTCCTGCAAGTTGAAGATGGCGAACCCCACAGATACCCCCGCCCGGTCGGCCACCAGCACCCCCCGATTGCGCCCGGGGATGGGCCCGGCCCAAGTCCCGTATTCCATGAACCGGTGGTGCATGACGCCCTCACCCCGGGTATCGGTCAGGAATTCGCCGCGCAGCCCAAACAGGCCCCGTGCCGGAATGCGGGACTGCATCTTCACCCGCCCGTTTCCCGTGTTTTTCATGTCCCGCATCTCGCCCCGCCGAATCGCAATCTTCTCGATCACGACACCCAACATGTCTTCTGGCACGTCGACAGTGAGGTCTTCGTACGGTTCCAGCCGCTCGCCGTTCTCGCCCACCCGGGAGATCACGCGGGGACGGCTCACCTGAAACTCGTATCCCTCCCGGCGCATCGTCTCCATGAGAATTCCCAGGTGGAGTTCTCCCCGCCCCGAGACGGTGAGCACGTCCGGCTTGTCCGTGTCTTCCACCCGCAGCGCCACGTTGCGCTCCAGTTCCCGGTACAGCCGTTCCCGCACCTGCCGGGAGGTGACATACCGTCCCTCCTTCCCGGCAAGCGGCGAGTTGTTCACCATGAAATCCACCGAAATGGTGGGCTCCTCCACGGCAATCCCGGCCAGGCGCTCGAGGCAATCGGGCGTCGTGACGGTCTTGCCGATCTCAACCTCGTCGAGACCGGCCAACGCGACGATATCCCCCGCCACCGCCGACTCGAGCTCCACTCGCTGAACCCCTTCGAAACTATAGAGATTGGTGATTCGACCCCGCTCGGCCTCGGGGTCGTCCACCATCCCGGGCTCGCCCAGCGGCAACAGCGCAATGGGCTGCCCCACCGCCATCCGCCCCCGCTCGATCCGCCCAATCGCCAGCCGCCCCAGATAGGGGGAGTGGTCGACCGTGGAGATGAGCATCTGGAGCGGGCCGTTCTCGTCACATGCGGGTTCGGGCACGTGTTCCAGAATGGCCTCGAACAGGGGGGTGAGGTCGACCGCCGTTTCGGCGGCACTGGTTGCTGCCACCCCGTCGCGGGCGGACGCGTAGATGAACGGGGCGTCCAGCTGCCGGTGCGACGCCTCCAAATCCATGAACAGCTCCAGCACCTCGTCGTGGACTGCCTCGGACCGGGCGTCGGCGCGGTCCACCTTGTTGATGACGACCACCGGTTGGAGGCCGAGCTCGAGGGCTTTTCTGGTCACGAACCGGGTCTGGGGCATGGGCCCCTCCGCTGCATCGACCAGGATGAGCACCCCGTCCACCATCCGGAGAATCCGCTCGACCTCGCCGCCGAAGTCGGCGTGCCCGGGAGTATCGACCAGGTTGATCTTGGTGCCTCGCCAACGCACCGAGGCGTTCTTGGACAAGATCGGGATGCCGCGCTCTCGCTCGAGAGGGTTCGAATCCATCACGCGCTCGCCGACGTCTTGATTGTCGCGGAAGACGCCCGCCTGGCGGAGCATCTTGTCGACCAGCGTGGTCTTGCCGTGATCGACGTGCGCGATGATCGCGATGTTACGAATGGACAACGCCCTCAACCTCTGTGCAACGGTAGACACGAATCAGCATAGCCATGAATTCTAATAGACCGCCCGCGCAGGACAAGCGTCGACGGGGGACGACCCACGATGTTAGCTTTCACGGTACATTCATGGACGAAGTTCCGCTAAGCTCAATCGTCACGCGCGTTCTCGCGGTGATCGGACTCATCGCCGCCAACGCGTTTTTTGTTTCCTGCCAGTTCTCCCTGTTCGCCGCCCGGCGAACACACATCGACGAGCTTGCCAAGCAAGGCGACGGGAAGGCCAAACTCGCCCAAAGGGCCATCGCCTCGCTCGACCGCTCCATCTCGGCTTCGCAACTCGGGATCGCCATCGCGAGCATCGGCCTCGTGTGGATCGCCGAACCGGCTGTCGCAGCGGTACTCCGATACCTGTTCGGCAGGCTACCCGATCCGCTCGGCGTCATGACGGCCGACTGGTTCGCCATCATGTTGACTTTCGTGTTGCTCGGATTGCTGCACGTGGTATTCGGCGAGTTCGTTCCCAAGGCCGTCGCACTGCAACATCCGGACACCACGAGCCGCTGGGTGGCAGCACCGCTCCTGGGATTTATCGCCGTGACCGGCCCGTTCATTACCCTACTGACCGCGACAGCCAACATGGTGCTGCGCCGGTTCGGCATGCGCGCCGTGACTGCAATGGACCATGTGCGCCACCCCGAAGAGATCCTGTCCCTCGTCAAGCAGAGTCAGGAGTCGGGCCATTTAGACAAGCAGGATGTCCGACTCATCGCGGGCGTGCTGGAGTTCACCGAGAAAGCCACGACCGACGTCATGACACCCAGGACCGAAGTGATTGCGCTGGAATCCCATCTGACGGTCGAACAGGCTGCTGCACGCGTGGCCGACCAGAGACGTTCCCGCTATCCCGTCATTGGCGAATCCCTCGATGACGTCATCGGTATCGTCCACGCCAAACAGATTCTGGCCAACCTATCGAACGCCAAGGACCAGCGGGTGGACACGATCATGCAGCAGCCTTTGTTCGTGCCGGGATCCCGCGAGATCGAAGACCTCCTGGGCGACATGCAGCGGCTCAAGCGTCACATGGCCATCGTGCTGGACGAATACGGCGGGACCGCCGGGATTGTGACGATGGAGGACTTGCTGGAGGAAATCGTCGGCCAAATCTTCGACGAGTACGACGAATCGACGTCCCCTCCCGAACCAGACGAGCACGCGACGACCCTGCTCGGCAGCATGGAGATCGATGAAGCCAACGAGCGCTTCGGGTTTTCCATCGAGTCGGAAGACTACACGACCGTTGGAGGATATGTGTTCGGCGTCCTCGGCCGCCTGCCGCGAGTAGGCGACCAGGTGTCGGTTGGAACGGTGGTACTCGAAGTAGTGGGAATGGAGGACCGGCGGGTGGGAAGCCTACGTATTCGCTCCGCCGACGGCTAACCGGATCGCCATCTCCACGGCCTTTCGCATCGAGCCCGAATCGGCGACTCCCTTGCCGGCGATATCCAGTGCGGTCCCGTGATCGGGCGCCGTCCGGATGAACGGGAGCCCGAGCGTCACATTCACCGCCCGGCCAAACGCCGCCATCTTGATTGCCGTCATGCCCACATCGTGATAGGGTGCCAGCACCGCGTCGAACTCGCCGCGTGCCGCCTTGACGAAGACGGTATCGGCCGGGAGGGGGCCCACCGCCCCGAGCTGCTCGGCGGCCGGACGGAGAATTTCGTCGTCTTCGTCACCGAACAGTCCCGCCTCGCCTGCATGGGGATTCACGGCGCACACAGCCAGGCGCGGCTGGGCTATCCCGAACCGCCGTTTGAGTTCCCGCCGTGCGATCCGTCCGACGCCCACCACGCGCTCCGTGGTCAGATCGTCCAACACCTGGCGGAGCGGAATGTGGGTCGTGACGAGAACGACGCGCAGCTTGTCCTCCGCGAGCATCATCGCCACGTCGACACCGCCGGCCAGCTCGGCCAGCCACTCGGTATGCCCCGGGTACGGATAGCCGCCCAGGCGCAGCGCCGCCTTGTCGGCAGGGCCCGTGACAACGGCCTCCACGTCACCGGCCAGCGCGAGGGCCACGGCGCGTTCCACCGCACGACCCGCCAGCCTGCCTGCCTGCGCCGGAGTGAGGACCGAACCCGGCCCGGCCGTCCCGATTCCCACCCGCTCGGCTGACAGCCCCGACACTAGCTCGTCCGGTCCCACAACGACGAAATCCGCCCCCGGAGGCGGATCCCGTAGCACTGCACCCACGATTTCCGGACCGATACCGCGCGGGTCGCCGAGTGTGATCGCGACGCGGGGAGGCATGTCAGGCTGAGGACATCTCAGTAGCGGATGTCGATGTAGGTCACGCTTCTGAGGTAATCGAGGAATCGGCTGACGCCGTTCTGCTCGGCGATGTCGGACCGCAGCGATTCGCGCACCTCCTCGTAGGTGTACTCGCCGGCCTCCAGCCGCTGCACGAACAACATCACGACGTACTTCTCACCCCCGGCGCGGGGGGTCGCAAACGGCCCGATGATGTCGCCGGCCTCCGCTCCCTCCACCGACGCCTGGTATTCGGGCGGAAGGTTTTCGAACACGGCGCCCTCGACGTAGGTTTGCTCGTTTCCCTCCGCATCGTGGTAGCGCCGCAGGATCGAATCCAGCGCGGCGCCGTTCCTCAGGGCCATCGCCACCGTGTCGGCGCGCGACCGCGCTTCCGCGTAGTTCCTCTCGGTGATGCTCGGCATGATCAGGATATGCCGGGCCTGCACTTCGGCGGGCTCGGTGCGTTGCACCTGAATGACGTGGAAGCCGAAGGACGTCTGCAACACGTTGGAGATCTGGCCCGGCCGCAAGCGGAACGCCGTCCGCTCGAATTCCTTGGCCATGCCACTCCCGCGCCGGAACCATCCCACGTCTCCACCACGCTGCGCCGATGCCTCATCGTCGGAGAATTCCTGTGCCAGTGCGGCAAAATCCTCTCCGGCACGAGCTCGCACCAGGACGGACTCGGCGCGGGCGCGGGCGTCGTGGAGCGCCGCCGAATCGGCCCTGGCATTCACCACCACCTGGCGAAACGTGACGGTGGGTGGACGCCGCTGCGGATTGTTCTGCTGCTCGACCAGCACGGCTTCGTAGACTTCACGCAGCTCCTGCTCCGTGGGCGGCACCGGATAGAGCTCGCCCTTGAGGCGCATCATCTGGAACAGCTGCTGTTGCTGCATCCGGCGGCGGACACCGCGAGCGACCCACAGACGATACTCATCCACCGTCGCAAAGCCCGACTCTCGGATCGCGCGCTGGAAATCCAATTCGGACACGACGGACTCGCGGACGCTGCGAATTTGTTCGTCCGCCTGGGCCTGGACGTCTTCCTCCACCACGAACACGGAGGTATCCCGCTCCGCCGCCTGCACGATCATTTCCTCGACGATCAAGCTGTCCAGCAGTGTACGCCGGATCCCGTCCATGCTGGCCGAGTCGGTGGGAAGATCCGGATTGGCCAGCCGCAACATCTGCACCCGCTCCTCGATTCGCGACATGGGAATGGGCACGCGACCGACGACGGCGACGATGCGGTCGATTTCCCGGAACTGCCCCTCCTGGGCCTGGAGCGAGGCCCCCATGGCCGCCACCGACACCGCGGCCCATGCGGACATCTGGGCAAGACGGCCCGCGCAAAGAGGATACTTCACGGTTGGTTCGATCTCATCGGTGATACCAGCAATCGTTCTCCCAGTTCGCGAAAGCGGTCCAAACGCTCCAACACCCGTGCGATTCCGGCCGGGAGCAGATCCCAATCGGTTTCCGCCCGCAGCCGGTCCGCGAGGAGAGGTGGAATCGACTGGAGATCGACCGTCCCCGCAGCGAACCGCTCGAAGTATACATCTACCCGCTCCCGGGCGATCTGTTCGCGCTCGGCGAGGGTGCTCCCCGCCGCCGCGAGGGAATCCGGGGCGATGCCCACCACGTCCCACAACCCGGCGACCGCGCGGGCATACTGCTCCCGAATCGCCGTGTAGGCGGTGTCGCTCAGGAGCACGCCAGCGCTGTCAGCCTGGCTCGCCAGCAACTCCTGCAAGACGACCTGGCGGGTGAAATAGAGAATCTGATCGTCGGGCGCGTTGCCCAGCTGCGTCCGGGTGGCGGCCGGCAGATATCGCAGCCAGCGGACGAACTGCCCTTCCGTGAAGCGTCCGTCGCGATGGGTGGCCAGCACCCCCGACGACTCCAACGCCCTCAACGGCGCTTCGGCGACTGCCCGGATCTGGGCCGGAGCCGAGGCGTGGACCTCCACGTGCATTTCCTCGAGCAGTTGCTGGCCATACGACGCGTCGAAGTCCACGGCGCGGTCCTCTCGCACGAACGCCGCGAACAAATCCCGCACTTCTTCGAGTCGCGGACGATAGATGATGTGGAACCCGAACTCCGTCTCCACGATGCTGGACAGCTCGCCGGGGGCCATGGCGAACGCGGCGTTTTCGAACCGGGGCACGGTCTGTCCCCGCCTCACGACCCCCAGATTGCCGTCGAGCGCTTTCGCCTGCTGATCTTCGTTTTGCTCGTTGGCCTCGGCCCAGGTTCCGCCGGAGGTCAACCGCTGGTGAATGCGTTCGATGGTGGCGTATTGCCGTTCGTTCGTCCCGGCCGAATCCGCCGGCGTGACCCGGCGGAGCACATGAGCGAACATGCGCAACTCGCCGGCCCGGAACGCGCTGTCCACGACCGCGGGGCCGACGTCGAGTCGCTCCGCCTTCAGCCGATCGGCCCACTCCTCATTGAGCACCTGGCGGACCTCGAACCACATGGCTTCGAGAACGGACGCGGAATCCAACAGCGAGTCCCCCTCCGCCATGCGCCGGGCAAACACGGTCAAGTCGATCCAGTTGCGGGCCAAGCCGTCGACCACCTCTCGCGTATGGGGCAAGGGCTGGGCGCCCACGAACATGCCCACGACCCGGCCGACGGTCAGCTCGTGGTCGGCGACCCGCGCCACGCGGTCGGTATGCGCGGAAAACGCGTCGCACCCGGCGAGGACCAGGAGCGAGGCAACCGCGATGGCACCACCACGGACGGGATTGGCTCGAGAGGCGTTCATGTCAGACTCGTCTCAATGCTCACAGCGACGCGAGGAATCGGAGCAGAAGTTGCTGCTCGTCCGGCGTCAACGCGGCGAACGCATCACGAGCGCCCGCCCCCTCGCCGTCGTGCGTGAGGATGGCATCCCGCACATTCGTGGCGCGGCCGTCGTGCAGGAACCGCTCGCGGTGTCGCAGGCCCCACAGTCGCGCCGTCTGGTACTCCGAGGGCTCAGCGTTCGGGCCGCAGACATCGCCCAATGCAGGTCCCATGTCGTGTATCAGCAGATCGGAGTAGAGGTGGACAGTCTGCCCTGCCAGCGCGGCAACCTCGTTCGGGCCGGATGACAGCGACGGGACATGACACGACGCGCACCGGACCTCCTCAAACAACCGCTCCCCGTCCGCGACGCTGTCCGCGGCAGCCGGGAACAAGTACTCTCGCGCGGGCGGGGCGAGGAATCGGACGAAGTCCGTCAGAATCCCCATTCCGCGCTCGTCGATCTCCGGATCGCTCATGGGATCGACGTCTGGCGGCAGTGCCACCCCGTTGACCGTCTCCTCCATGGGGTTCATCGGCGTCGTCAGACCGAGCTCGAACCGCAACGCGGTCTCGATGAAATCGAAGACCGTCGCCACGTCGGATTTGCGGCTGAAACGCCCAACCCGCCCGTCGGCCGTCCGTCCTACGCGGCCGGAGATGCCGTTCCCGTCGGCGTCGTCGGGATCTTCGAGGGCCAGGATGGTCTCGTCGGCAATCGTCTCTACCAGCCCCGAGCCGAACAGCGGCGGCCCGATCACCCGGGCGCTGTCGGTGGCGGAGGCGGGAATCACCTCGCGCAGAATGCCGTGGGCGACCAGCAGCGGTGTGGCCACCTGTTGGATGTTGTCACCGCCCTGGTTCACCAGCAAGTCACAAACGCCGCCTTCGAATCGCGTGGCCTTGGTCACCAGCTTGGTGCTCGATCCCCCGCTGGCGGGATGGTCGTGGCACGAGCTGCATCGCTTCTCGTTGTACAGCGGCCCCAAACCCTCCTCCGCGGTGGTCAGCCGTTCGAAGACGGCCTTCCCCAGCAGAAACCGGCCCAGCTCGACTTCGGTCAAATCGCGCAACGGTTCTCCCGGCTCCCGGCCGATGTCGTCGCCCGCCCCGGCACACGCCCCAGCACACAGCACCACGGCCACAGCTCTCATTATCAACCGATTCATCGTCCAGTCGCATCCGTGACGGCACGCAACCGGCCGGCGCGCTCGATCACCCCTGCCACCCCGGCCGAAACGATTTGCCATCGGACGTCCTCGCGAAGCTGGGTGGCGAGGAAAGGTGGTACCGGGGCGAGCGGGATCCGGCGCGCCGCCACCGCGTCGAAATATTCGTCTACCCTGCGCGCCGCCACTCGTTCGCGTTCCGGCGCCGTCGCGGCCGCCGCCGCCAGGGAGTCGGGCGCGATGCGCGCGGCTTGCCAGATTTCCGCCACGCCGCGACGATACTGCTCCTCGATGGCCGTCCGGGCACTGTCACTCAGCACCAGACCGGAGTTGCCGACCTCGTTCCACAGCAGCTCCTCGAGTATCAGCCCCTGCGTGAACTCCACGATTTCTTCATCCGGCACGTTCATCATCTTGAGCTGGACCTCTCCGGGCAAATACTGCAACCAACGTGCAAACTGTCCGAGCGTGAACGCGCCGTCACGATACGTGGCCAGTACGCGTGAGGACGCAAGCGCGCGCATGGGCTCCATGATGGCATCGCGAATGGCCTCCGGGGCACTCGATCGCACCGCGACCTCGCTTGACTCGAGCAATGCCATGCCGCGAATCGAATCCGCCTGTGCTGCCACCGCGTCGCGGACGAAGACGGTGAAGGTTTCGCGAACCTGTTCCAGCAGCGGCCGGTAGATGATGTGGAACCCAATGGGCGTTTCCGTCACCTCGGATAGTTGCCCGGGACTCAACGCGAACGCGACCCTCTCGAATTGCGGAACCGTCTCGCCGCGGCGCACGACACCGAGACTGCCGTTGCCTTGCTTCGACACCTCGTCCTGGTTGAGCTCGTTCGCCTCCTGCCACGTCATGCCCGACACCAACTCCCGGAGGATCTGCTCGGCCGTCTGATACTGCAGGCGTCGCTCCTCCTGAGTCGACGCGGGAGTCACGGTGCGGACCACGTGTGCCAACCCGCGTATCTCGCCCTCTTCGAACGCACTGTCGACAGCCGTCACACTCAACTCCCAATCGGGGCCACGCTGTCGTTCCTGATATCGACCGATCAGGTGTTGCCGGACCTCGAGCCACATGGTCTCGAACACGACGGCCGAATCCAGCAGGGAATCTCCCGAGGCCAAGCGATTGGCCAGCACCGTCATGTCGACCCAGTGGTTGGCCAGCTCGTTGACGACGTCGCGCCGAAGGGGCAACGGCTGGCCCACGACGAAGATCTCGGCGAGGCGTTCGACCGACAGCTCGTGACCGTCGACGCGCGCGACGACGTTGGGGTGGGCGCGGAACGCGTCGCTGCATCCCGTGCACGCGAGGAGTCCGGCCATCCAGGCAAACTTGCGCATCCCGTCTCCCATGTTGGTTCTCGTTACGTCTTCACGGTCAACGGCTCGGGAGCCGGACTCGTTCCTTCAGCCGAACGCACGGATTTCAAGGCTCGGATCAGACCCGGGATCAGTTCCAACCCGCCCAGGCGAGTGAGGCGCAGCATCAACGGGTGTACCCTGCGCACTTCCGCCGCGAACTGCACCTCGTCGAGCGCGGCGTTGAGCCCGGCCATGCGCGGGGTCGCATCCGGCCGGAACTTCACCCGCGCCTCGCCACCCTTCACCAACACCGACTGCACGCCGAGCTGGGCGCCGATGACGCGTAGTTCGAACACGCTGAGGAGCCGATCCGCAGCTGCCGGCAACGGCCCGAAACGATCCCGTATCTCCTCGCGAAGGTGTGAAATGTCATCCAGGTGCGTGGCCTGCGCCAGCCGCCGGTAACAGTCGAGCTTGGCATCTTCATCCGGGATGAAATCCTCGGGAAAATGCGCCGGGCCGTCCAGGATCACCTCTGGAGGCGCCGCCGGTTCGGCCGAACGCTCCCCCTTGAGCGCGCGCACCGTATCGGCCAACCAGCGCATGTACAGATCGAACCCGACGGCGTGGGCATGCCCCGATTGCTCGACGCCGAGAAAATTGCCGGCGCCCCGGAATTCGAGATCACGCATCGCGAGCGTGTACCCGGCTCCGAGTTCGGTGTGGTGCTCCAGGAGTTTCACCCGGCGCTCGGCCTCGGGATCCATGTTTTCCGGGACGACGAGGTAGCAGTACGCCCGCCGGTGGCCCCGGCCCACCCGGCCCCGGAGCTGGTACAGTTGGGCGAGGCCGAATCGATCGGCCCGGTGCACGACCATCGTGTTGGCGTTGGCCACGTCGAGACCCGACTCGACGATCATCGTGGACACCAGGATATCGACCTCCCCGGCTCCGAAGGCACGCATCACCTCGTCGAGCACCCGCTCTTTGGTCTGGCCGTGTGCCACTTCCACCCGGGCCGCCGCCGGTGCGAGCCGGCGCACGCGCTCGGCAATGGTCTCGATGGTCTCGATTCGGTTGTGGACGAAGAAAACCTGCCCACCGCGATCGAGCTCACGCGCGATGGCCTCCTCGAGCAGTTCGTCGTCCCAAGGCTCCGCGAACGTCAGCACAGGAGATCGGTCCCGCGGTGGGGTCTGCATCAGCAGAAAGTTGCGCAGCCCGGACAATGCGAAGTGCAGCGTGCGGGGGATCGGGGTCGCCGTCAACGTGAGGACATCCACTTCCAGCCGCAGCGCCTTGAGACGCTCTTTGTGTCGCACGCCGAAACGGTGTTCCTCATCCACGATCAATAGCCCCAAGTCGTGGAACTCGACGTCCTTCGACAGCAGCCGGTGCGTGCCGATCACGATGTCGACCCTGCCGTTTTTCAGTCGAGCGAGCACGTCCTTTTGCTCGGCCGGAGAGCGAAAACGGGACAACACTTCGATGACGATCGGAAAATCGGCCACGCGATCCCCGAACGTGCGCGCGTGCTGCTCGGCCAGAATCGTGGTCGGCACCAAGACGGCGGTTTGCTTTCCCGTCGTCGCGGCTTTGAACGCTGCGCGAACGGCGATTTCTGTTTTTCCATATCCGACGTCGCCGATCACCAGGCAGTCCATCGGATGGGGCTGTTCCATCGCCCGCTTCACCTCGTCGGTCGCCGATCGCTGATCAGGCGTGTCCTCGTAGAGGAACGACGACTCCAACGCGGCCTGCCACTTCGTGTCGGGCGGGAAGGCGTAACCGGCCGCCAACGACCGTTTGGCATACAGTTCGAGCAACTCGGCGGCCATCCGGTGAATCGCCGACTCGGTCTTGGCCCGTTGCCGCTTCCAGCGCTTGCCGCCGAGTCGATCGAGCTTCGGCGGACCTTGAGAATCCGCATCGCCGCCGGAGCGATACCGCTCGAGCTGATCGACCCGATACAGCGGCACGTTGACGCGGTCACCCCCGGCAAACTCGAGGACGGCGACCTCGATGATCCCCACGCCGGTGGTGAGCGTCTCGGTCCCGCGATAGATGCCGATGCCGTAGTCTAGGTGGACCACGTAGTCGCCCGCGGTCAACGCCCCGGCCGCGGCAGACCCGGAGGCCTGTTTGTACCGGCGCGGGCGCCGGATCCGCCGGGCGCGGCGGAAGATCTCGTGGTCCGTCAGCACCACCAGGCCGGGCATGACGAAGCCGGCGTGCAGGGCCCCGATGGCCAGCGTCAGATTCGCCGGCAAGCGCTCGCCCGGCGTCTCGGACAACGACAGCAACTCCTCGAGCCGCTCGAGCTGTCCCTCGTTGTCGCACAGCACGAGCGTGGGGCCCGCCGCAATCATCGCCGACAGCCGCTTCATGTCCCGTTCCACCGCGTCGGGGGCGTGCAGCTGAAAATCGAGCTCGTACGGATCCCGTCCCACGAAGAGCCGCGCGAACCCGCCGAGCTGTCGTTCCCAATCGGCCGGCGCGAGATAGAGCGCCCCCCGGTCGGGTACGTCTTCACCCAACCGACGGGCCACCTCCAAGTGGTGCTCGGCCTCCGACCACATCCGCTCGATCTCGGCGAGCGTCACCCCCGGCTCTAGCACCACCAGGGTGTCCGGGGGCAACAACTCGAGGAGCGATTGGCGCGTCGCCGCGACCGGAGGGGCCGCGAGATCGTCCGCGGTGCCATCTCCCGGGGTCGGTGCTCCACCAACGCTCACCGCCACCGGCAGGGCGGTGACCGATCCCCGCTCCCCGGCGGAGCACTGGGTATCCAGGTCGAATTCTCGAATGGAGACGATTTCGTCGTCCCACCACTCGACGCGCATCGCCGCGGACATGCCGAATCCATACAGATCCAGGATCCCGCCGCGAACCGCGAACTGGGCCACATCGAGAACCGTGGGCCGGCGCTCGTACCCCATGTGCTCCAACGTCTCGATCGCCTGAACCGGCTTCTGCGTGTCGCCGACGGCCAGGGTCAGTCGCGTGGCTGCGATGGCGGTGGGCATGGCCGTCCGTTCCGCCGTCGCCCGGTTCGTCGTGATGATCAGCGACACATCGCCCCGCAGGAGTGCTTCCACCGTCTCGACGCGCTCGCCGGCGATTTCCACGTGCGGCTCTTCTTCGCCGAGGGACTCTCGCTGCGGGTACAACCGGACCCGGTTATCGGTCAGTACCACCAGGTCGGCCAGCCACCGCTCGGCTTCCGCGGGGCCGCTGGAGACGAAGAGGAAGGTGCGCTGGGGAAACCGTTCAACGAGGGACGCCAGGAGCACGGAGACGCTCCCGCCGGGCAATCCGCCGACGCTGGCTGACCCACCGGGCGGCGGGAGACGGGAGGCGAAGGTGCGCCAACGCGGCAGGGCCTGAAACGCGCGAAGCAACTGCGGAAGCATCAGGACGACTCGCGGCGGGCGCCGGCCGAACTGAGCCCGAACTCCCCCAGGGCCAACGCGACCGCCAGCAGCAACAGTCCGCCGGTCAGGTCGGCGCGGCGGGCTCCGCTGAACAACTCCCGATCGAGCCCCTGGGCGCTCAACACCTGGACGTCCCCTCCCAGGGTGTTGCGCACCACGTTCGAGGGTGCCTGCGCCAGCACGGTCTCCCGGGGATCATGGTTCACTTCCACCGCGCCGATCGTGTCCGCCCCCGCGCCCTGGAGGAAGTACACACCCCGGGCAAGGGGAGCGGCCACATGGCCGTTTCCCGGAATGGGAACCGGCCCGTCGGGCCCCAGCAGGGCCTGGGCCTGGGCCGGCACTTCGACGACCTCGCCGGGGAAGGCCGTCACGATCCAGGCCGGCGTGCCAGCGACCCGGTTGATCAAGAAATCGAGAAATGGCACGAATGCGGCCGAGACCGGTAGGGCAGTCCAGTCGCCCTCCATGCGGCTCGCCACGAGGATCACGTTGCCATCCCGCACCAGCCACGGCTCACCACCGACGCGCCCCAGCACCGCTCCGTCTCCCCGCAGCCGGCGGCGCTGATAGACGGTGCTGCGGGCACCGGGACCAACCGTACCGCTCACCTGCCACTCGCCCGTCACCACGGCACCGAATTGCCATCGCACGCCACGGGCGCTGAGCGTGCGGTTCACCGCCCCCACCATGGCGGGGTCCGCCGGCGGAAACAGGACGGTGACACCTCGGGCCAGCCGATCGGAGAACGTCACATCGTCCCCGATGCGGGCCCTCCCCGACTGCTGCAAGACCGACACCGCCTCCGCAACGAACGCGCCGGCCCCGGGCCCGACGGCCGCGGCCGCCGGGGGCGCGATGCGAATCGCCACCACTCGGACATCGTCTCCCCGCAGCTCGTCCGGGTCGAGGCTCACGGTTCCCACCACCCACCCACTCTGGTTCGTGGAGCCGGACAGAATCACCTGGTCGGCGGAGCTACCCACCGAGCGCGCGATGTCGCGGTCGCCGACGCTGAGACGCACGGCCGCCGGGCGGGACTCCGACCCTCCCAGCGACGCGATGACTTCGCCCGACGGAGACCACACGTGGGGTTCGACGCGAGCGGAGTCGATCCCCCGATTGGCTTCCAGCGGCGGCGGCGCCCACACCAGCACCCGGGCACCGGCCGGCCGGGCTGCTTCGCCTGCCACGTCGGCGGAGATGGCCGTCGCCTGCAGATCACTGAGCACCACCACCTCGTGCCCCGGCAACGGATCGCCCGCCATGCTTTGGGCGACCACCCTGACGGCATCCGAAATCCCGAGGCGCATCGGCCAGGGCGACAACGTGTCCACCACCGCCCTCGCTTCCTGCAACGAGATCCGGCGGGGAATGCCGTCGGCCAGCACCAACCAGACCCGGTCGTCGTCACCGGCTCGATCGAACACGTGGCGCGCCTGATCGACGATGCCATCCAACACCCGGCGCCCATCGACCACCGCCCCGGAGGAAAGCGAGTTGTCGACGATCACCGCCACCGCGGCCGGCTCGTGCGATCCAGCAAATGGGACCCGGGCCACGGGCCGGGCCGCCGCTAGGACGATGACGATGATCAAGAGTGTGCGCAAGAAGAGCAGTAGTAAATTGCGCAGCTTCAACCGCCGCGAATGTTTCCGCTCGGTTTCGCTCAGGTATCGCACGGCCGGAAACGGCACCACGGGAGGGAGCTTTCGCGCCAGCAGGTGGAGGAGCGGAGGAATCGCGGCCGCAAACAAGCCAAACAACGCCAGCGGCGACAGAAAACCCATCACGCCAGCCGCGCGCGGCGCGCCGCGGCGCGGCGCAAGACATACCCGAACGGGGTGTCGGTCAGCACGTGGTGGTAGGCGATGCGGCTGCGGCGGCACTGGCCACGCCACGCGTCGATGGCGCGGCGCACCGTGTCATTGTACGCCACCCGCAGCTCGCGGGGCCGGACGGACACGAGGTCGCCCGTCTCCAGGTCTTCGAAACGCGCCTCCGGGGGGCCTTCCAGGATCAGCTCCGCTGGATCCATCACATGGAACACCACCACTTGGTGTCCGCGGTGCCGCAGATACTGCAGCGCCAGAAACGCCAGGTCGCGGTCGAAGAGGAGATCCGAGATGAACACCACGAGCCCCCGCCGGTGCAGCATGCCCGTGACCCGCCGCAACGCATCTTCGGCGGCCGTGCCCCGCCCCGGGGACAGGTTCTGCACGGCACGAAGCAAGGTCCACCACTGCTGACGCCGCGAGCGGGCGGGGACCACGGAGCGGACTTCTTCGTCGAATCCGATGAATCCCGTGGCGTCTCGCTGCCGCAGGAACACGAGCGCGAGGGCGGCGACGAGCCGCTTGGCGTAATCGAGCTTCGTGAGCCGTTTCTCCGCCCCGGTCCAGTTCATCGACGCGCTGCTGTCGAGCACGATCATGCTCCGCAGGGTGGTCTCTTCTTCATACTGCTTGAGGAACACCTTGTCGGAGCGGGCCAGCATGCGCCAATCCACGTACCGCAGCTCATCGCCGGCTTGATACGGGCGGTGCTCCGCAAACTCCACGGAAAACCCCCGAAACGGCGACCGATGCAGCCCCGCCAGAAATCCCTCGACCACTCCCTCCGCCACGATCTCCACTCCGCCGAGCTGGGCGACCTCGTACGGGTCGAGCAAATCCACACGATTGGCGCTGGACATGGGTGCGGAACCTACCCGAACCCTGCCCCGACGACCACCCCGGGGTATGGACCGGGGCGCCGTCCTCCCGCACGCCACAGAGCCGTCGCCCGGTCCTGCCCCGGGTGCGGCCGCCGCCGTCGCCACGACCGATCTGCGCCACCGCCGTAGATGCCCGGAGGGGGAGTGCCTATCTTCTCTCTCCTGATCTGAACCGGAGCCCTCCATGCGCCTGTTGACGGTCGTTGCCATCTCGAGTCTCGTCATTCACCCCCTCGCCGCCCAGGACAACGTAGACGAGGCGGTGCGGTCGATCACCGCCCGGGATTTCCTCCACCGCGTCGGGGTCATCGCTCACGACTCGATGCGCGGGCGCGACACCCCGAGCCCCGAGCTCGATCAAACCGCCGAGTACATCGCCGCGGAGTTCCAGCGGATGGGACTCGCTCCGGGCGGCGATAACGGATCGTTCATTCAGCGCTACCCCCTCCGGCAGATCGCGTTCGACGTCGCCTCGTCCGGCCTCACGATTTGGGGCGGGCGCACCCTGCGCTTCGGACGGGACGTGGCCCGGGTGCGGGGCAACGCCACCGCCGGTGACGGGGTGTCGGGACCCACGGTCGTCGTGACGGGACAAGCCGGCAATGCCGCGGCGTTCGAGCGGCTTTCCCTCGAGGGCGCGGTGGCCCTCGTGTTCACCGACGCCGCGCGCAACTTCGCATTGATCCGCAACCTCACCGCGCGCAACCCGGCGGCGGTGATTTTCGTGACGCGTCCGACGGACGTCGAGTGGTCGGCGCTCATGGGCAACCAGGCGTCGACCACGCTGGGGAAGGGCTGGGGCCCACTGCCGTCGGGCCAGACGCCGGTTCTCGAAGTCCGCGAAGCGAGCCTCGTCGCCGCACTTCGCGCAAGCGGTTTCGACCCGGCCGGCGCCGAGCGGGCCGGCCGCCTACAGGCCACCCCGCTCAGCGGCCTCAACTTCTCGATCACCCTCAACTTCGAGATCGGCGAGTCACTGAGCGCGCCGAACGTCATCGGGATTCTCGAAGGGAGCGATCCACTCTTGCGGGCCGAGTACGTCGCGTTCAGCGGCCACATGGATCATGTCGGCGTGCGCCGGCCGATTGGCGGCGACAGCATCTACAACGGAGCCGACGACGACGCGTCGGGGACGATGGCCGTGGTCGAAGCCGCTGAGGCGTTCGCCATGTTGCAGCCGCGCCCACGCCGGTCGTTGGCGTTCGTGCTCGTGAGTGGCGAGGAGAAAGGGCTATGGGGCAGCGAATACTTCAGCGAAGAACCGACCGTGCCCATGGATCGGATCGTTGCGAATCTCAACGCCGACATGGTGGGTCGGAACTGGCCGGATACGATCGTCGCCATCGGCAAGGAACACTCGGACCTGGGCGAGACCCTCAGTCGTGTCAACGCGGCGCATCCCGAGATCGGGATGACGGCCATCGACGACCCGTGGCCGGACCAACGGTTCTATTTCCGTTCCGATCATTTCAACTTTGCCCGCAAGGGCGTGCCGATTCTGTTCTTTTTCAACGGCACGCATGAGGATTACCACCGGCCCAGCGATCACGTGGAGAAGATCGACGGCGAGAAGGCGTCGCGCATCGTAAAGCTGCTGTTCTATCTCGGCTTGGAGATCGCCAACGCCGATGAGCGACCCCGGTGGTACCCGGAGAGTTATCGCGAGATCGTGGGTAACTAAGACCGGCGGCGCCGAGCGCTGTTATATTCTCCGCCATGAATCAACGGTTCATACGCAACTTTTGCATCGTAGCGCACATCGACCACGGGAAATCCACCCTAGCCGACCGTCTCCTCGAAGCCACGGGGACCCTCGAAAAGCGGCGAATGCGGGCACAGGTCCTCGATACGATGGACCTCGAGCGAGAACGCGGCATCACGATCAAACTCAACGCCGTTCGCATGCACTACACCGCCGACGACGACGCCACGTATGAGCTGAACCTCATCGATACGCCGGGACACGTCGATTTCACATACGAGGTATCCCGGTCCCTCGCGGCGTGCGAGGGCGCGGTGCTGGTCGTCGATTCGACGCAGGGCATCGAAGCCCAAACCATCAGCAATCTCTTTCTGGCACTGGATTCGGGTCTCGAGATCATCCCCGTCCTGAACAAGATCGACCTGCCGGCGGCCGAACCCGACCGGCGCGCCAAGGAGTTGCAGGACCTGATCGGCACGACCCGGGAGGAAATCCTCACGGTGTCGGCCAAGGAAGGCACCGGCGTTCCGGACCTCCTGGAAGCCATCATCGCGCGGGTCCCGCCGCCGAGCGGGGACCCCGCCGGTCCCCTGCGCGCCTTGATCTTCGATTCCTATTACGATCGCTACCGCGGCGCCGTCCCCAGCATTCGCGTCGTGGACGGCAGTTTGTCGGCCGGGATGGACATCGCGTTCGGCTCCCATCCCGACGACCGCTACCAGATCGCGGAGGTGGGTTACCTGCAATTATCACGACAAGAAACCCCCACGCTGGATGCTGGCGAGGTGGGGTACGTGGTGGCCAACGTGCGTGGCGTGCAAGACACGCGAGTCGGTGACACCATCATCGACGCGGACAACCCGACGACCGAGTTGCTCCCGGGATACCGTGAGATCCATTCCATGGTCTTCGCGGGCATGTACCCGACGGACAGCAACCAGTACGAGGTACTGCGTGACGCGCTGGAGAAGCTGCAGCTCAACGACGCAGCGCTGCACTACGAGCCGGAGACGTCGGTGGCCCTCGGTTTCGGGTTCCGTTGCGGCTTTCTCGGACTGTTACACATGGACATCATCCGCGAACGTCTCGAGCGCGAGTTCGGCGTGGAGCTCATCACCACCGTACCCAACGTGGAGTACAACGTGTACTTGACCGACGGCACGGCGGAGCCAATTGAGAACCCGACCAAGTTGCCGGTGGGACCACATGTCGATCGGGTCGAGGAACCCTACGTGAAGGCCCGGATCACGTCGCCGTCGGATTACATCGGCGGCATCATGAAGTTGGGGCAGGAGCGACGCGGCATTTACGTCGGGATGGAATACATCGACACCGAGCGGGTCCAGCTCGAGTGGGAGTTTCCACTCGCCGAGATCATTCTCGACTTCTACGATCGACTGAAGACCATCAGCCGCGGCTACGCGAGCCTCGACTACGAATTCGAAGGATACCGCCCGAGCAAGCTCGTCAAGCTCGACATGCTGATCAACGGTGATCCCGTCGATGCGTTCAGTGTCATCATTCATCGAGACAAGGCCCAGGATTGGGGCCGCAAGGTCGCCTCGAAACTCCGCGAGCTCATTCCACGCCAACTTTTCGAAGTGGTCATCCAGGCAGCCATCGGCAACAAGGTGATCTCGCGGGAGACGATCCGCCCGCTTCGCAAGAACGTCACGGCGAAGTGCTACGGCGGCGACATCACCCGCAAGCGCAAGCTCCTCGAAAAGCAGAAAGCAGGAAAACGGCGTATGAAGCAGGTCGGGACGGTCGAGATCCCACAGGAGGCCTTCCTCGCGGTCCTCCAGGTCGAGTAGAGAATGACGAAAGCAAAACGGTCATGCGGGTAATCGTTGGCGTCGATCTGGGCGGCACCAATATCGTGGTCGGCGCCGTGACCGAAGACGGCGAGCGGGTAGCCGGCCTGCAGCGACGGGTCACGATGGCGGAGCAGGGCCCCGACATGGTCGTCAAGCAGATCGTGGGCGCCGTGCGCGAATCCATCGCCCAGGCGGAATTGGTATGGGGATCGGACCTCGAACTGCTGGGCATCGGCATCGGCTCGCCGGGCCCCATCGATACCAAAAGGGGTATCGTGGTCACGAGCCCGAATCTGCGCTGGACCAACGTGCCCCTGCGCGCCCTGATCAGCGAGATCGTCGATCTTCCCGCGACGCTGGACAACGACGCCAACTGTGCCGTGCTCGGCGAGTGGTGGCGGGGGGCCGCGCGGAACGCGCGGGTGGTCGTGGGCGTCACGGTGGGAACGGGTGTCGGCGGCGGTTTCGTGCTCGACGGCAAGATCTTTCACGGCGCATCCGACGTCGCAGGGGAATTCGGGCACATGACCATCGATTCCACCGGCCGCCGATGCGCCTGCGGCAACTACGGCTGTCTCGAAGCCTACGCCTCCGGCCCGGCGATCGCGAGGCGCGCCATCGAGAGCATCGAGGCGGGCGCCACGTCCAAGCTTCTCCAGTACGTGGATGGGGACCTCGAACGGATCACCGCCGAGGAGGTCTGCCGGGCGGCCAACGACGGCGACACCCTCGCGCAGGAAGTGGTGCGGGATACGGCCCGGTTCCTCGGAGCGGGGATTGCCAACCTCATGAACATCTGCAATCCGGAAATCGTCGTCGTGTGTGGAGGCGTGACGTCGGCCGGCGAGTTGCTGTTTCGACCGCTGCGCGACGAAGCCAACCGGCGGGCGTTCCGACCCGCGGCCGAGGCATGCCGCATCGTCCCCGGCGATCTGCCGGGCACCGCTGGGGTCGTCGGCGCCGTCGCGGCATTCAAGCTACAAACGACCGGATCGACATGAACCGACTGGGGGTCGTGGGCACCATGGTCTGGGACACGATCCACCGGTCCGGGGCCCAAACCGCGCCGGTGGAAGAATGGGGAGGGATCGCCTACGCCCTCGCGGCCCTGGAAGCGTCGCTGCCGGGTGACTGGGAGATCGTCCCACTAATAAAGGTAGGAAAAGACCTCGCCACCGAGGCAAATGCCTTCCTGAGCCGACTGACCCACCGATCCGCCGCTGGCCGCTTCGTGGAAGTCCCCGATCCCAACAACCGGGTGACCCTGCACTACGAGGCCAACGAGCGACGGTCCGAACACTTGAGCGGCGGCGTCCCGCCCTGGAGCTGGGCGGAGCTGGGACCCATGGTGCGGGACCTGGACGCCATCTATGTGAACTTCATCTCCGGATACGAGATGGACCTGGAGACGGCGCGGTTCCTCCGGCACGGATTCGCGGGCCCCATCTACGCCGACCTGCACAGCTTGTTTCTCGGTGTGGCGAGCGACGGGCTACGCATCCCACAGCCAATTTCCCACGCCGATCAGTGGATGGCGTGCTTCGATGTCGCCCAGGTCAATCAGCACGAGCTAGCTTTCCTCGGACCGGCGCCCATGGAGGTCGCCGCCCGGGCCCTGGCGGCTGGCGTGCGCTTGCTCGTGATCACGCTGGGGGCCGAAGGATCGGTGTATTTTTCGACCCCGCCGCTGGATTTCTTCGGACCCCACGGGCCGCGCGCTGCCGGCGGACCCATCCAGACAGCACGGATTCCCGTCGAGCGCAGCTGGGAGGACGGCGACCCCACGGGATGCGGTGACGTTTTTGGCGGAACGCTCGTCGCGCATCTGCTCCAGGGCGTCGACATCGAGGTGGCGATGGCCAAGGCCAATGCCTGTGCGCGGCGCAATCTCTCTGCACGCGGAGCCGCGAACCTGCACTATCACCTTAGAGGGGGAATCGCACCACGATGACCCGGGTCGTAGAGATTCCCGTGCGTTTCGACCACCGGGCGTTCGACCAGTTCGCCCGGGGGTTCGATTTTCCCAAAGGCGAGCGGCTCTTGTTCGACGCCCACGCGAGCGAGTGGGGATCCCCCTATGCCTTGGTCGGCATGCTCGCCGCCGGCCAATGGCTGATGGAGCACCACCAACCGAAGCCGCTCTTTACCATCCCGCAGGACCGCCATGTCGCACACTATTGGGCGCGGACCGGGTTCTTCGTCCACGCCGCCGAGCTGTTCGAGCTGCACGGCAAGGTGCCCCATACGGCCGGCGGCAGTACCAAGGAGCTGCTGGAGGTGACACCCGTGCGCGACGCCGACGACGTGCACAAGGTGGTCGACCGCATTCAAGCCCGCGCCGGGGCCATTCTGCTCGAGTTGGGGCTCGAGGCCCAGGCCACGATGGGGTTCGCCATGGCGCTTTCGGAGGCTTGTCAGAATATTGTAGAGCACGCCGGCACGGGTGGCTGGGTGGCCGTCCAGACGTACAACTGGCGCCGCGTGGGGCTTCGGGTCGTGGTGATCGCCGTGGCCGACACCGGTGTGGGGTTCCGAACATCGCTGGAACCCACCCAGGCTCAGCGGTTCGGACAGCGGTGGGGGGATGCGACCGCACTCGAAGCGGCCATCTTCCAGGGCGTGAGCCGCTTTCGCGACCCTGGCCGAGGCCAGGGCCTCGCCGGGATGCGCCGCTACGTGGGTCGCTGGAAAGGCAAGCTGAGCCTCAGGAGTGGAACGGCCCGGCTGTCGATCGTACCGGAATGGGATGACGATCCCCCTCTGGCGGAGGGGTTGCCCCCGTTCCCGGGGAGCCAAGTATTGTTGATCATTCCCGCACACGCGAGTACGTGATATCGAATGACCGCCATCGATCTCAGAGTCATCCTGCAGCGAACGGTCTCCAGCGTCTACGGTGACCTGGTCACGCGCAGGACCGGGCAGGCGGTGCGGTGCGGGGTGGAAGAGCTGCTGGCCGATTTCGAAGGGGACCAGGTTGCCATCATCGACTTCAGCGGGGTGCGACTCATCGACCTGTCGTGCGCTGACGAAATCGTCGCCAAGCTGCTGTTGCACCACGGCCGCGCGCGTCCGTTCCTGTTGCGCGGCGTGACCGAGGACCATCGGGACGCCATCGAGCCGGTGCTGGAGCGTCACGGCCTCGTAGCGGTGGCCGAAGACCGGGCGGGACGCCTCAGTTTGCTCGGCATCATTCCGGAACGCGTGCGGGACGTGTTCGCGATTCTGGCCGAACGCGGCACCGCAAAACTCGAGGACGTGGCCGAGCACCTCGCCGTGCCGCAAGAGGCCGTCCGAGAACTCTTCGACGAGCTACTGCAACGCCGCCTCGCCCTGGCCGACGCCGGCGGTCGTCAAGTGTTCGCCCTCGCATGACCGCGAGGCGACTCGGGCCGTCGACGCAGGCCGTCCACGGGCCTGGCCATCGACGCTCGAGTCGGTCCCCGGTGACGACACCCATCTACCAGAGCAGCACCTTTCACAACGAGGTCGGCTCCACCGACGAGGTGCTGTACACCCGCTACGGCAACAATCCCAACCAGGTCGAGATCGGTGCCCGGCTGGCCGCCCTCGAAGGCGCGGAGGCGGGCATCTTCGTGGGGAGCGGCATGGCGGCCACGGCGCTCGCGCATCTCGCCGTGCTGCAGCGGGGCGACCATCTTCTCGCCACACAATGGATCTACGGCGGCACCGCCACCCTTTTTTCCGAGGAGTTCGCCCGGCTCGGCATCGATGTGACCTACGCCGACCCCTCGGTAGACGGCGCCTGGGAAGCCGCACGGCGTGACAACACGCGGGCGCTGTTCGTCGAAACACCCACCAACCCTCTCGCCCGGGTCCTCGATCTCGAGCCCCTGGCGCGGTTGTGCCGCGCCCACGACATGCGGCTCCTGGTGGACTCGACGTTCGCCAGCCCGATCAACGCGCAGCCCCTGGCACACGGCGCGGACGTCGTGATCCATAGCGCGACAAAATACCTCAACGGACACTCCGACGTCATCGCGGGGGGCGTCGCTTCGAGCGCGGAGATCGTCGAGCGGATTCGCACGTTGCAGAAGAGCTGGGGGCCGGCGCTCGACCCCCACGCCGCGTGGCTCGTCGAACGGGGGATGAAGACCCTGTCCGTCCGCATGGCCCGCCACAACGAGAATGCGCTGACGCTGGCCCTCTGGGCTTCCGAACATCCGCGCGTGAACGCGGTACATTACCCTGGGTTGGAGAATCACCCTGACCACGCCCTGGCGAGCCGTGTCCTGGGCGGGTTCGGGGGGATTGTCGGCATCGAGGTCGCAGGTGGTGCCGCGGCCGCGGAGCGGGTATTGCGACGGCTGGAAATCGCCGTTCACGCGCCAAGCCTCGGCGGCGTCGAAACGCTGGTGTCGGAACCGCGATTGACCTCGCATGCGGGGATGACGGTCGAAGAACGACTCGCGCAGGGCATCCCGGATGGATTCATTCGGGTGAGCGTCGGGATCGAAGACGCGGACGACATCGTCGCGGATTTCAAGCGCGCGTTGGCCGACGACTAGCAACCCCGAAGGTGGAGTGCCCTTGATCAAGTTCGCCGGAGTATTCAAGGTCTTTCCCAACGGCTCGCTGGCGTTGCGAGACATCTCGTTTCACATCGCCAAGGGCGAGTTCGTTTTTCTCACCGGCCACTCCGGCGCCGGGAAGTCCACGGTCCTCCGATTGATCGACGTGGAATACCTCCCCACACAGGGAAGCGTGCGTATCTCGGGGTACAACTCGGCGACACTCAATCGTGGGGAAATTTCCCGCTTGCGGCGGCGCTTGGGGATCGTGTTCCAGGATTTTCGACTGCTCGAAGATCGCACCGCGGAAGAAAACGTGGCGTTCGCCCTCGAGGTCACCGGCGCCAAGCAAAGCGTGATCGGGCCGAAGGTGATGCGGGTGTTGGCCCAAGTGGGACTCACGGCCAAGGCGCATCAGTATCCGGGCCAGCTCTCCGGCGGCGAGCAGCAGCGGGTCGGAATCGCCCGTGCGCTGGTCAACGATCCCTTCGTGCTGCTGGCCGACGAACCCACGGGCAACCTCGACGAGCGCGCCACCCGCGGCATTTTCCGTTTGCTGCGCGACATCAACGCCAACGGCACGGCGGTGGCCATGGCGACCCACAATCTCGAGCTCGTCCGCCACGCCAACTTCCGCACCATCGAGTTACAGGAGGGCGCCATCGTCTTCGACTCGGGCGTCGACCAGCAGATTGCGCGCGGAGACACGGCGTGAGATTGGCCATCCGTGAAGCGCTCCTGGCCTTCCGCCGCTGGCCGGCGTTGTCAGCCCTCTCCGTCACCACCATCGCATTCGCGCTGTTCGTCACGAGCCTGTACGGATTGGTAGCCCTCAACCTCCATCGCACCCTCCAGAGCATCGAGGAACGCGTGGAAGTCGTGCTCTACGTGATCCGCGGCACGCCGGTGGAAGTCGTCACGCTCGCGCTCGGCGACATCCAGGCGTTTCCCGAAGTCGGCAACGCCACCTACGTCACGGCGGACCAGGCGCTCCAGCGCGCGCAATCGGAGCTCGTGGAGTTTCAGGGTATCTTCAGTGAGTTCGAGACCAACCCGCTGCCCGCCTCGATCGAGGTGCGCTTGGCACCGGGTTTTCGCGGAAGCGAACACGTGCGCGCCGTGGCCGAACGGTTGCGCGGCTTCCAGTTCGCCGAAGACGTCCAGTTCGGAGACGACTGGGTCGCCAAGCTGGATCGGCTGCGCAACATCGGCGCCGTGGTGGGCCTGATGATCGGCGGCGCCTTCGCTATGGCCTCCATCATCATCATCGGGACGACCATTCGCATGGCGGTACTCCATCGGAGCAACGAGATCAACATCATGAGCCTGGTCGGAGCGACCGACGGATTCATTCGCCGGCCGTTCCTCCTCGAAGGAGCTCTGAAGGGGGCGCTCGGCGGGTTGCTGGCACTCGGGCTTTGTTACGCCGCCTACGCCGCCGTCAATCGCCTGTTGTTCGAGGCCGATTTCTTCAGCGGGTCCCAGTCGCTGCTCGTGATCGTGGTCGGAATCGCACTCGGGTTTCTGGCCAGCGCGACCAGCGTGGGAAGACACCTGAAGCGCGTATGAAATCCTGGGTCGTGTTGGCCTGCGTGATCGTCGCGATCGCTCCCATCGACGCCGCCGCGCAACGGCGCAACGTCGATCGGCAAATCCGCGACGCCCAAACTCGACTCGACTCCATCCAACGGGAATCGCGCGAGCTCGAAGATCAGCTCCAGCGGCTCCGAGGCCGCGCCCGTGACATGGACGCCGAGCTCGCCAACATCGGTCGGCAGCGCACCGCCACAAGCCGCGAGGTGAACGAGCTCGACCGGCAGATGTCCACGTTGACCTCCCAACTCGATACCATGACCCTCGAGTTGATTCTCGTCGAAGACGCACTCGCGGAAAAGCGCGCGGTCCTCGAAAGCAGAGCGGTCGCGATCTACAAGCGTGGCACCCTGTGGGCGTTTCAGGTCCTGTTGGCCGCGGAGAGTTTTGGCGACCTGCTGAGCCGATACAAGTACCTCTACATGGTGAGCCAGCAAGACCGCGCACTCGTCGATGACATCGGCACCCTGCAGGGTCTGCTGTCGGGGCAGCGGACCGACCTCCTCACGGTGCAGGCACGCATTGCCACACAGCGCAAAGAGCGCAACGACGCGTTCGGCCGCTTCGCGAGCTTGGAGCGCCAGCAACAGCGGGCCCTCTCGCAGACAAGACGCAGCCAACGGGCGGCCACGGCGCGCCTCGACGAGCTGGCGCTGGCCGATCAGCGGCTCGCCGAATCCATCGTGGCGCTGGAGCGGGCACGCCGCACCAGCGGGTTCACCCCCACCGTGTCGACCATCAGCGCCAGCGATCTGGGCCAGCTCGATTGGCCCGTGGCCGGCGAGGTCATCTATCGGTTCGGGGAGCAGCCGTTCCGCGACGGCACGACCATCACCCGCCAGGGCATCGGTATCCGGGTCCCTGAAGGGACGCCCGTCACCGCCGTCCGCGAGGGAATCGTGCTCCAGGCGGAACGCCAGGGCACATTCGGACCCACCGTGATCCTCGGCCATGGCGATGGCTACTACACCATCTATCTGAACCTGCAGCGCCTCCTGGTGTCTCGGGGGGACCATGCGATGGAGGGCTACCGCATCGGGCTTTCGGGCGGGGCCGGTACCGACGAGGGGCCGCACCTGGAATTCCAGATCCGCCAGACACCGCCAGGCAGCTCCGGCCCGGTCGCCCTGAACCCCCTGAACTGGCTGAAACGGCGCTAACCCGGGCATGAGGCACCCCCCACTCCCGTTGGACCATCTCGGCCCAGCTCATGTGACGGGTCTCACCGAGGCTGGCCCTCCGGCCTCCCATGATGGACCGAGCATGCCGAAGATCCACGAATAGTGCAATTCACCCTGCGCTGCCCCGAGTGCAAGACCGAGTTCCGGATCGATCGGTCGGGCATCCCGCCGGGCGGGTTCGAAGCGAAGTGCTGGTCGTGCTCAACCACGATCCCCGTCGAGGCGCCCGCCACCGGCCCTTCGGAGGGGGAGACCGTCGACGTCACGTCGGTTGCCGAACCCCACCCGCAACCGGCCCGGCCGGCCGACACCCCGCCGGTCGTGACCCGGCACATGATCCCCACCCCAAGCGACCGCGAAGAATTGCTGGAGATGATGCTGGTCAGCGAGCGCGAGCGCCGGGAAATGGCGTGGGAGATGACGCGCGAGCTGTTCCGCATCCGTGAATCGGTGGAGCGCCAGCAAATGGTGGTGGCGAAACTCGTCGACAGAGTCTTCAACCAGCACTCGTCGCCGTCACTGCACGATGAACTTTCCCTCAACGACCCGCCCGCCAAGAGCAACCATGCTCCGCCGGCCGAACAGGTGGAATCCCCGGAGGCCGCCGCCGAACGCGCAGCCCTGGTGGCACGGCAGACGGAAATGGAAGGGCAGCTGAACGAGTTGCAGACGACTCTGGACAACGAGAAGCGAGTCATCGATCGACTCCGACGGGGAAAGCTGGAGCTGGAGCGCCGTGCTGCCGAGGCAGAGACGACGCTCAAGACCCTGCGGCACCGCGGATTCATCGATCGGGTGCTGGGACGCGAGATCGATTAGACTCTGGCAGGGTCCTCTGACCAAGCAGCGGCGTCGGATGATCCGCCAGCGTGACCTACGACACCTGATCGCAGTCCAGCGCGCCGATCGCGGCCTCGAACGACGCTCGATCGGGAGATGTCGCTTCGTCCCGCTGGTCTCACGCCACGCGTTTCACGGCTGAGCGGCGGCGTTACTTCTCCCTGGCTCGCCCAGTGGTTATTTTTCCATCTCCCAAAACCAGATTCCGTTAGCCATAGGCAACCCATGACAGCCCAAACATATACGGACACTGCATCCGGGTTGGCGCCCGGCCTGGACCCGCGCGAGGCCGTCTCGCGCAATCTGTCGGCGCCTTCGCTGTACGAGGCCGCCATTCGCGCCGGAGAAGGACAGGTCGTACAAGCCGGCCCGTTTTGCGCCATCACTACCCCCCACACCGGACGGTCACCCAAGGACAAGTTCGTCGTGCGTGAACCAAGCACCGCCGACGACATATGGTGGGGCCCGGTCAACCAACCGATGTCTCCCGAGCACTGGGACGCGCTGCACGCTGACGTGCTGGCGCACCTCGCCGCGGTGCCGCTGCAAGTGCAAGATCTCTTCGCGGGCGCCGATCGCCCCGTCCGGGTGCCGGTGCGCTTCATCACGCCCAACGCGTGGCACGCGCTGTTTGTCCAGAATATGTTCATCCAGCCGCGGCCTGAGGAACTCGCCGATTTCGAACCGGGATTCACGGTGCTCCACGCGCCCGAAATGCAGGCCGATCCCAACCGGCACGGAACCAACAGCGGAACCTTCATCGTCATCAATTTCACCAAGCGCACGGTGTTGATCGGTGGCACGCGATACGCTGGTGAACTGAAAAAGTCGATGTTTACGATCTTGAACTATGTGTATCCTAAGCAAGACATCTTGCCGATGCACTGCTCGGCCAACGTGGGCGATGCCGGCGACGTGGCCATTTTCTTCGGGCTGTCGGGAACCGGCAAGACGACACTGTCGGCCGACCCGACACGCGGGTTGATTGGCGACGACGAGCATGGATGGAGCGACAACGGCGTCTTCAACTTCGAGGGTGGATGCTACGCAAAAGTGATCCGCCTGTCGCGAGACAGCGAGCCCGAGATCTACGCCACGACGGAAAGATTCGGCACCATTCTGGAGAACGTTGTCGTCGACCCCGGTTCCCGTTCCATCGATTTGGACGATGACTCGATCACCGAAAACACCCGCGCATCCTACCCCATCGACTTCATTCCCAACCATGTGGTGAGTGGCTGCGCGGGCAATCCCGAGAACGTCATTTTCTTGACGGCCGATGCCTTCGGAGTGCTCCCGCCCATCAGCCGGCTCTCCCCGGACCAGGCGATGTACCATTTCCTGTCCGGCTACACCGCGAAGGTCGCCGGCACCGAGCGTGGTGTCACCGAGCCGCAAGCCACCTTCAGCGCATGTTTCGGCGCTCCGTTCCTTCCCTTCCCCCCAAGGGTATACGCCGAGATGCTCGGCCAACGACTCGAGAAACACGGTGCCGCCTGCTGGTTGGTGAACACCGGCTGGACCGGTGGGGCGTACGCGACCGGCCAGCGAATGTCCCTCGCCCACACGCGGGCCATCGTTCGCGCAGCGGTGGACGGCAGCCTGGCCAACGCCGCGACCCGCCCCGACCCGGTGTTCGGGCTCGAGGTTCCGACGGCGGTCCCGGGCGTTCCCGATGACGTCCTGATTCCGCGTGCTACCTGGAGCGACCAAGCCGCGTACGACGCACAGGCCGCGAAGCTCGCCAAGATGTTCCGCGACAATTTCGAACAATTCGCCGAGCAGGTATCGGACGGAGTACGGCAAGCCGGGCCGAGCATCCCGTAGCATGAGCCCACCCGGTGGTTTCAAGGTCATCCGCGATCCGCTGTGGAACAACATCGAGATAGAGGCCGAAGCGCTGGCGGTGCTCGACACCGAACCGTTCCAGCGCCTTCGGTATATCCGGCAGCTGGGGCATGCCTTCCTGGTCTATCCCACCGCCAATCACACGCGATTCGAGCACGCGGTCGGGACGTATCACCTGGCCCGGCGGGCGTTGGGCCTGCTCGCTGATCACCACCAGTTGGAGAACGTCCCGCCAGACGATCCCGCCTTGGTGCGCCTGGCTTGCCTGGTGCACGACATCGGACACTACCCGTTTTCCCACGCGCTCGAGGAAGCGGGATTGCCGTCACACGAGGAACTCGCCCAGCGCCACTTTCAACACCCCGAGCTGCGCGACGCACTCGAGGCGACGGGGCTGCGAGACGTCGCCGGACGTCTCCGCGCCTTGATCGCGGGAAGGGGCGGCAGCCCGCTCCAAGGACTCATTTCCGGCTCGCTCGATCTCGACAAACTCGAGTACTTGACCCGGGATGCGCGGATGTGCGGTGTGCCCTATGGGACGGTCGATGTGGACCGGCTGCTGCAAGCGCTGGCGGTGGTACCCGCCGCCGATGGCACGTGGACCGTGGGCATTCGCGAAAAAGGCATGAGCGCGCTGGAATCCCTGCTCTTCGCGCGCTACCAAATGTACCGCAACGTGTACTGGCACCACGCGGTCCGGAGCGCCACCGCGATGTTCAAGCGGGCGGTGCGGAATGCCATCGCGCGCGGACACCTCACGGTGGACGCCATCGCCGACAGCGCGGATGAGGAACTCATGCAAACCCTACGCGCCCTGGACGACGACACGCTGGCCCGACGGCTCCGTCGCCGACACTTGTACAAGAGGGTGGTGGACATCGCGGGAGAGGACGTTCCGGCCGGGGCCGGCGATTGGGTGGCCGAGAACCCCGATCTCGTCGAACGCGTGGAAGACGTGCTTGCGCGCGAGCTCGCGTTGCAGCCGGGCGAGCTACTGCTGGATTTTCCCACCAAGGCGAAGATGTTGGACGTCGACATGCCGTTGCTGAAGAAGGACGGCACCGTGTTGCCATTGGGGACGTCGCCTGGGTCGGAACAGTTGGGGATTCAGCGCGTGGCCAACGAGCTGCATGCGCGGGCGCGCCGGCTCCGCGTCTTTGCGGCGGAGCCGCGGTCCATCGCGCCGGCGGCGGTCATCGAACTCGTGGAACGCAAAAAAAACGAGGTCGAAAGCGAGCTCGAACGCAACCAATTCCTGATCCGCCGCGGTTAGGCGTCTGGTGGGTCGTCGCGAGGCGTTCCCCCGGCCTCCGCGAGGAGTTTGGCCAAGGTCCGATAGTAGGATGAATCCTCACTTCGTCCCGCATCGTCCATCGCGGTGGCGCAGACCTCGAGAGCATACAGGAGGGGGCCCATGTGCTCCGCGGCAACCTCGCCCACGGCTTGCGGGTTCGGCCCCTCCGTCACATCCCTCGCCCGCCGTGCCTACACTTTGCCATCGTTCGATCCGTCGACGCGGATCACGATCACGGTGACATTGTCCAGCCCTCCGCGGCGGTTCGCTTCGTCGACGAGTTCGTCGGCGAGCTGTTGGGGTTCCAGGTTCCGCAATATCATGCGGTGAAGATCTTCGTCCTCGATCATGCCGGTGAGGCCGTCGGAGGCCAGCAGGTAGAGGTCGCCCACCCGAAGCGTCCCCGAATAGACATCCGGCGCGACATCGACATTGGCGCCGACGCAGCGCGTGATCACGTTGCTGTACGGATGCGTGCGGGCTTCTTCCGGACTCAAGTACCCGGCATCCACCTGTTCTTGCACGTAGGAGTGGTCTTTGGTGATTTGGGTCAGCGTGCCGTCCCGAAACACGTAACCGCGACTATCGCCAACCTGGCCGATGAGATAGTGCTGGCCGAGGAGCACCATCGCGGTCGCCGTGGTGCCCATGCCCCGCTTGTCTTGCTCACTCAGCGTTCGCTCGAAGATCGCCGAGTTGGCCTGCATGATGGAACTCCTCACGCGCTCGGCGGCCGTCGCGTCGGTTTCGTTGGAGAGGTCGCCGAGTTCGCGCGCGATGATCCGCACCGCCATCTCGCTCGCCACCTCGCCAGCCGCGTGTCCCCCCATGCCGTCGGCCACGATGTACACGCCGCGATCGGGGACCATGAGGTAGTTATCCTCGTTGCCCGAACGGATGACACCGACGTCGGTGCGGCCGGCATGGGTAATCGTGAAGGACTGGGACAAATCAGTCCCCTCCTGGAGGGGGGTCCTTGATGGCACCGAGGAGTTGCGTTCCCCCACCCGGCTGGGCCGAATCGTCTTTCGTAGAATCGAACACGACGCTGACGTCTCCGAATCGCAGCAGCGCGCCGGGCGCCACCGGCGCCTCCCCCAACACCCGTTCCCCGTCGAGGAAGCTTCCGTTCGTCGAGTCGAGGTCCACCAGAATCCAGACGCCCTCTCGCAACTGGATCTTGCAGTGTGCGGACGAGACGCTGGAGTCCGGAATCACGATGTCGTTGTAATCGGCGCGACCTACGTTGACGACGGGAAAACGGATCTGAAACCGATGACCCTTGAGCTGACCGCTCCGGACCAGCAGCATGGCCAGCGAGGCCCCCGGGACGGCGGGCTCGGGCGGGGTTGCCGGTGGCGGGGCGGGGGCCGGCGACGCCGGGGGCAGGCCTCCGGGAATGCCGTGCAACGTGTCCCCCAGGCGATACGCCGCGCCGGGCGCCGCCTGGGCCGTGCCGGGCGCGGGCGGAGATGGCGGGGCGGCAGGCGGCTCGGAGGGCAGGCTCGGCGGCAGTCCGTGCATGGTGTCGCCGAGCTTGTAGGCCGATCCCGCCGCCGGCACGGGGGCAGGCGGCTCGGCCTCCGGTGGGGCCTCGGGCGCCGCTGCCGGCTCCGGCGCCGGCTGGGGGGCCGAGTCGGCGTAGAACCGAAACTCGTCGTCACCCACCCGAAGCACGTCCGCTCGCGCCAGCAGACGTTCGCCCGCCACCCGCTCGCCGTTGACGAACACCCCGTTCGAGCTCATGTCGATGATGACGTAACCCTTGGGTGTGGCGAGAATCTCGGCGTGGCGCCGGGAGACGCGCTTCTTGGCAATCACCACGTCGCAGCTGGCCTCTCGACCGATCACGAGAGACGTGCCTTCGATCATATATTCGCGACCGTCGGTCAGGCTGACCAACCGGCCGCCCGTTCCGGTGGTGGCGACGCGCTGCCTCCCGGCCTTGGGTTTCACCGCCTGGAGCTCGGCGATTTCGGCAACCGTCACGAACTGGGTACTGCCGCTGCGCCGTTCATCGACGAAGGTCAGCTCGCGCTCCCCGACCTTAATCTTGTCGCCGTGGAGCAGCGGTGCCGGCTGGGGGCCCATGGGAACCCCGTTGATGAGAACCGGGGCTTCCTCGCTCACCCGCCGAACCGATACCTGCCCGTCGGGAGCCGACACGACCACAGCGTGCTCGGGGAGAATCCCCGCGTCCTCGATAACGAGGAAGCTGGCTGGTCCGCTGCCGATGATTGCCTCGCCGGCAGGAACTTCATGCCGGTTCCCATCGAGTTCCAGAAAGGACATGAAATTTCGCTAACGATTCAGTATAGGTCGTAGGGTTTCCAAACTTAGTGGTGCCCTGGCTCTTGTGCAACCGATTCCCCTACCCGGAATACCAACGCAAGTCCAACAACCACAATGGCTTCCCTCTATCACGCCGCCGAACCTCCTTCCGAGGGCTCGACGACCGAGAGTTCCTCCCGCTCCTCCGCGCCCTTCAGCCAGCGCCAGAACACCACCGAGCCGAAAGCCACGGTGAGATACGACAGGATCAAGCGCCAGAGCAGGATGTAGGAGGGCGCGAGTTCGCGTGGCACGTAGACGGACATCACGGCAACCGAGAGGATCTCCGCCAACCCGGACCCACCCGGGGTCGGAGCGAAATACAGCAGGAACGTGATGAGTGTCTGGAGCAGCAGCACGTCGAAGAAATTCACCTGAATGTCGAGCATCCTCAGCACCACGTACCCGGCGAGGAGCTTGTTGGCATGCGCCAAGGCCGAGACGGGAATGGCCGCCGCCAGCGCGGCCCACCCCCACCCCTTGAAGAACGCGACGAGGCACTCGTGGGACCGATCGATCCCGACCCGGATGGTCTGTACCCGATCGGCCAGCCGCTGGCTCCCGCGGCGCTCAAACCATCCCACGAGGACTCGAGCCGTCTGCTTGCCAAGACTCGGGAACACGAACAGGACCAACATCACGAGTCCGATGCCGACGAACCCGCCGAGACTCAGCCGGAACAGATCGTACAGCGTGAAGCTTTGTCCCAGAATGCCGTGTTGTTCGAGGGAGCGTCCGGCGCCCATGAAAATCGCGAAAGGGCCGGCCAGACCGAAGAAGATGACCGTCGCGACAAAGGTCATCAAACTCGCGATCATGGCTTCGGGGATGGGCGTACCGTACCGCTTGAGGGTGTAGATCATCATGGGACCGCCGCCCGTCTGCGACGGTGTCAGAAAGCTCGCCCATGCCGTCAGGCCCCCGGCGAGGATCGATCCCTTGAGCGACACGCTGGGATGTACGTGTCGCGTCAGGATCCACAGCCGCAACCCGCCCCCGAACCAGTCCAGCGAAGCCAAGGCGACGCCCACCAACAGCCACCCCCACTTCAGGGAGGTCATGGCGGCAAGAAACGAAGCGAAATTGTTCCCGTAAAACAGCAACCCTCCGAATACGAGCGCGGAGACGGCTGCGAAAATCTCGAGACCTCGTCTCAAGACGCGAGTGGAAACCAGGGTCGCCATCAGAGCAGGCAAGCTAGGGCAGCCTCACAGCGCGAGTCAACGACCACGCCGTGCGCCGGTCCTGGACGGGGCACGGCGCGGCGTGGTTTTCGGAGGCGATTACCTTCCGGCCATGTCCGCCGACTCCATCGTGATCCGCAACGCCCAGCAGAACAATCTCAAGGGGATCACCGTCGAGATTCCGCGACGCCGGCTGACGGTGGTCACCGGACCGTCCGGCTCCGGGAAGAGCTCGCTGGCATTCGATACGTTGTACGCCGAGGGACAACGACGGTACGTGGAGTCGCTTTCCACGTACGCGAAGCAGTTCCTCGAACGCATGCCGAAACCGGCGGTGGATAGCCTCACCGGAATCTCGCCGGCCGTGGCCATCGAGCAGAAAAACCCCACGACCTCGAGCCGGTCCACCGTGGGAACCGCCACCGAATCGTACGATTACCTCCGGCTGCTGTGGGCCCGCATCGGGCGCCCCAATTGCGTAAAATGCGGCGGCGCCGTCGTCAAGGAAACCCAGTCCACGGCCGCCGGGGCGATCCTCAGTCAGTGCGCCGACCAGCAGGTACTGATCACCTTTGCGCCGCCCCGCTCAAACCGACCCGATCACGACCTCATCCTGGAAAACCTCCAGGCGATGGGATTCGTGCGCGTGCTGACGGGAGACGCGATCCGCCGCCTCGACGAGCTCCCGCCCGACGTGCGGCTCGACACGGCGAACGTCGCCGTGATCGTGGATCGCGTGAAGGCCGTGCCGGCCATGCGGGGGCGCATCGCCGATTCCCTGGCCCTCGCGTTCGCCGAGGGCGAAGGGCGTGCCGAGGTCATCGTGGGCGAGGGGCGACTCCGCTTTTCTCAGCGCCCCCGTTGCGAATCGTGTGGCCATCCCGGGACGTCGATTTCACCGAATCTGTTTTCGTTCAACAATCCCCGCGGAGCGTGCCCCGTCTGCAACGGCTTCGGCGCCGTACTCGAATATGACGAATCCTTGATTATTCCCAACCCCGCGCGCCCGCTCGGCGATGGCGCCATCGATCCTTGGACCAAGCCGCGGTACGTGGGCCGGCGCCGGCTGCTGCGGGAGGTGGCCACGCAGAAGAAGATCCCCTTCGATCGACCGTGGCTCGATCTGAGTACCGCCCACCGGCGACTCTTGTTGGAGGGAAAGACCGGACGTTTTCAGGGCGTGCTGCCGTTCCTGCGGGCCCTCGAACGCAAGCGATACAAGCAGTACATCCGGGTATTTCTCAGACGATACCAGAAAGCCTCCACGTGCCACGCATGCGGCGGGTCCCGGCTCCGCCCGGAGGCCGGGGCCGTGCGGATCGGCGATCGTTCGATCGCCGACGTCGGCGCCGGCACCGCCGGGGAGATTCTGGATTGGCTGGGCGGGCTGACGCTGACGTCATTCGAGCGTGGCGTGTCAGAGACCATCCTCAAGGAGTTGGTCGCCCGATTGACGTTCCTGCGGGATGTCGGCCTGGAATACCTGACCCTCGACCGCCAGACACGCACGCTGTCAAGCGGCGAGGCCCAACGCATCGCCCTCGCCAACGCCCTGGGCGCCCGACTCGTCGACACTCTCTACGTCCTCGACGAGCCCTCCATCGGGCTCCATCCGCGGGATATCGATCGGTTGCTCGGCCTGCTCGTCCGCCTCCGTGACGCGGGCAATACGGTAGTGGTGGTCGAACACGACACCGCGGCCATGGCGGCCGCCGATCACATGGTCGAGCTCGGCCCCGCCGCCGGCGCGGACGGCGGCGAGCTCGTGTTTTCCGGACCGATGTCGGACGCGGCACGGGCCCCGACACTCACCGGCGACTATCTCTCCGGCAGGAAGTCCATCGGGGTGCCCAGCGCGCGCCGGCACGCCGGCCCCCGCTGGCTCCAATTGAGCGGCGCCACCCTGCACAACCTCCAGCACGTCGATGTCGCGTTCCCGCTGAACACCCTCACCGCCGTCACCGGAGTCTCCGGTTCGGGCAAGTCCACCCTGGTGCACGACGTTCTCTACCGCCAGCTGGCGCTGCGCCTCAAGGGTGAGCATGGGGCGAAGGAACATTTGGGGGAGGCGGTGGGATCGGTGGCGTCGCTCACCGGATGGGAGGCGTTGTCCGACGTGGTGCTGATCGATCAGTCTCCCATCGGCCGCACCCCGCGCTCCAACCCCATCACCTACGTGAAGGCCTTCGACGACATCCGACGGCTCTTCGCCAGCCAACCGCTCGCTCAAGCCCGGGGGTATTCGCCCACGACGTTCAGCTTCAACGCGGCGCAAGGCGGACGGTGCACGTCGTGCGAAGGCGCAGGCCACGTGCAAATCGAGATGGTGTTCCTCGCCGACATCTTCGCGCCGTGCGACGCGTGCGGGGGAACGAGGTTCGAGCGGGAGGTCCTCGATGTCCGGATCAAGGGTTTATCGGTGCACGATGTGCTGCAACTGACCGTCGACGAGACCATGCAGCGCTTCCGCCACCAGGGAAAGCTGGGCAAGACCTTGTGGCATCTCCAGCAGGTCGGTTTGGGATACCTGCGATTGGGACAGCCTGCCACGACCCTGTCGGGCGGTGAGGCACAGCGGCTCAAGATCGCGCGCCAACTCGCCGGCGTGGCTCGGAAGACCGACCGCCGTCTATACATTCTGGACGAGCCGACCACCGGGCTCCACGTCGACGACGTGCGCACGTTGCTCCGCGTGCTGGACCGTCTCGTCGACTCCGGCCACACGGTGATAGTCATCGAGCACGATCTCGACGTCATCAAGCGCGCGGATTGGGTGGTCGACCTGGGGCCCGAAGGCGGGGAGGGCGGCGGCCGCGTCGTGGCGCAGGGCACGCCGGAACAGGTTGCACAAACCGGCACGCACACCGGGCGCTACCTGGATGGGGTGCTGCACGCAGTTTCCGACCATCCGCCGCGGCATGCGTTGACCTCCTAGCACCCGGTCGGAGCCGATTAGTTGACCGATCACCACGTCATTACAATCTTAGACCATGCGGCAATCATTCTGGGTACTCCTGCTATTGCTCTCGGCGCCGGCCGCGGCACAACGACCGATCATCGTCGGCCCCACCTCTCCCGATTTCACCGCCCGCGCCGGTGACGTGCTGCAGATCATCGTGTGGGGACAGGAGGAATTTTCGGGCCTGTTCAAGGTCGGTGACGCCGGCCAGATTCAATACCCCGGGATCGGCGAGATCGAGGTCGCAGGACAGACCATGGAGACCATCACCGCCGAGGTGCGCCGGCGCCTGGGCCAGTTCTTCAACGCGCCGTTCGTGACGGTCAGTCTGCAATTCAGCATCGCCGTGCTCGGCGAGGTCCGGGGCGCCGGACTCTACCCGGTGGATCCCACCCTCACGGTGCTGGACATCGTGGCGATGGCGGGCGGCCCAACCGAGAACGGCAACCTCAACAAGATCCGGTTGCTGCGGGCCGGGCAGACCATGGATCTGCGATTCGAGCCGGACGAGGTTGGGGGGCTCACGCTCCAGGCGATGGGCCTGCGCTCGGGCGACCAGGTGTATGTGACCCGCCGCGCCTTTACCCGGCAGGACTTGTATACCCTGCTCGCCCTCGTCCAGATCGCCCTGACCACGGTGCTCCTGATCAACACGCTCTAGCCGGTCGCTTGAAAGTCGAGGGCGGCCTCGTTAGACTCGATTCCTCTAGCGGGCGCGTCGGCGTTCCGCGGGTCGATCCCGAGTAGCTCAGTTGGTAGAGCAGACGGCTGTTAACCGTCGGGTCGGGGGTTCGAGTCCCTCCTCGGGAGCCTGTTGGGCCAGTCAAAGGTGGCTTGTGATGACGCCGGTGAGGAGCGTGTGCTCGAGATCGGCACCGGCTCGGGCTCGCCGCAGCGCGTGCGATGCCTTCGTGTGCTCGACCGCATCTGGATAGAGCTCGAAGGATATTGCTGCTGCGAAGCAACTGGCCATCGGCAGGATCGTGAGTAATGGGATGGACGGACACAAATAGGGCGACAGGACCTGCGTCGGCTGGTCCCGCCGCCCTTTTCTTGCGGGCCTTTTCTTGGCCCGCCGTTCCGCCGCGTCAGCTGCGGATGGCGATCTTCTTTGGCTTCGCCGATGCGGCCTTGGGGACCGTCACCGTCAGGACCCCGTCATCGAACTTTGCGGTCACCTTCTCGGTGTCGACGCCGCGCGGCAGGGTGAAGCTCCGCTCGAACCGTCCATAGCGCCGCTCGATCACGTGACGGCTCGAACCCTCGGTGCCCTCCTCCTTCTCTTCCTCTTCCTTCTTCTCGCCAATCAGCGAGAGCACGCCGTTTGCGATCTTTAGGTCGATGTCCTCCACCTTGAGTCCCGGCAACTCGGCGGTCACCGCAAACCCATTCTCGTTCTCCCGAACATCGATGGCAGGGGACCACCCAGCCGATGCCGGCGAGCGGATGTTGCCACCCAAGAGCCAGTCGAACTGGCGTCCAACATCGAAGAGGTCCCAACCGTCCGGAACGGCTCTGTGGCGTCTGAGAACTGGTAACATGTTCATTCCTCCCAAATCTGTATGAGTTGCGCCGGCGGCAACCGCCACCGTTGTGCCTCGCTCAAGTGCAACAGCAATGCCAGGCGAAATGCGCCAAAACGGCAGTAAAACTGCTGAATATTGAGATTGACTGCTACAAAAGTGCCACAATGGCACACAAGGAGGCGGCGCAGCGCCGAGAACCTACCGGCGCACCGTCCTATCGCCCAACTCGGCAAACAGCTCGCCGGCCGATTCGCGTATATCGTCGAGGCACTGCTCCATGCGATCCCGATGCGTGCGGAACGAGAGAACGCAGATCCTGAGGGCGAAGCGGCCGGCGAGGACGGTACCGGTGAGGAACACGTTCTTCCGAGCGTTGACCCGGGCGAGGAGGGTGCGGTTGAGCTCGTTCAGCTCCTCGGGGGACCGCCCGGCGGGGGCCAGCCGGAACGCGCTGAGGGAGAGTTGGGGGTCGGCCAGAATCTCCATGCCGAGATCGTCCCGCAACACATCCGTGGCCCACCGAGCCAGGTCGAGCTTCTCGTCCAGGGCCGCTCGAAACGCATCGATGCCGTAGAGCCTCAGCGGAAGCCAGGCCCTCAGCCCCCGAAAATCCCGGGAAAGCTCGGGCGAGAGCTCACAGAAGTCCACGAAGTCCCGGTCGCCTTGCATCTCGGGCATGTAGTCGGCGAAGGTGGTGTGAGCCCGGCGGAGCGTCTCGGGATCCCGCACCAGCAGGGACCCGAGGCCATAGGGCAGAAAAAGCCCCTTGTGGGGATCCATCACGACGGAGTCCGCCCGCTCGATGCCGCCCATGACGGCGCGGCCGCGTTCGGTCAACATGAAAAAGCCACCGTAGGCTGCGTCCACGTGAAACCAGACATCCTCTTCGCGGGCGATGCCCGCCAGCCGCTCCAGGTCGTCGATGGCGCCGGTATTCGCCGTGCCGGCACTGCCGACGATCATGAACGGGTGTCGGCCCTCCTCACGATCTTCCCGCATGCGCTGCGCCAGAAGATCGGGGCGGACCTGGAACCGATCGTTCACGGGGATCTCGCGAACGTTGCGCTCGGGAAATCCGGCCAGCACCGCAGCTTTCTGAAGCGAGTGATGCACCTCCTGAGATGCGTAAATGGTGCCGCTCAGGAAATCCTCACCCAGGCGCTCGCGCCGCGCCGTAACCAGCGCCGTGAAATTGGCCAGGGATCCACCTGTGGTGAGAATGCCGCCGGCGCCATCGGGTAACCCCACGATGTCGCAAAACCAGCGGATGACGTTCGTCTCCAGCTGCACCAATCCCGGTGCTGCCGCCCAGACACCCACGTAGCGATTCACGGCGTTGGCAATGAGGTCGGCGACGGCGGAGGGAAACACGCCCCCACCGGGGATGTAGGCGAGGTACCCGGGACCCGCCGTATTGAAAGACGTCGGGACGGCCCGGTCGAAGAGCAGATCCAACAGCTCGGGAAACGAGGTCCCCGTCGCGGGCAGCGGCTCGAGGAGCGCCCGCGCCACCGCGGGGCCCTCCTCCACCTGTGTCGCCGGTTGCTCCGGCAAAGATGCGATGTGGGCGATGATGCGATCGGCGGCCAGGTCGATCATCGAGCGCATCTCATCGGCGGAGGGTTCCAACACGTAGGCATTCGGGCACATGCCGATCGACGCTTTCACAAACGGGTGATCGAGTCCAAACAAGTTACACGCCGCCCGCGGGCGTGGAGTGGAACCGTGTGGCAAAATCGCCGACGAGGTGTCATCCTTTGATCATTACCAACGCGGAGCGTGCCGATGGAAAGCGCAGAAGGTCTGGAGCTGATGCGGCGTGACCTGACTCCCGGTCTGTACGAAGAAGTGCGCGCGCTCTGGAAAGTGCATTCGCTGGCGGAGGACGACCGCGACATCCACGGCATCATGCAGACCCTGACGGAGGACTGCGTCTACGAACTGCCGCAAACGGGAGATCGGTGGGAGGGCCACATCGGTGCCACCCAGTTCTACACGCTGCTCCTCTCCGCATTTCCGGACATCCGGTTTCGCCTCCGGAACATCGTCATCGGCCCCCAAGGCGTCTACGAGGAGGCCCGGGCGACGGCGACGCACACCGGGGACTGGCTCGATTTCCCGGCGTCGGGCAACCCGGTCGAGTTCACCCTCGTGATTTTCTTCCCGTACGATCCGGACAGCCAGAAGTTCACCGGCGAGCGCATACACTTCCATTTCGCCACCTGACAGGCCGGCGTTTCTTGCCAGAGGAGGACACACACATGATACGACGTGTAGTGGTCGGTACTCTCTTGTTGGTTTGGGGCATGGCCCCGCTGGCCGCGCGCCAGAACGCGACCGGGCGCCCGTTCGGCACGCTGCGGCAACAAGCGCAGATACGCCAGGCCTGGCTGGGGGAGCGGCTCGAGCAGAACCTGCCCGCGGTAATGCGCGAGCACGGCGTCGACATGTGGGTCCTTCCCATGCGGGAGTACAACGAAGACCCGGTCTTCCGCGCGCTGGTGTCGCCGACCACGTTGGCCGCACGGCGGCGCACCATCTACGTGTTTTTCGATCGGGGGCCCGTGGAGGGCGTCGAGCGGTTGGCGCTCGGCGGGTCGTCTCAGGGCGATCTGTATCACGCCATCCGCGACACCGAGCCCTCCCCCCGGGGTGACCCGCGCGAACTGTGGGGACGGGCGCAATGGGACCTACTGGCGCGGGTGATCCGGGAACGCGACCCGCGGCGAATCGCGGTCAACATCAGCCGTGAGCACAACTTCTCGGACGGCTTGAGCGCTGGGGAGTGGGCGCAGATGCAAGAGGCCATCGGCGACGAATTGGCGTCGCGCGTGGTGCGCGAGCCGCGCCTCGCCATCGACTACCTCGCCATGCGCGTGCCCAGCATGACCCAGGTGTATCGCAAGATGCAGGGGCTGGTCCACGACATCATCGCCACCGCGTTTTCCAACCAGGTGATCACACCCGGGGTCACGACCACTGACGAGGTGGCCTGGTGGATGCGCCAGCGCGTGAACGACCTGGGGCTCGGCAGTTGGTTCCACCCGTCGGTGAACCTGCAGCGCCGGGAGGGAGCGCCCGGCGGGGAAGCGATCGAGCGGGGGGACGTGCTGCACTGCGACTTCGGCATCGTCGCCCTGGGCCTCGCCACCGACACGCAACACATGGCGTACGTGCTGCGCGAGGGGGAGACCGACGCGCCCGAGGGATTGCGGCGGGCACTGGCCAACAGCAATCGGCTGCAGGACATCCTGCTCGAGGAGATGCGAGTCGGGCGATCGGGCAACGAGGTCCTCCAATCCGTGCTCGCGCGCATGCGCGCCGAGGAACTGGACGGGACGATGTATACCCACCCAATCGGCGACCACGGACACGGTGCCGGGCCGTTGATCGGCTTGTGGGATCGACAGGACGGTGTGCCCGGCCGGGGCGACGTGCCCGTACTGGCCAAGATGTGGTTCTCCACCGAGCTGCAGGTCACGACACCAGTACCCGAATGGGACGGGCAACCCGTCAGGATGATGCAGGAAGAGGAGGCGGAAATCACGGCCGAGGGCGAAGTCCGGTGGGTGCTCCGGCGCCAAGCGGAGCTGCACTTGATTCGATGACCTCGCAGCCTGCGGTGAGGAGTCTGCACGACGTGCCCACGCCGGCCCTGGTACTCGATCTGGACCGGCTGGAGGCCAATCTGCAGGACATGGCGGATCGCGCGAACACGCTTGGCGTCTCCTTGCGTCCGCACATCAAGACCCACAAGTGTGTCGAGATCGCGCTGAGGCAGCGGGCCTTGGGCGCCCGGGGCATCACGGTCGCGACGCTGTACGAGGCCCGCGTCTTTGCCGACCACGGCTTCGAGGACATCACGTGGGCGTTCCCCGTGATCCTCAACCGCGTGCCCGAGATCATCGCGCTGGCTGGCCGCGTCCGGTTGGGACTGGTGGTGGACACCATGGAGGCGGTCGAGCGGTTGGAAAGTGCGCATGCACCGCTCCACGTCGCCCTCAAGGTGGATTGCGGCTATCACCGGGCCGGCGTGGATCCGCACGGCAGGGAGGCCGTGCGCATTGCCCAGGCAATCGCCGACGCCGCCCACCTGGAGTTCGACGGCATCCTGTCCCACTCAGGACACGCTTATGCCGCCCGGTCAGCCGATGCGGCGGCGCGGATCGCCGAGGAAGAACGGACCGTCATGGTCGCCTTCGCCGAGCGCCTTCGGGACTTGGGGCTCACAGTGCCCACGGTGAGCGTCGGATCGACGCCCACCATGCGAGCGGCGACAGACCTCACGGGAGTGACCGAGGCCCGCCCGGGCAACTATGCGTTGTTCGATTTCACCCAGGTGATCCTGGGGTCGTGTACCGCGGCGGAGTGTGCGGTCACGGTGCTGGCCAGCGTGGTCTCTGCGCCTGTCGGAGCGCACCACTGTCTCCTCGATGCCGGTGCACTGACGCTTTCCAAAGACACCGGGCCCGGCGCTCCACACACCACCATGGGGGAGGTCTTCCGAGATTACGACCGGGCCGAGCTGGATCCGAACACGCGGATCGTAGCCGTGAGCCAGGAGCACGGCCGCGTGAACGCATCGCTTGCCCCTGGGCAGCTCGTCCGGGTGCTGCCCAACCACTCTTGCCTCACCGTGGCACAGTTCGATCGCATGTGGATCGCCCGAGGCGACGACCTCGTGGACCAGTGGAAAATCTGGCGGGGACGAGACTGAACACTGACCACGGGTGTCAATTCTTGGTCGCCTCAGGTGTCAACGTTGTCGACGGTCTTTTCCGACACGTGAGGGCACAATGCAACTGGGATTCCTGTCCTTCCCAAGCTTGTGACCAGCCACTCAGTTAGATACGGTGCGATAGCGACCGCTCACTCACTACACCGCTCTGAGCCGCTCGCCAGAAGTAAACCTTAATCGTTTTTCCACAACGACTTAAGTACACCAATACCAAATTGCTATCGGTGTCTTTAGATTATCATCCGATGGGTTTGCACGCTCTTTACGGACACGAGTCGCTGCTCCACCGGCTGGAGGGCACCATTGCCTCCGGCCGGTTTCCGCAAACGGTCCTTCTTGTCGGGCCAGCCGGTGTCGGCAAGCAACGCCTCGCCCTGCACATTGCCGAATCCCTCTTCTGTCATGACGAGGGTGAGGCGCCCCGGGGCGAATGTCGTGCCTCCCGGCAAGTCAGGCAGCTCAGCCATCCCGACCTGCACTGGTTCATTCCCATCGTTCCTCCGGCCAAGCGGTCCGGCGACCCCGAAAAGCAGATTCAGGACACCGAAGAGGCCCTGGCAGAAGCCCTGGCCGAGAGGCGGAAGAACCCCATCTACCGCTCTCCGGATGGCCGTGCCACCCATTCGGTGGCCTCAGCTCGGCTGTTGCAACGCAAGGTGCGTCTCACCCCCTTTCAAGCCCGGCGGAAGGTCGTCATTCTCGGCGATGCCGACCGGCTCGTGCTCCACGAGGAGGCGGCGGGCGAGGCGGCCAATGCCCTTCTCAAGGTGCTCGAGGAGCCGCCTGAGGACACCACGCTGATACTCACCTCTTCGGTCCCAGAGGCCCTCCTCCCCACCATCCGCTCACGCATGGTTTCGGTCCGGGTGGGCCCGCTGAGGGACGAACAGGTACAGAACTTGCTCTCTACAGAGACTGGCATGTCGCCTGGGGAAGCGCGGCGCGTCTCTCAGCTCGCGGGTGGTTCGGTGACCCGAGCCCTTGGGGTAGCCGATGCGGGCGATGACGGCGCACAGGCCGCCAAGCGGTTTCTGGACGCGATCCGCCGAGGACCCGAGGCATGGGCCGGAGAAGCCCTGCTCCAACAAGCCTGGGGAGCCCGAGGAGGATTCAGCGCGATGCTGGATGCATTGACGATCCGTCTTCGCTCGAAGTTGCGCCGCAGTGCAGAGCAGGGCGGCGCGGACACCAGAAACTACTTGGACGCCATTCGTCTGGTCGAGGCCCACCGGGATCGGGCGATGCGCAACGTGAATCCCCAGTTGGCCCTGGCCGTCTTGGCCTCCGAAGTCGCGGAGGTGCTGTGAAGCTGTCGCACGTCGACGCCACGGGGCGTCCTCGCATGGTCGACGTCGGATCCAAGCCCGAGTCGGCCCGGCGCGCCGTTGCGGAGGGAAAGATCCGCATTTCGGCGGAAGCGTACGACGCCTTGGCGGGGAACGTCAACCCGAAGGGTGACGTTCTCACAACGGCGGAACTGGCGGGAGTGACGGGGGCCAAGCGTACCGCGGATCTCATTCCGCTGTGCCATCCCATCCCGCTGGATCACGTTCAGGTGAGCGTGGAGCTGGATCCGGATCTGCCAGGGGTACGGGTGGAGGCGTCCGCAAGCAGCGTGGGGCGCACCGGAGTCGAGATGGAGGCCCTGACGGCCGTCTCAGTCGCGCTGCTCACCGTGTACGACATGGTGAAGGCCGCGGGCCACGACATGGAAATCGGGGGAGTCCGTCTCATGGAAAAGACGGGCGGGGCGAGTGGGGAGTGGAAAAGAAACCAGCATTGAGAGCCCCGGAAACGGGGGAGGACGATAGATAAATGATTTTCATTGGGCAACGTGCCCTGCATGGGCCGTGGGATCGACTATCGACGACCCAACGTTTGACGGCGCGCGGGCTCGGGATCGTGGCCGGTGTCAGCGTGCTGGCAGCATTCTTGGGAGCCGCAGACCGGCCCCTGGGGACCCATCGCCTGTTCAACGGAACCGCGTCCCTTGCAGGACTCGACGTGGCCGAGGAAGCCCTCGATCCCGTCGAGACCGCGAAGGCACGCCATGAGTTGCTCCGTGCCCAGGGGCTGCTGGATTTCTCCGCGCGATTCAACGTGGGCGCGGAGCTGGCCGGGCTGATCTACGACATCGCCATCGAGGAGGGCATCGATCCGGAGCTCGGCTTCCGCGTGGTCTACGTGGAGAGCCGCTTCAACCCTCGCGCCATCAGCTCGGCCGGAGCCCTGGGTCTGGCACAGCTCATGCCGAAAACGGCCAGGATCTTCAACCCCGGTCTAGCAAACGAAGACCTGTTCGACGCCCAGACCAATCTGCGGATCGGCTTCCGCTTTTTGCGCCATCTGCTGGACCGCTACGAGGGAGAAATCTCTCACGCACTCCTGGCCTACAATCGCGGACCCACCCGCCTGAAACAGCTCCTGGACAAGGGCGTGGATCCCAGAAACGGCTATGCCTCTTCCGTGCTGCAAGGGTACCGCACCTCGGGAGCCACTTTCCAATAGCCGGCATCCAGCAGCTGGGGCGATTCGTTCCAGCCACTAGAGTCCCTCTCGCTCAATGAGAAAGTGGCCAGCACCATTGGATGGTGTTGTTCCTCGTGGAATCACGACGACTGGCCTGACCCTTGGGACATGGAGTGGGGCGGGAACTGACTACCGGGGTGAGCGGTGTGCGAGCTACTACTGCCTTACCCGAAGCCGCTGCCCAACCTGCAACAGGCTCTCGTTCGCTCCCATACCGTTCCAGTCCCTGAGATCGCTCACCTGGAGGCCGTAGCGCTGCGAGATGATCCAGAGGGTGTCTCCCCGCCGCACGGTATGGTATCCACTGGGCGGAACGCTCGCCCGGGCGATGCGGGTCCTGCGTCCGGTGCGCGCCGCGCGGCCGACCGGGATGACCAATCGCGTGCCGACATACATCCGTCTGGGCTGGACGCGGGGGTTCGCGGCCTGGAGGGCGCCGAGGGACACGCGGTAGCGCCGCGCGATCTCGCCCAGGGTTTCGCCCCGCCGCACGACGTGGTCCAGGAAATTCACCCGCTCGGAGGCTGGGAGCTCCTCGTAGAGACGCGCGACCATCGTGCCCGTGCCGCGGGGCACGCGGACGATGGCTTCTTCCCGCGGCGGCGTCGCCCCGCGGAAGTACTGGGGATTCAACTCGTTGATGGCCCGCACGGTCGTGTCGGCGAGCTGCGCGATGACGTCGAGACCGGTTTGATCCGGCACCGTGATCTCATCGAACACCAACGGCTCGAGCAGCGGGATATTGCGGAACCCATAGCGCTCGGGGTCCTGGGCGACCATGGTCGCCGCGATTAGCTTGGGGACGTAATCCCTGGTTTCGCGACGGAGATAACGCCGGTCTGACAGGGCGAAGAACATTTCGTCGGACACGTCCTGATCGGGAAGACGCTGAATGCCCCGGGAAACCGAGCCGGCCCCCGCATTGTAAGCCGCCGCCGCCAGGTACCACGCCCCGAACTCCTCTTGCAAATCCACCAGATGTCGCGCGGCCGCATCAGTGGCCTTGAAGGGATCGCGCCGCTCGTCCACCCAGCTTGTAATCCGCAGATCGTAGCCCCGCCCCGTCGACCTTACGAACTGCCACATGCCAACCGCATAGGACCGCGAGACGGCAGTATTGGAGTAGCCGCTTTCGATCAGGGCCAGATACAACAGCTCTTGAGGCAAGCCGTACCGCTGCAGGGCGGCCGTGATCATTCCCTCGTAGCGCCCGAGCCGGCCCAACCAGATGTTGAAGCGATTGCGCGACGGCCCGAGGAAATAGTCGACGTAGTAGCGGACGCGCCGGTGATCGGCGAACGACTCGATATCCAAGGAGGCGGCGGCGGTCCCGCCACCCGACCCGCCCGTGGTGGTCCACTCTTCCGGATAATCGGTGGCGGGGTCCGCCGCGGGGAGCGTCCCGCGCAGGTGATCGGCGCCCTTGGCGAGGCTGGTGAACTCCAGCTCGCGCAGCGCCACCAGGGCAGCCTCGTCCGCCGCAGAGTCGGACACCGCAATCGTCTGCACCACCGGGAACTGAGACTCTTCCGTCCGAGGCACCGCGCCGAACTGAGGATGAGATGCCACCGGCGCCGACGACCCGCCCGCACACGCAGAAAGGAACATCACGCCCATCACCGTCCCCGAGGCCGGTAGCAAGCCGCGGGCCCGGCGGGCGGCGACCCAGCGAATCGAAGCAAACCCGATCAAGCGCACACCTCCATATGACGTTCCTAAACACACCGGCTCAACCATACCATAGAGCGCGTGGTTTCCAGGAGCGGTGATGGAACGCACAAATCAACTCGAGAAGGTCGTAACCCCGAGAAAGCGATTTGTGGCATTGAGGACCGCGATCGCCGCCGCACGGGTCGGATCTTCTTCCGCAAGATACGAGCCGACGAGGCGTCGTGGTGCTTGATCCCGTCCGACCAACAGGGCGACGATCACGACGATGGCGTCAAACGCCTTCACCGCGTGGACGCCGATCAGCTCGAATCGGCCATCGGACGGCCGCATGGCCTGGTGGAGCGCATCGATGGTCGCGAGGGCGGCGCACCGAAGATGATCGGCATCGGGTTCGGCGCAGTCCGCGCGCCCGGTGAAGGACTGACCGGGGCGTATCTGGAGCTCGACGCGGGCGGCATGGGCACCGGCGTCCGGGGTCTCGACTTCGAGGCTCAGGAACCTGAGACGTTGCGATGCGCTGTCCGCCATTTCCATTCCTCCAGACTACCCCCCCGGCCCTTCCGTCGGGCCGAAGGCGGAAACCGCGATTAGGTTTCGGCCTTGAAGTGGACTTCGAGCTGGCTCCGCGAATGTTGCTCCGGCATGTGAAGCACGTCCACGTCCAATCGGGAGACGCCGCCTTCATCCACCACCGAGACCAGGAGGGTTCTGCCATCTTCCAGCATGATGCGCAGCTGGCGGCAGTCCGAACGGATCTTCACATCCTGCACGTGGCGGTCGCGCAATTGATCCACGGCTTCGGTGATGCGACGCAGATCTTGCACGGAGGTGATGGCGGTAGGTGACATGGTGACCGTGGGCTCAGGTGTTGTGTTGTTGCAAGACCTGCCGCAGTTCGTCGTCGCGAATACGATCGGCCAGGCGGAACAGTAAGGTCTTCGATCCCGACTCCAGCGGATACGCCGTCCAAAAGGCCCTGGCCTCGGCCCCCCCTTGCTGGCGCCGAAACGAGAGCGAAAGCCGCCAGCTGCGCTCGTCCGGCCGGCGCTCTGCCGCCGGCTGCACATGCCACACCTCATCTTCTGTGTCGATTACTCTCCACACCATTGAATTGGAACCTCGGTGGATGGACGAATCGGGCAGCGCGGGCGAATATCGCCCGTCGTACGGTACACGGTCAAGGGGGCCACAGATCCAGTGCGGTGAGATCGTCGAGACGGTCGACATCGCGTAGCTCCGGCAGAAGCACCGGAGCGTCAGCCCCCACGGCGAGCACCGACCGATCCGGACGCCGGGCGAAATGCCCCTGGAAACCGAACGCGATGCTGGCGCCAAGATCCCCCTCGGGTTGTGGGCGAAACCGGTACTCCCCGAGCCACGCCCGCATCTCGGCGAGTGCGTCTGGGCGGATGGTACCAGATAGTGAGTGAGGAGACGGGCGCGACTTGACGGCGCCGGCGCGCGGCGCGCGCGCAAAGAGCACCACAGAGATCACGGCAGGCACCCTGGCAGGTTCACGGGCTCAGGCGGCCTTCACAGCCTCCAGTTTCGCCATGACGGGCGGTAAGGGACTTGCGGAGGAGGAATGATCGAACGAAAGCACGTCCATCGGGCATACATCGATGCAGATACCACACTGAATGCATCCGGAGTTCCGGTTGTCGAACGACGCACCGCTCTTGGCAAACGCCATCACGTCCACCCCGACCTGGCAATACCGGCTGCACATGGTGCACGAGATGCAGTGCTCGTTCGACTTGATGGTGAGACGACCGTACCAACGGGCCAAGACTTGATTCCAAGCAGCGAGCGGGCACCAGTACCGGCACCACACCTTGCCACCAAAAAAGGGATACAGCGCGATGGGAATCACGGCGATGAGCCAGAATTCGACCATATACTGGTACGACTGCATCCAGATGTTGTCGGCGCGGGTCTTGAACATCCCCACCGTCACGACCGTGGCAATCGTAGCTGCCACCAACACCACGGCTCCCTGGAATTCCCAAGAGCGGCTTCGCTTGCCCTTCGGTGCCAGATGCCGCCAGCGATCACCCAGGGTTTCCGCGAGCCCACCGCAGCCACAAATCCACGTGCAGAAGCGTTTGCCGTGGTTGCGACTCGCCCAGGGGATGGCGATGAACGTCAAGAAGAGACCGGCGCCGATGAACCCGTACACGATGAATTTCGGATCCGACGTGCTGAACCAGTTGAACGTGCTGATGGACAGGGGCCAAGGTTGCGAGAGGCCCCACGCTCGCCAGGAGTACTGGACGGTCAGGGCCTGCACCGCGACCACGTTGGCAATGAGAAAGAACCCAACCTGGAAGCTCGTCAGCGAGATAAAGCGCCACTTCTGGTACCGGTTGTCGCGGGCAATCGAACTCCACCGATAAAACGCCTGGTAGCCGAGCGCGGCGAACGCCACCGTGTACAGCAAGCTGTAGAGGTACCCCTGCTGAAACCACAGCGTCCCGTAGATGTCTTGCCGCGCTTGTTCGTCAAAGATCCAGGAGAACGGCAGAAACGCGATACCGAACAACCGCTGCACGACCCCGCTGAAACTCTCGAGAGAAAAGAAGTGGTTGAACGGCCAGGCGTAGGGCAACTCAGGAAATTTCTTGAGCCCGTACAGGGAATACGTAAAGAGGAATGCGAGGCCCAAATAGACCCACCGCCGTACATACCAATCACCTTCGAGCCTGATCCCGATGCGCCGAAAGAAGGGAAGCGGTAGCTCCGCGCCGATCATCTCGAACACCACGTCGTTCGGAACCGTCTGCTCCCGCCCGGCGGCGTCGCGAAACGTGACCGACGCCGTCTCGACCCGTTCCAGCGTACTCGAAAGATGCAAGTCGAGCCGCCCGGCAGCTTGCTCCGCCAGCAGGGCAGTGACGTTGCGCTTGCGCGGAAACGTCAACGCCGCGTCGACGGTCACCATGGTGACCTCGTTGGTCTTGCAGAGCGCCAGCGCCGCTTCGGCCGCAACGTCCCCGCCGCCGTAGATGAAAATGCGCTTGCCGGTGTACCGATCCGGATCGGCGAGGTGATGCTTGATCCGGTCGGCGTGTTCCGCCTCGCCCGTCGCACCGGCTTTGCGCGGGTTGCCCGCCATCCCGACGGCCAAAATGACGCGGCGGGCCCGATACGCACGGCGAGCGGATTCCACCACGAAGTGTCCGTCTCGCTGCTGGATATCGGTGACGTTCTCGTGTTCGTGCACCGCGAGGCCGGCATCGCTGACCTGCCGCCGCCACCGTTCGAGGAGCTCCTCGCGAGTGCACTCTTCGAACCACATGGTACTGCGGTTGGGGACGCGGTCGGGCTCAGCGAAGAGGATCTTGCCCTTATACATATTGTGCACGGTCGTGGCGATCCGATCCGAGTCCAGGACCAGGTATCGCATGCCCAGCTCGTGCGCTCGCATGGCCGCGCCGAGGCCCGAGGAGCCGGCACCCACGACCACGACATCCAACAACTCCGGATCGCTCTCCACCGGCGGGCCCAGCTCGGCCCGGAGCCGATTCGCGAGATCGACCCCTTCGTTGAGTCCCAGCTTGATGAGAGGGGTGCCGCCGATATCCCCCGTCAGATAGAGGCCCGAGATCGAGCTTTCCCGGTTCTCATCGACTTCCGGCAGCACAGGGTACGAGGGATCCGGCTGCTTCGGGCCGAAGAGCGTACGAATTTGGGTCGAGAAAGTCACCGCAAATCCTCTGTATGTCCCGGGCGAAAAGATTCCCTACGGGAACGGAGGAAACGCGCCGCGAGTTCCCCCGGGGCGCAGCTCCGTAGCCCGATGTCGGCCCTGGCAGGAAATCTAGTTGTGCGGGGTGAGCATGCTCCAGTATTCGGCGAGGTCGAATCCAACCGGATCGACATGGTCGTACCGCTCCCGCACGAAGTGGCGCCAAACGCCCAATTCCCGCCGACGGGCGGGACAGGACCCTATCCCCTACCCGGCGGGGGCGGGCCAAAGACGGGATCGGGCATGTTCATGCCCCCACCACCCCCCATGTCCATCATGGAGGGCATGCCCTGACCCGCGAGAGCGGGCGGCGCGGCGAGCGAAACCATGACCGGAGCGGTGTAGACGGCCCCCGTCGCTAACTTCTTCAAGAACTCGCGCCGATCGTGGGATCTCATCACTCACCTACACCTTGTTGGCAATGGACGTCTCGACCCTGCCCTGGAGAGCCGCGAGGACCTCTCGTTGCGCTAGCTCGGAACTCAACTCCGGGTGGGCTCCGCGCAGCGCTTCGGCAATTTCGCCCATGGTCCTCGCACCGTCGGTGAGGGACAACACGTCGCACTCGAGCGCGCCGTGCCGTCCGAGCCTCGGAACCGCATCGGGGCTCAAGCCTGCGAGGTCGTGCAACGATGCCGGGGCCGCGGCGAACTCGTTGCCCTGTACCGTGCGTCCACCGGCTTCCAAGCTCCAAGCAAGCCAGCCAGGCGTTCCGTCGTCTGATGCGCTAGATCCGACGCTCGCACGGAGCACTTCTCCGACTCCCACGGACAGGGGCGGATCGGCCATCAGCACCGTATTGCCCCAGGATCCCGGCTCGGCGCCCGGCGCGTTAGAAAGCCATTCCCCGGGAGCGAGCTCCAGGTCGAACCACAGCGCCAATCCGTCGATGGAGCCTGCCCGGTCCATGCGCCATTCCGCCGTACCGTGCAACGCCGCCCTCGGATCGGGAGCCCGATCGAACCGCACCTCCCCGAGGGCAACCGGGTCCGCCACCAGATCGTCGCTGACCATGTCCACCGACACGGGCGCGTTGACCGCGTACTCCCGGCTGGGACTCCAATCGATCCCGTATACCACTTCGGTGTCGAGATCCGCGAACGACAATACGGCCCGGCGCACGCGATCGGACCGGATGGGCGCCAGCATGAGCCGGGCCCGACACGGGACGGTACGCACTTCCCCCACGGCATAATCTCGCAACAACGTCTCGAGCAAGCGAACATTGCCGGCGTCGAGGAGGCGCGGGGCGAAATCCTCGAAGATGACGACGTCACACCGCTCGGGTATCGTCAGTCTCGGAATCCATCCCCTCAGGAACTCTATGCGGTCGGCGTACCCGTTCACCACCCCGATGGCTTTTGCCACGTGCACGATCGGTGTCCCGTCCACGGCCCAGACGCGGCCGGCCCCCGCATCGGCGGCGAAGAACGCAAACGTCCCCAGTCCCGTCCCGACCTCCAACACCCGATCGCCGGGCCGTACCACGGCGTGAATGGCGCGGCGAAAAGCCTCGATGCGCTTCTCTTGGGCCAACATGCCCCGGTAGTGCTGCATCATGCTCATTGCAGCAGTCCCGCCCGGGCAAATTCGGAGACGACGCCCTCCACGTCCTGCTCGAGGGTATCGGCCGGCGCCGACCCGGTGAATGCCTCACGCACCTCCCCGGCGATCTCGCCCAGGGTGAGGCTGCCGCTGCAATGCGCCCAGACCAGGGAGGCCGTGAGGTTCAGCACGTGCATCTTGTTGTCACGGGGATCGAAGAGCACCCACTCCTCATCGAGCTGACGAAACACGACGTCGCCCCGGGCTTTGGGGCGTTGCGGCATCTTGGGCGTCGCCATCGTCGTAAGATGGGCACTCACGGATTGGGCGGCAACGATGACAACCGGCCGGGCCTCACCGGCGGCGGAGCTTGCCGGCGACGCTCGACGCGTGCCGCCCCCAGGCATGCAGCCGCGAGCCGGCGTCGGGCCATCGCCAGGCGAGGTGCGAGCGTGGAGGCACCAGTACGTCGGCCAGGAGCTTCCAGAGCCCGCTCCAGCGGTCGATGACGCCCAAACGCCGGCGTATCCGCCCCGGGGTGATCGTCACGGCCTCCTCCGACGGGGTGGCGAGGGCCAACCGCACGAGGCCGCGTAGGTCCGATGCACCGATCTGGCTCGCACGCCAGTCCCACTCCGGCTGGATGCCTGGGGTCTGCGGCAAGTCAAACTCCCGGGAGACGATTCCCCCGAGCACGCGAACGGCCCGCAGCGCTCCCACCTCCCGCGCCACGGCTTCCACCTTGGCGCCGGCGCCGGTCGAAAGCCGCTGCCACAGCAGGGTGAAATCGATGATGCCCTTGAGATGGAGCATGTCGTGATGTGCCACGTGATGGGCGAGCAACACCAGGTGGCACTCGTCGCTCGGAGCGATGAGCGCCTCGCCGCCGAGTGAGTCCCACACGACCTTCGGTATGGCCACCGTCGCACGGGGCAGCAATCTGTCCAACGGCTCCACCGCCCAGTGAAGATCGACGGTCACCGTTTCGATGTCGGTGCCCCCGGCCTCCCGGTGCAAGACGCAGGCACCGCGCAGGTCGGGAGGGCCCGGTTGTTCGTCCTCGGGCGCCGGTCGATACCCCAGCGCGGCCAAGGCCGCCAGGGCGGCCTCGCGAGCCGGCGGCGTCACATGAACATCGATGTCCTGGAGGTCTCGGTCGCCCACCTGGTAGACCGGCCCGAGGAGCGCGATGCCCTTGTAAAAAAAATGCGGGACGTCGGCCTGTTGGAACGCCGCTCCCAGCTCGAGGGCTGCGTCCCGCAGGATCGCCGCTTCGAGCCCTCGGTAGACCCGCCGCTCACGTACCCCGTCCGCCTCGAGGTCGAGGCAGCGGGCGAGGTATCCCTCGAACCCGAAGTCTCTGGCAAGCTCGAGCGCCCGGGTGGGTCCCTTGCGCCCGACCTCGGCGGCCACATCGTCCAACGCGGACAGCAGGGTAGCCGCGACCGGCTCGGTCATGAGGACGCCACTTCGGAAAGGACGCGGACGGCCTCGTCCGCCCCGCCGAACCGAACCTCGACGGCGCCCGCCTTGTTCATCAAATCCGCGAGACGTGAAAACGCGTCGGCTTTCTCGAGGCCGGTCTCGAAGCAACTGTGTACCAGAAGGCTCAGTCCATCGGCGGAGCTCATCGCTTTGACGCTCAATCCCTCGCCGGCGACGAATCTCACAAGCGCCACTACCTTCACCGGGGCCGGCTCGGCCCATCCCCCGGCCTGCGCGGGATCGAACCACGCCTCCTCCGACGCAGCACCCCAAAACGCCGTACCCGCAGGATCCACACCGAACCGGCGGAGCAGATCCGGATCCGACTTGAACAGCCGCTTGAAGGGCGCGGCGATGCCGTCATCGCCGATCAGCACCAGATCGTCGCCGAACGCCGGCAACCCGCTGAGACTGCCATGGGTGGCGAGGCTCGATTTCCCGGCGCCCGAAGGTCCGAGGACGATCACCGCTCCGGCATCGGCCGCCCACCCCGAAGCGTGAAGTTGCACCGAGTTGGCGCAGCCTTCGAGAAATACCTCGGTGAGGCAGTACTCGCAGTCGTCAACGAACGCGTCGAATGTGGCACAGAAGACGGGTTCGGGCCGGGAGGGCGTCTTGATCGACCACCCCCCGTCGTTGCACTCCACCCGTAGCGTCACGCCCTCGCCATCTCGTGGGCCCGCCGTCGAGACCACCGCGTAAGCCGGAAACATGCTGCGTACCGCTTCACGGGTCGCAGGATCCGGCACCTCCACTCGGTGGCGCACGCCCATGACGTCGAACTCGATCGCCGTTAAACCGTTGTTATTCAACATGTTAGGTAGCACGGGCACAGGGACCTAGATCCAGCGAGGAAGTCGCCGCAACGCTCGCGCACACTCGCGCGTCTGTATGTACATGGGAGGCGCGGAAGCCGCGCGCCTCCGACTTTCGCGGCAATTGGGCGTCTTACCGCTCGGTAGGAACCTCGCCGGAGGGGACGAGGCGGGACCATGCTAGCCCGGCCCAATCTGCCGCGATTGGGTAAGACCCACCCCATCAATCCGCAGGTCCTCTACCTCCCGACGCGCGCCCATCGGTCAGGAGCCGTTCGGCGAAATCGAGTCGTTCCTGTACCTCGGTGAGCTGCGTCCGCGTTTCGTTGAGGTCTTCGCGCAGGGAATCGACGACGGATTCGAGGTGCGATTCTCCCCCCCGGGCCTCGAGCTCCCGCTTCCGCAATGAGAACCGGAGAATCATCCCCAGCGCCACGACGGCCCCTCCCACCCCAAATATCACGCTGATGATCTGTGCTTCGAACGGCCCCATGACGTCTCTCCTCACTCCGGCGGCGCCCTGCGGCGGCCGAACATTCGCTCGCTCGGGGAGTGACCGGGGTGGGTCTCGAACCCACGACCTACGGATTAAAAGTCCGTTGCTCTGCCAGCTGAGCTACCCGGTCGGCCAAAAAAAACATCGCTAGAGGAGGGTGGATACACAAGCACATTTTCATAGGGGAAAATCGCCCAACAAAAGCTTGTTCTCCCCGAAGAAACACTTACTTTGGTGTCCGATTGGGGCTGGTCATGCTACAGAAACTTCTTTTCTCGAGGGGGCAATGGCTGCAAAACGAAGAAAAAAAGCCAAGAGGAAGGTGACGAAGCGCAAGGCCACCAAGCGCAAGGGCACGAAGCGCAAGGCTACCAAGCGCAAAGCCACCAAGCGCAAGGCAACGAAGAAGAAGAAGGCCACCAAGCGCAAGGCAACGAAGAAGAAGAAGGCCACCAAGCGGAAGGCCAAGAAGAAAAAAGCCACCAAGCGCAAGGCCACCAAGCGCAAACCCGCCAAAAAGAAGAAAGCGACCAAGCGCAAGGCGACCAAGCGCAAAGCCGCCAAGAAGAAAAAGACCAAGCGCAAGCCGAACGCGGCGTTCATGAGGCCGTTGCAGCCGGATGCCGCGCTCTCACTGGTGGTGGGCAGCAAGCCGTTGCCGCGAACGGAGGTCACCAAGAAGCTTTGGCAATACATTCGCAAACACGGCCTGCAGGACAACGTAGACCGCCGCATGATCAATGCGGACGCAAACTTGAAGGCCGTCTTCAGCGGCAAATCTCAAGTGAGCATGTTCGAAATGACGAAGCTGGTGAACTACCACATGAAGTAATTGCTGGACGCTTCATTCGCCGTACTGCAGTACTACCGTTCCAGCCCCGGAACCGTGTAGGGGGCACGACGCGCTCGTCGGCCCCCAACGGGACCTTCCCCGACACACCGCCATCAGGCCGTTTCGACACCCCGCCCGTGGCGCAACAAGGCGGCTTGCCTCGAAACGATGCACGCCGACCCAGCGTGACTCCGGTCACATCTTGTAAGTCCTTATAATTCAATTAGTTGTAGTACGCCACCGGCGGACGCGGCGGCGGCATCCTACGATCAGATCGGATCGCGGATGCGAGCGAGCCGGCTCCTCGACCGGCTTCACGAGCTGCCCGTAGACCGCTAGAAGAGCTTGAGCTGGGAGACGGGATTGAACGACCGGCGGTGATGTGGGGTCAACCCGACCGCGTCGATCGCCGCCATGTGCTCAGCCGTTCCGTATCCCATGTTCTGATCCCACCCAAACTCGGGAAACCGGCTGCTCAGGAGTGTCATGAGACCGTCGCGGGCCTGCTTGGCCAGCACCGACGCCGCCGCGATGGACTGGCAGGTCGCGTCCCCTTTTACCACGGCTTCGTGCTCGGTTCGGAGCTCCGGGAAGGGCCGGCCGTCGACGAGCACGTGGTCGGGCCTGGTCGATAGCAACGCGAGGGCACGTCGCATGGCCAGCGCCGTCGCCTTGAGAATGTTGAGGCGGTCGATCTCGCGTGGCGTGGCTGCGCCCACGCCCCAGGACAGCGCGGTCTCACGTATGACGCCCGCCACGCGGTCGCGTTGACGGGCGGTCATGGCCTTGGAATCCCGCAGATCCTCGATGGGGGTCTGCTCGGGGGTGAAGATCACGGCGGCCGCGACGACGGGTCCCGCCAGTGGGCCCCGTCCGACCTCGTCCACCCCTGCAACGTACCGACACCCCTTCGCCCACAGCGCGCTTTCGCGCATGAGCGTCGGAGATGCCACGCTCAGGACTCTCGCCGCTCCCGGATGCGGGCCGCCTTGCCTGACAGTTTCCGCAAGTAGTAGAGCTTGGCTCTTCGCACGCGACCCAGGCGCACAACGTCGATCGCCGCTAGATTCGGCGAGTGCAGCGGGAAGATGCGCTCCACGCCCACGCCGGACGAGACCTTCCTCAGCGTGAAGGTCTCGCCGATGCCCCCGCCCCGGCGCGCGATGCACACCCCCTCGAACGCCTGCAGCCGCTCTTTCTGACCCTCGCGCACGCGCACCTGCACCCGCACTGTGTCGCCGGCGCGAAACTCGGGAATGTCCTCACGCAGCCCTTCGCGTTCAATCGTTTCCAATGTCACCATGATTCTATCCTCCGGGCTCGCCATCGCCGGGCCCGTGTTCAGCCACATAGCGCGCCCACAGTGCGGGACGGCGCTCTCGAGTCAATCGCTCGGCCTGGGCTCGCCTCCAGGCTTCGATGCGGGCGTGGTCGCCGCTCTGCAACACTTCCGGTACCCGCGCCCCCCGGTACTCCGCCGGCCGCGTGTAGCTCGGCGGGCTCACCAATCCGTCGTAGTACGAGTCCGTCGCCGCAGACTCGTGATCTCCCAAGGCCCCAGGGAGCAGGCGAACGACGGCGTCGATGACGCAGAGCGCCGCGAACTCCCCACCCGTCAACACGAACTCCCCAACCGCAATCTCTTCGACCTCGGGCCGCTCAGCGACCCGCTCGTCCACATCCTTGTAGTGCCCGCACAGCAGCGTCAGCTCCTCACCCACGCTGTACCGCACCGCGTCGTCATGCGTGAACAACCGTCCGCGGGCCGACAACAACACCACCGGCCTCACAGGGGCCAAATCGTCGAGCGCCTCGAAGAAGGGCTCCGGCTTCAGCACCATCCCCGCGCCGCCGCCGTAGGGCACGTCGTCGACGGTCCGGTGACGGTCGTGCGTATGGTCTCGCAAGTTCACCAGCCGAACGGCGAACAACCCGGCAGCGGCGGCCCGGCCCATGATGCTGGCCTGAAGCGGCTCCCGGAACATATCCGGAAACAGCGTGACCACGTTCACCTGCAGCACCTACACCTCCAACAACCCGGCCGGCAATGCCACCTCGATGCGCCGGTTGGTCCGGTCGAGCCGTCGCACGATCGGGGCGCGAAACGGGATCAAGTGTTCTCGCCCATCCCGCACCACCACCAGCACCCGCCCGCCGGGAACGCCGACCACCTCTCGGACGACGCCGATCTCCGTTCCGTCTTCCACCACCGTCGAGCCCGGGATCTCGTGGAGGTACATCTCTCCGTCGTCCGGTTGGCGCAACTCATCCTGGGCGGCTCCGAGGATCTTATACGACCAGCTCTCCAACGCACCCCTGTCGTGAATGCCCTCGAAAGACAGCAGCCAGTGGCGTTGATAGCGTCGCGCGTGGCTGATCACGACCTGCGGCCCGACGGACTGACCCTCCTCGTCAATGGGTACCAGGACCCGGCCGGCCGTAAACACATCTTCGGGCTCGTCCGTCAGCGGGAGCACCAAAGCATCCCCCTTGAGCCCGTGTGGTTTCCGAAAGCGCGCCACCGCCAGGTAGGCCGCCCCCATGGCGCGTTATTCCTTTTCCTGCGCCTCGGGCGGGGCCGTGGCTTGCTCCTCAGCCGGCGCCTCTGCTTGTGTGGCCTTCGGCTCGGCCGGTGCAGTGGCCGCGAGCTGCGACTCACCGGAGGCGAACACGCCGGCCTTCTTGAGCAGCGACCGAACGGTATCCGAGGTCGTCGCGCCGCGCGACAACCAGTCCCGCGCTTTGTCCGCATCGACCTGCAGCGTGACCGGCTCGGTCCGCGGATTGTAGTGGCCGATCGTTTCGATGAAGCGCCCGTCTCGAGGCGCCGATTTCTCGGTCACGACGATCCGGTAACTCGGCTTGTGCCGCCGGCCGGTCCGACGCAAACGAATTCGTGTTGCCATATCACACGTCCTTACGGTTTACCGCCCACTGAACTGCCCCATGCCCTTCATGAGCTTCTTCATCTGGCCGAACTGTTTCACGAGCTGGTTCACTTCCTGAACCGTCCGCCCGCTTCCCCGGGCGATGCGCACCCGTCGGGATCCGTTCAGCACATCGGGCCGCCGCCGTTCCCCGGGCGTCATCGACAGGACGATCGCCTCGAAGTGCTTGATCCGTTTTTCGTCCACCTTGGCGTTCCTGAGCATCTTGGCATTCACGCCCGGAAGCATGCCCAACACACCTTTGAGCGGCCCCATTTTCTGGATCTGCCGCATCGCCGTCAAGAAGTCCTCGAGATCGAGGCCTCTCTTCGAAAGCGCCTTCTTCGCCAGCCGCGCCGAGTCGTCCGGATCCACCGCATCCTGCACCCGCTCCACGAGCCCGACGACGTCGCCCTTCTGGAGAATGCGACCCGCCATCCGGACCGGATCGAACACCTCCAGTTCCTCCAGCCTCTCGCCCACGCCCACGTACTTGATCGGCGCACCGGTCACGCCGTGGATCGAGAGTGCAGCGCCACCGCGGGCGTCGCCGTCCAGCTTCGTCAGGATCACGCCGGTCACGCCCAGGGCGTCGTTGAACCCCTTGGCGATCCGCACCGCATCCTGCCCCGTCATGCCGTCCGCCACTAGGAGAATCTCCTGGGGGCTCACGGCGGCCTTGAGCCGCCCCAGCTCGCCCATCATCTCCTCGTCGATCTGCAGCCGGCCGGCGGTGTCGACGATGACCGTCCTGGCCCGGGCCCCCCCTGCGGCGCGGATGCCCGCCTTCACCAGCGCGACCACATCCCCACGTTCGTGGGCGTCGCCATCGGCAGCCCCGTGCACCTCCACACCCGCCTGCTCACCCAGCTGGCGAAGCTGCTCTTCGGCGGCCGGCCGGTAGATGTCCGCAGCCACCAGGAACGGTGCCTTTTGCTCCCGCTTGAGCCGCAATGCCAGCTTCGCGGCGGTCGTCGTCTTGCCCGATCCCTGTAGCCCCACCAAGAGCACGACCGTGGGGGAGACCGTGGCGAAGCTCAGGGGCACCTGGTGCTCACCCAGCAACGTGACCAGCTCGTCGTGCACGTACTTCACGAGCTGCTGGCCGGGGCTCACCGACTTGACGACGTGGAGTCCAACCGCCTTCTCGCGCACTCGCTGTACGAAGGAGCGGGTCAACTCGTAACTGACATCGGCCTCCAGCAAGACACGCCGGATCTCCCGCAGGCCCTCCTTGACCTGCTCGTCGGTCAGAACCCCCCGGCTGGAGAGATTCTGCAGGACGCCGGTCAGTTTCTCGGAAAGGGCCGAAAACATATAACCTGTAAGCTTAGCCAGGCGCAGGGTTGAGCGCTACAGGGTGGCTGCCTGGGGAGAGGAGATGGTCCTGCTGGTTGGAGGTGGACAGTGCCCGTCCGCTTCCACCGCGCCTCATTGGGCAATCCCCACCCCCGGGCCCTCGGGGTGGGGTAGGAAGGGACTGTCTACTGAGCTGGCGATCCCTCGGCCACCGTGGGCGCCGTGGTGGCGTCGAGTACAATGTTCTCGCCCTCGGTCCGGGCGATGAACGTCGCGCCTGTCAGATCGCCGGTCAGGTTCACCGAGGTGCGGAGCATGTCGAGAATCCGGTCCACACCCAGAATGAGGGCGATCCCGGTGTCCGGCACGCCCGCCTGCGAGAGCACGATGGTCAGCGTGATGATCCCGGCGCTGGGCACCCCGGCGGCACCGATGGAGGCCAACGTCGCCGTGAGGACTACCATCAGCTGCTGCATGACGCTCAGCTCGATCCCGAACACCTGAGCGATGAACATGACGGCGACCCCCTGGTAGAGGGCCGTCCCGTCCATGTTCACCGTGGCGCCCAGCGGCAGGACGAAGCTCGAGATCTTCTTCGAAATGCCGAGGTTCTCCTCTGCGATCTGCATGGAGACAGGGAGGGTGGCGCTGGAGCTGGAAGTGGAGAACCCGAGGAGCTGGGCATTGCGTATCCGGCGAAAGAACTCCACCGGGTTGACCCGCGCCAGAAACCTCAAGATGAGCGAGAACGTACCGAAAGCGTGCAGCGCCAACCCGAGGACCACCGTTCCCGTATACCACAGCAGGCTCTCGAGGATCTCGAAGCCGAACCGGGCCGTGACCGCGGCGATCAGGACGAAGACCGCGTACGGTGCCAGCGTCATCACCCAGTGGATCATCACCATGGAGATGTCGTTGATCGCCTCGAACACGCCCAACACGGCCCTGCGGCGATCCTCACGGATCATGGTGGCGGCGACGCCGAATAGAATGCTGAACAGGATGAGGGGCAGCATGTCCGCGTTGGCGGCGGCGCCCACGGGATTGTCGGGGATCATGCTGAGCAAGAGCTGCACCACCGACGGCGCCTGGTTGCCCAGCTCGATGTTGCCGGCGGCCTGGGTCCCGTATTCGGCCTGGAGGGCCTGCTGCGATTCGACGCTCAGGCCCCGGCCGGGCTTGATTACATTCGAGAGAACCAGCCCGATCGAGACGGCCACCGACGTGGTGGCCAGATAGTACGCGACGGTTTTTCCACCGACACGGCCCAGGGTCCGCAGATCACCCAGGCTGGCCGCTCCGACGACGAGGCTGGCAACGACGAGGGGGACGACGATCATGCGGATCAATCGGATCCATCCGAGTCCGAACGGCTCGATCGTGGCGAGGACGTTTCCACCGCCCTCCCAGCCGGCGATGTTGACGACGATGCCCGCGGTGGCGCCCGCCACGAGTCCGATAGAGATCTTGGTGTACAGTTTCATGAACGATCCATGCTGAGTGCGGTCCCGGATGCTTCGCACCCGAGGACCGCAGTGTGAGTTCCGACATCTCCCTGCTCACCGCTGCGGTGACGATCGTGTTCGGTGCACTCGCCGGCGGCCTGACCAACGCCGTGGCGATCTGGATGCTGTTTCATCCGTACACCCCCCGGGGACCGTGGCGCTTCAAGCTTCACGGCGCCATCCCAAAAAACAAGGCCCGGTTGGCCAAGACGATCGGCCGAACCGTGGGCCAGCGGCTCCTCACCGCAGATGATCTGGCGAGCCAGCTTGCCGCGCCGGAACTGCGGGCGGCCTTCGACAACGCCATCGGGGGACTCATCGGCACCGTGCTGGACACCGACCGCGGCTCCCTGAGGCAGGAACTCCCCACCGGCCTGTTGCGCGAGGTCGAGGGCGTACTCGCCCAAATTGCACCCTCCATTGCGCAACAGCTAGCGGATTTCGTCAAGACGGAGGATTTCAACACCGCCGTGGCCGGGTTTCTTACACACATCGGTGAGGATCTCGGCGACCGGCCCCTGAGCGATTTCCTCACCGAAGAGCGCCGTGCGTCGATACGCAGCCGCATCGAAACATGGGTCGGCGAAGCCGTGATGAACCCGGAGCTCGAGAAGACAATCGAAAACTGGCTGGACCGCCAGCTCGTCTCCTGGTCCGGCGACCAGACCCCGATGCTGGAGCGGTTTCCCACCGCCATCGTCGACGCGGTGGAGAAGGAAATCGCCGGCTACCTCCCCGTGGCGCTCGATCGCATCGGCGCGGCGCTGCGGGATCCCAAGACCCGTTCGAACATCCAGCAATCACTCCACGGACTTTTCGAGGGATTCGTCAAGAACCTCCTCATCCACGAGCGCATCGTGGCGCGCATCGTCGTCACCGAAAAGACCATCGCACGCCTGCTCGACAACTTCGAGCGGGACGGAGCCGATCAGATGAGCCGGCTGCTCGACGAACCGGAGATGCGCGACCAGGTCGCCAAGGGCGTCAACGAGGCAATGGTGAAGTTTCTGCGGCGCCCCTTGGCCGATCACCTGGCGGCACTCGGTCCGGAGCGTCTGGAGGGCATCAAGCACATCGCGGTCCACCACATCACGGCGGCCCTCCGCGACTCCGCGACTCGCACGTATGCCATCGAAAAGGTCGGCCACGCCCTCGAGAACGCCGAAAAGTACAGCGTGAGCGAGATCATCAAACGGCTTCCCCCGAAGGATGCCGCCAACTGGACCGCCGCGGCCATCGCATCGGAGCGAGTCCGGGAGTGGATCGAGCAGGGTACCACGGCGGCGCTCAACGCGCTGTTGGACAAGCCCATCGGGCGTCCGGCAGACCGGCTCCCCGAGGGCAGCTCCACGCGGATCATCGCGGCGCTGTCACCGATCTTGTGGGAGTGGATGCAGCAGCAGGTGCCCGAACTGGTGGGACGGGTGGACATTCAGGCCGTGGTCGAGGAGAAAGTCGCGGGGTTTTCCCTGGAGCGTATCGAGCAGATCGTCCGCGCCACCACGCAACGGGAACTGGATCTCATCGTGCGGCTGGGCTACGTGCTCGGGGCCGTCGTCGGTGCCGTGGCCTATCTCGTCACGGTGGTGCTCTCGATGATTCGATAGCACCGCCGGCCCGGCGGGGTCATGGGTCGCGTTCGACGACGCGAGGCGGATCATCCCAGCCCGCCCACCATCGCGGGGCATCGATCACCAACACCCCCGGCCGGTCACCGACCGGGGCTTGCCTCACCGCGCGCTCACGGCCGCGGGCCGCCGATGCGGCCCATTCGCGCCCGAGCACGGTGGCGAACCGGCGCGACGCCTGGGGCGTGTCCCATACCGACCACCAGACGAGGGCGTGCGAGTCCTCGACCTTGAACACGCCGTAGCGGTCGCCGCCCCAATCCCGGGCGGTTGCCGTCGCCGTCGACTCGCTGCCCGTAGCCGCCGTCACCAGGATCCGGGTATCGAACTCGCCGAGCACGTCGTCGTGCACGAGGTTCTCCGTGGTGGTGAAGCGGAGGGTCACCGGCTCGTCGCCCGCGAGGTACCGGTCGGGCCGCAGGATCTGCTCGGTGGACCGGGGCAGCAGGTCCCCATAGGGGACTTGACCGGGAAACTCGCGCCCGAACCACCGCACGAAGTCAGCACCACCGAGGTACGGGAAGATCAACCCCTCGCGGAGCACGAGTGGCGCGGAGCTGAAGATCGGGTGGAGGGCCTGCTGGGCGCGGACCGACCGGCGGTACTCCTGCCAGAAGTCGGGGAGCGCCCCGAAGTCCTGATCGGGCATGAGGGCCATCAGCGAGGCGAGAATGCCCTGCCCTTCCATCACCGCCTGCGCGGCCGTTTGGCGGTCGTTGTCGCCGCGGGTTCGCAGAATGGAATCCAAGGGCATGTACTGCGCCTGGAGCGCGTGCACGAGCTCGTGGGCGACGATCAAGCGCACTTGAAACTCGTCGGCGCCCGAGACCACGAAGAGCGAATCGGTGAGCGGATCGTAAAACCCGACGATTTGTTCGGTGTACAGGTCGAGCATGAGCTTGACGAGATCGAGGGAATCGGGGATGAGCCCAAACAAACGGTAGGCCAACGAGGTGCGTTCGATTTCTTCCGGCGGCAGCTCGGTTTCGAACTTGTCGAGGAGATACCGATAGACCTGGGCGCTATCGCGGACGGCGACGTTCGGTGGGTACTTGAAATCGAGGCCGACCGCCCGCTCCACTCCGGGCGCCAATTCCGCTGCAAGCACCTGCAATCGGTCCTGCCACTGGTCCCCTTGCGCGCGGCAGGCCAGCGTCGTCGCGGCAACGATGGTCAGTGCGAGAATTCTCATGGCTCAAGATACACCGGTTGGAAGCGAAGTTCCCCAATCTACGGGAGCGCATTCCGCACCGGTGTATCAGCCGTCACCGCGCTCGGCGCAACCGAATGCTCCCGTTTACCGTACTCACGTCGAGGCGGGTGCCGCCCTCGCCGATCCGACCCTGGAGCGTCCGCCGGCTGAACCGGCCGCTCACGGTGATGGGAAGCGCGCTGTCGATGCTCCCGTTCACGGTGCTGGCGTGCAGGTCGACGTTGCTGTCCTCGGGCAAGTCGAGCGTGATGTTGCCATTGACCGTCTCAAACCGCACATCGCCCGACGTCGAACCGATCGACGCGCGAATAGACCCGTTGATGGTCGTGGCCACGGCCCGTTGCGTCGTCTTTACCTCGACGTCGCCGTTGACGGTGGCGGTCTCTACGTCGCTTGCGAGCCCGATCGCTTCGACGTCGCCGTTGACGGTGCGGCCCACGAACCGCACACCGGCCGGCACGCTCACCGTGAAGTGCACGCGCGTGTCGTTGTTGCGCGTGTTCATACGGCCACCCGACCCATGCACGCACTCGTTCGGCCGTCCACTCGACGGGTACACCGCGCAGATGGTGATCCCGTCACCGTGTTCGACGACTACGATGTCGACCGCGTCCGGATCGCTCCGGCGGCCCCGCTTGATGGCCGTGACGACGACCTCGCTTCCTGACGTGAACGCGGCGACGACATCGCCGTTGACGCCCTTGATCTCGATTGCGTCTCCTTGCGCGATGCGACCCCGCCATTCGAAGTCCTGCGCCGCCAGCTGGGTCGCGCCGATCGCTGCGGAAAACGCCAAGACCAGCGGCAGGCGCATGCACACTGGATGCTGCGTCATGATTGCCTCATCGCAGACGACGGAGAAAAATGTCCCCGTCAAAAGTTTCCATTCGCAACACCGCCCCGCCATCACCCAACGTGAAGTTGAATCGATATCGCTGCGACCCGCGAAGGATCACCGGGAAGCTCGTCTCGAACTCGCCCTCGAACGTCGCCACGCTCACGCTGGCGTTCACCCCGGCCGGAACCCAAACCGTCACGTCACCGTCGTGCGTGCCGAAGCGGTACCGGCCGCCATCGTGAATCGGCCCCGAAAACGTCACGTCGCCGTCTACGGTGTTGGCCGTGATCTGCCGCGCGTCGACGTTGTCCAGCTCGATGTCGCCGTCGATCGATTCCGCCGTCACTTCACCGGACACGTTGCGGATCCACACGTTGCCACCCGTGGAGGTGGCGTGGATCCGCCCACGCGCATCTTCGATACGAACGTCGTCATCCAGGGATTGCACGGAGACGAAGCCGGCTCCGCCACGCACAAGCACGGCGCCCTCCACTGTCTCTACCGACACGTCGCCCGCGGTTCCGATCACGCTCACGGCGACTTCCACGCCACTGAGATCCAGGTCGAGGTAGGGCGGTACTGTGATCGCGAAATCGACATCCGCATCGTCGTCGATATCGTCCTCGAATCCCCGCGCCACCACCCGTCGCACCCGCAACACCGCACCGGAGCGCTCCACGTCGATCCGGAAGCCCCGGGGACGCCGCACGATGATGCGTACGGCATCGCGCTGCCAGACCGTTACGCGAATCTCCCCGGTCTGGTTTCGCAGATCGAGGCGCATACCATCTTCGACGGCGATGGTCGTGTCTGTCGCTTGAAACAGGACCGAAGCGACGAGGGCTCCGGCCGCGAACGTGCTGATCATGAAATACCTAAACTTTCTGGCCTGTCACTTCGCGCTACAGCGCGCTGGAGATCGCGGTCACACCTTGCAGTAACGTCAACTTGTGTAGCATGGCCCGCTCGAGGTGCCCCCGCAGGTAGTCGCTCTCGGGATCGGCCGCTAACGCTCGCAGCGAACGCTCGATCGCCCGGTCGATGATCGCCAGGTTGTCTTCGACGATCCGGACGGTTGCCGGATCCAGGATTTCCCGCTCCCGCTCAAATACCGTCGTCAGGTCGGCCACCGCCTGTTCCAACCTGATGGCCCCGACCGACACGAACGACGCCTCGGCGACCGGCACGTCAGTAGCCGTGATGCCGTCACCGGCGATCGGCCCGTCGAGCGGCGATGCCGGGCCTCGCAACACCATTGCGCCACCTCCCGACAACAGCACCAGGGCGATGGCGGCGGCGAGGAGCTGCGGCACCGACACCGACAGCCGACCGGTGGACCACCACCGCCTGACGTGCAACATGGTGACCGCGTTCTCCGTGTCCGGCGCCCTGGCCCCTATTTGCTTGGCGATCCCCTCCCAAATCCGCTGCACCTGTGGCGGGACCTTGTCGTCCAGCGCCCGCGCCCGCATCACGACGCGACGAAGACCCTCGAGGGCTGCCGCCGATTCGGCGTCTTGGGCCAGACGCGCCTCCACGAGCGCCCGCTCGGCCGGTGTCATCTCGCCGTCGATGTAATCCGAGAGTCGATCCATCCACTTGTCGCTCATCGTCACTCCTAGCGGTCGAGATGCTTGCGGAGGGTCATCCGCGCTCGGTGCAGTTGCGCTTTCGAGGTGCCAGCCGTCACACCGAGCATCTCGGCAATCTCATGGTGCTTGTATCCCTCGACATCGTGGAGCACGAACACGCTGCGCGCGCCGGGGGGAAGGTGTTCGATCGCTGCATCGACATCCATATCGAGTCCTTCCGGTTTCACCCGGGCCGACAGACGCTCGAGCGGTTCATCGGAATCTAGGTACCGCTCCCGCCGCACACCGCGTTCTTTCCGCGCGCCGAGGATTACGTTGATGGCCACTCGATGCAGCCACGTGCCGAATGCCGCTTCTCCGCGAAACGTGCCGAGCTTTTCCCACGCGCGAACGAAGACGTCTTGCGTGAGCTCGTCGGCGTCGCCGGATCCCAGCATCCTCCGCGCGAGCCCATGAATGCGCGCGACATGCGTCCGATACAGCCGCTCGAACGCTTGCGAATCACCACTCGCCGCCAAGGTCACGTCGATCGCGTCCTGGTCCGCCGAGGCCGTCGTGGCTTCTCGTGGCAGTTCGGTCACCCTGGGGCCGTCGACTTCCATGCACTCAATTGGATACCCGTTTCACCGCAAAGGTTGAAACGTTCATCGTATCATTAATCATATCAATAGCTTACGGCACTTTTACACGCCGAGGAATCCCATGTACCAGGCTACCAAGGCGTCCCCGAACACGAAGGCGATGGCCGCGGCCCCGGCCAGGAATACGCCGAACGGCACCAGCCGCTCCCGATTGCCGAAGCTGAGGGGCACGAAGATGAGGGTCCCCAGGAGGGCGCCCCCGAAGAGGGTGATCAACACCCCCTGCCACCCGACGAACGATCCCACCATCGTCATCATCTTGATGTCTCCGCCCCCCATCGCTTCCTTTTTGAACGCTTTCTCCCCGGCCCAGGCGACGAAATACAGCAGTCCAAATCCGGTCGCGGCGCCCACGACTGCGGTGATCAGACCGTCCAGACCGCCCGCGAGGCTCAGCACCAGGCCGACGCCGAGCCCACCCCACGTGTACTCGTTGGGAATGAGGTAGTGCCGCGCGTCGGTGATCGCGATGCCCAACAGGAGCGTGCCGAACACCGCCGCGGCCAAACCTGTGACCGTGATCCCGTACCACCACGCCGATGCCAGCCACATCAACCCGACGGTCAACTCGATCAAAGGATACTGGAAGGAGATCGGCTGTCCGCAGTGACGGCAGCACCCTCGCAGGAGCACCCACGAGAGCACCGGGATGTTGTCGTACCAAGCGATCATCTTGCCGCACTTGGGACACTTGGACCGCGGCTTGACGACAGACTCGTCCTCCGGCAGCCGCACGATACACACGTTCAGGAAGCTGCCGAAGTTCAAACCCAAGAGTGTCGCGGCAATCAGAAAGAAATAATCAGGTATCACGCATGACCTCGTTGAGGATGATGCCCGCCGCCACGGCGACGTTCAATGACTCGACTTCCGTGACCGTTCGCACACTGACCACCGCATCGGCGATCCCTTGCAGTTCCGCACGGACGCCTGCGCCTTCGTTTCCCACGATGAGCGCGAGACGGTCCGGGCGCGAGATGGTGCGGATATCGACTCCCGAGGCCGCGCTCGCCCACAGCGTTATCGCCTCCCGCTCGGCCCACGCAACGAAATCTCTCTGGCCGAGTGCCACCACGGGCATGCGGAACGTGACGCCCATCGCCGCGCGGAGCACCTTTGGATGGGTAAGATGCGCGCTGCCGGGTAACAGCACGGCCCCGCCGGCACCGAGGGCGAACGCCGTGCGGAGCAATGCACCGACATTCCCCGGATCCTGAACACCATCCAACACGAGGTGGACCATCCCAGCGCCAACGGCAAGATCGGCCAACGACCAGGCTGGATGCTCGAACACGGCAAGCACCCCCTGGGGCGTGTCCGTGTCCGCGAGTTCGAGGAGCTCGCGTTCGGCCAATTCCTCCACCGCCACACCGGTGTCGCCCAACCGACGCCGCAGAGCTCGACCGCGGTCGGTGCGCTCCAGCGCGCCGCTGATGATCACTCCCTCTAGCGACAGACCGGCGGCCAGGGCCTCCTCGACGAGCCGCACGCCCTCCGCCACGGCGAGCGGGTGTCGGCGGCGTGCTTTGCGTTGCTGTAGATTTCTCACTAACGTCAGGAGGTGTGGTGTCATGCCCGGGTCGCGTTCAGCGGGTGGAGCCATCGATCTCGGAAACCAGTATGCCGCACAGCATGTGAAAGAGCTACCGGCAAATCAGGATCGAGCGTTGTCGCGGGTCATCTACGTGATACGATGACGTCGGGTCAAGGCCAGCCGACGCGCGGTCGCCGGCCCATCGCTCTCACCATCGCCGGATCCGATTCGGGGGGCGGGGCGGGCATCCAAGCCGACTTGAAGACCTTTCACCAGTTCGGCGTGTTCGGCACGTCGGTGATCGTCGCCGTCACGGCGCAGAATACCCGGGGCGTCGCCGGCGTTCACGAGATTCCCGGTGAGATGGTCACGAGCCAGATGGAAGCACTCGCCGGCGATCTTCCCCCCGATGCGGTGAAGACCGGGATGCTGGCCACCCCGGAGCTAGTCGACCTCGTCGCCACGGGAATCAAGCACTTTGGCTTCCGCCGTCTCGTGGTGGACCCGGTCATGGTGGCCACGTCGGGCGACCGGCTGCTCTCCCCCGACGCGGAACGCCTCGTTGCCCAACGACTGGTGCCCCTCGCTACCCTGGTCACGCCAAACCTCGAAGAAGCCCGGTTATTATTGCATGAAGCCATCGACGGGATCGACGACATGGAGCGAGCGGGCCACAAACTAATGCAGTTGGGAGCGGAAGCCGTCCTCGTCAAGGGCGGTCACATGAGCGGCGACGACAGTGAGCTCGTGGACGTGTTGGTCACCGGCGACACCGTCCGCCACTTCCGCCATCCGAGAATCCCCACCGCCTCCACGCATGGCACGGGGTGCACCTTGAGCGCCGCCGTCGCGGCGGGCCTGGCGCATGGCAGGGACTTGGTGACGGCCGTCGTCGACGCCGTTGATTTCGTCCACCGCGCGATCGCGGGCGCTCCGGCCATTGGGCACGGGCACGGACCGATAAGCCATTTCGTCGCCGCTCCCACCCACGCCAATTCGTAACCATGGCCAAACGCAAAACGGCACGGCGCACATCCCTCCAACTCGCGCAATCTCCGGAACCCCACCAAGCGGACCACGTCCGAGGCGTGTTCTGCAACCGCACGCTGAATCTGCGGTCGATCACCGCGATCGGCTACGACATGGACTACACGCTCGTCCACTACAACGTGGAGCAATGGGAGCAGCTCGCCTACCAACACATCAAGCAGAAACTCGTCGATCAGGGATGGCCGCTGGAGGACTTGGAGTTCAATCACAGGGCCGTGGTACGTGGATTGATCATCGACAGGGAACTGGGCAACATCCTGAAGGCAAACCGGTTCGGATACATCAAGCAGGCGCGCCATGGAACCTGGCTCATGGACCACGCCGTGCTGCGCAAAGTCTACGGGAGGACCATCATCGACCTGACAGAGGGCCGCTGGGTCTTTCTCAATACGCTGTTTTCTTTGTCCGAAGCGTGTATGTACGGGCAACTCATCGATCTGCTCGATCGGGACGAGATACCCAACGTGCTGACGCCGCGAGACCTGTACGATATCATCCGCACATCCCTCGACGAGACCCACATGGAGGGGGCTCTCAAGACGGAGATCGTCACGAATCCAGATCGCTACCTGCGATTGGATCCCGACGTGCCGCTGACGCTCCTGGATCAGCAACGCGCCGGGAAGAAGCTGCTCCTCATCACCAATTCTGAATGGGAGTACACTCGAGCGATGATGGAATACGCGTTCGATCGCTTTCTCCCTGAGGGCGTCGCGTGGCGCGATCTGTTCCATCTCGTCATCGTGTCCGCCCGTAAGCCAGCGTTCTTCTCGACCGACCATCCCTTCTTCGAAGTCAGCGGCGACGACGGCCTCCTGCGTCGCGTGGTTGGGGGCCCGAGTCCCGGCGGCGTCTTCCTCGGAGGAAACGCCGCCGCCGTGGAGCACCACCTCGGCATCTCCGGTGACAGCATCCTGTACGTCGGCGACCACCTATTCAGCGACGTCCACGTAACGAAAAACCTGCTGCGATGGAGAACGGCGCTGATTGTGCCAGAACTCGAGGGCGAACTTGCCGCGACCCGATCTTTTGCCGGCGACCAGGGGCGGTTGGCTGCGTTGATGAAGGAAAAAGAGCAACTCGAGCTGGAGCAAAACCAGGCGCGCCTGCTGCTACAGCGAAAGCGCAAGGGGTACGGCCCACGGCCAGAAGAGCCGGCGAAAGATCTCGAGCTGCGGGTCGCACGTTCGCGGCGCAAGCTCATCGCGTTGGATGAGAAGATCCGGCCGCTGGCCGAAGCGGCGGGCGAGGTGAGCAACACGCGCTGGGGCCTGCTGATGCGAGCGGGGAACGACAAAAGCCACATGGCGCGGCAGATCGAGCGACACGCCGACATCTACATGTCACGCGTCTCCAACTTCATGCAGTGCACGCCCTACGCTTACTTCCGCTCGCCACGAGGCAGTTTGCCGCACGATCGGTAGCGACACCCGCTACTCATTGTTGATGATCTCACGCAATACTTCCGCCGCGCGAGGACTCCGCGTCTGGCCCAGCCAGAAGATCGCCTTGCCGCGCAACTCCGGGTCCCGCTCGGTGCGCACGATGGCGATGAGCTGATCCACGGCCACGCTGTCCCGGCCACGCTGCCCGTAGACCGCGATCAGTTGCTCTTTCATCTCCGGTTCGGATACCTGGTCGTAGAGATCGTAGATCGGCAGGTCCACCCCCTGCATCTGGCCCACCCAGAAGAGAGCGCGCGCGCGCGCGCGTATGTCCTCGCCGCTGTCCATCGCGATCCCCAGGAGGAACTGTGCGTTCTCTTCGTTGCGGGTCTGCGACAATGCCAGCAGCGTGCGCTCCTTCAACACGCTGTCGCTGAGCTCGGCGTAGAGCTCTCGGAGGAAAGACCCGTTGTCGGCGCCCCGCCGCTGTCCCAACCACATGATCACGTGCGCGCGGTTGTCGACTGAGACATCACTTCGACGGGCATAGCTCCGGAGAATCTCTCCGGCCCGGTCGCTCCTATGCTGCGAGAGGGCCAAGATCGCCTTCTCCTGCAGCGACTCTTCAGTGGCGAACTCGAGAATGGAGTCCAGCGCGGCGACGGCGCGGTCGGTGCGGACCATCGACAACCACTGCACCGCCTGCTCCCGCACGCCGAGATCGGGATCGTTGCGGGCCACGTCGAGGAGCATGTCTTCGCGCCCGTCGGTACGCTTCTGTGCCAGGATCAAGAGCGCGCGCTTGCGCATCTCGCTGCGGCTGGAATCCCGATTCGCCAGCACTTCCCGCAGGATGGGCACGGCGTTCTCGGCATCCATCTGGTACAGGGCGTTCAACGCCTGCATCCGGATGTCGTCTTCGTCTCTCCTCTGTAGGAGGACACCGCCGCCCAGCGCCAGTCTACCGCCCAGCGCGATCTGCTGGGCTCGTCGTCCCACCAGTTGGGCCACCTGGTCTACCTGGAGGCCGATCCGATCGACCGCCAGCTGGTTCGCCTGCAGAGAGACGGCCGCCGCCGCCTCCGAATCCCCCAGCCGCGCCAGGTAGCCTTGGATCCGTGCGTAGAGCGTCTCGGCATCCCGATTGACATCGCCGCCGGCCGGTCCGTAGCGATCCCGGAACTCATCCAGCAGCTCCAGTGCTGTGCGGTACGACCGCTCGTTGCGCAGCCGCGACAGAGCGAACGCTTCGTAATACATCGCCTGCGGGAGATAGCGGGATTCTTCGTTGTCACGACGAAGCTGGCGGAACAAATCGATAGCAGGCTGCAGATTGCCCCGGTTGAATTCCTCCCGCGCACGCCGATAGAGCGCGTCGGCGGTGTCCTGCGGAAACCACTCGTCCGCTGGACGCCTCGCGGTCGTCGCGAGCCGCGTGTTCACCAACGAGGTCTGCAACGCCACCGCCGGCGTCAGGACGGGCTGCAGCGCCCAGCCGTATGCCACGACCAGATCCAGATTCGGCCGCAGCGAATCCACTCGCTCCTGGGCGTCAGCGACTCCGGTCCCGACGACGACCGCCAGCGCAATCACAGTGGAATATCTCCGCAACATCACAGTGCTCCTTCCGCAAATATGAGGTGGGCGTCGGCGGTCAACGCGGCTTGCAGCCGATGCTGGACGCCACGCGCTTCCAGTCCCTGTTCGATCAAATCGAGCTCGTCGATGCTCCGGTTGGACGCATACTGGCTGATCTGCACGAGAATCAGTTCCAGATCTTCGAACAGCTCGCGCAAGATCGGATCTCGGGCGATGGGGGAGTCCATCATGAGGCGGGCCGTCGCAAGCAGGTCGCGCGCCCACGCCATCACTTCTGCGTCGGCCTGCCCGATCCTGGCCTCCGTCCTGAAGAGCGACAAGAACGCATCCGTACGCGCCAGGTAGTCGGCGGCGAAGACCCGGAACGCCAGGGGCGTCTCGTCGATTCCGTCTTCGTCCGCCGGCTCGGCGGCGGCGGTAGTGCTCGCGGTGTCCGACGCGCCGGGGGCCGTGACCCGTCCGAGGCCTACTCCCACCGCGAGCACCGCCGCGGCCACGAGGCCCCAAGCCCCCCAAGGTCGTGCTTGCCGTTCGAGGTCCCGCTCCCCACCGCGTTTCGCGCGCGCCGCGTCGATACGCGACCAGATTTCCTCCCGGGGCGTTTCGGGCGGATGACGATAATCCGCCGCCGTCTCCTTCAGAAATTCTTCAAACTGTTGGTCCGTCATGAAACCCACTCCTGTACAAACTCAGCCAGGGATTCCCGCAGCTTGGCCCGCGCCCTCGACAACTGCGCCTTCGAAGTCCCGATCTGTAACCCCAACGTCTCGGCGATCTCGCGATGCTTGAAACCCTCGACGTCGTGCATGACGAAGACCAACCTATACTTGTCGGGCAAGTCGTCGATGGCTTCGCGAAGCCGCTCCTTGAGGTCGGGCTCGGCCTGGCGCACCCGGTCCCCGACCGTGCGCGCCTCGCCGAGATCGATCTCCCTCGTGCGAAATCGCTTGACCTTGCGAAGCGTGTTCAGCGCGACGGTCGTGCCGATGGAGTGGAGCCAGGTGCCAAATGCCGCCTCGCCACGGAAATCAACGATCCGATCGAACGCCCGGATGAACGTGTCCTGCGTGATGTCCTGGGCCAGGACGTCGTCCCCGGAGATCCGGTACGCCAGGCGATACACCCGATCGACATGGGTGTCATACAGCTCACGTTCTGCGACGGCATCCCCACTGCGGACCCGGGCGATCAAATCTCGCTCGTCCACCACACTCCAGGGCTATTGGAGGCTCAACGCGCGTTGGTCTGGATGTATGACACATGAAGGGGGGAGAGGGTTGCAAAGGGAGGGGAACTGCGATTCTAGAACCGCTCATTCTAGATTCTAGATTGGTGACTCTAGATTGCAGATTGGATTTTTTGATGGGGTGTGGCGCTGCAACTTCCAACCAATGGAATCAAAGATCTCGAATCACCAATCTAGAATGAGCGGTTCACCTAATGCCCCGCCGCCCCTGCGTCGCTCTGCCGATAATCCGGCGCCCCTAGGCGATCCCCCGTGACCGGGTCGATCATGATGGAATGAATGCTGCCCTGCCGGCCGCGCACCTGCACCACGTGGCCCATCGCCCGCAACTGCCCCACCGTCTCGGCCGAAACGCCTCCGGCTTCGATCCGCAGGTTGTCCGGCAACCATTGATGGTGCAGGCGCCTGGCGTCCACGGCTTCCTGGATCCCCATGTCGAACTCCATGACGTTGAGGGCCACTTGGAGAACGGTGTTGATGATCGTGCGCCCGCCGGGACTGCCTATGACGGCGACGAGTCGGCCGTCCCGCGCGAGGATCGTGGGTGTCATGCTCGAGAGCATGCGTTGCTCGGGACGGGCGAGGTTGGGCTCCGTCCCGATGAGCCCGCCCGACGTGGTGAGCCCGCGTTGGGGGTTGAAGTCACCCATCTCGTTATTCAGGAGAAACCCCGCCCCCGGCACGACAATCCCCGAGCCGTACCCCTGCTCCAGGGTGTACGTCACCGACACTGCCATCCCGTCGGCATCGACCACGGAGTAGTGCGTGGTCTGGTCACTCTCGTGCGGAACGCTCACGTCCGCCGGATCCGAGTGGCCCGCCATGGCGGGATTGATGGATTGCCGCAGCTCGGCGGCGTATTCCTTGCTCGTCAAACGATCGACCGGGACCTCGACGAAGTCCTGGTCGGCGAGCAACAACGCCCGGTCCCGGTAGGCGCGGCGCATGGCTTCGGTGACATGGTGAATGTAGGCAGCCGAGTTGTGGCCCATGGACCTGAGGTCATATCCCTCCAGGACGTTGAGCATCTGCACCAGCGCCGGTCCGCCGCTGCTCGGCGGGGGCATACTGATGATCTCGTAACCGCGAAACGTCCCCCGGATCGGCGTGCGCTCTATCGCTTCATATCGCGCCAGGTCTTCCTCGGTGATCAAGCCGCCGCCCCGACGCATCTCGGCGGCGAGCAACCGGGCGGTCTCCCCCCGGTAGAAACCCTTCCGACCCTCGCGCATGATGCGCTCCAAGGTGCGGGCCAGATCGGGTTGGCGTAGCACCTCGCCGGGGAGATACTCCTCGCCGTCCCGCGTGAACGCATCGACCGTCGCCGGATACCGGGACAACCGCTGAACCACACCGCGGAGCGAGCGCGCCAGATTCCCGGTGAGCACGAACCCTTCCGCGGCCAGGTCGACCGCGGGCCCCACCAACCGCGCCCACGGCAACTTCCCGTAGCGCTCGTGTGCTTTCGCAAACCCGGCCACGGTGCCGGGAACACCCACCGCCAGATGGCTGTTGTGGTGCAGCGTCGACGAATAAGTGCCGTTTTCATCCAGAAACATGTCGGCGTTGGCCGCGAGGGGGGCCTTCTCGCGGAAGTCGATGGCGGTCGCCCTACCATCCGGCAACCGGACGACCATGAACCCTCCGCCTCCGATGTTTCCGGCGCCCGGATGTGTCACGGCAAGGGCGAAGCCGGTGGCGATGGCGGCGTCGATGGCATTGCCGCCGGCGCGCAGCACGTCCCGCCCCACTTGACTGGCCCGCATGTCCGCCGACACGACCATGCCGGCGGCGGCCCGTATGGGGGGTCGAGAAACGACCCGCTCCGCGGCCATGGGTGCCAGCGAGGCCGGTTGCGGCCCTTGGCACGCGACGACGAGCGTGACGACAACGAGGCAAACAAGACGCCGAAGCAAATTGGGTCTGACCATGAGACCGAAACCGTGGGTTCGAGATAGCAGAGTCATAACTGCTGAATCACACCGCGCACCAGGGCCTCCAGGTCACCCCGCACCTCGCGGCTGGCCGCGAGGACGTCGTCGTGACTGAGTGGGCCCGGCCCCATGCCCGCGACGACGTTGGAAACCGTCGAGATGCCGAGGACACGCATCCCATTGGCCCGGGCGGCGATGACTTCGGGGACCGTGGACATTCCCACGGCGTCGGCACCCATCCGCTCGAGCATCCGGATTTCTGCCACCGTTTCATAGGCCGGCCCCAGCACCCCGGCATACACGCCCTCGTGGATGGTGATCCCCGCCGCGAGGGCCGTCTGCCGGGCGAGGGATCGCAACTCGCCGTCGTAGGGTTCGGACATGTCCGGGAAACGCTCCTCCACGCCGACGATGGCACCCTGAAGCGGGCTTCTCCACATCAGATTGATGTGGTCGGCAATCAACATCAAGACGGGCGGCGTAAACGTGCGACGGATCCCCCCGGCGGCGTTCGTGACGATCACCGTCTTGGCACCGAGTGCCGCGAACGTGCGCACCGGCAGGATCACCGTCGCCGGATCGTGCCCCTCGTACAGATGGAATCGACCGCTCTGGAGCATCACAGGCACACCACCGAGCCGGCCAAACACAAAGACGCCCTGGTGCCCAGCCACCCCGGGGTCGGGAAATCCGGGAACCTCGCCGTACGGAACCGTCACCGGTGACTCCAGCGCGTCGGCCAGCGCTCCGAGACCCGAGCCGAGCACGATGGCAATCTCGGGAACGTCGGGTCCGATCCGCGAGACCAGCGCTTGCGCCGCGGCGATCACAGCAACAGCCCGGCCAGACTCGCGGACATGAGCGCCGCGAGGTTGCCGCCGATCATTGCCTTCACCCCCAACCGCGCCAGATCCCCCCTTCGCTCTGGCGCGATTCCACCGATGCCGCCAATCTGAATGGCGATCGACGGAATGTTCGCGAAGCCGAGCAGCGCGTACGTGGCGATGACGGCTCCACGGGGTGAAAGGCTCCCGCCCACCTCCATCATTCCCGAGAGCTGGAGATACGCCACGAATTCGGTGGCCACGACCTTCACGCCCACGAGACTGCCCACGATCGTCGCATCTCCCCAAGACAACCCCATCAACCAGATCACGGGAGCGAGGATCCATCCAAAGATTGATTGCAGTGTCAGGTCGTCCGCACCAACCAAACCGCCGGCCGCACCGACCACGAAGTTCAGCAACGCCAGCAATGCCACGAACGCGAGGAGCATGGCACCCACGTTGAGCGCAAGCTGCATGCCCTGCGATGCTCCCGTGGCGGCCGCGTCGATCACGTTGGCTTCGTTACGTTCGATGTCGCCCGCCAGACCGCCGCTGGTCTCGGGCTCGCCGGTCTCGGGAACCAGCAACTTCGAAATGACCAGCGCAGCCGGGGCATTCATGACACTTGCCGTGAGCAGATGGCCGGCGATGTCCGGAAAGTACGGCGACAGCATGCCGACATAGGCCGCCATCACGCCGCCGGCAATGGTGGCGAACCCTCCGACCATGACGGTATTCAGCTCGGAGAGCGTGAGCCGGCCGATGAAGGGTTTGATCATGAGCGGCGCCTCAGTCATCCCGACGAAGATGTTGCCGGCGACGCACAACGTCTCCGCACCGGACGTGCGCAACGTGCGGCGCATCGCCCAGGCGATGCCCCCCACGATCCGCTGCAGGATGCCGAGATGGTACAACACGGACGTCAGGGCCGAGAAGAAAATGATGGTGGGCAACACGAAGAAGGCGAAATACGCCCCGGTGTTGGCCCACGCGGCGCCGGCGTCTATCAGGGCCATGTCCGCAGGTTGGCCTAGCGACTGGCCCACCGGGACGTTGTTCTTCACGAGATTGCCGAAGATGAACCGCGCGCCGACTTCCGTGAATCCCAGCAATTGGGCGAACACGCGGTTCGCCCCTTGGAACATGACCCGCCCGAACGCGGTCTTGAGCACCACGAAGCCGAAGATCGCCTGCATCGTGACCCCGAATCCCACCAGGCGCCACGGTACCCTGGCCCGGTCGGACGACAGGAACCAGGCGATGCCGATCATGGTCGCCATCCCGACGATGCCCATCAAGCGTTGCGCCGCGGGCACGCTCCAAGTCGTCGGGTCGGCGACCAGCTGCTCCAACGCCAGCGTGGTCATGTGATCTCCTGAAGCTCTCGGGTCACGCGTGCCATGAGGGCAGTTTTCTCATCATCCGGCAAGAACGCGCTTGCGAATCCGTTCAGAATCAACCGGTCCAACTCGCTGCGTGAAAAACCCAGTGCAGTGTGCGCCAGCCAGTATTCATCGGTGAGCGACACACCGTCCATCAGCCGGCTGTCGGTGTTCAAGGTGACGACGCATCCGCGGTCGAAATACCGACGAAGGGGGTGCGAGGCGACGTCGGTGACGGTCCGGGTATGCAGGTTGGACGACAGGCACATTTCCAGCGGAATCCCCTCCTCGCACACCTGCCGCTCGAGCGTCGCGTCCTCATGAATCCGCGTGCCGTGCCCGATGCGTTGGGCTCCGCAATCGTGCAGCGCTTGGCGCACCGAGTCCGGGCCGTCGCCCTCCCCCGCATGACATGTGCAGTGCACTCCGTGTCGAGCGGCGTGGGCAAAGGCGGCCGCGTGGTCCCGGGCCGGATGATGGCGCTCCGCCCCGCCCAGGTCGAATGCGACCGAACCCTCCTCCCGATAATCCACGGCCAGATGGGCGAGGTCGCTGGACACCGAGGGCGCCATGGTCCGCAGCGCTGTGACGATGAGTGTCGCCCTTGTGCCGGTCTCGGCCTCGGCGCGGCGGAGTCCGACGAGCACGGCCTCCATCACCTGAGACAGCCGCAGCGAGGCCGTATGCAGTGCCGGACAGAAGCGAACCTCGACGTACCGAACGTTCTCCAGGGATGCATCGTGGACGAACTCGTAGGAGATCCGCTCGAGCGCTACATCGGTCTGCATGAGCGCGACCGTGTAGGTGTAGCGATCGAGATACTCCTCCAGGTTTTTGGCGTTGCGGACGAACATGGCATCCGCCAGCGATCGCGGGTCCCCGCCGGGTAACCTGACGCCCGCTGTCTGCGCGAGCTCGATCATTGTTTGAGGCCGCAGACACCCGTCGAGGTGCACGTGGAGCTCCGCCTTCGGCAAACGCCGGATCACGTCCTTGGTCAGCGTCACCGCCGCTGCTCCGGTCGGCGGGCGCTCTTGATCACTCGGATGATGGCCCCCTCCGCCACGATGGACGCGGGGTCGAGTTCGCGGCCCACGCCATCGGTCGCGTAGGCGGCGCCTGCGTCCAGTGCTGCACCGAGCGCCACGTCAAACGATTGGACGGCCTGACGCACCGACACGCCGGGTGAGACCACTAACGGCCTTTCATCAATGAAGACCTTCAAGACCCTCCAGGATGGACACACCGGACGATGTGCCGATTCGGCTCGCACCGGCCGTGATCATGCGCAGCGCGGTGGCGCCATCACGAATGCCGCCCGAAGCCTTGACACCCATCGCGTCTCCCACGACGGTGCGCATCAACCGGACCGCATCGACGGTGGCACCACCCGCAGAATGAAAGCCCGTCGACGTCTTGACGAACCGCGCCCCCGACTCCCGCGCCACCACCGACCCCTGGATGATCTCCACCGGCAGCAGGGCCGCCGTTTCCAAAATGACCTTGACCGGCCGCCCCGAGGCCGCCTGCACAACCGCCGTCATGTCGTCCTCGACGTAGGTCCACGCGCCGTCCTTCATGGCACCAATGGATGCGACCATGTCCAGTTCATCGGCGCCGGCCTCCACCAGCCTGGAGGCTTCGAAGGCCTTCGCCGCCGACGGCATCGCGCCCAACGGGAAACCCACCACTGCGGCGATTTTCACCTCGCTCCCGCGCAGGCGGGAAACGCAACGACCGACCCACATCCCGTTGACGCACACCGCCGCGAAGCGGTGGCGCCGCGCTTCGGTGCACAGGCGATCGATTTCGCCGCAGGTCGCGTCGGCCCGCAGCAGCGTGTGATCCACATACGATGCCATGCGAGAGGGGGTCACCCCTCGATATCCACCTGGTCGATGATGCCGACGATCACTACCTGGACCGGGATCTTCTCATCGTCGAAGATCTTGCGGGCCGAACTGCCCTCCTGCACCACGAGGACGCGGTCTCCCACCCCCGCGGACACCACATCGAGGGCAATGACCTCCATGGATCCGTCGGATGCCCCGTCGAGCCCGAGGCGCTGCACCAACAGGAGCTTCTTCCCTGCGAGACGTGCGTTCTTGTGCGTGGAGACCACGTCGCCGACAACTTCAGCGAGATACATGGGTGATCCACCGGCGATTGTGGTTCATCGGGGGCGATCCGCCATGTCGATCCGGTCGACCTTGCCCACGATGCCCGCGTCGACGGCCGCGAACGTGTCCCACAGGGTGAGGGACGCTTCCCGGGCGGTGATGTAGTAGCACAACTCCCCCGGACCGAGTCCGATGGGATCCACCGCGACGATCGGGCCACCACGGTCGTGACGCAACGCGTCCACCGGCTGGATCCATTGCAGCGACTGCCCCCGGAGCGTGTCCTGTTTGACCGTCGCCACCACCCGGCCCACGACCCGAGCGAGAAACACGTCAAGACCTCCACGGTTGATGGGTCGTGAAAACCTGGGGTTGCCGTCGCGCCGCGGCCAGCAGGTCAGGCTTGGTGAACAGCCTGATCAAGACGACCCCGGCGACGAATCCGCCCACGTGGGCCATGAAGGCCACCCCCCCTGAGGACTGCAAGGCGGCTCCCGCCAATTGCAGCACCGCCCAATAGAGCAGCATGAAGTACGCGGGCAGCGAGAGCGTGGTGATGAAGAACCCCAGAACCACCAACGTGTGCACCCGCACCCTGGGATAGAGAACCAAGTAGGCGCCCATGATGCCGCTGATGGCGCCTGACGCCCCGACCATCGGCACGGGCGAGGACGGCTCCGCGAATACGTGGGCCAGCGCCGCGAGGACACCGCATGCCAGGTAGAACACGACGAATCGCCCGTGGCCCATGGCGTCCTCGATGTTGTTGCCGAACACCCAGAAGAACCACATGTTGCCCAGGAGATGGAACCAGCCGCCGTGGAGGAACACCGAGGACACCAGCGTATGCCAGGCGCCCCCGATGGCGCCGGCGCAGATCTGCACCGGCCCCCGCGGCGTGAGGACCGGCTCGCTGGGATTGCCAAATAGGCGGGCCGGGATCGCTCCCAGATCGCAGATCGACTGGCCGAGCCGCGGCTCGGCTCCGCCGCTCTGGAATACCAGCCAGACGAGGGAGGTGAGGACGATGATAGCCACCGTCACGAACGGCGTGAGGACGGTCGGATTGTCGTCTTTGTAGGGGAACACCCGGGGAACCTACGCGGGCTGTAAATGCGAGTCAATCATGCCGTTGACGGCCCTCACCCCGTGAAAAACGGCAAGAACTCTGTCACTTTGGCAGTATTTTTCGGTATGGCGCTTGCAATTGCGACTCCTGAGGTATTCTGCGCATCCAACCCTATTCGTGAAGGAGCCGGGCTGATGTCACAAAAAGTGATCGGAATCGATCTCGGGACCACCAATTCTGTAGTCGCCGTCATGGAGGGTGGCGATCCGGTCGTGATCCCCAATTCCGAGGGAGGGCGCACCACGCCCTCGGTGGTGGCTTTTACGAAGGACGGCGAACGTCTGGTGGGCCAGGTCGCCAAGCGGCAGGCCGTGACCAACCCGACCAACACCGTCTTTTCGATCAAGCGGTTCATGGGCCGCCGGATGAACGAGGTCAAGGAAGAGGCGGCCCGGGTGCCGTACTCCGTGGCGTCGGGACCGCACGACCTGGCTGTCGTGGACATCCAAGGCAAGAAATACACCCCGCCCGAAATCTCGGCCATGGTGCTGCAAAAAATGCGGCAGACGGCCGAGGACTACCTCGGGCACTCCGTGGACAAAGCGGTCGTGACGGTTCCGGCATACTTCAACGATTCGCAACGCCAGGCCACCAAGGACGCAGGCAAGATTGCCGGGCTCGACGTGCTCCGTATCATCAACGAGCCCACCGCCGCGGCGCTGGCCTACGGCATGGAAAAGAAGAAGGACGAGAAGATTGCCGTCTTCGACCTCGGCGGCGGCACGTACGATATCTCGGTCCTCGAGCTGGCCGAAGGCGTGTTCGAGGTCAAGAGCACCAACGGCGATACGCACCTCGGTGGCGACGATTTTGACCATAGGATCATCGACTGGTTGGTGGACGAATTCAAAAAGGACCAAGGGATCGATCTCTCGAAGGATCCGATGGCCCTGCAGCGGCTCAAAGAGGCCGCCGAGAAGGCGAAAATGGAGCTGTCCACGACCCAGCAGACTGAAATCAATCTGCCGTTCGTCACCGCGGACCAGTCCGGACCGAAGCACCTCAGCATGACGTTGACGCGCGCGAAGTTCGAGCAGTTGGTCGACGACCTGATCCAGCGCACGATTCCGCCCATGAAGCAAGCGCTGAAGGACGCGAACCTAGACCCATCGGCCCTCGACGAGGTCATCCTGGTCGGAGGATCCACACGCATTCCCAAGATCCAGGAGATCGTCAAGGAATTCTTCGGCCAGGAGCCGAACAAGGGCGTGAACCCCGACGAGGTCGTGGGCATCGGCGCGGCGATCCAGGGCGGCGTGTTGGCCGGGGACGTGAAGGACGTGTTGTTGCTCGACGTGACGCCCCTGTCGCTCGGGATCGAGACGCTCGGCGGAGTCACCACCGTACTGATATCGCGCAACACCACCATCCCCACCAAGAAGGATGAGATCTTCTCCACGGCGGAGACCAATCAAACCACAGTGGAGATTCATGTGCTCCAGGGCGAACGGGAGATGGCCGTGGACAATCGAACGATTGGGCGATTCCAGCTCACAGGCATCCCGCCGGCTCCTCGGGGAATTCCGCAAGTTGAAGTCATCTTCGACATCGACGCCAACGGGATCCTGCACGTCTCGGCCAAAGACAAAGCGACCGGCAAGGAGCAAAAGATCCGCATCGAAGCGTCGAGCGGGCTGTCGGACGACGAGATTGAGAACATGGTGAAGAACGCCGAATCCCACGCGGAGGAAGACAAGAAACGCCGCGAATCGATCGAGCAGCGCAACCGCCTCGATGCCATGGTGTATGAAGTCGAGAAGAACAGCCAGGAATGGGCGGATCGGCTCGATGATGCCACCAAGGAGCGTTTGAGCAGCTCCGTCGAGGCGGCCAAGCAGGCGCTTCGATCGGGCGAAGAGGCCGGCATCGAGAAAGCCCTCGGGGATCTCTCCCAGGCCTACTCCGCGGCCGGTGCGTCACTCCATCAGGCCGAAGCCGGCACGCCGGAAGGCGAGGAAGCCGCGGCGGAAGGCGAGGGGGAGGCGAAAGAAGAAGACGTGGTCGAGGCCGACTACGAGATCGTCGACGACTCGAAATAGTCACCACGGCTCGGCTCACTCCGGGGGGGCGGAACTCTGCCCCTCCGTCGAGGGCTTTTACGTCAAAAGGTGTTTTGCAACGCAGAAACTCTTAACTTGAGCACTTCTCTCAAGGCACGGGCAGGCCATGACACGAGGTACGAGCAGGCCATGACACGCACACGAGATTGGATGAAGTTCGCATTGCTGGTCGCCGTCACGATCGTCCTCGCTGGCGCATTCGCGGTTTCGATCAATGCACCCCGGGTGGGCGAGGCCCAACAAAGACAGCCGGTGCTGCTGAACACGCAACCCGTCGTCAACCCACCGGCGGCCCAGGCGGCCGCCGATCTCGGCGAGTCGTTCGTCGCCGTCGTGGAGGCGGTGAGACCGGCCGTCGTGTTCATCCGCGCCGAATCCAACGGACGAGGCGAGAGCCGCGGGGGCCCCTCCTGGGACGATTTCTTTCCCAACCGACCTCCACCGCAACGTCCACAAACGGGGACCGGAAGCGGATTCATCATTTCCCAGGACGGCTATATCATCACCAACAACCACGTCGTGCGCGCTGCCGACCGGCTCACCGTCACACTCCTCGACCGGCGGCAATTCGTAGCCGAACTCGTCGGCCGGGACCCGAATACCGACATCGCGATCATCAAGATCGACGCAACCAACCTTACCGCCGCCTCGCTCGGCAACTCCGACGAAGTCCGCATTGGCGAATGGGCGTTGGCCATCGGCAATCCGCTCGGCGAGAGGTTCTCCTTTACCGTCACCGCCGGGATCGTGAGCGCCAAGGGCCGGGTGCTCCAGGGGCTACAGCAGGAGCGGTACCGCATCCACGATTTCATCCAAACCGATGCCGCGATCAACCCCGGCAACTCCGGCGGTCCCCTGGTGAACGTTCGTGGGCAGGTGATCGGCGTCAACTCGGCCATTGCCTCGGAGACGGGACGCTCCATCGGGTACGGCTTCGCCGTACCGATCAACCTGGCGAGGAGGGTTGGCGAGCAGTTGATCGCCACGGGCAAGGTCACGCGCGCCATCCTCGGCGTGGGGATCACGGACGTGTCGGCCGAAGACGCCGAATACGTCGGCCTCGATTCAATCCATGGTGTGCTGGTGTCCGAGTTCTCCGTGCCCGACGGGCCGGCCGAACGCGCCGGGTTGCAGCCGGGGGACGTCATCATCGCCCTCGACGGCGAACACGTCAGCTACGTGGGGCAGCTGCAGCAAGACATCGGATTCCGCAGCCCCGGCGAACAGGTGCGGGTGACGGTGGCGCGACGCGGCGGCGTGCGGGAAACGCTCACGGTAACCCTCGATGAAGCGGCAGCGGCGGTCGAACAGGTTGCCCGGGTCGATGAGCCGGAACCGACATCCGACGGCAAGCGGTTCGGTGACCGGCTCGGCATCGTGGTCCGCGAGATCACGCGGCGCGATCTGGCCAGCCAGGGCTACCCCACGCAGAATACGGGCCTCCGCGTCCAGCAGATCGATCCCGAAGGCCCCGCCGACGGGTATTTGCGGCGAGGCGAGATCATCACGCACGTCGAGGGCACGCGAGTCGAGACCGAAGAAGACCTCGCTGCCGCCCTCCAGGCCGTGCAACCGGGACAAGTCATTTCCGTCCGGACCGTGGTGCTCCTGCCGAATGCCCCCTCCAGGGGTCGTACGGTTCGCTTCCGCGTCTCGCGGGACTAGGCCGTCGGGGACATCCAGGGACAAAAAAACCCCCGCCAGGCGGGGGTTTTTTTGTGCACGATGGCGCAGGAATCGGCCTATCCCAGCCACCACGCTCCCAGCAATGTCATCAAGGCCAACACCACTACCGTCGCCAGCGCGAGCGGTGCGGTGAAGATGAGCGTGTACAACTTGCTGTCCGGCTTCAGGTGCATGTAGAACATGACCACGAGGGCGAATTTGCTCGCCGACAGCAAGATCAAGATCGGGGCCAAGGCGGCGGTCTCGGCGACGGCCGGAATATAAAAGAGGGCTACCTCGATCACCGTGATCCCGGTGAGAATTGCGGCGATGGCCAGGTAGACCTTGGTACCCGGATGGGCGCGCGGTCTCGCTTCGCTCTCGGTGCTCATGCGGGCGGCCCCCTCTGTATGAGGTAGACGACCGTGAAGATCACGATCCACACTACGTCGACGAAATGCCAGTACAATCCAGCGAGCTCGACCGTCATGGCTTTGTCCGGCCCGAGCTTGCCCCGCATGGACTGAATCAGCAGCGTCGACAGCCAGATCACGCCAATCAACACGTGCAAGCCGTGGCACCCCGTCAAAACATAGAAGGTCGATCCGAACAAGTTCGTTGAGATCGTCAACCCCTCGTGCACGAACTCGGTGAATTCGATTGCCTGAAAGGTGAGAAACACCGTTCCGAGACCCGCCGTGGTCGCGAGCCAGAGCTTGGCACCGCCCCCGTCACCGCGCGCCACAGCCGCGAGCGCGAGCACCATCGCCAGACTCGACATGAGCAGCACGAAGGTGCTGACCGATGTGAGAGGGATGTTGAGGATTTCCTGCGGCGTCGGTCCGACGACGCTCTTTCCCTCGTACGAGAGGTACGTGGCTATCAGGGATCCGAACAGCATACACTCGGACCCGATGAAGGTCCAAAACGCAATCTTGCGCGTATCTTGGCCGGTACTCGTGTAATGCGCAGCCGCTGCTGTGGTCATATCACGTCGAAGGGTTCGAAGGCCCACTTGAAGACACTGATCGCGAGTACTGCGACGCCGAGGATCGTTATGACCAAGGATCGGACGAGGACACCCGTGAAGAACGTGACCAGACCCACGGCCGCGACAGCCGGCCAGTACGATCCATCAGGTACGTGCACCGGCACCGGCGGGTCGTCGGGTATCTCGCTTACCCCGTCCTCGTTCCACAGCGGCAACCGACTCCGCACCTCCGGCACAACCGAGAAATTATAGATCGGCGGCGGCGAAGAGATGGCCCACTCCAGCGTCGCCGCACCCCAGGGGTTCTTTTGCGCCCGTTCGCCGTGCTTCGCCGTGTGCCAGATGTTGTACACCAAGAACAGCGTGGACATGCCGAGAGTGAACGCGCCGATGGTGGCCACCAGGTTCATCTGCTCCAGGCCCAACTCGGGACCGTACGTGTACACACGGCGCGGCATGCCCAGCATGCCTATGAAGTGCATCGGGAAAAACGTCACGTTCATGCCGATGAACGCGAGCCAGAAGTGCCACTTGCCGAGGGCCTCATTCAACAGCCGTCCGAAAACCTTGGGCCACCAATAGTAGATCGCGGAGAAAATTCCCATCATCCCGCCGCCGAACAGGACGTAGTGGAAATGGGCGACGATGAAATACGTATCGGTTTGCTGGAGATCGGTCGGTGGCGAGGCATGCATCACACCGGAGATCCCACCGATCGTGAACAGCATGATGAACGAGATGGCAAACAGCATGGGGGTCGCGAAGCGAATCTGGCCGCCCCACATCGTGGCGATCCAGTTGAAGATCTTCACCCCGGTGGGAATGGCGATCAACATCGATGCGGCGCCGAAGTACGAATCGGCAATCGCTCCCATGCCGGTGGCAAACATGTGGTGGCTCCAGACCCCCCAACCAATGGCTCCTATGAGCACACCGGAGTACACCACCACCGGATAACCGAACAACGGCTTGCGCGAGAATGTCGGAAGCACCTCCGAGACCATGCCCATGGTAGGCAGGATGAGAATGTACACCTCGGGATGACCGAACAGCCAAAACAGGTGCTGCCACAACAGGAGATCCCCACCCGCGGCGGGAGAGTAGAACGTGGTTCCGAATATGCGATCGAACATCATGAAGACCAGCGCCACCGTGATGACTGGAAAGGCAGTCACGATGATCACCTGGGTTATCAGGGCCATCCAGGTGAATACCGGCATGCGCATGAGCTTCATGCCGGGCGCGCGCATGTTGATGATGGTCGCTATGAAATTGAACGCCGCCGCCAGGGACGCGATGCCGAGAATTTGCAGGCCGATGGCCCAGAAATCCGCATTCATGCCCGGCGAATACTGGATCGAGGTGAGATTCTGGTATCCGAACCACCCAGTATCCGGCGCCGCCCCCACGAGAAAACTGGCGTTCAGAAACAGTCCGCCGAGGAGAAACACCCAGTAGCTGAACGCGTTCAGCCGCGGAAACGCCACGTCTCGGGCACCGATTTGCAGCGGAATGAGGTAGTTGAAGAACGCGGCCGACAGCGGCATCATGGCCAGGAACACCATGGTGGTGCCGTGCATGGTGAACAGCTGATTGAACGCGTCGGCACCGATCAGCGTATTGTCGGCCCGAGCCAGCTGCGCCCGTATCAACAACGCCTCGAGGCCGCCTACCAGCAGAAAGAAAAACGCCGTCGCCCCGTAGAGAATGCCGATCCGCTTGTGGTCGGTCGTGGTGATCCAGCTCCACAGCCCGCTCCGGGCCGTCTGCTCGGCGCTCTCATGCGCCAACGCTGCGGTCGCCATTATTGCAAGCTCCGGAGATACGCCACCAGAGCGGCGATCTCCTCCTCCGAAAGGCCGATGGCCGGCATGAGGCTCCCCGGCTTCATGGCCGCGGGATCGCGCAGCCACCCGGCGAGATTCTCCGCCGTGTTGTCGAGGATGCCCCCCGCGAGCGTCGACCGGCTGCCGACGTGATTCAGGTCGGGTCCCAGCACGCCGAAGGATATCCCCCGAATCGCATGGCACGCGATACAGGAGTTGGATGCCGGGGTGCGCACGGCGCGAAACGCCTCGAGGCCCTGTTGCTCCAGCTCGCTGAGCGTGGCCTCCGGAGCCGGCGGGGTGGCTTGCCCTTCCACCCAACTTGCGAAATCCGCCGGCGCATGCACAAACGCCCTGAACCGCATATTGGCGTGGGACGTGCCGCAAAACTCGGCGCACTGCCCGAGAAACTCACCCACCGAATCGGGCGTGAACACCAGGCGATTCGTCCGCCCGAGCATCATGTCTCGCTTGCCGCCCAGCCTCGGCAACCAAAAACTGTGAATGACGTCGGCCGATGTGAGCTGCAATTCGACCGGCCGCCCTTGCAGAAGGTGGAGGTCGTTCGCCGTGGTGATACCGTATTCCGGGTAGCGAAACTCCCACCACCACTGGTGCCCGACCACCTGAATCTGGAGTGCGTCCGAGGTGTCAGCCCCCGCATCTTTCCACAAGACCTGAATGGTCGGCACGGCAATGAAGACGATGATCATGGCCGGCGCCAGGGTCCACGCGATCTCTAGCGCCGTATGTCCGTGCACGGGAGTCGGATCCGGGACATCCGGACGGGCCCGGAAACGGTACAGCACATACAACACGACCACCTCGACACCCACGAAGACGACGACGCCCCACCAGAAGATCAACATGAACAACCCGTTGAGATCGTCAGCAAATTCGCTGGTGGGCGAGAACGTCGACTGGGGGAACGGGCCTTGGCATCCCGTGAGTGCGACCAGGACGGTTACAAGTACGACGACGCCGAGCGGCTTCGTGCTACCGACACCATGCCGATCGAACTTCATTGGCGTGTGGTATTCCCATAAGATGAGGAAAGATGTGGCGGAACGCTACGGAAAATGGTAGCACGGGGGTGCCCGCCGGTCAACTTGGACCGGCGGACGCGGCGATCAACGTGAGATCGTGTTCGAACGGGAGAGCTAGCTGCGGTCCAGGCCCTGCCTGAAGTCTTTCCCAGTGGGATGCTGAAAGACCTGCAGGCTGAATTCGGAGAGTATCGCGATGATATGATCGAGGATATCCGACTGGATGTCTTCGTAGGCCACCCAGGCCGGATCGTTCGTGAACGCGTAGATTTCGATCGGCAGCCCGTGGGGGCCGGGAGCCAACTGTCGCACCAGCAGCGTCCGGTCCTGGTGAATCTTGGGGTGATGGCGGAGGTACTGTACGACGTACGCCCGAAACGTCCCGACGTTCGTGAGACGCCGCCGGTTCACCGCCCCCACGGCCTGGCCGATGGACAGGTTGTACGCCGCGAGCTCGTCTTCCTTGCGCTGGATGTAGTCGCGCAGGAGCACGAATCCCTTGAGTCGCTCGATCTCCGCGTCGGTCAGGAATCGAATGGTATTCTGGTCGATTGCGATGGAGCGCTTGATCCGTCGGGCCCCCGACTCGGACATGCCACGCCAATTTTTGAAGGAATCCTCGATGAACTTGGAGGTCGGAACGGTCGTGATCGTTTTGTCCCAGTTTTGGATCTTGATGGTATGCAGCGCCATGTCGATCACATCGCCGTCGGCGTTGTACTTGGGCATCTCGACCCAATCGCCCACCCGCACCATGTCGTTATTGGTCAGCTGCACGCTCGCCACCAGGGAGAGCAGCGTGTCTTTGAACACGAGGAGCAAGACCGCCGTCATCGCGCCGATACCGCTCAGGAAAATCAAGGGCGATCGATTCATGAGCGTGGCGAGAATGACGACACCACCCAACACGAACAGCACGATCTTGACGACCTGGAGGTAGCCCTTGATCGGGCGCGTCTTGGAGATCTCCCCGCGCTCGTAAATCGCGTTTCCCGCCGAGAGAAAGGCCCCCACCGCCAGCACCGCGATCACGACCATGAACGCCGACGACACACGCTCCGTGAGGGAGCGCAGGCTGTCCGACACCCCGGGGACCAGCGCAATACCGAAGTACACGATCGCGGCTGGTACCAGACGTACGAGTCGCTCGAACACCCGGTAGCGATGCAACACGTCGCCCCAATCCGACTGGCTGCGCTTGACCATCAGCGATACCAGGGCGAGGATGCGCCGCTTGGCAATCGTGTTCCCGACGTAGGCTGCGATTCCCAGCGCCGCCAATCCCAAGACCATGGCGGGAAGCGGGTTGGCGTTCAGCCAGTCCACCACGGGCTGCAGGATCGCAACATTCGCGGTGTCGGCAGGGGCTTGGATGGCAACCATCCACGTTCTCCACTGGTGAGGGCACCGTTAAGCTAAGAACAAGCGACGCCCTGGGGCAATACGATCATCTCGCCCCGCGGACCCCATCCATCTATCTTGTGGCACCCGTTCTCTTCATCCCACGTCCAAGGAACATCAATGGGCATTGCGCGAAGCATCCTGCTGTGGGGTTCGCAGAATCGTTGGATCGAGAACCAGTTCCGCCGGCGGCGATTTGCACGGTACGCCGTGTCACGCTTCATACCGGGCGAAGATATCGACTCGGCCCTGGCCGAAGCGAAGAAGCTCGGCAGGCGAAACATCTCCACGGTGGTCACGCAGCTCGGCGAGAACCTCACGTCGATGGACGAAGCCGATCAGGTCGCTGCCCACTACATCGACGTCCTCGACAAGACCGACGACCTCGGGCTCAACTGCCACATCTCCATCAAGCCGACGCAACTCGGACTCGATCTCGATAAGAAACAGACGGCCAAGCATCTCGAAGCACTTGTGGTCCATGCAGCTTCTCGCAACAACGTGATCTGGGTGGACATGGAGGCGTCCAAATACGTCGATGCCACGCTCGACCTGTACTGCCAGCTCCGAGAACGTCATGAGAACATGGGATTGTGCCTGCAAGCTTACCTACACCGCACGCCCCAGGACGTCGACAGGCTTCTCGCCATGGGATCGGCCATTCGCCTGGTAAAGGGCGCGTATCGGGAACCGCCCAACGTCGCGATGGCCCGCAAGCGGGACGTCGACGATGCCTTTGTTCGCCTCGCCACGACAATAGCCGGGCAGGCCGCACGCGGCACCGCCATCAAACCCGGCATCGCCACGCACGACATGACGATCATCGCCGAGCTCCGGCGCATCGCCGCCGACCGACATTGGGAAAATGCCTTCGAGGTCCAGATGCTTTACGGCATTCGCCGAGCTGAGCAATTGCGACACGCCGAGGCAGGCGTACCCACTCGCGTCTTGATCAGCTACGGCCCGGCGTGGTTTGCCTGGTACATGCGCCGCCTGGCGGAACGCCCGGCCAATATGGGATTCGTCCTCAGAGCGATGTTTTGGCGCTAGACCGGCTCCTGCGGCGGGCCCGGAGGGACAATCTGGTGGCCTGGCCCTTCGGGGAGTATGATTCGGGATATGATCGAGGAAACCATCAAGACGCTGCAGGCAGAAGTCGAGAAGCTGGCGCACGAGCTGAACGTCACGCTACCTGACGCACTCGCAAAGGCCATTGCGCTCGGCGACCTCAAGGAGAACGGGGACTATCACGCCGCTCTCGAGCGCCAGCGATTCGTGCAAGCCCGCTTGGGCCACCTGACGTCTCGCCTCACCAAGCTCTCCCAGATCGACACGTCCAAGATCCCGCTCGACAAGGTCGGACTCGGATCCCGAGTCGTGGTGCGCGACATGGCTACCAAGAAAAAGGAGACGTTCGAGCTCGTGATCTCGGACGCCATGGACCTCGACCTGGGTCAGGTCTCCGTCGCCTCCCCGCTCGGCAGCGCCCTGGTCAACAAGAAGGTGGGAGAGACGACCGAAGCCCGTCTCCCCATCGGGACCCGAAAGTTCAAGATTCTCGAGCTCAAGACAATGCACGACGTGGCCAAGGAAAAAGACGACGGCAAGTAGCCCACCCAACACCATGCGTTATTCGATTCCTGCACTCCTGCTCATTTCCGTAGTGACTTCGCCACGAGCACAGGAGGGCCCGTTGGAAGCGGTGGGATTCATGGCGGGTTGTTGGGAGGGCACGTTCGATGGGGGCCGGGGGACGATCGAGGAGCACTATACGAGCCCGTCGAACAACCTCATGCTCGGGACGACGCGATATCTCCGGGACGGCATCACCGTCAGCTACGAGTTCACGGAGATCGTGGCGCACGCGGATGGCGTGCGTCTCATTCCTCATCCCAGCGGCCAGGCGTCCGTGCCGTTCCGGCTCACCCGATCAGCCGAACACCTCGCCGTGTTCGAGAACCCCGAACACGACTTCCCGCAAATGATCACATATCGTTTGTCCGGGAAAACCCTGACGGCTCGGATCGAGAATCCGGGCGGCGATCGGCGCCAATGGTCCATGCGCCCGGCCCCCTGCCATTAGGCGGCGGGTGGCCCGATCGCTCGCGCTCAAGACATCGGGCTAGAAGCCGAACGCGATTCCGGCTCGCGCGAGGCTCAGCTGCAGCGGGACGCTAGCGGCGCCGACCTCGCGGTCGATCCGCTGGAACTCATACTCCACACGTACCCGGAACCGGCCGTTGGCCGCCCCCAGCGCCACGCCAAGCCCGAACTCGAACGCGACATCTCCGGTCCCGCCACCCGAGAACTGCGGGTTGGCGAGATAGGCGCCCCGCACCCACACCTTGGCCAGCTGCGTCAGATCATTTTCCGACAGCACCCCGATACGAAGCACACCGACCTCCTGAGTGGCGAACTCGGGCGTCACGTACCGACGGCCGCCACCCACCTCGAGGGCCAAGAACTTACTGAAGCGGTAGCTCAAACGGACATCGATCTGCCTGAAGTCGTAACCGGCGCCACCGGAGTCCGGCTCCACCTCGGCGGTGTACCCGCGCACATCGAGCCCGAATCGCTTGACCCGCAGCACGATGCCGGCTCCGCCACCTTTGCCCACGGCGTCGCGGCCCTCCCGAACCTCCTGGTAGGTCAACCCGACGGCTTCCAGGTGGAATTCGAACGTCTGTGCCGCGGCGGACCCGGGAAGCGCCGCAGCGAGGGCGACCCCCACCAACACCCCGGCCCTCATGGCCCGCCTCCATCAACCGGCACGACGGTGAGCAGCACCTGGCGGCGGCGGAGCTCGTTCTGCCGGGCGATCTCATCATTGCGCCGCTCCAGTTCCTCCCGCAACAACTGATTGTAGAGGATGCCGGAGGGGATAGGACGGGGGTCGGGCTTCTTGAGACTCATGACGAAGCCGGTCACCAGCACCGCAAAACTCACCGCGCCGATCTCCTTCCGGGACGGGCTGCCGAGTCCGGTGTTTTCGAGCGCGAGAGACGCACCGGACGCGATGGCGGTGTACAGCACCGCCATACCGAGGGGCTTCCAATCCCGTCCCGGCGTTTCCCATTCCTCTTGTGGCGTGTAGCCCGGCACGCTCGTGAGATGGGGCAGCGTGTCGACGGTGCCGTGGCGCACCTCGACCAGCACCTGCGCCGAGTATTGATCGCGCCGCGCGTTGGCCTCGATGATGAGCTGGTATTGGCCCGGCGGAATTGGCGTGCCGTCTTCGCGCACCGGCGACCACAGCACGCCTCCCTGTCCGGCGACCGGCGCGGAATCGATCTGCACGTCCAGATCATTGCCGACAACTCGGGTCACCGCGGTGGCCGGCCGGCTCAGGTCGAAGCGCACCGGGACACGTCCCTCTCCGGCGATGAAGCTCGCGCTGTCGACGCGAACCTTGCGGATCACCAGGACCTGCCCCAACGCCGAAGCGTAGAGCGAGGTGATGCGGGGCGACACCAGCTGGACGTCGGGCTCCCGGTCCGGGGCCAGGAAGATGAGATTCGAAAACGCCTCCACGGCCCGTCGCGTGGAATCCAACGCTCCGTACGCAAAGCCCAGGAGCTCGTACGCTTCGATCAACTCGCCGGCGGACAGGCGCTGTGAGAGCGCGCTTTGGCCGCTGGCGATCGCCGCCTCGTAGTCCAGGGCGGCATATGCGGACTTGGCGGACGACAACGAGGGATTCTCCTGCGCTCCCGCCGTTTGGAGCACGCCGAGACAAAAGATCGGTACAACCCGTAGGCTTCGTTGCATGATCAATTCCCGCACACGAGCTGCTTGGCAAGCCTCGTGGGTCGGTTGACGGTGACAGTGACGGTATCGACGGAGGTGTGGCAGCCGTCTTGCAGAATGCTGATGACGTAACGGCCAGGCCCCAGCTCATGGTTCGTCAGCGGCGTCTCGCCGATCTCAACGCCGTCGATCAGCACGATCCCCCAGGGCACGGCGTTGACGGAGAGCCGGCCGAACTGTGGCGCGGGAGGCTGGACCGGTTGCGGCCTCGGCCGGGATCGCACCGGCAGCGGCCGCGTGACCTCGGGCTCCGGCTCGGGCTCGGAGGTCTGCACTTCGGGTTGGGCGGGCTGGGAATCAGGAGCTGCAGTGTCCCGCGGGGTTTGGATCACCGTGGTGTCGAGTACCGCCGCCGGGGGCGTTTCGGGTTGGGCCGGAGCGGCCGCCACCACGGCGGATTCCGCGGGACCGAGCCCGAACCGCTCGAGCATGCCCTGTTGCCACGCCCAGTATCCGGTCCCACCTGTGACCAGCAGTGCGGAGAACACCGCGGCCGTCATGCCGCCGCGCCGGCGGGGCGCGCGCGTGGTTGTGGGCGTGATCCGGATCGGACTTGTCGTCGGAGTCACCATCGTCGGCGCATCCGGGGACGCGGGCTGCGGGGTGCGCGTCCCGGTAGGGACGCGCGGGGCGGATGACAACGACCGCTGCGGCATGAGGGCCGCAGCAAATTCCTCCATCGTCGAGAATCGGTGCTCCGGGTCTTTGGCGAGAGCCCGGTGCAACGCCGTGGCCAGGTGGGCAGGGGTGTCCGGACGCAGATCCTGAATGAGCGGCGGATCCTCGAAGATCTGCTTGTAGATGATCGTGTGAACGGCTTCGCCGGTAAACGGAATGCGGCCGGTCAACATCTCGAACCCCACGACCGCCAGCGAGTATTGATCGGACCGGCCGTCCACGGGCGTCCCCTTCGCCTGCTCGGGGCTCATGTAGTAAGGCGTGCCGATCACCTGCCCGGTCCCCGTGAGCTGTGTCGCCGACTGCAACGCCTTGGAGATGCCGAAGTCCGCCAGCATCACCCGTCCGTCGTGATCGAGCATGATGTTGCCAGGCTTGATGTCACGGTGGACGACGTGACGCTCGTGGGCGTGACCCAATGCCCGCGCGGCCTCCCACAGATACTCTTGGCACTGCTCGATGGAGAGCTGGCCCTTGGTGAGCACCGATTCCAGCGAATCACCAGCCACGTACTTCATGACGAAGTAGTGGAGTTCGTCGGCGCTCTCGACGGCGAAGATAGGAATGATGTTGGGATGGTCCAGCTTCGCCGCGGTGCGGGCCTCCCGCTCGAATCGATGTACCAACTTCTCATCGTGTGAGACCTCCGGCGGCAGCACCTTGATCGCAACGGGCCGCTCCAGGGTGAGGTCTTCGGCGAGGAACACAGCTCCCATGCCCCCTCGGCCCAGCATTTTCCCGATCTTGTAGCGACCCTCCAACATCTGGGTGAGCCGCTCGCCGATGTTGCCGCGAAACTCGGCCTGGGACGTACTGCCGCCCGCATCGGTGAGGTTGGTGCCGCACGACAGACAGAAGTTGCTGCCTTCGGGGATCGGGGTATCGCAATTGGTGCAGTTCATGCCCGAATCACCGCCCCACTCGCAATGTCGTGGACGGCGCCCCGTCCTTGGAGGAGGGCATCTGCGGAGCCGCTACCGGGTCGAGCACCGTCGTCGCCGTGACGGTGGTCAAGCTGTAGTTGGTGGGAACGCCGGCGAAATCGACCACCACCAGGAAATAATCGCCGGGCAGCAACGACACGGCGACCTCGTCCGTCGGGCCACCGATGTTGCTCACCCCGACCAAGGGCAGTCCGGCCGGCAGCTCGTCCTTCAAAATGTAGATGTCGAGATCGGCGTCTTCGTTCGCCGCGTCGACGTCGAACGTGGTGGTCTTGTCGTTCACGCCGACGGTAAACCGGAACCAGTCGATGTCGTGGGGATTGTCGATGGTCAAATCCCGCGTCACCCCGAGACTCAGAGGTGCTGCAAGATCGCAAAAATCGTTCTCTTCCGCATCGTCCGGCGGGAGCACCGAACGGTATTCCTGCAGGATCGAGAACTCGTACCCGCCCGGTTTCTCGTAGGCGGCCAGGATGTCGTACTGGCCCGCGGGAAGCGCCTGGAGTGCGACGACGACCGAGTCCGCCAAGAGTTGCGGTGGCGCAAAGGGCAATCCGCCGCACACGTAGAACCCGGGGCCTATGGTCCACGACCCTGATCCGATGCCGAACTGCTGACCGGTCCCATCCCAGAAGAGTGAATCCGTAACGAACACTTCGTACGTCTCCGGGCTCACCTGATCCGACCGCACGATGATCGTGCGATCTTGGGCGTCGGCCTGGGAGAAGCGGTACCAATCGAACCGGAGACTGTCCTCCCGGGCGCGATACTCGAACGCCAAAGCGGGATTCCATACCGGGGCCGCGAGCTCGCCAAAATCCCACGGCACGGTCTGATCCGCGACTTCGTAGATGTCCTGCTGAATCACCCGGCTGGAATCGAGACTGATTGCCAGCCCCTCGACCCCCAACACGAGTCCGTGGGAAAATCGCGACGCCGGCGGGGGAACCCACACGGTCAGTCGGCCGAAGCGGTGCGGGTCGTCCGGGTCGAGCGGCGTGTAACTCTTGACGATCACGTCGGCGCCACCCACGGTGACGGCGAACAGCCGCTCCGGATCGAGGCCCGTCCCGTACAGGTGGAGCGTGTCCCCGAACCGCACGACCGCGGGACTCAAGCTGTCGATCTCGATGAGATCGTGAATCCGCACCAAACCGATCTCCGCCACTGCCTCCGCGAACTCCAGGGCCGTGGCCACGATTTCCGTGGTCCCCACGGAGACGGCGACCAGCGTGCCGCTGACGTCCACCACCGAGAGCGAATCCATCGACGCGAAGAACACCTCGGCGTTCTCCAGGGGCACGCCGCCGGCGTCCACCACCGTGGCGGTCAGCAGAAAACTCTCCCCCCGGAGCAGGTCGGGAATGGAGTCGATCACCACCCGGAGCTCCTCGCTGCGCTCGCTGGGATAGACGCAACCCGACCCCACGAGCGCCACCGACAAGACCACTCCCCGAAGCCAGCCCCCCCGATGCGTCACGTTCGGTACTTTCACGTTAAATCCTTATGTTGCAATAGCTTAAATGCCCCGCCCCCGGGCTCGGCGGGGCGGTCTTTCCCGCCTGCAGATAGTTGCCCTGCGAGCCGAGAAATCGCGGGGGCCTAAGTCACAAGGGTACAAGCCCATGGCTCACACCCGAAGCGGTCTCCGGTCGAGCTCGTCGAAGCGGCTGGCCCGGGACGGTGGCTGCGAGGGTCCCGCGGGCGTGGTCCGGCCAAACCTCAGGAGATCTGGACCCGTAGTGACCCATAACCAGACTTCCCAGGGAGACTCAATGATCAAGCTGCGCGGTGTGAGCCGGACGTTCGGCAAGGGAGAGGAGCGGACCGAGGCGGTCCGGGGCGTCGATCTCGACATCGAGGAAGGGGAGTTCCTGACGGTGATGGGGCCGTCCGGATGTGGCAAGTCCACGCTGCTGAGCATCGTGGGGATGCTGGACGGGGAATGGAAGGGGGAGTACCACTTTTTCGACCGGGCCGTCCACGAATTGAAACCGAAACACCGCCTCAGCCTCAACCGGGAATACGTCGGATTCATCTTTCAGCAGTACCACCTGATCGACTCGATCACGGTCTACGAGAATCTCGAGATTCCGCTGTCGTACCGCAAAGTCCCGCCCAAGGAGCGTGCGCGCAGGGTCGGTGAGATTCTCGAGCGTTTCGAGCTCCAGGACAAACAGCGGTCCTACCCCGGCAGCTTGTCCGGCGGCGTGCAGCAGTTGGTCGGCGTCGCGCGCGCCGTCGTGTCCCAACCACGGATCCTCCTCGCCGACGAGCCGACCGGCAACCTGCACTCGGCGCAAGCACGGGAGATCATGGAGCTATTTCAGGAGCTGCACCGGGAGGGCACGACGATCATGCAAGTCACCCACTCCGACGTCAATGCCGCGTACGGAACCCGCACGGTCGAGATGTTCGATGGGGGCACCTTGAAACGGCTGTGAGGCACCGCCCGCCGCCTTGGCCATCGGCGAACCGCCGGTTACGATTCGCCATGGCCGCACAGGAACACCACCTTACGGTCCCCCGCACAGCCCGGTACGTGACGTTGGGGCCGAATCACCACGACCTCGAGGAAGTGTGGTTCGTGTGTCACGGATACGGGCAACTCGCCGAGCAATTCCTTCAACAGTTCGACGCCCTCGATGACGGCTCTCGCCTGATCGTCGCGCCCGAAGCGTTGTCGCGGTTCTATCTTGAGGGCACCGGCGGCCAGGTTGGCGCGTCGTGGATGACCAAGGTGGACCGGCTGCGGGAAATCGACGACTACGTCGCCTACCTCGACGCGCTCTATACCCACGTGTTCGAACGGATCGATCGGGATGCGGTCCGTGTAGTGGTGTTCGGCTTTTCGCAGGGAGGCGCCACCGCGGCCCGCTGGGTGTCACGGGGCGCGGTGCACGCCGAACACCTCGTGTTGTGGGCTGCCATGGTGCCGGACGAACTTCGGTCGCGCGAGGGGTTTCGCCGGCTCCGCGCGCTCGATTTGACCCTCGTGCACGGCCGCACCGATACCGATTTGAAGCCGTTGCTCGCCGAGCAACGCACGCACCTCGAAGCACACGGCATCACGGCACACTTCGTGGGATTCGACGGTGGACACCGCCTGGATCGAGAGACGCTGGCGGCCGTCGCCACATGCACGAAACAAGGTGGAACCGCGACCTGACCGCCACAGCGTCCGCGGCCGCCGTCACGGCGGGCCTCTGTGGCCGCCGGGAAACTCCCCCCAAGCGGTCGGGGGTGCCGCGATCGTGACTACCGCTCCAACGCACCTTCTCCCATGGGTCGCGACTCGGCCCCCGCGAGATAAATGGCGTTGAACAAGAACTTGAACGTGCCGTGGGGCTGGGCGCGTCGCAGAATCTCCGGGCCGAACAGGTAGAGCTTGCCCCGGCCGACGTCCGCCTCGACCACCGTCACGCCGTTCTCCAAGGACTCCTGACCCCACGCCCATCCACTGCGAAGCGGATCGGCTCGGTCGAACCACGCTACCGGCCTGACACCCATGGCGGCCGCGTCGGCGCCGAGATCGAACACCGGGCTGTGGTTGAAATGCACGTCCACCTCGTCACCGATCCCGAACGACACGGGCCGGCTCGTGTCGACCCGCATCCGCAAGATGGATCCGGGGATGAAGTGATCCTCCCGGGTGAGCGGGCTGCCGTTCTCGTCCACCTTGTGATCCGTGAGCGGCAGCCCGAGGTGATACCCGAGGGCCGCGGACGAGCCGATGGTCACGACGTGGCCACCTGCCTCGAGGAACTCGCGCAGGTGCGGAACGGTCTCCTCGACCGTGACCCTGCCCAGTCGGTCGCGAAACTCCTGCGGAATCGACGCCGGGTCGGGCCCGTCGCCCCGGAAGCCACCGCGGCCGTCGCCCCGGTTCACGCCCGGAATGGCTCCGGACACGAACACCAGCACGTCGAATCGGTCGCGCAGGTTCCCGGCGTTGAAGGTACCCGGGAAAACGACCTCGAAAGGGAATTCGAACTGCTCCAGGATCCAGCGCGCCCACCCCGAGGGCATCGAGCCGCCGTACTGATCCCACAAACCGACCCGCACGGGCCGCATTCGCATGGCATCACTCGTGGGGCCGGCGGTGACGCCGGCGAAGCTGACCCCGAGCTCCGACGCCATGGCCTCGATATCGCTCTGCACACCGGAGGACGCCGGGATGTAGATCGTGCCCGCCGGCCAGGTCGTGCCGGCGGCGGTCATGGGCTGGGTGAGCCAGTACACTTCCTTGCCGTCGGCCAGCAACCGGTTCGTGGCGACGAACGCGTCGTTGACCCCGTGGCTGACGAGGAAGCCCGTCGCCCCGGTCGCCGCGGTGACCATACCCGGGGCCACATCCGCGAATCCCTCGATCTTTTCGAACGGGCCGTCGAAGCCCTCGAGCACTCGGTCGAACTCGACGCCCATCTGATAGGCCAGCGTCCACCCGGTGTTGTCATAGGGCGCGATGGGCGGCCCCCCCGGGTATGCGAAATCGTTCGGATGATCCTGCGGCTCGAACATGTCGAGCACGTGCGGGCGAAATGCCTGGGCGGCCATCACGACGTAGGATCCACCGGCGTACTGCTTGCCGCCGACTGCGAAATCCCTCGTCGCTCGGTGCACGGCAACGCCGTTCTTGATCAGCGTGTTGACGAACTTGGTGACCGTGGGAAAGTCCGGCTGCATCGACGGCAGGATGTACGCGCGAGCATCCCGCAGCGCGGGGTCGCGCATCATCTCGAAATACTCTATGGGGAGCCTGGCGCCGCCGCGACCACCTTGATCCCCGGTGTCGCCGGCGCTAGCCGCCGCCGCGGCCACGGCATCGAGTATCTTCGGATGCACCGTCCAGTTATCCCGGCCGCCGCGCTCGATGGAGTTCATCCCCATGCGGTAGATGTTGTACAGCAACGGCTCCCGGTACCGCGAGGCATAGTCCAGCACCGCCCGGTTGGCGGTCTGCGAGTACTCGATGGACTGCCGGAAATGCCACCGCTGTGGCTCGATGGGGGCCGCCAGGTCGTTGTGCGGGAGCTGCCGGTCGAGAATGAACGGAATCTCCACAGGGGTCGGATTGCCGATCGTCTCGGTCAGCAACCCGATCATGTTGTGGAAATACGGCGTGGTCCGGAGACCCCCGTTCCACCACGTGGAGTAACTCGCCCCGGAGCGCATCGTCGTGCCGGGTTTGCCCTCGGCGATGAAGCGGCTGTGCATCGCCGCGCCCACCATTTCGATCCCCAACGGGACCAACGGATCGTAGTTGTAGTTGAAGGGATCGCGGAACGGCGGGGCGAACATCACGGTTCCCGCAGGGCCGGTCTGATGGTGGTTGTAGACGATCTGGGGGAACCACTCGCGGTAGAGAATCCGGTTGATGCTCTCGGATTCCGGCTGCGCCGACATGTAGAAGTCGCGGTTGTTGTCGTGGCCGACGTACTTCTGATACAGCACCGGTATGCCCCTGGTGGAACGGTCTTCCGGAACGGGGTTCCGCATGTACCAGTCCGAGACGAGCTGCATGCCGTCGGGGTTCGCATGGGCCGCGAGGAGGATGATGTCGTCGAGGAACCGCATGGTCTCGTCGTCGGTGCGGCTCACCATCTGGTATACCAGCTCCATGAGCTGGTGCGCGCCGAGGACCTCCGTCGCGTGGAGTCCCCCGTCGATCCAGATGACGGCCTTGCCTTCGTTCGCCAGCGCCCGTGCCGCTTCGTCAGTTAGCCCCTCAGCGAGCGCGAGCCGGCGGGCAATCTCCTGGTACCGGTCGAGATTCGCGTGATTCTCCGGCGAGGTGAGGATGGCCATGAGCTGGGGCCGTCCTTCGGCCGTCCGGCCGATTTCCCGCAACACCATCCGGGATGATTCCTGGGCCAGCTTCCGCCAGTACGTTTCGAACTGGGTGTAGTTGGCGAGGCGATAATCGTCGCCGATATTGAACCCGAATTCTTCCTGCGGCGTCGTGATCCGCTGTGCGTTCACCGGTGCGGCGGCGAGAACCAGCAGGCACACGGCCGTCAGCGCGCGGGCCGGCGTCAATAAGGATTTGTTCATGGATTCCACCCACCTGGAACGGATTGGATTGCTAGAACGGCACCCGGGACCGCAGCGCCCACACGGTTAGCATAGCTCCATCGGCGGTGGGCCGCTACTAGCCGGACGCCCTTTCTCATGTACGTGTGGGGAAGGAAAAAGGCTGAGCGGTAACCGCTCAGCCTCCGTGCCCGAGCCGCCAGGAGCGACCCAATGCTAGATCGTGCCGGGCGCCCCGCTGACTAGAACAACTGTACCCGTCAGTGGGATCGCAGTTGCGCGTCAGTGGCGGCGGCGATACGCATGACCTACAACCCCTGCACCCACCCCCGAGAGCGAAGCGGCGTGCCCATGGCGGCCGCCATTTGAGCGATCTCCACCACACACCGGGAGTACTGGATATTGGCGTTCCCTGCGACTTCGTTGTCGTCGAGGTCGACGTTGGCGGCCATGACGGCTCCGCGGAAGTGGATACTGCCGGCTCCACCACCCTGGGTCGACAGTCGGCCCTGGACGATCACGATTCCATAGAATTCGAACGTGCCCTGCACGTGCAGATCGCCCTCGATGATGAGGACGCCCTGCCCGGCTCCGGTGTTGAGTCTGAGATCGCCAGGGGCGTAGATGACGGGGAAATAGCTGGCGCACGGGGCGCCTCGATTGAGGGGATCTCCCCAGTTGTTCGGGTCGGCGGTGTTGCATTCGCCGCCCGCAGTGAGGCTCGGTGCGACGTCCGGAGTGTTCAGGGTGAAACCGGTCTTGTTGGCCAACGCGATGAGACCGTCCCAACCGAGGTTGCCGAACTGGAAAAACGTGGCGTCGTCGATGGTCGGATCCTCTTCGATCGGGGGCTGCCCCCTGATGCACGTGGGGCAGTTCGTCCAGTCGACGTCGCCGGCGTCCGGAATGCGAATCCCGGCCTTGTTTTCGGGCGGACCACACGTGTCCCATCCGGCGGGAGTCCGGTCGCGCCCGTCGATCTGTCCGTTACCCCGGCGAGTGACGCCACCCCGCGTGGTGAGGGATGCCTCGATCTCGACGTTCAGAGG
>JAPULZ010000057.1 GCA_027294455.1 Gemmatimonadota bacterium
TGACGGCGGCATGCAGGTGAGTTACGACGGGGGCGCCAACTTCCACATCTTCCGTAACCACAGCCTCGCCCAGTATTACCACGTCTTCGTCGACGATCGGGATCCGTACTGGGTGTGCGGCGGGTTGCAGGACAACGGCAACTGGTGTGGTCCCTCCCGCGTGAACGACAACTCGGGCATCGATCCGGGTTTTTGGTACAGCGTGAGCGGCGGCGACGGATTCTACACCGTGCCCGTCCCCGGATCGCCCAACCTGATCTACTCGAATGCCCAGGGCGGCTACTTCCGCATCACCGACACCAAGTCGGGTCAGGTGCGCACCATCGAACCCTATCCGCGGTTGGTGGGTTCGCAGGGGCAGTCCATGGCGCAGGCCAAGTACCGCTTCAACTGGGATGCGCCGATCTACATCTCGCCCCACGACCCGCAAGTCGTGTACTGGGGCGGCAACGTGCTCTTCCGGAGTAACGACTTCGGTTTCAGCTGGGACATCATCAGCCCGGACCTGTCGACCAACGATCCCGAGAAGCAGGCGGATTCCGGTGGCGAGATTTACAACGACAACACCGCCGCCGAATTCCACACGACGATCTACACGATCGCCGAATCGCCCGTGGAGAAGGGCGTGTTGTGGGTCGGCACCGACGACGGCAACATCCAGATCAGTCGCGACGACGGTGCGACGTGGACCAACGTGCGCGACCGGGTGCGGGGACTCCCCCACGAGACGTGGATCAACAACATCGAAGCGTCATCCACGGAGCGGGGCACGGCGTTCGTGGCGGTGGACAACCACCGGCTGGACGATTTCACGCCGCACCTCTATGAGACCAGGGACTACGGACAGTCCTGGCGGGATCTGTCCGCGGGACTACCGCAGGACGACTACGTGAAAGTCGTTCGCCAGCATCCCAAGAACCCAAACCTGCTGTTCGTCGGCATGGAGCGGGGCCTCTACGCGTCGTGGGATCGCGGTGAGACGTGGATCGACATCCGGGGCAACCTGCCCCGGGTGTCCGTGCGCGGGATTCGCATCCAGGAGCAATACAACGACCTGGTGATCGGCACGCACGGCCGCGGCGCGTGGATCCTCGACGACATTCAACCGTTCGTCGAGCTGGCGGAGGCCTTGGATACGGACGTGCACGTGTTCGCGATGCGGACGCAGACGAATTGGGAGATGTGGGGACGCGGCAGCAGCCGCGGCCAGAGCCTGTTCATGGGTCAGAACCCGCAACGGGGGGCGGGGATCAACTACTACCTGTCGGAAAATGCGGCGGCCTCGTTGGGCGAGCGTCCCATGACCGACGGTGGACAAGGCGGCGCCAACGGCGGGCAACGCCAGGGCGGCCGACAGACGGGTGGTGTTACCATCCGGATTACCGATGCCAACGGTACGCTGGTGAGAGAATTCCAGGATCAGAGCGCTGGCCCCGGTCTCAATCGCGCCGTGTGGGACTTCACCTGGACGGCCGCCGATCCCATTCCTGGCCAGCCACAAGGCGGTGGTGGCGGGTTCTTCCGCCGCTTTGGCGGCGGGCAGGGTCCCCCGGCGGTACCGGGCACTTACACCGCCACGGTCGTCGCGGCCGGACAGGAGCTGTCGACACCGTTCCAGTTGCGGGGCGATCCCAATGTGGCGGCCTCGCAAGCGGACTATGAAAAACGTTTCGCCGCGGCGTTGCGCGCTCGGGACCTCCAGAGCCAGCTCAACGGCATGGTCGGGACCATCGTCGATCTCAACGGGCAGATCGGGGGATTGCTCGAGTCCATCGACGGCAAGAACCTGTCCAACGAAGCCGAGATTCGCGCCAAGGCGGGGGAGGCGACCGACAAGCTCACCACACTGGAAGCCGAAGTCCGGCGTCCCGCGGGGAGCATGGGCTACCGCGATTGGCCTCGGCTCATCGAACAACTCCGCACCGTGGCCCGGCAGATCCAGGGCCCACAGGCTCGTCCCACCGAAGGGCAGCTCACGGTGTTGACCGAGGTCGAAGCGGAAGCGGCAAAGCGGGCGCAGGAATTGACGGTGATCGTCGACGGTGTGATCGCCGACTTGAATCGCTTGCTGGAGGACGCGCCGAAGATTCTCACGGATTGGCGGCGGGTGGTGATGTAGACGCCGCACCTGCTCACGACGCACGCCGATGGGCGGGATGGCCTCGTTGGCCGTCCCGCCCATTTTCTCATGCGCTCAGGCCGCTTGGGGCCTCGGCTTGCGGCTCACGATCGCGCCCGTGGTGGCATGGGTCTCCAGTCCGGCGAGCACGCTCGCTAGAATCTTGCGGAACTGAGAACGCATGACGGTCTTCCCCATGAGCCAGCCCAGGGGTCCGAATTTCGGTTGGAAACGCATGGTGAACTGCACCGTGCTGCGACCGGCACCAGCCGGTTCGACACTCAGCCGCGCGACGCCCCTGACGAGTGGGAACTTGCCGAGATCGGTGATCTCCACGGTGTACTCCCGGCCGGGATCGTATGCGGTGATCTGCTCGGTGATCGCGTCCCCGTTGTCGAAATGGCACACGCGCTCGGCACCAAGGCCCGACGCGACACCGTTGCTGATGTGCGAACGCTCGACGACGGGATGGTACTGGTAGATACCGCCAAAATCGTCGATGATCTTCCATGCTTCGTCAGCCGAGACGCCAATGGTCCGGGCTACTTGTACCTCGTGCATGGTCCTGTACTCCTTTCTTCGGGTATCAATGGCTCGAGAGCCGTTCGAGTTCTTGGTTTAGAGCTGACTCATCCCGCCGTCGACAACGAGCTCGTGCCCCAGCACGAACGACGACTCGGGCGAGCCCAGAAACAGC
>JAPULZ010000058.1 GCA_027294455.1 Gemmatimonadota bacterium
GCTGGCCGTGGTGGCAGCGCTGCTGGCCGGTCTGACGATCAGCCTTCGTCAAACGGCTGTAGCCGTCCGGGCACAAGCCAGCGAAGCCGCGCAGCGCCAGCGCGCCGACGCCCAGGCCGAGACACTGCGCCGCAGTCTCTATGTCTATGACATCGCGCACGCCGCCGACGCATTTGAAGCGAACAGCATGGCGAGGGTTCGGGAGCTGCTCGACGCTTGCCCGGAAGATCTGCGGGATTGGGAATGGGCGCGTCTGAACGGGCTGGTGACCTCACCCGGAGTGATCACGATTCCCGGACGGGAGCGTCCGCACTTCACGCCGGGCGGAAGGGAGATCGTCTCATTCAGCGATCCAAGCCGCGACTCGCGCGCGGTTAGCGTGTGGAACGTGGCAACGGGCGATCTACGGCGGACGTTCGGCCCGCAAGGTGTCGAATTTGGCGCCGGTGCACTCAGCGCCGACGGTAAGCGCTTCGTTGCCGGCGTTAACAACGGCACGATCATGCTCTGGGATGTAGATTCCGGCCACTTGGAGTGGAGGGTTCCTGAAGCCCACCTCCAGCGCCTCGACGGCCTGGCCTTCAGCCCCGACGGCGCGACCATCGCCTCCGTTAGCTGGGACGGCAGTCTGAAGACGTGGAACGCTCTCAATGGCGATGAGCTTCTCGTCAGGACCCTCGATCACCGGCTGCGAGGTGTCGCGTTCAGCCCGTATGGGGATCAGATCGTCACCGCCGCTTGGCACCAGGAACGAGCGCAGGCGGCCCGCGTATGGGACGCCGCCACACTCGAGGAGTTGTTTGTCCTCAGCGGGCTGCCCAGCAACACGACCGCCGCCGCGTTCAGCCCGGACGGAAAGTGGATCGTCACCGGCACGGGCTCGACCATCGCATTCTGGAATGCAGATACGGGAGAACTGGATCGGACCCGGACCCTGGAGGGTCATACAGGTGACGTCTTGGCCCTCGATATCAGCCGGGACGGCAGGCTCCTCGCCTCTGGTAGTGAGGACGGGACTTTCAGGCTGTGGGATGTGGCCACCGGGAAGGAACTGGGCCGCTTCCGCGGGCATAAGGGCACCGTCTATTGGTTGTCGTTCAGTCCGAACAGACGGCAAATCGCGTCCTGGTGTTGGCCCGATGACGGCATCCTCGTATGGGATGTTGCCATGGCTCGGCCCGACGTGATGACCCTGCGAGGACACGAGGGCCCTGTCTATGGGCTCGCGTTCAGTCCGAACGGCGGGCAAATTGCATCGGCCGGCTTGGATGGGACCGTCTGGGTGTGGAATGTTGCATCGGGTCAGGAGCTGCGAGTATTGCGCGGTGCAGGAGGACCTGTCAAGGCGGTCGCCTACCATCCGAATGGGGAGTGGATTGCCACAGGTGGCGAGGACGGAACAGTCACGTTCTGGAACGTGACTACCGGTCGGCAGATGCAACCCCGTCTCGAGCACCAGGACACTGTGAATTGCCTGGCCTTCAGCCCGGACGGATCGCGCCTAGTGACCGGCAGCGAGGACAAGACAATCCGCATTTGGGATGTGTCCACCGGTCACACCGTGCCGGTCTTGCCCGAGCACCATGATAGTTCCGTTTTCGACGTACGCTACTCGCCCGACGGGGCGTGGATCGCTTCCTCTGCCTTTCTCGAAGGGGGGTTTAAGCTCTGGGATGCCCACACCGGAGAGGTCTTGCACACCAAGGGCAAGTCCGCAGGAACTGTAGCGCTGGCATTCTCACCACCCGACGGGAAGGTCATGGCCTCGGGCACTTTCCAGGGAATCATCACGCTCTGGGATTCGGCCACAGGCGAGGAAGTGCGTACGCTTCGCGGCCATGGCAGTATCGTCAATGCCATCGTCTTTAGTCCAAACGGACGGCGCCTCTTCTCGGCGAGTAGTGATCAAACGGTCAAGGTTTGGGATACAGCCACGGGCGAGGAGCTTCTAACGCTCCGCGGCCACGAAGGTGAGGTTGTTTCGATGGCCATCAGTCCGGACGGCCGAACGATCACCTCGGCCAGTCTTGACGGGACAGTGAAAGTCTGGGAAACGAATCCGCTACCCCTCCGCGTGTACCGAATGCGACGAACCGTCGAGCTAGCCCACCTAATCGTGGACAGGCGCTTCGGCGAGCTGACCACTGCCCGCGATGTGATCGAGTCCATCAAAGCTGACGAAGCGATCGACAGCGCCGTGCGTGAGGTCGCCCTGCAAATCGCCACCACGCGCGGCGACGCGCTGCTCCCCGAGGCGGAAGAACCGAACAGTCCCTAGCGCCGCGTCAGACGATCGCGTTAGAGTTCATCACGCCGTTACTGGGCGAATGTGAAGTGATCCTTCTAAGAATTAGGTTCCCGCATCCAGTGCGGGGCATCTCGGTCACGTTGGAACCGTAGATCCATCGTCGTGTCTAATTCTCGTCAGCCTTATAGGAGTTGAAAAATGGCCCGTCTACATTTCATGTTGTTGATCGTGTTTTCCATCACCTTTACCAACGGACTCGCTCAGGAACAGGCACGACCGGTGCTCTTGCCTGGTGCGCGTTCGGTGATCGATGCGCGGTACTATGAGAGCATTCAGGCCGCCATCGAT
>JAPULZ010000059.1 GCA_027294455.1 Gemmatimonadota bacterium
GACCTCGCCCACCGACATGGTGCAACTTTTGAGTCCCGGAAAGTCCCCATCACCGTCGCGGCAACCCACCTGTACTTGGATTTGGTCGACCTGTGTGGTCTCATCGACTGTCAGCTCGTCGCACGCGGTGTAAAGCCCCACGAGGGCCGCCGGAAACGTCAATCTGACCAGCGCCCGTCGGGTCGGATTCATCCGTCGTCTCCAAGTTGACCGGGTCGTTTCACAGCCCGAGCTTGAGGCCGAAGCCGAAGAACAGATGCGGTACGTCGAGGGTTTTTCTGAACACATCCGGGAACAAGTCTTCCCCAACAAACGGATCACTGTCATACGCCCAGTAACTGCCGCGGGCATTGAGAATGATCCGCGGCAACACGGTGAAGTCCGCCACCAATCCCACTCCACCCACGAACGTCGTGCGCTGCTCGGTGGACTTGAAATTCGGCACGTACTCCAGCTCGGGTGTTTCGAAGAACACGCCTGCCCGATCGTACCGGCCTTGGATCAAACCGAAACCAGCGTCGCCGAGGAGACGAAGGGTCAGTCGTTTCACCACCAGGTTGACACCCACGCCGATCACGACGGAGTTCATGACCATCTCACACGGCTCTCGCACGAGGAGAAGCGTGTCGGTGGGCGCGTTGGGCCCTGTCTTTAGCGGGCAACCTGTCAGCTGCCCCGGTGCCAAGCGCATATATCCCGCATGGATACTCAGCGGATAGCGCAGCATGTACGTGAGATCAAAGCGGCTCGACGGAAAGCGGTCCGAGGAGGACGTCGTGGGAAAGAGAATCGCGGCTCCGAATGACGTGCGGTAGCCCGCCCTGGGAATACTCGGTCGCCGTATGGAGACCGGTATCCCCCAGGCCTCAGCTCGCTGGACTACGTAGTCGATGGGAATCGCCCCCGCGCGGGGGGGATCCGACGTCGTCACGAGGCCCACCAACTCCCACCAGCGATCGAACAACGCACCGCCGGAGCTGCCCCGCTTCACGAAATCGGACTGGAACAACACGTCGATGGAGGAAGAGGCGAGGACGCGATCTGGTAAGGCCGGCGCGCTCCAGCACACTTCGTCCGGACATCCGACGGGATTCACCGGATCACCGGTGGACAAGCGGCCCGGCTCGCCGAGCCGGTCGAGCACCGGTTGGAATTCGGCAGGAAAGTCCGAGCGGTCCAGCGCGATAACGGCCAGATCGAGGGTGCCTTCCTCCGGCGTAGCCACCACGCGGGCGCTCGCCGAGTCACCGCGGGCCGAAGCGCTGGCGACCCAGATCCGGTCCGCACCCTCCACCACGTGGCGCGCCGTAGCTATGTAGACACTCCGGTCGTCCAGCCCCAGCACGATACCGGCGCCTATTTGCGGCAGCATCCTCCCGGGCTGATAGCTGCGAATCGCCACCACGAGGTTCAAGACCTCGACGGGCACGTTGCCGACCGACGCCGCGGCGCCGCCTTCCCGTTCTTGGGCTGTGAGGGAGACGGGAAGGAGCATCGCCAACGGGAGCCATCGCCTCATATCGTTCTCCTCCAGAGGCGAATGTTCACGAACGCCAGTCCGCCGATGACGAAGAACGTGCCGAGCCCCGCGATCAGCTTGCCTGGGCCACCCAGTGCAGCATAGCGGGTGGGCATGAGGCTCTCCCCGTCTCCCGAGAGACCCCGGCGCATCTTGGTGACCCGTCCGTGGGCATTGAGAGCGATGGTGTTGTCCCCCAGCAGTTCCAATCGGGACACCTCGCCCTCGAAGGAATCGAACCGCAAGCCTTCCCCAGCGACGAGCGAGTCGGGCTCTCCCATCCAGTCGGCGTCGAGCATGCCGCTTTGAATCGTGGAGATGAGAGACACGTCGGTCTGCTCGAGGCCGACGACCTGGTCGACCCGATACAGCCGGAGGTCGCCGATGGCGACGTTCTCGAACAGGGTGACCCGCCCGGGCACCGGAGCAAACTCGAGGGTCACTCCGGTCGAATCGGGACGCATGTCGATGCGTCCGGGCACGGTGAAGTCGAGCGTATCCTCCTCCTCCACGACGGCGACGATGGAGCCCACCACGGAAACCGCAAACTTCTCCTTCGCCCCCCGCACATTGAGCTGTTGTCCCTTGAGAGTCTTTCGCAACTCGACGCGGGAGCCCGAAGCCAGCTCCATGCCACTCAGATCGATGGAGCTGCTCTCGTCGGCCGTCTCCAAAATCACCAACGGATCGTCGCTGTAGGTTGCCCCGGGAGCGCCTGCACTCGCGGGGATCTGCAAGTCCTCCAGGCCGAACGCGATCAGGCTCGCGATGGGGACCCGATCGAGCACCAGGAACGACTGGTCCGCAGACGAGCCGGCCCCACTCAGCGCGGACGGGCCCACCCCGACCTCGAACCGCACGCCTTCCAGCCTGAGATTGTCCAGGGCGATCTCCACGCTGTCCACGGGCGCCAAGAGGAACAAACCGATGACCACACTCGCGACCGCGAGCGTGGTGCCCGCGAGGGCCCGCTTCAGCATGAGCCGTTTTCCGCTGGCCTGTCTGAGGAGCTCCCGTTCGATTTTCGCTTCCGCCATGCTCCCCCGGGTCGGGAGCGACATCATGAACGACGCGATCTTGTTCTTCAACTGCTCGAACTGCTCGTTGGGCGATACGCCATCCCAGCCGATCAGCCGCGCACCCTGGACATGCTCGAACTCGAAGGGAAGCTCCACATCGTCGATGACGACCGGAAAGAGGTTGCCTCGCTGCTCGCCCTTGCGCGCTTCCTTGTGAACCCACTCCGATACGGTAGAGAGCTCGGACCACACCACGACCACCACCCGGCACGATTTGATGGCCTTCTCGATGACCTGAGCCCACGTGCTGCCAGGGGGGATGGCCCGGTCCCACCACACCGAGAACCCTTCGCGCTCGAGGGCCTCAGCGAGCAGCCGTACGCGGTCGGCGTCCTCTTTCTTGTAGCTGAGGAAGATGTCCTGCATGAACCGCCGTCCTGTCCGGCTAGAGAGAATCCCGCGAACCGTCTCGTGATGACGCTCGAGTTGTTGGATCAGCTACGAAATGCTACTGACTCGCACCGGCGTGGTAAATCCACATGGGATCCATCGTCACGGGCCGGCCGTCGGCCCGGGTCGCCGACACTTCGACGAAGTAGATGCCGGCATCGGTAAACCCCGTTAGCTCGATGCGGATCGGACGCTGCGTCGGATACACGCGCTGGCTCAACGGGTCCTGCTTCTTGATGAACGTGCCCTCCGGCCGCTGGCCGACCGACTCGACTTGGGCCAGGCTCAGATAGACCTTGTCCAGCCGGACGTTGGGGACGACGACCAGTTCATAACTCCCGCCGCCGCCGACCGCCGCCGGACTCGCATCGGTCACGTGGACGGGGACGAAGAGATTGTAGTCGACACCGCCCGCCGAGTACGGCGTCCAACCCAACACCCCGATGTCGTTTCGCTCGATGCCCCGGGCTGCCAGCAAATCAGTGGGCCAATCCCAGGTGCCGGTTCCGGCGTCCTGAGGGGCATCCATGCGGTAATAGAGGTTGCGCTTGATCCCGTGCGCGCGGACGTGAAGCGCTCCGCCTTCGGGGCTCCGCCAGCTCAGCTTGAGCGGCGCCGTGGAGGAGAGGTCGTAGTCGTCGAAGGTCCCGGTCAACGAGGCTACCCACATCATCGTGGCCGCCACATCGGTGGCATACAGTCCCTCGCAGTACTTGCCGCGGGCCTGGTAGCCCAGACTGCCACCCCTCGAATCGATGTTGGGATCGCACGGTGAGGTTTGTGCGACACTCCCGGTGGCTGCACCGAACAAGAGCGTGATGGTGATCTTGGTTTTCATGATCGACCGGTCCTTGAATCGACGTGTCCAATACAAGATTGCGTCCGTTTGGACATCCAGCAAGGGATCGTATGGATGCGCTAGCCGGCCTTTGCGTTCAACTCGCTGATGAGTTGTGCGATCCACGACGTATCCACGCCACGCGCGGCGCGGGCCCGCTCGATGAGCGCCAAGTTGTTCGCTGTCGTGCCGGGTTCCCACGTCTCCCGCATGGCCGCCACCGCGTCTGCCAGATGCTCCATCGCGCGCTCGGGATCGTCGGCCAACACCGCAAGCTCGAGCATCGTGGCATGGTCCCAATAGTCCGGGGTCGCCGCAACCAGACGCTGCTCCACCGCGAACCGTACCACGGGGAGCAGACGGTTCGCGAGCTTGAGCGATTCCTCGTCGCCCTTGATGTCGAGCAGCGTGACCGCGTTGATCCCCGGATACGCGTCGCGCTGGTCGGCCATGAAGCCGCGCACGTATGCGTCGATGGACTTTTTCAGATGCCCGATCGCCGCGATGCGATCGCCGGCTTCGAGGGATTCTGTCCAGTTGTCCTTGTGGATGCGGCCCATCAAGCCGCAGGTTTCTGGGCTCGGCCCTTGCTGTGATTCCACCTCGGTGAGGATTCGCAGCGCCTCCGCGCGATCAGACGCGCTCTGGTGGGCCCCGGCCCGCCGATTGTACGCAAACGCGAGCTGCTCCCGAACCAGGATCTGCCTCCGCAAGGCCTCCGGCATGTCGTCATGAAGTGCGATCATGCCGTCCCAGCCCTCCAGGGCGCGATACGACAACATCAAGTCGATGACGGTGCCCGCCTCCACTCCGTCCAGCGCGCCGAGCTCGGCCCTAAATGCTTCGAGGGCTCGCTTGGCATCGACGCGCGTGTCCTTCCGCTTCCCCTGTTCGCGAATCGCCTCCAGTCGCCGTTTCAGCTCTTCGTTCAGCTGCACTTGCTCCCGGAACACGTCGGTCTTGAGCCGCGAGATGTTGCCCGGCTTCCAGCCCTTGAGCAAATCGAACAACGGGCTGTCCACCGGCGCCTGTTGCACGGCCATCGTGCGAAGGTCCTGGAGCCTGGCCGCCACGGCCTCGCGCAACGCACGCGCCTCCGCCTCTCCGAACGCGTTGTGCTCGCCCAGGTCGTACGGCATCGACCGGAGAAAATTCACATCGAAGGGCATGGGTTGGTGCTTGGCGAAGATGGTCAACGTGGTGGCCGGCCTCGCGGTATGCCGGACCCCCAGTTCGTAAAACACGTTGGCGTTCGCGGTGGTGAGATCGGCGACGGCGTATTCACACAGGAGCAGGCGCTCGAACATGGGCTTGTGGATGATTCCCCCGGTGCGCTCCTCGTCGGCCCGGATGGGATCCATGTCGGCGGCCTCGACGGCCGGGGCGAGGGACTCCCGATAGATGCGGTCGAAATCGATGGCCGGCCCGCCGGCCGGATCGGGCTTCTGGCCGAAAGGCATCACCACGAAGCAGAGGGGCTTGAGACTCATCACGCGCTCCCAGGGCGGAGTTGGCCGATCACGGCGAATCTAGTCGGCGGCGACCCAATGGACTTCCCCTCTTATATAAGGAATACGACATCAAGTGGTAGATATGCGACAGTACCGGAGGCGCCCCGAAAGAATACCGAACATGTGACGAAATTCGTATGTAACATTTCCGACCGTCGTGTCATCTGCTCATCAGGTCGGTATGTCCCCTGATCCCCACGACGGACCCGGAGCGGACCACATGACGCGAACTGACGTTGGCCTCCCTCATCCAAGCACCCCGGTCATCTGCTGCATGCGCAGCGCCGAACTCACCGATGTCGCGGTTCACGCCGTCGTGGAGGCCGGTGGTATACCCCGGCCCGGCGTCTGGAACGACCTGTCGCGGTTCGACAGCGCGCGCTGCTCGGGCCTCATCTATGATCTGACCCCGTACGACCGGCGGGCGCTCGACTTGATCACCGCCATCCGCCAGCAGTGCCCGTGGCTGCCCATCCTGCTCTATGTGGCGCCCACGGAAACCGCCCTCGCCGCGATTCCTTTCGTCCAAGGATTGGACAACGTGCGTATCCTCGTCCAGAGCGCGGTGCGCACCGACCACTTCGAGTTCACGATGGAGGTTCGCCGGTTCGTGAACGAGCTGCCGCTCAACCGGGCCGTGAGCATGATCGAAGAGGTCATTCCCGACAAGACACCGGCTTTGCAGTCCTATCTGCGGGGCGCATTGCGGTCCCTGGAGCGCGGGGAGCGCGTGCGAGTCGATTCCGCCGCAGCCAGTCTCGGTGTCACCGCCCGGACGTTCCAGCGGCGGCTCAAACTGCAGCACCTGCCCAATCCCAAGGAAATGCTCGACTGGGCCACCTTGATTTATGCCGCCTTCCTCTCGGACCTGGCCAACATGCCCGTCTCACGCATCACTCGCCGTTTCGGATTGACATCTCACGATTTGTATCGATTGCGCAGCCGGCTCACTCCCAAGGCGGGGATTCGTCTTTCGGGGCGCAGCCAGCTGGACGCCGTGGTACGCGCCTTTGCCGAGCGCTGCGGCTCCATCGAACACCGCATCGACGAGGTCTCGCGACCGCCGCGTAACTTCGACAGCGGATCGGGAGAGCGCTTTCCCCTCACGATCGAGAAGCCCGTTTTCACGGATGAGATTCCCATCCCCGCAACCGTCGCGACGCTGCAACGCAAGACCTCCGCCGTCTGACTCGGGAAATCCGAGTGCAGATTTGACGCTGCCACCGCCGGCAATGACCGGTGGTGGCAGCTTTGCTTTACATCCTGGGGTGAACTCCCATCTCATGTGGAAGACTGTGGAAAAATCTCGTTGGATCGCCCGATTCGCCACTGGATCTGGCGTATGGGTTGTCCACATGGCGCGGTCGTCGCTCTCCTGACTGCGGCACAAAACGTCCGCCGGTGACAGGAACCACTTATCCACCATGCCAAAGAAACGACCATAGATGATCAATTAACGACACTCGCCTAGCAGGCGGACCGGACCTCGCAACTCCGCCGGAGGTGGTGGTAGGTCCGGACCAGACACTATCTTCCCAGCCGTGTTCCCTTTCGTAGCGCGCGCTTCCGGAGCGGCCGTGGTCGCCATGATCGCAACCGGGCCCTGGTCATCCCCCACCGCCGCACAGCTCGTCTGGGGAGCGGACGCCATGGTTCGCAAGCGATACGAGTGGCGTGGACTCACGCGCAGCAGCAACTGGGTGCTGCAACCCGATGCCTTTGCACGTATCGGAGGACAAACCACCTCCATCACGGCGGGCGTCTGGACGAGCTACGGCCTCGCCGCCGACGGCTCCGAAGACATCGGGTTCGGACGGGGATTCTTTCGGGAAACAAATCTTTGGGGGGAACTGGCCACGGTGGTCTTCGGCCACTTGGACGTCTCCCTCGGATGGGCCGGGTACTGGTTTCGGATCGACAGCGCCGCGGGGACGATCCCGCGCGTGCGCGACACGCACGAACTCTACGTCCGGCTCTCCAATTTGTCCCTCCCCGTCATCGTCCCGCAGATCTCGGTATTTCACGACGTCGATGCCGTGCGCGGCACGTATGCGGAAGGCAGCCTCGCGATTCGCATACCCGTGTGGCCCCGGTTGATCCTGCCCATCGGGTCCATCGACGTGACCTGGACCACTGGTCTCTCGTTCAACCAATCTCGACCACCTCCGGATCTCGCCTATTACGACTCCGACGGCGTCACCCACCATCAGCTCGGGATCGCCACGGCGTTCGGGCCCCTCAACTCGGTGAACTCGCCGTTCACCCTGGCCGTGCACGTCGCCTGGCAACACCAATGGAACGTCGACGGCCAAACCAAGATGACCAGCGCCGTCCGCAGTCGTGGATATCAGCATTGGATGGAGTTCGGCCTTTCCCTGTGGGGACCGCGTTGCCGGCCGTCTCGGAGAATCTGCCTATGAAGCAACCTGCCCGTGCCGGGCCGTGGCCGCTGCCCGTGGCGATCCTGGCCCTGCTGCAACTGGGGTGCGGCGCCGATCCGCACGAGATGACCGTGACGGCGCCACTGTCGGCGCCACCCAACGCCCCCGGGTCGGGGCTGTCGGCCGGGTTCGGCCGCGCCGACATCACACCGCCACCCGGCATCGGCCTCAACGGCAACGGCCCGGAAGGGCACCAGGCACAGGGGTACCGTCACCGCCTGTACGCCCGGGCGATGGTGCTCCAGGGGGCGAACGGAGAACGGATCGCCTACCTGGTGGCCGATCTTCCGCACGTCTCGCCGATTTTGCATCGCCTGACGGCCGCGGCGGTGCACCCGCCCACCGGCATCGGCGCCGACCGGCTCATCGTGTCGGCCACACACACCCACTCGGGGCCCGGCAATTTCTATGAGGCCAAGCTATACAACGACAACAGCGGCCGCCTCCCCGGTTACGACACCACCATGGTGCAGTTCCTCGTGGACGGATTCAGTCGGGCCGTGCGGCAGGCGGTGGACGACCTGCGCCCGGCGGTGGCCTCGTGGGTCTCCGACACCATATACGGACTCACGCGGAACCGCAGCCTGAACGCGTTTCTCTTGAACGAATCGCCGATTACCAAGGTGACGCCCGGCGCACCACCGACGACGCAGCAACTGGAGGCCGTGGATCCCGTGTGGACCATGCTGCGTGTCGATCAGTGCGACGCCGGATGGACGAACTGCGCGCCCCGCGGCGCGTTTAGCGTGTTCGCCATCCACGGCACGGGATTTCCACCCGCGCATCGACTGGTGGACGGCGATATCCATGGCGTCGTGGAGCGCGGCCTCGAGCGCGAGATCGAAACGTTGAACGGCGCGCTCGGGTCGTCGCGACCGGACCATTGTCCCGCCGTGGATGAGGCCGGCGAGCCAGTTTCGGGCACCGGTGCCTGCCGCTTCGCGTCACGGGCGATGCACCTGTTTGCCAACGGCACCGAGGGGGACATCTCGCCGAACCATCTGCCCGGTTCGCGCTGTGGTGAAGAAGAACCCGCCGACCGCGAGCTCGAAGAACGCCTGCGCTTGCGCCGGGCGCGGCGGCCGTCCGGGCCCAAAACCCCACCGGGGATCGAAGAGTGGCTCCGCCGGCCGGGGCGATCGGATGTCGACTGCCTGGCCATCGCCAGCCGATCCGTCGACTCCATCGGCGACAGGCTGGTCGGCCACGCCCGCGACATGTTCGCACGCGCCGCGCAAGCGCTCTCCAAGGACATCGACGTGCGGCGCACGTTCACCACGGTGGATCTCCGATCGCCGCCGGTGGACTCGCTGCTGTGTAGCCCGCTCACCGGAACGTCGACCTATGGTGGGGCGGAAGACGCCCGGACGCGCCTGCACCGCTGGAAATTTCTGGGGTTCATTCCCAGCGGCATGGAGGAGGGGGCCATCGACGAGAGCATGAGCGGGTGCGACGGGCCGAAACTCCCGGGCGTCGGACCGTTTCAGAAGTTCCTCGTCCGCAAGTACGGGCTCCCGCGCTTCGCCCAGTTCTCGGTGGTACAGATCGGCGACGGGCTCGTGGCGGCCACGCCGTTCGAAATCACCACCGAGGCCGGACGACGCATGAAGCAGGCCATGCGATCCGCCGGCCCGTTTTCGCCGGCGGTGTCACACGTCGCCATCGTGGGTCTCGCCAACGGCTACTTGCAGTACCTGACGACTCCCGAGGAATACCAGGCGCAAGCGTACGAAGGTGGCTCCACCCTGTACGGATCCCGCACGGCACAATTCGTACAAGCTGAGCTCGCGGCGTTGGCGCGGAGCCTCACCGAGGACGATCCGATCGTGCGGCTGGACACCATCGTGGCGTTGCCCGGCCCGGAACGTTCCTTCTTCCCCCGCCGCGACCGGGGGCCGGACCCCGCGGCGATTCCCCGGCGCGTGATGGCGTTGACGTGTGGCCCGATCTCCCTGCCGCCGGGGGACCCCAAAGACCCCACCGCTCCCCGGGTCACCGCGTACCAATTCCGGGCGCGGTGGGTGGATGCGTACCCGGGGACGCTGGCGCCATCGGAGGGTCAAGTCATCGAGATCCAGCGGCGTACCGGCGACGTGTTCCAGCCGGTCGCGTGGGATGACGGCTTCGCCGCAACGTCGGTGGCCGATGCGGACCGCACCGTCGCGGTACGCGCCGTCGGCCCGGGAGCGGGCGCCTTCATCTGGGAGGTGGTCTGGATCTCGCACACCATCGAGCCGGGTCACGTGCTGCGCCTGGTGTTGCAGGAGCGAACCGGGGTGCAGGACGGGAGGGTCGTCGAACGGCTGCCCCGGCCGGGCTTTCTTCTTGCCCCGCCATACGACGAGGTGGTGTGCGCGTCGGGTTGAGGACCTAGCTCACGGCGTGACGGTTACCGTCACCACCCTGATCTCCTTGGCGTCCGCGAACACCTTGAATTCGAACAGACCCGTGTAGTTGCCACTGGAGTACGTGGCGATGAACATGCCCACGCCGTTGGTGAATCCCTGCGTTTGGTCCAACGAACCGCAGGAGCTGACACAAGAATTGGGAAGAGTCACGATCTTCACGAACGCGCCCTCAATCCGATTGCCGAACTGATCTTCGGCGAACACGGTGATCTTGCTCGTCGTGACCGCTCCGCCTGCCGCGTTGATGGACGGCGGCTTCATCGTGACTGCGGATTGCGTCTGCGATACGTCCCCCGCCTTCACCGTCACGTCTGCGGTTTGCGTAGCAGGCGTGCCGTCGATGGTAGCCGAGATGGTCTTGAGTTCCGCGATGGTCGCGCTCAACGTCCCTATGGCTCGCCCGGCGGCGTCGGTCGGTCCCAAGGGCTGGGTCAGGGTGTTGCCGGTCCCCGTGGACGAGAGAACCACGGCGAGCCCCGAGAGGACGTTGCCGTTGTCGTCCCGTGCGGTCACGGTGATGGACACGGTCTCGCTTCCCGCCGTCGCCGTGATCTCGGTGAGATCGACCTCCACGGTGGATAGGGCGGCCGAGACCGCGCCCGTCACGATCACGGAGGCCGTTTGCGTCACGTCGGTGCCGTCGATGCGCGCCGATACGGTCTTGGTTTCCGACACCGTCGAGCTCAGCGTGCCCGTCGCCTGACCAGCGCCGTCGCTGAGGGTGCTCCCGCTCAACGTGTTGCCCGATCCCGTCGCCAGGAACTGGACATTGGCGCCGGTGATCAAGTTGTCGAAGGCGTCCCGCGCCGTGACGGTGATGGTCGTCTGCTCTGTCATCGCGACCAGCCCTGGACTGGCGCCGACGCTCGACTGGGATGCCGATGCCGGACCCGGCGTCACCTCTACCGGGGCGGCCTGGTCGATATCGACACCGTCGATCCGCACCGAGACCGTCTTCGGCTCCGCCCGGGTGGAGCTGAATGAGCCCGTGGCCTTCCCGTTGACGTCTGTCACGGCCAGGGGCGTCACTGTATTGCCCGATCCCGTGGCGAAAAACTCCACGGTCGCCCCGGAGATGAGGTTGCCGAACTCGTCCCGGGCTGTCGCGGTGAGCGTCACCGCCTCCGCTGCGGGGGTAGCAGCGGATGACGCGGCCAGGGAGGATTGTTGTGCGGATACCGCAGCCGGGGTGACCACCACGGCCACGGTTTGCACCACGTCGGTGCCGTCGACCTGCGCCGAGACGGTCTTCAGTTCAGCCTTGGTCGAGCTCAGCGTACCCGTCGCCTGCCCGGCCGCGCTGGTGGTCGTCGGCGGTTGGACGAGCGTGTTGTCCGCTCCCGTCACCAAGAGCAACACTGTGGCATCGGGCACGGGACTGCCGAGACTGTCTAGCGCCGTCACCGTCACGCTGGCCGTGCCTGCCCCGGCGACGATGGACGGCGGATTGGCCACGATGAGCGAACTGTCGCCCGACACCGGGCCCGCCGCCACGAACACGAGGGCCGCCTGCTCGACGGGCGTGCCGTCGATGACCGGGCGGATTTCATGCAGCCCCGAGAAACTAAAGGAAAGCATGCCCACGGCATCGCCGGCCGCGTTCGTCGTCAGCGTGGTATCGGTATTCTCAGGAGAGGAGAACGTCACCGTGGCGCCGGGAATGGGATTGTCGTAGGCATCTCGGGCGGTGACGGTCACCGTCGTGGCGTCGTCGAGTTCGATGCGCACTGGGTTGGCCGAGACCGTGGAGCGTTCTCCCGACACCGGTCCGGGCGTGACATCGACGTCGACCCGTACCGGCACCGCCCCCTCGATGTCGGCTTCCACGGTCTTGACCCCCACCACCGTCGAGCTCAGCCTGATCGTGGCTTCCCCGCTCCCGTCGGTTGCCGGCGTGGCCTGGAACAGGGAACTCCCGGCCTGACCGCCGATGATGGCGAACGAGACCGGCACGCCGCTGACCGGATCGTTGTTCCCATCCATGACGGTCACCCGGATCCGCGCGGACCCCTCTCCGGCCTGGACGACATTCGGATTGGCTGAGATCGCTGCGGAAAGGGTGGGGACGACGTCGAAGGACGGGCTCAGCGCCTCGACAGACTCGACCGTGGCCAGCAAGTGGAACGATCCGAACGGCGAGATCGCCAAATCGGGGAACACCGCCACGCCGCGGCTGGCTCCCACCGTCACCGTGGGCTCCGTTTTCGTGACGGGCGTCTCGCCGGACGTGTCTTCCCAGATGAAGAGACCCTCCGGATCGATCTGTCCCGCGCTGTCCGTGATATTCAGGGTCACCAAATCGGACGCCTGCACGACCGTGTTGCTGTCGGGATCCTGCACGGCGACGCGGATGGGGGTGGGAAACGCCTCGCCGTGCTGGATGTCGGCCGGGGGCCCGGTGAAGGCGAGGATGGGCCGGAAGACCTCGAGAGGATGGGTCATGGGCGGGCTGGTGTCGGACATGTCCGGGGCCACCAGCCGGGCGGCGATTTGCGTCAGACCGGCGTCGATCCCCGAGACCAGGCTGGTTTCACCGCCCAGGGCCGTGCCGGCGTTGTTGACGAGGGCGAGACCCGGGTCAGCCGACGACCACAGGACGCGAAGGGAGCCGATGCTGACACCCCCGGTGTCCAAAACGGCCGTCAGCTTGGTGTCTTTGCCGACCCGAAGCTGGGATTCGCCCTGGATGGTGAAGGTGATGGAGCTGATATCGAGATCGAACCCCGCAATCTCCTCGGCGGAACAGGACGCTTGGGCGAGCAGGATGAGGCCGGCGAGGAAATAGGTCAAAAAACCCCAAAATCGGCCACCGCGCTGGCGTGACCGCGCCAGGGGATCGAGTTTACTGAGTACTGGGAACAGGGCTTTGTGAAGGCCCATCTACGGAAGCTCCGTCTCACACGTGGCCAGTGACCGCAACCCGGTTGGACTCAAGGAGTAGTCCAAATATCCACTGCTCATGCCTCAGGGCAAGGGCTTTTTTGCGACACCATGTGGCCGGTTGTGGGGTGCGTTTACGCTGGACGGGCGATGGCCCGGGCCAGGTTCAGCTTCGGGCGCCAAAGGTGACGTGGTCTCGTGTCGGTGAAGCCTGCAGGGGTGGCCGTCGAACACGAGGCTCACGAAGGCGCCTTCGATGCGGTTTCCGAAAGCGTCCTGGGCGGTTGCGAACATTGTGCTTGTGTCGCAAGGAACGAAGATATTACGGCGCCCACTCCATGAACCCGAGTTTCCCATCGGCACGTCGCCACTGTGGTACAGCGTAAAGATTCAACACGTTGCCGTGCGCGTAGATCCCGACACCCGCCTTGAATTCCGCATACTGCTTGTCTTGGGGGAACGGACGCCGAGCGACGAATTCCAAAGCCGCTCTTGATTTCTGCGCCGCGTTGGGCAACGAAGGCAGAGTGACCTTGAAGAGATCGACCAGCCCATCGGCCATGGCCGTCATGAACATCTGTCCCGAGATTTGTTGGACGAAGTTGATGGTCTGGTAATCTGCCCACTTGAGGCTTTGCGGAATCTTGTAGGTTGTGCGGTGCGCGAATCCGGGCGAAATGGCGTTGCCTTTCGTTCGATAGAAGTCGATCCGCTTGGGCTGGAAGCCCACCTCCGGGGTGTTGGCGCTCAGCACGGCCGCCACCCATCCCTGGCCGCGCACGTGGGTCAAGCCCACGGCGGTAGCCTTGATCTTCTTTCGGTCGATACGTGCCGTGAGCACCTTCGGTTTGGCGGGCTGTTTCATGTACAGAAACATGATTCGAGACTGGGCTTGTGCGCATTTTGGTGGCTTGACGCCCCGCACTCGTGCCGCACGAACGGGGCCGCACTCCACGGATGCAGCGACGAGTTGTCCACAAGCATCGATGCCACCGGCGTGCCACATCGGAGACGCAAGATCGACCCGTGTGACGACCACATCGGTCTTCGGAGGGCCTTTCTTGCCTAGGTTGGAATCCCACTTTCGTCGCACTCCGCGCGAATCGAGCCTTGCAACGAACAGATGGGAGGACTTTGCCTGCCAATCTCCGCCTGTGAGAACGAGAAACTTCGTACCGGGTACTCGAGCGCACCCTTGAAAGTGGTTTTCGTTCCCGTCGTTGTTCCTGGAGAGCTTGGTGTACCGCGACTTGTTCGGAAACACGTCGCCCGTGTGGACCTGCAGCTTGGTGCCCACTTCGGGAATGTCGGCGAACGCTCCCGGGACATCTTCCAGCCATTGCGCCTGGCACGCCTCCCGCAACGCCTTCTCTTCGGTGGCAGTGAGGTCGATGGTTTCGTGGGGCATGGCAGTTTCGCTCCTATGGCATTACAAGGCCCACCGAAGACCGGCGGACCACGCAAACGGATTCGTTTCGGGAAGCGCAATCGTCCCGCTGGTGGCCCGGAGCCACATTTTGTCGACGGCCACGATCAGGGCGATACCCCCTGTGGTTCCCGCTGTGACGGTCCCGGTCACCCCGGGCCCGTTTTGCCACACCCCTCCCAGGCCGAGATTGGTGCGGCGCCACGACCAGCGGGGGAGGGCTGAAATCTCGAAGTACCACCCGCCCCGGTTGAAATGGGAAAGCAAATCCAGCCCCAGGGGAAGGTTCTGTTCTGAGGAGGCGCCAGGCAGGGTGCTGGTTCCGTATCCCGAAAGGATCGATATCCCGTACTCGTAGTCGCCCAGGGCATCGCTCCCCTGAACGAGATTGAGCGCAGCCGACAGGAAGTACTGGGGCCTCCAATCCTGATCGCTCACCGCGACGTTCCGCCGGATCGCGCCGACCCCACCGGTGAACGTCACCCGCTCGGCCAAAATGCCCCGTACGGAGAACGTGCCGCCCCAATCGGCGCCGGTGTCTCCGTACGCATCGTCCCCGTTGGTGCTGTGCGCGGTGAGCGCTACTTTCACCAGACTCACCGGGAGCCCCGGGGCCCAGATCGGGACACCATTCAGCTGGGCGGACGTCGGGGAGGCAGCGACGATCGTGATCGTAGCAGCAGCCCACCAGTAGAACCGAAACCCGGGTCTCATGCCGTTCATCGAGCCGCTCCTCTCATTTTGATGCATCGACCTCTTTATGGTGTGCACTGAATTTTGGCCGTACGGCGTACACCCGTTGCATCTTGGGGCTCTTGAGCTTCACCGTGATGGTGCCCACACCGTGCTTGGATCCGTGCGATCCATGTGCCTTGAACTTCTCTCCCGCGGCGATAACATCCACCACTTGGACGACGTGTCCTGCGATATGTTTGCCCGACCGATACCAGTACTGCACGAAATCGCCCGGCATCAACTCGTTCGGCGCGACCTCCACGCCCAGGCCGGAGCTCACGAGCGCGTGCACGACGCCTTTGGTTCGTGGATCGCGTTCCGCCACCAGCTTGGCGAGCTGGTTTTGCGTGTCTTTGGCGGTCGGTTTCGCTTTGCCGGTCTCCTTCTTCCAGTCGATGACGATGTTGATCTGCTTATCGATGGCTGGTGTGATGTCGTAGCCCGCGCGGGAGAGCACCTTGGACGCAAACGTGGTGCAGACATATTGGTCCTTGCCGTACCCGTAGCCCTCGAATCCGGTCTTCTTGCCGTACGTGTCTGGATACTTGGCGCGGAGTTCTTTCTCCATCGCGGTGGCGGTCCTGAGCGTGTCACGTATCTTGGGTTCAGCAGCGGTGCTGGTGTCGGCCATGGCAGCCCTCTCCTTATGTAATCGATCCGGGGGTTTCACACTCCACCTTCATAACTCGGAGGGGCGGGGGGGGCAAGCAGCCGATGGTTCTGGTTATGCTTCATAACCGCAATCGCGAGGTCCTCATGAAGTCCATCACCGCCCTCCCACCGATCGCCTTCACGC
>JAPULZ010000006.1 GCA_027294455.1 Gemmatimonadota bacterium
GCGTGCCAGGTCCGAATCGCCATCGAGTCCTAGTTCCAGGTCGACCCCCGCAGCTGCTCGACATCCAGATTCCCGCCGCTCAAGACCGCGACGACCTTCGTGCCGGGTGGCGCATCGACGAGCCCCTGTAGAAGCGCCGCCACCGGGGCGGCCGCGGCGCCCTCCGCGACCAGCTTCGAGCGGGCCATGAGCCAGAGCACGGCGTCGAAGATCTGCTCGTCGGGCAGCGTCACGATCTCGTCGACAAACCGGGATACCACGGAGTGCGTGTTCTGTCCGACGCGCCTCACCCGTAGCCCGTCGATGATGCAGTGCACTTCGTCGAGCGTGATCGGGCTTCCCTCCTCGACGCTTCGTTTCATCGCCGGCGCGCCGGACGACTCGACACCGATAACCCGCACGTCGGGATTGATACTCTTGACCGCCATGGAAATCCCGGATATCAACCCTCCGCCACCAATGGGAACGACGATGACTTCGGCTTCCGGGAAGTCGTCCATGATTTCGAGCCCCACCGTTCCCTGCCCAGCGATTAGATCCGGATCGTCGAACGGATGGATATAGGTGAGCCCACGCTCCTCGACCAGCTCCAACGCCTTTTCGTTGGCCTCGTCCCAGATCCGGCCGTGCAGCACCACCTCTGCGCCGTACCCCTCGGTGGCGGCGATCTTCGACGGCGTGGCATTCTCGGCCATCACCACGATCGCCTTCACCCCGTATTGCCGGGCCGCAATGGCGACGCCTTGCGAGTGGTTGCCTGCCGATGAACAGATGACCCCGCGGGCCCGCTCCTCGTCAGACAGGTGCGAGATCTTGTTCATGGGACCTCGCACCTTGTACGCGCCGCCCCGTTGGAACAACTCTGCTTTCAGCCGGATGTCGAAGCCCGTGGCCTCACTCAGGGAACGGGACGTGAGCATCGGTGTGTGGTACACGTGGGGCGCGACGATCTCGCGGGCCCGCTCGAAATCTTCGCGGGTCAGCGTGAGCTCGTCGTTGGCAACTGATCGGCTCATGATCGCTCTCCTGCGGCTATGATGAGGTGATTATCCAAGGCACCGAACGTAACTCTCGATCGCTCCGAGGCAAGCGCCGCGGCTCTGGCATTGGAAGAGAAGAAAAACGCGTTCGTTCCCTAGGGCACGTCCATGCAGCGCAGTCGGCAGATCGGAGGGCGGTACCGGTGTGCGGAGCACCGGGCCGCCGCCGGCCGGCCTACGACACGGAGTAGTTCGGCGCTTCTTTGGTAAGCACTACGTCGTGGGGATGCGATTCGCGCAGGCCGGCGGCAGTCACCTGAACGAACTCCGTTTCGCAGCGTAGCTCTTCAATGGTAGCCGCGCCACAGTATCCCATGCCGCTGCGAATGCCGCCGGTGATCTGGAAGATGACGTCGGCGACCGGGCCGCGGTACGGCACCCGTCCCTCGATTCCCTCGGGTACCAGCTTTTGGTGTGACACCTCTCCCTGTTGGAAGTAGCGGTCGGCGGAGCCATCCTGCATGGCAGAGAGGGAACCCATTCCACGAATCGTCTTGAAGCGCCGGCCTTCCAGCAGGAAACTCTCCCCCGGACTTTCTTCGGTTCCCGCCAACATCGACCCGAGCATGACGCACGAGGCTCCCGCGGCCAGGGCTTTCACCACGTCTCCGGAATACTTGACGCCCCCGTCGGCAATCACGGGCACGTCGCCGGCCGCGCGTGTCGCTTCGACAAGCGCCGTCACCTGTGGCACTCCGACGCCCGTCACGACCCGTGTCGTGCAAATCGATCCCGGCCCGACGCCCACCTTTACGGCATCGACACCGCGTTCGATCAACGCTTTCGCCCCGTCGAAGGTGGCGACGTTGCCGCCGACGAGTTGCAGATCGGGAAACGCATTCCGCAACGCGGCGATGCCATCCAGCACGGTCTTGGCGTGTCCGTGCGCCGAATCCATCACCACGACGTCGACGCCCGCCCCGACGAGGGCCTTGGCGCGATCCAGCGAATCGGGACCCGCGCCAACCGCAGCGGCCACGCGAAGCCTGCCGTGTTCATCTTTGTTCGAGTCGGGGTATTGGCGCCGTTTGAAGATGTCCTTCACGGTGATGAGGCCGCGGAGCTTGCCCTCTTCATCGAGCACGGGAAGCTTCTCGATACGATGCTCCCCCAGGATCTTTTCCGCTTCATCCAGCGTCGTGCCAACCGCGGCGGTGATGAGCCCCTCTTTCGTCATCGCTTCCGCGATGGGCCGATCGAGGTTCCGCTCGAATTGCAGGTCTCGGTTGGTGATGATCCCAACCAACCGGCCCTCCTCGTCGACGATTGGCACACCGGAGATCTTGAAGCGTGCCATGAGCGCGCTGGCCTCGCGGATCTGGCGATCGGGTCCGAGCGTGATCGGGTCGAGGATCATCCCGCTCTCCGACCGCTTCACCCGATCTACCTCGGAAGCCTGTTGCTCGATCGGCATGTTCTTGTGGATGACACCGATGCCTCCGGCGCGCGCGACCGCAATCGCCATTCCCGACTCCGTCACGGTGTCCATCGCCGCCGACACCACGGGCGTGTTGAGCGTTACCCCTCGGGTAAACGCGCTCTTGATGTTCACGTCCGCGGGATGCACCGTGGAGTGGCGTGGTGTGAGGATGACGTCGTCGAACGTGAGGGCCTGGCCGGGTCGTAGTCTTCCCATCGTGGTGTCCTTATACGCAAAAACCCGCCCTGCAAGTTGCCGGGCGGGTTCTTCGAGTTCGCGTTGGTCTCTCCATGGCAGAAAGTACCATGGCCCTAGACGGCGGTCAAGCCGTTTCGGCCTCGCGGTCGTCGTCCGCGGGTTCCTTCTCGTCGTCCGCGGGTTTCTGCTCGTCCTGCCCCTCCTCCTTTTTGCTCTTCACGTCTTTCTCGTCGTGGTCACTCGGCTTCTTTCCCTTGGAACTCGGCCCCGGCGACTGCAACTCGTCCACGACGGTCTTGCCCGCGTCCGCCAGACCTTGCATGACCCTGCCGGCCGCATCGAACACGTCACGCGTGCCCTTGATGGCTGAGACGGACACCCGCCCGGCACGCAACGTGTCTTCGACGCGGTCGGCGATCTTCTCGAGCGTTGACGGCTTCCCCGACCGATCCCCGAACTTCGAGTCGAGGAACTCGATGTAGTCCAGCACTTGATAGGCTTTTTCGTCGGGCAGATTCTCGAGCCGACGCACGATGCGCTGCTTCAATAGTTCGTCCATGACACCTCAGGGCTCCCGCATAGACATTTCGAGTAGCTCCACGACGGGGTTTCCCAGATACCGGCTCCGCCCGACGCGAATCCGCACCAACATCACGATCTGCACCAGGGGGGACATCCGCTCCACCTCGGCGGCCTGCGCCTCGTTCAGCAACACATAGACGAAGCCCACTTCCGGCATCGGGCCGCGCGCGAGCATGTACTGCTGGCCGTCGGGGATTTCCCGCCGCAATCCGTCGCTCTTTTGCAACGACACGAACTGCAACGTCCACTGCAGGAGCCGCCCCTCGAATTCATCGGGTCGCGCCCGCACTTCGGCGCCGCTCACCCCGACCAACACGTCTCCCGACGCGGGCCGTAAATCGCTTTCGTGGACCCACCCCTCGATCTGGACGCGCACCCACTCGCCCGCGCGCGCCATGATCTTCAACGGCGCGTCACCCGCCAGCGTCGCCGTGGAATCTCCGCCGGGCGACGCACGCAATGCCGTTCGGCTGGCAGCGACGGCCCGGTCGAGGCTGGCGGCATCGCCACCGCCTGCGGCGGTGGGTGACGGCGTCGCTGCCCGGGGGACGGCCGGAGGATCCCCGCGGGGAGCGGCGGCCTGGATCCGTTCGAGGGACCGCCCCCACATCCATCCCGTGCGTCGCACCCTGACCCAGGCGCCGCGAGTCTCCACCGCCTGCAACAAGAACCCGGTGTCGAGGCGGGAGAGCACGGTGCCGTTGGCCTCGACCCGCAGGTTCTCGCCAGCCGCCGGACTCACTTCGTAATCGAAGTTACCGTTCTGCACCCGGCGCAGCGATTGCCCCCAGATCCAGCCCTCCAGCGTCACCTGCACCCATCCGGAGGCGACCTGTCCTCCGGCCAGTTCCGCCCCCTCGAAGACCGACGCTAGCAGACGCCCGTTCGGCGTACCCTCGCGGCGGAAATTCTCCTGCCGCAGCACCCGGTAGCGGTCCTGGGCAATCGCGGTTTCGGTCGGGATCATTCCGACCGCACCAGCGGCGATCAGGCACGCTGGAAGCAGTATGGAGAGCTGGCTAGATTGTTGCATAGTTTCGCCTTAGATCATTCTAGAAGACAGGTTTACGCATGTCAAAGGCGCGGCCGAACAGGTCGGGACCGGTGGTGTTGATCGTCCTGGACGGGTGGGGTTACCGATTGGAAGAGGCCGGCAACGCCATAGCCCTCGGGGCGACGCCCACCTGGGACAGCATCGTCCGGAAAGCTCCCTTTACCCTCCTGGAAGCATCCGGGCCGGCCGTGGGACTCCCCGAAGGCCAGATGGGTAACAGCGAAGTGGGCCATCTCAACCTGGGAACCGGCCGCGTCCCCCAACAGGACATCGTCCGCATCTCGTCGGTCATTCGCACCGGCGATTTCTATCAGCTGCCCGTCCTGACCGAGCTGTGTCGCCACATTCGCGGCCGCGACGGGACCTTGCATCTCATCGGCCTGATCGGCACGGGCGGCGTGCACGCGCTGGACGAGCATCTGGTGGCAGCGATGGAGCTGGCGAGCCGCCATGGGGTGCGGCGCGTCGCGATCCACGCATTTCTCGACGGCCGGGATACGCCCCCCACGTCCGCCGCGGACTTCATGCGCGCCGTGGCGGACGCCGCCAGCGCCCATACCGGGGGTGACACCACCTGCTTCGTCGCCACCGCGACCGGCCGCTATTTCGCCATGGACCGCGATCGCCGGTGGGATCGCACCAAACTGGCCTACGACGCCATGGTGCACGCCGCGGGGCACCTGGTGGACGACCCGGTCGTGGGGATCGCCCAAGCATACGAACGCGGCGAGACCGATGAGTTTATCAAACCGCTGGTGGTGCGTCACGACGGTACGCCCTTCGCACCAATCCGGGACGGCGACGGAATCTTCTGTTTCAACTTCCGAGCCGACCGCATGCGTCAGATCGTACGAGCCCTGGTCATCGAAGGATTCGATGGGTTCGAAACCGGCGAGCGGCCGGGGCTGTCGTTGGTGACCATGACCGAGTACGACGCCACCTTCCCCACGCCCGCGGCGTTCCAGCCCGACACGCTGTCCCAAATCGTCGGACAAGTGATCTCTGCGAGTGGGCGCACGCAACTTCGCACCGCGGAAACGGAGAAGTACGCACACGTCACATACTTCTTCAACGCGGGCGTCGAAGTTCCCCACCGGGGCGAGGAACGGATACTCGTCGACTCCCAACGCGTGACGACGTACGACCTCATGCCGGAGATGAGTGCGCACGGTATCGCGGACGTGCTGTGCCGCGCCATAGAGGATCGCCAGCACGATTTCATCCTCTGCAATTACGCCAACGGGGACATGGTCGGCCATTCAGGGATATTATCGGCGACCATCAAGGCGGTGGAGACGGTCGACGCATGCCTCGCGCGGAGCCTCCGCAGCGCGGATCGCGCCGGAGCCACCGTCCTGATCACGGCCGACCACGGCAACTGCGAGCTCATGGTGGATCCCGACACTGGTTCGCCGCACACCGCCCACACCACTAACCCGGTACCTTTGGTGTTGTTGGGCGACGAGGGAACCCGCGGTCTGCGCCAGGGCGGCGCGCTGTGCGACATCGGGCCGACGGTGCTGAGCTTGTTGGGGTTGGAGCCACCTTGCGAAATGACTGGGCGGGATCTTCGAGAGGAATAGCCATCCGTGAGATTTTTCTACGCGTGTGCCGTGGTATGCGTGGCCGGCCTGCAACCACAGTCCGCGCTCGGACAGGTGGGACACCAACCCGAGAGCTCTCCCTACCGGGATCTCCGGTTTAAACAGAGCCTGACGCCGTTCGGCGGATACTTGACGGGTGGCCGGGCAAGTGCCGGGGTCGGGCCCTCCGACGGCCCGCTCGCCGGGTTGAGGTGGGATGTCAACGTGGCGGCGCCGATCTGGCTGTTTCTGGAGGCGGCGTGGAGCGGGCTCGAGCGCAACCTGATCGACCCCAATGAGGCACCCGAGGATCGAATCATCGGCACGGCCAAGCAGAACGTCTTCTTGCTCGGCGGGGGATTCAACCTCGTGTTCACCGGGCGGAAGACCTGGCGCGGCTTGGCGCCCTACCTGGGTGCCGAGATGGGCCTCGCGATCGGGGGTGTGGTTCCCGAGGATTCCTCCGGGTTCTCGTTCAACACCAGGTTCCAGGTCGGCCCCATGATCGGTCTCAAAATACACCCGTCACAAAAGGTGCACTTTCGGCTGGAGGTGCGTGACGTGTTGTGGCGCCTGTCATACCCCGATCGATTTTTCCAGGACCCGATCAATGCGCCGGGGACCCCGCCGGTACTGGACCCCCTGGTGAAGACCGATTCGGAGTGGGCACATCACGTGACATACTTCTTCGGGATCGGCATCACGTTGAGACGCTAGGACCACTTGGATTTCTTCATCGAAGGTCTCCGGCGCGGATTCCATCTCATCCTGAGCGGCGACGCTGACGTCTTCGGCGTCACACTGTTGTCCCTCAGAGTCGCGCTGCTCTCCACCATCGTCGCGTGCATCGTGGGCATCCCCGTGGGTTTCGTCGTGGGCACGACCCGGTTCTGGGGACGCCGCGCCGCCATCACCGCGTTGAACACGATGCTGGCATTTCCGACGGTGGTGGTGGGCCTCTTGGTCTGGGGGCTGTTGACGCGGAGCGGACCACTCGGTGGGCTCGGGTTGCTATATACGTGGTGGGCCATCGTGGTCGCCGAGATCGTGCTGGCGGCGCCTATCGCCGCAGCCCTCACCGCCGCCGCCGTGCAGGGTATCGACCCGAGAGTGAGACGCACCGCGATGACGCTGGGGGGTGGCCGATGGAAGACGCACTGGGCCGTTGGACGGGAAGCGCGGTTTGCGCTGTTCACGGCGGTCATCGTCGCCTTTGGCCGTGTCTTGGCCGAGGTGGGGGCAGCCATGATCGTGGGTGGGAACATTCGCCACCACACGCGCACGCTCACCACCGCGGTCGCTCTCGCGTCTTCTCAGGGCAATTTCGCTTTGGCCACGGCACTGGGCCTGGTGGTGTTCGGACTCGCGCTGACCGTCAACGTGCTGCTGCAGTTGTTCCAGGGACGCGGCCATGCTTGAGGCCAGACATCTCGAGCATCGATACGCCGATTGCATCGTCCTCTGCATCGAGCATGTCGAGTTGCCCGCCGGGTCGATCACGGCGCTCGTGGGCGCGAACGGCAGCGGCAAGAGCACCCTGTTGCGCGTCCTGGCCTTCTTGGAAGCTCCCCACCGCGGTACGCTCGTACTCGACGGCACGCCCATCACGACCGCGAAGACACGGCAAGCGGCGCGACGGGCAGTGACCTTGGTGGAGCAGCAACCGTATCTGTTCCGCGGCACGGTCAGGGCCAACATGCGCTTCGGGCTGAGCGCTCGGGGGTGCCGCGGGACCCATGCCGAGGGGCGGATCACCCAAGCGATGGCGCAACTGCACATCAGCGACTTGCTCGATCGCGAGGCGGGCTCGCTGAGTGACGGAGAAACCCAAAAGATCGCCATCGCGCGGGCTCTCGCACTGCACCCCAAAGTGCTGCTCCTCGACGAGCCTGCGAGTGCGGCGGACCGTGCGTCGACCAATCATCTGTATCAGGTGCTCGAGGAAGCCTGCAAGAACGGCCTGACCGTGTGCTTCGCGTCTCATCAACTCGAAGACGCCTACCGCTGGTCCGAGCGGTTCATCGCGCTCGCCGACGGCCGCACCAGTCCGGTCACCCTGGAGAACGTCTTCCGGGTGGTCCTTCCACCCGGCGAGGGAGCGAAGTGCGTACCGGTGGGCGACATCACGATTCACGTCGTGACCGACACGGAGGGGCCGGCCACGATCGCGATCCCGCCCGACGACCTGATCGTCAGCACCAAGCCTTTTCCCTCCAGCGCCCGCAACCAGTTCGCGGGTCGCGTCAAGCGCATCAGCGACGCCGGCCGTGGGCGGGTGATGCTCACCGTGGACGCCGGAATGGAGCTCGTGGCGCGCATCACCCCGGCCGCGCTCGAGGAACTCGACCTGTCGCTGGGATCGCAGGTGGCGCTCTCAGTCAAGGCCATGGCCGTGCGCGTATTTTGAAGGCGGGCTAATTTACCACCGTGACTACCGCCCACTTGACTCGCACCGTCCGGTTCAGTGCTACGCACCGGTACTTCCGCCCCGAGTGGAGTGAGCGGGAAAACGCTCGCGTGTTCAGGGCGTGCACCGACGATCATGGGCACAGCTACGAGTGTTGTGTCACGGTGGTTGGACCCCTGGCGGAGAAAACTTCGATGGTCGTGGATCTCGCGGCGCTCGACGAGATCCTGTTTCAAGAAATCGTCGAGCGCCTGGACCACAAGCATCTTAACAATGCCGTGGCCGAGTTCGCATACGGGAAAACGGTCCCCACCGCGGAAGCCGTCGCCGTTTACCTCTGGCGGCGGATCCAGGATCGCTTGCCCGACGGCGTCACCCTCCACCGCGTACGAATTCAGGAAGACCCCCTGCTCTATGCGGAGTACTTCGGTCCGTAGCGATTGCCCGGGGGTCCCAGCAGACGGAGTCCACGATGAAGAGTGCCATTCTGGCCGGAGGCGCCGCGACGCGCTTCGACGGAAAGCCCAAGGGGTTGGAGAAGGTGGGCGGCGAGCGCATCCTCGATCGCCTGATTCGCTCCGTGCAGGTTGCGTCCGGCAGCGCGCCGTTGCTGGTCGCCAACGACGACCGGGCGGCCACGTGGGCCGAGGGACTGACCGTCAAGAAAGATCTCATGCCGGGATGCGGAGCCCTCGGAGGCATCTATACCGCGCTGGCGGAAAGCACCGAACCGGTGTTGATCGTCGCGTGGGACATGCCGTTCATTCCCGGGGAGCTCTTGGAGCTACTCATAAAGAACGCCGGGGAGTACGACGTGTACCTGCCCGAGAGCCTGGGACCCCGAGGCGTCGAGCCGCTGTGCGGCGTCTACGGGCCCGGCGCCACAAATCCACTCCTGGCCGCCCTCGTGGACGAAGATTTTCGAACGGATAGCTTTCACGACAAGGTGCGGGTTGGCTCTCTGCCGCTCGATGACGTGAAACGGTTCGGCGATCCCGAGACGATTTTTTTCAATGTCAATAGCCCGAGCGAGCTGGAGCAAGCCGAGGAATTGTGGAGAAACAAACACGCCTGATTTCCGTCGTGGGCAAAAAACACTGCGGCAAGACCACCCTGGTGGTCGCGTTGGCGGCGGCGTTTGTCCGCCAGGGCAAGCGCGTCGGCACCCTCAAGCACGGAACGCATCCGGCGAACGTCGACCACGAGGGCACCGACACATGGCGGCATTTCCACGAAGGGCTCGCGGAACGGGTGTTGATCGAGTCGTCGGGACAGCGCGTGTTGTTCCAGCGGTTGGAGGAAGAATCCGACCCGGTGGCGCTCGCGCGGCAGTTCATGGTAGGCACCGACATCGTCATCGCGGAGGGTTTTACGCGATCCGCCGTGCCCAAAATCGAGGTGTTTCGCAGCACCGAGCACGAGAAACCCCATTTCGACCCCTCGAGACCCAACGCCGCCGATTGGTTCGTCATGATCACCGACGATGACGAAAGCACGTATCCGTTCCCCACGCTCAAGTTCTCCGACACGGCCTGGCTGGTGACGCTCACCCGCATGGCCTGGCACAACGCCATGAGCATCGAGTAACCGGTGGAGACCCCGAGCTCCGCCGTCGCCAAGATTCTCGAGCACATCGACCCGCGGCCCGTCGAGCCCGTTTCGGTGGCCGAGGCGCTCGACTTCGTCCTGGCCGAAGACATCTCCAGCCCCATCGATCTCCCCCCCTGGGACAACTCCGCGATGGACGGGTATGCGGTTCGCTCGGGTGACCTCCCTCCCGACCCGCCGGCGGAACTCGAGATCATCGAAGAGATCCCGGCCGGGGCGTTTCCGCAGAGTCCTCTCGGGGCCGGCCAGTGCGCGCGAATCTTCACGGGCGCCCCCGTTCCCGAGGGCGCAGACGGAGTGATTCGCCAGGAAGACACGACCCGCCTCGACGAGACCCGCGTCCGCATCGACGACCTGCGCGACGCCGGGCGCCATATCCGGTTCGCCGGCGAGGATGTCCGGAAAGGTGACGTGGTCTTGGCAGCCGGCTCGGTCATCGGCCCGGCCGCGCAAGGACTCCTTGCTTCTATCGCGGCGCTCGACGTGCCCGTGCATGGCAAACCCGTCGTGGCCATCCTTGGCTCGGGCGACGAGATCGCCGCCGTGCACGAGCGGGACGCCGTGCTCGAGGGCCGGAAGATCGCCTCGTCGAACACGTACACCCTCGTGTCGCTGGTGCGCCGCGCCGGTGGCATTCCTCGCGACCTCGGCATCGCGAAGGACGATCCCGACGAACTGCGACACCGCCTGCTCGAGGCTGCGGGCGCCGACCTCGTCCTCACGACCGGCGGCATCAGTGTGGGCGAGCACGATTTTCTGCACGAAGTCCTGCGTGCGCTGGACGTCGATCAAAAGTTCTGGAAGATCCGGATGCGGCCCGGGGCACCGGTCGCGTTCGGGCTCATCGGTCAACTCGATGGATTGCCGTGGCTCGGCCTCCCCGGCAATCCGGTGAGCACCATGGTCACGTTCGAGCTCCTTGCCCGACCGGCCATTAGAAAGATGTTGGGCCACTCCAAGCTGTTTCGGGCCGTGACCAATGTTTCGGTGGGTGAGCCCATCTCGCTCGGCCCTCCCCTCCAGCACTTCTTGCGGGTCACGCTGTCCGGAGAAAACGCCACGCCGGCCGCCCGGCTCACCGGGTCACAGGGATCCGGGTTGTTGACTTCGATGGTACGGGCCGACGCTCTGTTGGTGGTTCCGGAAGACCGGCCCGAAGTGCAAACCGGCGAGGTGTTGCAGGCGATCGTGCTGGAGGACCACCGGCACGTCGCGGAGTGTCCGTGGTGACGATTACATCCGCTTGTAAGCCGGACCGCTGCCGCCTTCCCGCGGCGTCCAGCGCGGGCCGAGCACGTCGGTGGCCTTGCAGTCGACGCAATTAGGCGCGTTGACGCGCAGCTTGTGGTCCACGACCTCGTAGACCCCGGCCGGACACATGCTCGCATACATCTGCGCGATCTCTTCGGCCACGTAGTCGTCGGCCAGGAGATGCGTGGGGATGGTATCCCGCGTCGCGTTGCCCGACTTGAAAACGGCGTCCACCTTGCTGAACGTGAGTTTTCCGTCGGGCGTGAACGGCTTGGCCGGCTTTATCCGCTTGGCAACGGCGGCATCTCGCAACATGGGAATGCGCTTGGCGAACAGGCGACCCCGGCTCAGCGACATCAAGACTGCCTTGAGGCCGCCGACGAAGAATCCGTTCTTGAACGCCAAGCGCATGTTGCGCGTGCGGTAGAGGTCATCCATGATGAACGAATCTTTCACCAGTTCATCATACGACGAGAGATACGGGGCGGCGGTCTCGCCTTTCTTCAACGCATCGAAGATGGCCCGGGCGGCGTACACGCCCGACTGCATCGCATAGTGGATCCCCTTGAGCGAGGGAACGTTGACGAAGCCGGCCGCATCACCGACCATGATCACCCCGTGTCCGAAGCGCCGGTCGGGAATCGAGTAGAAGCCGCCTTCGGGAATCGTCTTGGCTCCCCACTCCACCATCTCCCCACCTTCCAAGTATTGTCGGAACAGCCGATGGAGTTTCATCCGCTGTAGCAGTTCGTGCACGTCCAACGTCGACCGCCGATAATCGAGCCCCACCACGAGGCCCAGTGAGACCAGGTTGGGCTCCAGCGGATACATGAAACTCCCGCCGAAGGCATCGCGGGGCAGCGGCCAGCCCATGGTGTGAATGACCGTGTCGAGGGGTTTCTTCGTCTCCCAGATCTCCTTGACACCCAACGCATAGATCTGTGGGTTCTCCGCCCCGATTCCCTGCCACTCCTGATAGGCTTGCGACAGCGTGCCGCGACTGCCTTCGGCCAACGCCGTGATCTTGGCGACGATGTCGGTGCTCGGCATGTGGCCCGAGCCCGGGGTGCCGTCGCGGTTCAGCCCGGTGGGAGCCGTGCGGACACCAATGACCCGGTCGGCCTTGACCAGCAGCTTTTCGGCTGGAAAGCCGGCAAAAATGTCGACGCCGGCGGCCTCGGCCTGTTTGCCGAGCCACCCGACGCCCAGCACATAGACGGCCTCCTTTTCGACACGCTGCCGGAAGGGAAAGTCGTCGTCCGAGAGATCGGGAAACAACGTGCGGAACGTGATCGGGTTGACGATGGAACCCGACAAGCAATGTTCGCCGAGTGCTGCGGCCTTCTCCAACACACCGATACTGATATCGCCCAGCCCGTCCCCGACGGCATTGTCCGCCTTCACGAGGCGGGCGAGTTCGATCGCGCCCGACAGGCCGCCGGGACCGCCCCCGACGAACAACACGTCGAACTCCAGACTCTCCTCCGACGGTGTCTCGTCGACGATGAGATCCTGGATGGGCAGCTCGGGTTGCACATCGGCAGGCCGAAACCGACCCATGATCACGCTCCTCGCGCCTTGCGCACTTCCTCGGTCAGGCGCGGGACGATTTCGAAGAGATCGCCCACCACGCCGTAGTCCGCAATCTTGAAGATCGGAGCGTCTTTGTCCTTGTTGATCGCCACGATCACCTTGGCGGTCCGCATCCCGGCCAAGTGCTGAACGGCACCCGAGATTCCGACGGCAATGTAGAGTTGCGGACTCACCGTCTTCCCGGTTTGGCCGACCTGGTCTCCATGCGAACGCCATCCCGCATCGACGACGGCCCGCGACGCCCCGACCGCCGCGTTGCCGAACGCCTCGGCGAGGGACTCGATCAACGCGAAGTTCTCTGGTTCCTTGAGACCCCGCCCGCCGCTCACGACCACGGTGGCCTCCGTCACATCCAGCCGCGCCCGCTCCGGTTCGGTCACTTCCACCGTGCGCACCCGCGCCTCGACCTCGGACATCTGGACCGTACGTGTCTCGGCGTCCCGAAGATTCTCCTTCGGGGTGAACACGTTGGGCCGAACGGAGATCACGCATGGTGCACTCGTGACGTCGAGCGTGCACACCGCCTTTCCGGAGTACACCGGGCGCGTCACGGTGATGCCCCCGCCAGCGGCGATGGACGTGACGTCCACCGCAAGCGGGCAATCGAGGCGCGCAGCCACCCGGGGCGCGAGATCTTTCCCCATCGCAGTGGCGCTCAGGAGGATCGCACCGTAATCGGCCGATTGAGCCTGCTGAACCACGGCCGCGGTGTACGCGTCTGGCTGATACAAGCTGAGCGCCTCGTCCGTGGCCGAGACCACGGCATCGGCGCCGTAGGTTCCCAGATGCGAGACATCGATCCCCGGAGGGCCCACGACCAATGCGTCGACCTTGCCGCCGGACGCATCGGCCAACCCGCGGGCGGCGGTGAGCACCTCCGCGGCACTCTGCTTGACCTCTCCTCCCCGTTGCTCGATTACCGCCAGGACATCGCCCATCACAGCACCTTCGCTTCCACACGCAGCGCTTCGATGAGGGCCGGTACGGCGTCTGGACCTTCGCCCACGATGCGCCCCTCGGCCCGAGGCGGCGGCAGTACCAGTTCCTTGATCGCCACCGCGCCCTGTGCCAGGGTCACGGGTTTCACCTCGAGGGGTTTCTTCTTGGCCATCATGATGCCGCGCAGCGCGGGGTACCGGGGTTCGTTCAAACCCTTGTCGGCGGTGAGGACGACCGGAAGGGCAAATTTGACGACCTCGACGCCGCCTTCGATCTCCCGGTGTGCCACGCCCTTGCCGCCGGCAATGCTCAAATGGCTGATCCCACTGACACTGGCAACGCCGAGCAATTCCGCCACGATGGTTCCTACGGCCTGGTGGTAATCGTCGATGGCGAGCTTGCCGAAGAGCATCACATCGTAGCCGCCGGCGGCGAGCTCGGCCACGAGCACCTTGGCACTGGCGACGGGATCCACACTCACCTCGTCGGTTTGCAGGAGTATCCCGCGATCCGCGCCCATGGCCAGAGCCGTACGAATCGTCTCCTGCGACGCATCCGAGCCCAGGGCGATCGCCACCACGTCGGAGCCGTCGGGTTCAGTCTCCTTCAGCTGCAGTGCGGCTTCGAGGGCGTACTCGTCATAGGGATTCAACACGAACTTGACGCCGTCTTCGTCGATCGACCGACCGTCGGCGCCAATCTTGATGCGGGTCTCCGTATCGGGAACTCGCTTGATGCAGACCGCGATCTTCACCGTAACTCCAAGTGTGGCTTAAAGTTATGACGTCCTGCGACACCGTTTTCGGGGGGCATGCGGAAGGTACTCGCTGAACGGGCCCCCTACAACCCTCCCCGTGGCCGGCGCGCTCGAAGCGCTCGACCAAGAGTGCCCCGCTCGCTGGGAGCGGGCCGATCGGCGGCGGGAACGCCGCTGGGGGCGCTGATCCCTACTGCGATTCGACGATTTTCAGCACCTGGCCCGCCCCGGTCAGCATGTAGAGCTCGCCTTGGACGTCTTCGCCGAACGAGGTCACGGCTCCGGCGTTCACACCCCAGTCGGTCAAGTCGGCGACTGACCCGTTGTCATACCGGAAACTTCGCAGGAACCCGCCGCAGAAATCCGAAAAAAAATAGTGCCCGCCCACCCGACGCAGCTCGCTGCCGCGGTATACGTATCCGCCCGTCACGGAGCAGGCGTTCCCGCCATTTTCGTATGTCAACGCGGGCAACTCCAGGCCGGTCATGTTGCAGTTGTTCGCCAGAAAACAGCTGTTGCCTTCCATCACATTCCAGCCGAAGTTCAACCCCCCGCGGTCGTCGTCCACCACGTTGATCTCCTCGAATGAGTTCTGTCCGACGTCGGCAATAAGCAGTAATCCGTCCACGGCATCGAACGCGTACCGCCACGGGTTGCGTAGCCCGTACGCCCAGACCTCGTCCGCCCCCGACGCGGAGCCCACGAACGGGTTGTCGGCGGGTATGCCGTACTCGAGCCCCGGGTCGGCATCGTCTACATCGATACGGAGGATGGTTCCGAGCAGTGTCGTGGGGTCTTGGCCGTGGAGTAGCGGGTCGCCCGCGCTGCCTCCATCGCCGAGGCCGATGTACAGCATGCCGTCCGGGCCGAACTCGAGGAGTCCTCCGTTGTGATTGGCGAAGGGTTGGGGAACCGTGAGAATGTCGAGATCGCTATCCGGATCCCCCAGCACGGCGGTTCCCGTATACCGCACGATGCGTGATGCGCCCAGGAAATCGGTGTAGTACACGTAGAAATAGCCGTTGATGTCGTAGTCCGGATGGAAGGCCACGCTCAACAGGCCCTGTTCGTTGCCGATCTGCACGATAGCCGAGATGTCCAGAAACGGTACCGGCTGCACAGTCCCATTGTCGATGATGCTGATGCGTCCCAGCTGTTCGACGACGAACAGCCGGTCGTCGCCCGGTTGGTGTGTGAGGAACACGGGCGAGGCGAACCCGTCCGCTATCTGGACCACCGTGAGGTCCGAGCCGGTACCGGTGAACCCCGGCATTCCGGGCCCCGATGGCCCAGTAACGCAACCGGCCACCAACGCCGCCGTGACCATCAACAACATTCCTCGCTTCACGCGCAGCTCCATTCTCTTCAGTGTTGCGTGCAAACGCGCGTCGACCATCCGGTGCGGACGCGGATACCCATCCATGCGGCTCATTGCCGCTGCAGCCGCTTGAGCAGCTGGACTTGCCCGGCATGGTAGAGATCGTGAGCCGCGACCCCGTGAATCAACTCCGCGTTGCTCCACTTTCCGGTCGCCCCCTTGGTGGCGAACTTCGCCTGGCCGAGCTGCGTCACGACTTCCCGGAGTTTGCGATGCTCTTCCTTCAAGAGTCGCACGTCGCCGCGCCACGCTTTGGCATCCGGCCTAGCGGGCAGCCTCGGCCAGTCGCTGCCCTCGCGGGGGAATCCACCCCGTTGCTCTCCGGTGAGGCGCCGCCGGACGACATACTTCCAGTACGCCGCGTGGAGGATCAGCTCCCAAATATTATGGCGGTTGGGTTTCGGACGCCACATGGCCTGGACCGGCGTTACCCCCCGGACCGAACCCGCCAAGGTTGTGCCGTGCCAGGCATGTTGGTCGAACGCCTGGTCCAGAAACCGCAGGAGCACCGCCCGCTCATTCAAATGCGCTGATTCCCGTTACGGATTGCCCGAGGACGAGCGTGTGCACGTCGTGGGTTCCCTCGTAGGTGTAAACGCTCTCCAGATTCGCCATGTGCCGCATCGCCTGATACTCGGCCAAAATACCGTTGGCACCGAGGAGCCGCCTGGTTTCGCGGGCAACCTCGGTCGCGATGTTCACGTTGTTGCGCTTCGCGAGGGAGACCTGGTCCGGCCGCAGGGTTCCGGCGTCCTTCAAACGGCCGAGCTGCACGCACAGCAACTGCGCCTTGGTGATCTCCGTCAGCATCTCGGCCAGGCGTGCCTGCTGCAGCTGAAACGCCCCGAGCGGCTTGCCGAACATCATGCGGTTCATGGCATAGCTCAGCGCCTCATCGTAGCACGCCATCGCTGCACCCACCGCCCCCCACGCAATGCCGTATCGTGCCTGCGTGAGACACATCAGGGGACCCTTCAACCCGCTGCTGCCCGGCAGCACCGCATCGGCCGGCACCCGCACGTCTTGCAGCACCAGCTCACTCGTGTCGCTCGCCCGAAGCGAGAGCTTCCCTTTTTGGTCCTTCGCCGAGAAACCCTCGGCGTCCGTCGGCACGATGAACCCGCGGATGCTCGAGGGGTCATCGAGCGGGCCGGTCTTGGCCCAGACGATCGCCACGTGGGCGGTCGATCCGTTGGTGATCCACATCTTGGTGCCGTTCAGCACCCACCCGTCGGCAGTCTGCGACGCGGTGGTAGTCAGGCCGGCCGGATTCGATCCGTAGTCGGGCTCGGTGAGGGCGAAACAACCGATCGCCTCGCCGCTCGCCAGTTGCGGCAGCCACGACGTCTTCTGCTCCTCGCTGCCGAAAGCAAAAATGGGGTACATGACCAATGCCCCCTGCACCGACGCGAACGAGCGGATCCCGCTGTCGCCACGCTCGAGCTCTTGCATGATGAGGCCGTAGGCCACGTTGTTCAGGCCCGCACAACCGTACTGTTCTGGCAGATTGGCCCCGAACAGTCCCAGCTCGGCCATCTGGGGAATGAGATCGCTGGGAAATGAGCCCTCCACGTAATGCGCTCCGATGACCGGCATGACGTTGTCGTCCACCCACCGGCGCACGGTGTCGCGTATCGCCTTCTCCTCCTCGTCCAGCAACGTATCGGTTTCAAAGAAATCAACGCCTTGAAAAGGCATCCGAATCTTTCCTTTGATTAATGGGTTCTGCCAACGTCACGAACGGCGCGAGGCGCCACACCGACGGACCGCGCCTTTCGCCGAAAAGTAGCACCGTGGTCGACCGGAAGCCCTCTCTCGGCTTGCCACTGATGGACCATCTCGTGGAGCAACGTGTGCTGCACCTCCTGCCACCCGTCGCTTCTGATGTGCCGCAGGCTGATAGCGATTTCCACGGGGCGGTCTCTTGCGTCGAGCGTCAGCTCACCGAGCTTCCGGCGCATCTGGCGGGAAATCCGGAAGCGGATCCGGCCCAGCTCACCACCGAAGAACCGGTCGCCGAGAAGTCCGTGGAGCTGGGCGAGCCGGCGGAGCAGATGTCGATCTTCCGGCCGCGACTTCGGCCTCAGGGGTCTGCGCCGGGGGCCCCGGGTGTTGGAGTACACGGGAAACGCGAGGATGATCTGTTGCGCCGCGCGGCGGCGCGGACGGCGGGTGCGCGGGCTGACGAAGGTCAGGATGGCTGCCAGCACGGCATCCGGTGCGTACGCGAAGCCGCGGTGGACCCGTAAAATGCCGCTCCCGGTGAGGCTCACCATGACGGATCGATTCTCGTGCGACTCCACCCGCCGCACGCCGGCGAGGCCCAGCGCATGAAGCCGCTGGATCAACGACTCGTCGTCAAACAGCTCCTGCTGCAACCTGTGCATCATTTCCCGCCGTGCGCCTGGCGAACACCAGCATGTCGGTACGCTTGAACAATCGATGCTCGGCCTCCCACAGATAAATCTCGACTTGAATCGCGTCGTCCTCAATCAAGATCCGGTGAAACGCGGACGGCCGATTGCCGCGCGATCTCGCTGACAGGGTGCCCGCGCAGGAAATCACCACACCATCCAGGGTGTCCGCCCGCTCTTCGTGATCGTGCCCGCACAAAACCAGGTCCGCTCCCGACTGCACGATGTCCTGCTGCGCGCGGCGCCATCGCGCCAGACCCATGCGCTGGGATTGCTCCCCCCGCAGCACGTTGTGATGCAGAACCAAGATCTTCGCTTGTTCGGGGCGGGCCCGGGCGAACGCGGTCTTGATGCGTCGCGCTTCGCTCCGTGGCAGATGGCCCTTGACCGCGAGATCGCGCACCTGCGGCGTGAGCGAACCCCACGTTACGCCATGCGGTGTCAGGGCGCTCGTCACGATGGCTTCGGTGAGATCGAGCGTGGGCGTCAACACCGGACCGAAATGTTTTCTGAACTTGGTGTACTTGACTTGCGGGGCGAAGGGAATGAGGGGACGCGACCACCACTGCACGTCATGATTGCCGGGAATCACGAACACCGGGGCCGTGCGCTCGAGTTCACGCACGAACATCTCGGCCACCTGAAATTCCCCGTGCCGGGCCCGCAGTGTCAAGTCGCCGGAGAGCACCGTGAGATCCGGCTCGAGATCGGGCACGAGGCTTTGCACCGCCAAGATTTTCTGCAAATCGGCCGCTTCACCGAAGTGGGTGTCCGACAGATGGACGAGGCTAAAAGTCAACTCGATCTCTCATCGTTGCCATTGTCTCATGACCCGACGCACCACCGCATTGGCCAAGATGTACCAGATCACCACCCCGATCAAACCCACGGTCCGCGCCCGCTCGTCGGGCGGCGGCGGGATGAACACGTAGAGCGCCATGGCCACCGTCGACAGCCCGCCCAGCAACCTGGCAACCCGCCGCGCGCGCCGTTCGATCTCCCTATGACAATGGCCACAGAGCGCGCCCAGCGGGAGCTCCACCGCACGGTGACACCGAGGGCACTCGTGCTCAACCAACCCGGCGACTAACGGCGTCTGCAAATTCCCGCGTCGAAGCATGGCCTCCGAGATCCCGTGTTGTAGTGTTGCCGTCCTGCACCGTTTCCGTCAGCGCGGCCCTGATCCGGCCGGCCTTCTCGTGCTCGTCGACGTAATCGAGCATCATGCACGCGGCCAGGATCAGCGCCGATGGATTGGCCACGCCCTGCCCGGCAATGTCGGGCGCCGAACCGTGGACGGCCTCGAACAGGGCGGCGTCCTTGCCGACGTTGGCCCCGGGAGCGAGCCCCAAGCCGCCGACGAGTCCGGCCATCAGATCGCTCAGGATGTCACCGAACATGTTGGTCGTGACGATCACGTCGAACTGCCAGGGATCGAGGACGAGCTTCATGGCACAGGCATCGATGATCACGTCGTCGACCTCGACCTTGCCGCGGTACGCTTCGGCCACCTCCCGCCCGACGCCGAGGAAGAGCCCGCTCGACGCCTTGAGGATGTTCGCCTTGTGGCAGATGGTCACTTTCTTGCGACCGTGTGTGACCGCATACTCGAACGCAAAGCGAACCACGCGCTCACACCCTTGCCGGGTCACGATCGCCGTGGATTGGGCCACGGCCTTCGGATCGTCTCCCACGCGAATGGTCGTTTCGAATCCCACGTACAGCCCCTCGGTGTTCTCGCGGACCAGCACGAGATCGATGTCCTCGTACCGCTGGCCCAACACCATGGATCGCACGGGCCGCACATTCGCGTAGAGATCGAACTGGCGCCGGAGAGACACGTTCACCGATCGGAAGCCGCTGCCGACCGGGGTCGTGAGCGGACCTTTCAGCCCCAGCCGGGTGCGGCGAATGCTCTCGACCGTCGCGTCGGGCAGAGGCGTGCCTTCATCTTCCAGCGCCGCCACGCCCGCCGATTGCTCGTCCCAATCGAACGAGACGCCGACGGCGTCGAGCACCCGCAACGTCGCGTCGGTGATCTCCGGGCCGATCCCGTCCCCTCGGATGAGCGTGGCTGATCGTGCTATGGTCGCCCCCCAGATGGAAGCGGCGCCAGCGTCTCGAGGGCAGCCTCCAGTGCCTCCCAGGGCGTGTCACCCGTCCCCTTGGCCACCGTCCGCCAGCGAACCTCGCCCAGCCGAACCTCGGCAAGGACGACCGTGAGCTCCGCGCGGCCGCGACCGAGCGAGTCGGCAAAGAAGAACAGACTGGCCGGCACCAACGCCAGCCGGTCGCCGACCACGCCGGTCAGCTTGCGCATCTGGCTCCAGAGGGGATCGGGAATCTTGCGGACATTATTCCGCAACACCGACGTGGCCATCCGGTCCGGATCTGTGAGCAGGCCCGGGGCCGTGCGCGCGGCCCGGCGCAGCTCGTCGGGCAAGACCCACGTCACCTCGGGTGCGCGTTCCGTGAGGGCGACCTCGAGGAGGCTGTCGGCGCGGCGCAGCGCCTCATTCCGGGGAGAGATCTGCTCGTCCCATCCAAGCTCGGCCTCGGCGAGAATCATCGTGAGCGGATACACGGAGATTTCCACCCCCAGAATCGCGCCGACGGGGAGCGGGCTTGGAGGCGCGGCGACGTCTTCCGTCGCCGCGGAGGAACCGCATCCCAAGACCGCGGATACGGCCCCGAGAATGATCATGCGTCGCGCCACCTCGGCTCCCTCCCCTCTCGAGCGGCCTCGATGCCTTCCTGGGAATCCTCCAGGGACATGAGGTCGCGGAGGTAGGTATTCTCGACCTTGTACAGGCCTTCCTCGTACGTAGCATAATACGATTCGAGCTGCGCGCGCTTGGCCAGCTGGAGTACCGGACCCGACTTGGCCGTCAGCTTCTTGACGAACCGGAGCAGCTCGTTGTCGAATTCCGCGTCCGGGAACACCCGATTCACGATCCCGAACTGTTGCAGCTCCGACGAGGGGATCTCATCTCCGGTCAGAATCCACTCCATCGCCTTGCGGCGTAGTCCCGCCCGCGGCAGCACGACGGCCGCCAGCGGCGGGAAGAGCCCCATCTTGATCTGGGGCAAGCCGAACACCGCCGACTCGGAGGCGACGACCATGTTGCACCCGATCGCCAGCTCGAACCCCCCGCCCAATGCGGGCCCGTCGACCGCCGCGACGGCGATGACATCCACCAGTCGCATGGTCTCGAAGATCCGGTGAAACACCTGCAACATTCGCGAGACCTTGTCGCGGGTATGATCGGCGAGATCGACCCCCCCGCAAAACGCATCGCCGTTGCCACGAAGCACCAAGACCTTCAGCTCGTGATGGTCCCGCAGGGCAAGCACCGCCGAATTCATCTGCTCCATCATTGCTATGTTCATGAGGTTCTGCGGCGGGCGATCGAGGGTGATCGTGGCCACGCCGTCAGCGTACGTCGAGTCTACGAACTTGTCGGGCACGCGGCTGCTCCAGGAAGATGGATTCGCGTATGAAGGTGGTTTGGCATGCGACCGTGGCCCCGGCCGGTGCCGAGTTACGGCGGGCTAGCTGCCGAGGGTCAGGCCCCCGTCTACCAAAATAACCTGTCCGGTCACATGACGGGCGTCATCGGAACAGAGGAATGCCACGACCCGGGCCACATCCTCCGGCTCGGCGACCCGACCCAAGACGGCGCTCTTCTCGGCCCGCTCGAGTACCTCGGGGGGGAGCTTCGAGAGCATTTCCGTCCGCACGAACCCGGGAGCCACCGCATTGACATTGACGTTGGACGGGCCCAACTCCACGGCCGCCGACTTGGTCAAGCCGATCAGGGCGGCTTTGCTGGTGGCATAATTGCTGACACCGAACCCCGGTCGGAACGCCTGGTGCGACGCGACGTTCACGATCCTCCCATAGTGCTGCGCGCGGAACACGGGGGCCACGGCTCGGATGCAGTGAAACGCCCCGGTCACGTTGGTGTCCAGGACGTCGCGCCACGCCTCCTCACTGAGACGCCACAGCGCACCGTCGTGGGCGATCCCAGCATTGTTGACGAGATAATGCAGCCCACCGAGTTCTGACTGCGCCGTTTCGACGAAGGCCTCCATCTCGTCGCGCCGCCTGACGTCGCATCGGTCGCTGAACACCCGAATCCCGTGGGCCCGCAACGCGGTCTCGGTGAGAAGGGCCTGTTCGAGAATGTCGCGACCGGGAAGGTCGACATAGTTGAAAGCCACGTGGACTCGGCGGCGGGCAAACTCCAGTCCGATCGCTCGTCCCAGGCCCGTGGCGCCGCCTGAGACGAGTGCAACATGACCATCCATCGGCTGTGGATCGGCCGAGATCCTCTCCGGCTGTTCGGCGAGTACGGACCCAGCCCCCGGCTGCCGCGCCGATGTGCTCCACGAGGATGCGTCAGAACCGTACGGAATGGCTCGCCTGCTCGGTTAGGGGCGTTTCCGAACGTACCGGCGGAGGGCAGATTCGGAAAGGGCCGGAGGACCTCAGGAGCGGAGCAACCCCATCCCTCACCGCATGAGACTCACGGGCAACCCACCATACTTGAAGATTACGCCCAGGAGGTTTCCCTGAAGACCGCGGGACAAGCCTGCAGGGTATCGCGGGCTGGTCGAGCAATTTCGGGAACGTCCCAATCGGTGCGTGACCTGCACGGGATCGCATTGCCAACGCAGATCGAGATACGAGTCCCTGAGGTGCGCAAACACGGCGTCGTTGGTCACACCGCGCCGGCCGATCGTCCACCGGGAGACGCCGACGCCAGCTGATGACACTCGTCGTCGGTCAGCGTCCGATCCCCGGCCTTGGCCGCCGCGAACAATCGGTCGCACAGCGTTTCGTCCGAGGAATCGTAGCCGTGCTGGTCGAGCCAAAACCTCACGTTGGACAGGCCGGACACGGGTGAGATGTCGATTCGCTGGTGGGCGCCGAAAGTGGCTGCCGGCACACTGGAGTAGACGCGATCGGCGAGCCAGGCGTCTCCCTTGCGACGGGCCTTGATGATGGCCGCGGCATGCACGCCGGTTCCGGTGCGAAAGGCGTCCTCCCCGAAGACCGGGTAGTTCGCCGGGAGCGGGACGCCGATGGTCTCCGCAGCCACCTTGCAGTACGCCTGCAGTGCCGAAACGTCGTGACGGTGGGCACCGAGCAGATGCAGATTGACGATGAGCAAATCCATCTCCGCGTTGCCCACGCGCTCGCCGACACCGAGGGCCGTGGCATGTACCCGATCCACACCCGCCTCGATGGCGACGAGACAATTGATGACGCCCATGCCGCGATCGCGATGGCCGTGCCAATCGATCTTGACGTCTTCCCCTGACGGGGCGACGATCTCCTCCTTCACGAACTTGACCAGATTGCGGACGCCATTCGGCGTCGCATGCCCCACCGTATCGGCCAGACACACGCGCCGGGCGCCCCACGAGATGGCGTTGCTGTACAGCGCCTTGATCGTCTCGGGGCGGGCCCGCGTCGTGTCTTCCGTCACGTACATGACCGGCAAACCCTCGCTCACCGCGAATGTGACTGCCTTCTCGCTCGCTGCGAGCATGCGATCGAGGGTCCAATCCTCCGTATACTGGCGAATGGGGGAGGATCCGATAAACGTGGCCGCCTCGATCGGGATGCCCACCTCCTGCGAGATGCGCACGATGGGCTCCACGTCGGCCACCACCGTCCGGGCAGCGCAATTGGGCGCGATGGGCACCTTCTGGTCGGCAATCTCCCGGGCGAGCGCTCGAACCGCCTCCACGGCGCGCGGACCGGCGCCCGGCAGCCCGATGTCCGCCGCCACGATCCCGAGATCCGCCATGAGATGCAGCAGCCGGAGTTTCGCCTCGATGGGAGGATCGATTGCCGACGGCGATTGGAGCCCGTCTCGCAAGGTCTCGTCGTTGAGATCGACCTGAATCGATCTCCAATCCAGATCGCCCGCCCGGTTCCAGTCGTGAATCAGTGTGGACTCGTCCATACCCGTGTAGGATCGCCGAGCATTGCCGGAGCGTCAAGCACGATTCGATCCCGTGTCGACAAGTTGTCCAACAAACGGCAGTGGCGGAGACCCCTACGGCGCCACCCGGGCTGCGTCGACGGACGCGATGAGCCGCTCTTCCGTCCGACCGGTCACGTTCGCACCGTCTCCGATAAAGGAATACTCGATTCGCGAGTTCACGACGCGGGCGTCACGTCCGACGATGGTGTGTCGCAACACCGATCCGGTGATCGTGGCGCCTTCATCGATGGTCACGTTGGGGCCGATCGTGGAATCCCGGAGATCGACGTTCTCGCCGATGCGAACGGGTTCGATGATCCGAACGCCGTCGGCACTGGACGCCCGCGTCCCATGCCCATGCTCCAAAAGGTGCCGGTTGGTCTCGAGCAGGGTTTCGATCTTGCCACAATCGTACCAACCGCCGACCTCGGCCGTCCGGATCCTGCTGCCGTGATCGATCATGTACTGGAACGCGTCGGTTAGGTACCACTCGCCCTTGTTGGCCGGCTCCTTCAACGTGTGTTCGATTCCCTCGAACAACAGCCGCCAATCCCGGATGTAGTACAACCCGATGTTAGCCAGTTTGGAGATGGGCTCCGACGGTTTTTCGACGATGCGGGTCATCTCGCCCCGCTCGTTCGTCACCACGACGCCGAAGCGTTGGTAGTCTTCCACCTCCTTGACCCAGATGATGCCGTCGACATCCCCGCGAGTGACCAGCGACAGGTCGGCGTCGAACAACGTGTCGACGAAGACGATGAGCAGCGGCCCGTCGATGAACGGCCTGGCGAGATTCACCGCACCGGCGGTGCCATCCTGGACGACCTGCTCGATGAAACGCGAGGGATAGTCAAAATGCGACGTGACGTGCGCCTCGACCTGCTCCTTCAGGTGGCCGGTGATGAAGATGAGCTCGTCGATGGCGAGTCCCGCCAGCTGGTCCATAACGAGATCGAGGACCGGCCGGCCGGCGACGCGGAGGAGCGGTTTGGGGACGTGGTCGGTGACGGGCTGCAGCCGGGTGCCTTTGCCCGCCAGGGGGATGACGACCTTCAACTACACTCTCCCATAGCGATCCTCCAACCGCACGACATCGTCGATTTCCGGCGTCGACACCTCCAGCAAATCACTGGTGACGGTTGCTTCCATTTGGTGCACCGTGCCCGGGGTGATGCGGCATCCCTCTCCCTCGGCCATGCGCTGCTCCTGCATGACCCCATCCACCTGCGTCCGGAAGACGATCTCCCCCTTCAGGACGTGTATCGTTTCGTCTTTTTGCTCGTGGTATTGCAGGCTGAGCACATGTCCCTCTTCGATGTGGAGGATCTTCCCCACGTACTTGTCGGTACGGGCCCAGATCAATTCGTGTCCCCACGGTTTCTCCACGCGGTATGGAACGTCCGTCATCGCGTCTCCACGCTAGTAATGTAATTGGAGGGAGGACGGACTCGTGACGCACGCGCGCACGCAGACTCCGCAACCGACGCACCCCTCCGCCCGGATGATCGGCCGCCCTCCGTCGTCGAGCCCCAACGCCGCCTCGCCCACAGGACACGCCTCGGCGCAGACACCGCATTCCGTCCCATCGAACGCGATACACCGGTCCGAGTTGAGCTCGAGCGTCGCCATGTGCAAGCCGTGCCAACCGGTCTCCGGCACGGAGAGTGCGTCGGTGGGACAGGCCGCCGCGCAGGGCATGTCGTCACAGACAATGCAGGCCTGCAGCCGGGCGTTGATCATCGGCGTGCCCGCGGCGAGTCCGCCGGACGTCGGGACCTTCACGATGGCCTTGACCGGACACGGGTCGAAGCAGTCGCCGCAGCGCGTGCACGCCGCGAGAAACGCCAGTTCCCCCAACGCACCCGGTGGCCGCATGTACCGCGTCTGGACCACGCGGCGTTCCGCATGGCGCGCGACTTCGTTCATGATTCGGCCGACGGTCGTGCGAAAGAACGATCGCCGGTCACCACGGCCGTGGCTCAGAAAATCGGTTGGAGACTTATCAGCCACCGGAAACCCAATCGTTCGCGGTCAGGGGCATTTTCGTGTGCCAGCAGCGGCTCGGAGACGAACACCGGGAACTCCACGCGCACGGGAAAGCTCAGACCACCCACGTGGAGGCCGAGGCGGACGCCGATCCCGGCATCGGACACCGGCGTGAACGCGTTGCCCGCCACCGACCGGATCGCCAGGGTATCCACCACCGCCGCGTCCCCGAAGGCGACGATAGCCGCGCGGCGCAAGACGCCGCTAGAGCGGCGGAGGAGGTCCTTCTCGATCTCCAATGTGCCAGCGAGGATCCACCGGCCCCCGATGCCCGGCTGGTACGCCCGCAGGTTGGCGTTTCCCGGAGCGTGATACGGGACATCGTTGCCGGCCAGGGGCGCGCCCTGTGTGCGAAGAAACGGGTTGCTGAGCGTTTCGTACGGATCGGCTCCCTTGAGCGGGATGGCACGCTGTAGCGGGGGCGGCTCGTCCGCGAGGTAGACGCCGCCGAACACTCGGGCGCCCACCATGAACCCGAGAAGCGGTTTGCGCAGTGCCCCGCTGCCGAGGATACGGCCCAGCGGCTTGGGGCTCGTGGTCTGCGTTCCGTCCTTCCGGTACACCACGCCCGCGCGGTAGTTCAGGCGCACGTTCCACCTCGCCCCCCAAGCATCAAAATCCCAATGATCGAACCGGCCCACCTCGACAGTTCCGGCATTCTCCCACAGTTCCGAGTCGAGCAACAGCGCTTGCCGCGTTGCGACCCACTCGGCAACGTAGCCGCTCGTCCGCTCGCTGGTAGAAGTGAAGGACCGCGCGTGTCTCTTGGAGAATTGCACGCGTGCCCCGACGGTGCCGTCGACCGACCACGCCGCGATGGACTGGCTCGCCCGTGGACTCCGGAAGAACAGCGGGTTTTCCCATCGAAACGAGAAATCGAAAGCGTCACCGGCGGTAACCGGGAGCTCCGTGGAGAATCCACGGCCGATCCAAAAAGTGGTCTTGTTGTACCGTCCCATGTAATTGCCACGGCTGCGCAGGCCGATGATGGCGGGCGATGCGTCATTCCACCAAAAGGTCGGGGCCAGCGAGATCACGCGACGGTCACGTTCCGCCGGTTCGTGCACGAAGGTGTCCAACCGGTAGCGCGCGTCGTGGGAATGGAACAGCCCTCCCTCGAACAGCCCTCCCTCGCGGTTGTTGGTGAAGTTCCAGTCGTAGCTCAGGACCCGGGGGTCGAGCATGAGCTTCCCCGGTCGTTCCGCCGTTGTGAACGTTACGATCTCTTCATCGGCCGTGGCGGTAGAGCGTGCGTAGATGATCGGACGACCGCGTTCACCGATCTCCACCGGCATGTGTCCGTCACCGCGGCGTTTGACCTCGACGGTCGTCTCCCACGATCCGCCCGCAAGCTGTCGGCGCTCTACGCGACCCAAGGCGTAGTCGATCGCCGGCACGTCGTTCAACCATTCCTCGAAGAGCCACGCGAGGTCCATCCCCGTCACCGATTCGGCCACCCCACGCAATCCTTCCGGTGTGACGTGCTTCAACCGCCACGTCGCGTAGTACTCCCGCAGGATCCTGCGCATGGCCTCGTGCCCCACCACGTACCGGAGCTGGAAGAAAAACAACTGGCCCTTCGAGTAGGTCATCGCGCTGTACGTACCGAAGTCGCGGAAATCCTCGCCGGCGGTATTGAGCGGCTGCGACCAGCCGTCGAGATCCAGTTGCAGCATGGCGTCGGCGAGGGCCGGATAGGCGTCGACGTCGGGCGCCGCGTCCTCGGCGTACCACGACACCAGGAAGCTCGTGAACCCTTCGTCGAGGTAGCCCTGCTTCCACTCATTGTTGGCCAGGATGCCCATGAGGTACTGATGGGTGCTTTCATGGAGGATCAGCCCGAGGCTCGGGCTGCCATCCATGATCGCCATGGGGAACTCCGTTCCCCCGCCCTCGATGCGATGGAGATTCGTGAGCTGCGGCCACGGATACGGGCCAAACACGCCCCCGAGCCAGCGGAGCGCTTCTTCGGTGCGGTCCACCACCACGCCGTTTCCCCAGGTGCCCTCCTCGCCCGGCAAGTAGAGTACCCGCACGACGACGTCGTTGACGCGGCCTTCTTCGTAGATGTAATCAGGGTTCACCGACCACGCGAAGTGATGCACGTCTTCGGCATAGAAGCGGACGCACTTCCGCCCGCTGCCAACACGAGCGCACCGCGGCGGACTCGCCGCAGTGCGGTCACGATACCAGGCGCGTTGATAGTCAATCTGGAGATCGCGGTCGCTCTTGGCGCGCTCCCACCCCGGATCCCCCTCGAGGGGTACGCCGGTTGCCGCGATCACCTGGTCTTCCGGCAGGTCGAACGTCACGTCATACGTGGCGAACTCTCCATAAAATTCTCCGGCCGGATAGAGCGGGTGCGACTGCCATCCCCCGCGGTCGTAGGTAACCACACGAGGGTACCATTGTGCGAAGTCGTACCGGCGTCCCCGGCGTCCCTGTCGCCGCGGGGTCGTGCTGGGACGGGCGTCCCATTCCAGCATTACCTCGAGGCTGTCCCCCGGCGTCAAGCGCTCGGGCAGGGCAAACCGCACGATGGTGGAATCGGGAGCGTAGGGGTAGTCCGGCGTGACCGCCACTGCGTCGATGGTACCGCCACGAATGCGTTCAAACGCGTAATCCGGATCGCGGAGATCGTTGAAGCGTCTTCGCCCTTCCACGCTGTCACGGTCCGCCCATCGCGAGCCCGGCCGGAACGCGTTCAAATACAGATGGAGGTAGAACTCCGTCAACGTGTCGGGCGACCGATTCACATACGTGATGGACTCCCGCCCCGACAGGGTCTCCGTGGCCTCGTCCAGACGCACGTCCATCACATAATGCACCCCCTGCTGCCAATACCCGACCGTGTCGCGGGCGGGCGACGACTGGATCGCGACGGCAAGCGCGGCGAGTGGGGCGGCAAGCTGTGAGAACAAGGCGTCTCTCGCAGGGTTGAGGGAATCGGATGACGCGCGAAAGATAATTCCAGTGGCGAACTCCGCGCCATCCGATGGCCCGGGGAGGTCAGTGATCCCGCGATTCCGACCGGCCGCCCCGAAAATCCCTCCGTTTGATCCCGAGCCGCCCCGGTCGCCGGATTCCCTCGTTATTATAGAAGACATGATGCTGCTCGCCCTGCTCGCGGCGCTCCAACTTCAGGTTCCGGAGCCCGTGGGGTTCGTCAACGACTTCGCCAACGTGATCAGCCCCCAAGCGGAGCGATCGATGGCGGTCTTGATCGAAGAAGTGCGCCAGAAGTCCCGCGGCGAGATCGTGGTGGTCACGCTGGCGGATCTCGGCGGTCGGGCGGCGATGCAGGTTGCCCGCGATATCGGGAGACAGTGGGGCGTCGGGGCGACGGGCCAGGCGGGCGATCGGGGCCGCAACGCGGGTGTCGTGCTCCTCCTCAAACCCGGGGAACGGCCCGGTGACGGCCGATCGGACATTTTCATCGCCACTGGCACCGGGAGCGAGGGGTTCATCACCGACGCCCGAGCCGGGCGGATTCGCGACGCGATCGGACGTGCGGCCGTCCAGGGCGGTGACTTCTCTGCCGGCCTGCTGGTCGGGGTGCAGATGCTGGCCGAGGCCTACGCGGGGGAGTTCGAGTTCGAGCTCACGGGCCGGATCGCTCAAGCGCCTCGGCCCACGGCGCGGCGCGGCCGGTCGGCCCCCTTTGGGCTGATCATCTTGTTCATCTTCTTCCTGTCCCTCCTGGGGCGGCGGGGAAGGTACGGACGGGGCGGCGCGGGTCAGTTGCTGCTGTTGTCCATGCTCATGAGTGGCGGGCGACACGGCGGCAGCTGGGGGGGCGGCGGGTTCGGCGGCGGCGGCTTCGGCGGGTTCGGGGGCGGCGGCGGGTTCGGAGGCGGCGGAGCTGGAGGGAGTTTCTAATGGCAAAGACCAAACAAGAACGAGCGCAGGAATTCGCAGATCAGCTGACCGCCACGCTGGGAGACAACCTCAAGTCTCTCATCATGTTCGGCTCGGCGGTGCGGGGCGGCGTCGATCCCGGGCACTCCGACGTGAATCTCCTACTCATCGTGAAAGACGCGTCCACGAGCGCCCTGCGTCCCATCGAGGGCTCCATCGCCGGGTGGGTCAAAAAGCGCGGACCGGCACCGCTCATCTTCACCGAGCGAGAGTGGCTGGCGTCGACCGATGTCTTCCCGATCGAGATCGAGGACATGCGCGACGCGCACGAGTTGCTGCGGGGGGAGGACCCGTTCGAGGGGCTCGCCACCGATAAGCAACACCTGCGACACGAGCTGGAACGAGAAATTCGCGGCAAGCTGTTGCAGCTGCGCGCCGAATACGCGGCGTGCGCTCCCGACGGCAAGGCCCTGACCCGGCTGCTCATCGATTCGGTCGGCGCCTTCCTGATCCTCATGCGGGCAACGGTGCGACTCGTGGACGGCACGCCGGACACCAATCCCGCCACGCTCGTGGAGCAAGCCTCACGGGCGGCGGAGCTCGACGCCACCGCGTTCGATTGGGCGGTGGACAAGATCGCCGGGCGGACCGTACGGGCATTGAAGCCCTACGACCCCATCGGCGCGCGCTACGTCGACGAGCTGGGAAAGCTCGCCGACTTCGTGGATCTATATGACCACGAGTCCGAGCCAACGCCGGCTTCCGCCGCCACCGACGGCGAGACGCCGGCCGACGAACAATAGGAGTATGATGATGAAACGATTCGTGCTTGGCGTTGCCCTGATGTCACTGACGGGATGCGGCTACAACAAGATCCAGACGTACGACGAACAGGTGACCGCCTACAAGAGTCAGATCGCCGTCCAGTTGCAGCGACGGGCCGATCTGATTCCCAATCTCGTCGCGACCGTGCGGGGCATCGCCCAGCAGGAGGAGGCCGTCTTCACCGCCGTCGCCGACGCGCGCTCCCGTTTGAACGGTGCAATTTCCGGCGGTGACGTCCAGCAGATGGCTCAAGCCCATCAGGGGATGAATGGCGCCCTCGGGCGGTTGCTCGCCATCTCCGAGAGCTACCCCGAACTGCGATCCAGCGAGAACTTCCGCACGCTACAAGACCAGCTCGAGGGAACGGAGAACCGTATCGCGACGGCGCGGGCCGACTACAATGGCGCCGTGCGGTTGTACAACGGCTACATCCGGCGGTTCCCGGCCGTGCTCACGGCCAAGGCGATCGGATCGCAGGCCCACGTGTACTTCGAAGCGGAGGAAGGCGCGACCGTCGCCCCCACTGTCGAATTCTAGGAGAGACCACGACTAGACATTTGGGCTGAGGGGATTCAATATCCCCCTGTGAATTACGCCTGGGTCATCGATCAGACCAAATGCATCGGGTGCAACGCCTGTAGCACCGCCTGCAAATCAGAAAACGACGTGCCACTGGGGGTGCACCGCACCTGGGTCAAGGCCGTGGAGGTGGGCCAATTTCCCAACGTGCGACGGCACTTCGCGATCATGCGATGCAACCACTGTGCCGACCCTCCGTGTGTCCACATCTGTCCGACCACCGCCATGCACCAGCGCAGCGACGGTATCGTCGATATCGACCACGACCGGTGCATCGGGTGCAAAGCATGCATCCAGGCGTGCCCGTACGACGCCATTCACGTCGATCCCGGTGACAACACCGTAGCCAAATGCCACTTCTGCGCCCACCGGCTGGAGAAGGGCCTTCTGCCCGCGTGTGTCGTGATCTGCCCCGTGGAGGCCCTCGTGTTCGGGGACATGGACGACCCGGCGTCCCGCGTGTCGCGCTACCTCGGGACCACCCCCGTCACCGTGAGACGTCCCGAGCAGGGGACCCGGCCCAAGGCGTTTTACGTCGGCGCCCACCAGGCCGCGTTGGACCCATTGGCCGCCGCCCACGAAGACGCCTACATGTGGTCGGAGCGGCAACGGGGCACCGCCAAGGACAATCCGACGGATTTCAGCGTGTGGTCCCTGTTGCGACGGTCGAAGTCGTCTTCCGCCCGCCGAGGCGCCACCGCAGCGGGCCCGCCGGCGGGCGGCGGGCGGCAAGCCCGCGACCGCATGCCGAAGGCCCGGGTGGCATACGACGTACACCATCTCATCGCCTGGCGGGGCAAAGTCTCGAGTTATCTGTGGACGAAATCGGTGGCCGCGGGATCGGCCTTTGTCGCGGCGGTGGCGCTGCTCTTCGGGGTCGACGCGACCGACGCCCTCCTCGCTTCGGCGGCACCGATGATCGCGATGATCTCCCTCACTGCGACCGGTGTGTTGCTGGTGGCCGACCTGAAGCGTCCCGAACGATTCTGGTTCGTGCTGTTCAAGCCACAATGGCGATCCTGGCTCACCAAGGGTGCGTTCATCATCACCGGTTACGCGGGGCTCTTGACCCTGTGGCTGGGATTGGCGCTCGGCGGGATATCCGCCCCGCCGGAGTTGCTCTGGGCGGTCGTGGCGACGGCGTTCGGGACGGCGGTCTACACGGCTTTCCTCTTCGGTCAATGCGAAGCGCGCGACCTGTGGCAAAGCCCCCTGCTCGCCGTCAGTCTGACGATCCAAATGGTGGTGGGCGGGTCAGGCGCGCTTCTGATCGCGGCCGTGTTCGTCCCCACGACGCCCGGCGTGTTCCAGCTGCTGGGGAAAACCTTGCTGGCCAGCCTGGCCTTCCATCTGTTCTCCGTGCTGATCGGCGAAGTGGCCGCCCGCCACGGCTCGAGCAACTCGGCCGCAGCGGCGGCCGTCATGACCAGGGGCAAGTACGCGCCGGTGTTCTGGGGCGCGCTCGCGCTGGGAACCGCGCTCCCCATCATACTGCTCGCCACCAGTGGCGCTGCCGGCATTGCCGCTCCCGCCGGCGCCGCCCTCGCCCTCGCCGGTCTTCTCGCCTACGAGCACGCGTTCATCATGGCGGGCCAGGCCGTTCCGATATCATAATGAGACAGGCATCATGACCCCGAACCGATCACAACACCCGGCCGACGACGGCGCCATGCAACCCGGACTGGTGGCGTTTCCCCCGCGGGAGCAGTGGGACAACTGGACCGAGTACGAATCCCGGGCTTGGCCCAACCGGGAGGAACGATCGTACGCGTTGATACCCACCAGTTGCTTCAACTGCGAGTCCGCGTGCGGACTGCTGGCCTACGTCGATCTGGACTCCGGCAAGGTCCGCAAGTTCGAGGGCAATCCGCTGCACCCCGGAAGCCGCGGTCGCAACTGCGCCAAGGGTCCGGCGACGTTGAATCAAATCGAGGACCCGGATCGCCTTCTCTATCCGATGAAGCGGGTTGGCCCCCGAGGCGGTGGGCAGTGGGAGCGGGTGTCGTGGGACAGCGTGCTCGACGACCTCGCCGGGCGCATTCGCTCCGCGCTACTCGAGGATCGCAAGCAGGAAATCATGTATCACGTCGGCCGGCCCGGTGAGGACGGCTATACGAATCGCGTGTTGGCCGCCTGGGGTGTGGACGGACTGAACTCCCACACCAACATCTGCTCCGCCGGGGCTCGATGCGGCTACGCGATGTGGATGGGCATCGACCGGCCCAGCCCTGATTATGCGAACGCGCGCGCGATTCTGCTCATCAGCGCCCACCTGGAAAGCGGCCATTATTTCAACCCGCACGCCCAGCGCATCCTCGAGGGAAAAGGCCACGGCGCCAAGGTGATCGTGCTGGACCCACGATTGTCCAACACGGCTAGCCATGCCGACCACTGGCTCGCGACCTTCCCTGGCAGTGAACCAGCCGTCCTCCTCGCCATCGCCAATATCCTCTTGCAGGAAGATCGCTTCAATCGCGACTTCGTGCGCCGGTGGGTCAACTGGGAAACCTTCATGCGGGCTCGGCATCCCGACGACGAGGTTCTCTTCGAACGATTCGTGATACGGCTCAAGGAAGCCTATGCCGAGTACACGCCGGAGTTCGCCGAATCCGAATCGGGCGTGGCGGCATCCCAGATCGTCGACGTGGCTCACATCATCGCCGATGCCGGGACGGCATTTTCGGCCCACACCTGGCGCGCGGCCGCCGCCGGGAACCTCCACGGCTGGATGACGGCGCGTGCCCTGTTCTTCTTGAACGTGCTGACGGGTAGCGTCGCCACGAAGGGCGGTACATCCCCCAACGCGTACAACAAGTTCGTGCCCAAGGCCCACACCTCGCCCCCTGCCCCGGATCACTGGAACGAGCTCAGCTGGCCAAGGGAATTTCCCTTGTCGTTCTACGAGATGTCGTTTCTCCTCCCCCATCTGTTGAAGGAGGGACGTGGCAAGCTGGCGATGTACTTCACGCGAGTGTACAACCCCGTCTGGACCAACCCCGACGGGTTCACCTGGATCGAGGTGCTCAAGGACGAGGCGCTGGTGGAGTGCCATGCCGCCCTCACGCCGGTCTGGAGTGAGACGGCCTGGTTCGCCGACTACGTGTTGCCCGTGGGATTGGGATCGGAGCGGCACGATCTCCACTCGTACGAAACGCACGCCTCCAAGTGGCTCGGATTCCGGCAACCCGTGTTGCGTGCCTTTCTCGACCGCACCGGCAAGCCGGTGCAGGATACGCGCGATGCCAATCCGGGCGAAGTGTGGGAAGAAAATGAATTCTGGATCGAGCTGTCGTGGCGCATCGACCCCGACGGCTCCCTCGGCATACGGCAACATTTCGAGTCCCCCTACACGCCCGGCAAGAAAATCTCGATCGACGAATACTATGGCTGGATCTTCGAGAACTCCGTGCCCGGACTGCCTGACACCGCCGCCCGAGAGGGGCTGACCCCACTCGAGTACATGAAGCGCGTGGGCGTATTCGAGATCGAACGAGACGTCTACCAGACACACGAATCGCCCGTTGTGAACGGCCCGGATCACACTATCGACGCGGACACCGGCGTCGTCACCGACGCGAACGGAGCCGCGGTCGGCGTCAACATCGACGGCGAGTCCTACGTCGGATTCCCCACTCCCAGCAGGAAGCTGGAGTTGTATTCCGAGACCCTCGCCGCGTGGGGCTGGCCCGAATACGCACTGCCGACATATGCCACGAGTCACGTGGCGCGGAGTCAACTCGACTCGGCCAACGACGAGTTCTGCTTGGTGCCCACGTTTCGGCTTCCGGTGTTGATCCACACGAGGAGCAGCAACGCCAAGTGGCTGAGCGAGATCGCCCATTCCAATCCCTTGTTGCTCAATCCCGACGACGCGCGCCGCTTGGGTCTCGAGACCAACGACCTCGTCAGGGTCAACACTCCGATCGGTTACTACGTGTTGCGTGCCTGGGTGACCGAAGGGATTCGGCCGGGGGTCGTGGCGTGCTCGCATCACATGGGGCGCTGGCGAACGGCGGAGTCGGCCGGCAACACGCGATGGTCGTCCGCGAGGGTAGAGATCCGGCAGGACGGCAGCGAATTCCTGATGCGGAAGATTCACGGCGTCGAGCCGTTCGAATCAACCGATCGCGACTCCCAGCTCGTGTGGTGGCACGACACCGGGGTGCATCAGAATCTCACGTTCCCGGTCCAGCCCGACCCCATCAGCGGCGCGCATGCGTGGCACCAGCGCGTCCGGCTGGAGCGGGCGCACCCAGACGACCGGGAGGGCGACATCTCCGTGGATACGAACCGCTCCCACGAGATCTACAAGGAGTGGATGGCGCGCACCCGGCCGGCGCCGGGCCCGGAGGGCCTCCGCCGGCCCGAGTGGTTGCAGCGGCCCATGAAGCCGACCAAGGAGGCCTACCGCATTCCCTAGGGGTGCCCCTCACTTCACGAGTTCCGCCCGAACCGCCAGGATGAGTGCCCGGTTGCCGGTTAGCTGCATCGTCCCCAACATCACAGTGTGGCCAATTCCCAGCGCCACCGACGCGGTGAACAGCACCTCGCCTGCGGATTCCAATTGAATGTCGGGGAGAGTGACTACGGCCGAATCTCCCGATTCCGCCACGTCGCCGATATAGGCGCCCACGAAGTATCGCGAGAGGTCGGGGTCCGCCCGCTGTCCGCGCTGGTCGAACATCACCTGCTGGACGTGAGAACCTTCCAACCCCGTCAGCACGCCTTCCGCCACGAGCTCGTATCCGTCGAACCGGAACAGCTGGCGCAACTCAGCTTCGAGCTCGGCGATGGCGGGATCGGTAGTCCGTGCGCCGTTGGCCGAGATCAGCTGGATGTGGAGCCGGATGTTGAGGCTCGGCACATCAAACTCACTCAACACACGGGCGATCTTGTCGAGATTGTCCGGTGTCTCGCGAACGGTCAAGAGTCCCCGCATGGCGCTCGCGGTCCCGGGGGCGTTCGGCCGGTCGCCGTAGACGTAGGGTTCGATGATCATGAGCGCTTCGTCGACAGGAATCGACTGCACCTCAAACGTCCGCGTGTCCAGCTCGACGGTCCCGCCACACGCCGCAACCGCGGCCAGGAGAGTAACCGATTTCCAAACCGTAATCCGCTTGTTCATGTGCACCTCGCTCAATAAAACCACAGGATGGTGATTTTCGGGTTGCTGGTCTTGAGAAGCATGCCGTTCGTCGACGGGGAGAAACGCACAGTCGGCTCGGTCGTCGGACGGGCGGCGGCGAGCGTTTCGGATGGATCCGGGCTGGGCCCGCGAGGCCGGTCGGCGACCACGATCACCGTCAGGAGCGCGGCGGCGGCCAGCGGCCAGAGGGCTGCCCTCAAGCGCCGTCGTCGTTCGAAACGGTGCCGGGGCCGCACGGCCAGGAGTATCGATTCCACCGATCCCGCCACCGGCTCGCGCTCGAGCGCGGCAGCCAGCAACTGCCCGCCTGCCGTCAACTCAGCGGCAACCGATCGGCAGCGGGCGCACCCGCGCATGTGATCGGCCAGTTTCGATTCACCCTGGGGCAGCAGCTCCTCGGGCTCCGCCAGTTCGGGGTTAAACTCCAAGATCTTCTTGCGAATTACCCGGCGCGCCCGGAAGAGATGGGTCCGCACGGTGGCCGC
>JAPULZ010000060.1 GCA_027294455.1 Gemmatimonadota bacterium
GACATTCGCGCGGGTGGCTCGACCATCACGCTCACCCTGACCGACGACAGCTGGGCCGCGGCAGGTGCTCCCTTCGACGCCCAGCGCCAAAACCTCATCAACGGACTCGTCTCGGCTGGTGCGGAGGCCGCGGGATGGAACAACGTGGTGCAGGCCGGCCTGGCCGTCACGGACGTGGTGCGGACGAGCAACATCGTCGTGACGATCACGCTGGCGGCGTTCCCGGGCTACGACATCACCGTGACAGAGACGATCACGGCCACCGTGCCGGCGTCCGCGCTGGCCCAATCCGGCGGTGCGTTGGTGGCGGCTCCCACGTTCGACGTGTTGCTCGTGACCGCGACCATTTCGTCGGCGGCGAACCAGAACTTCACGGTGGGCGATCCGACGACGCCGATTGCGCCGATCACCATCACCGACGACCTGTCCACCCCGACGATCACGGCGGCCAACGACATCCGAATTCGGATTCCCGCCGGGTTCAACATGCTGTGGGACGCGGCCGATCTCACGGCCACGTTGGGCGGAGCAGTGGGCAAGGTCTCCACCGCGGTCACGTACGAAGACGCGGGCCGCACCCTCGTCTTGAATGTAACGGCGGACTTCGCCGCCGGCGAGCAGATCATCGTATCGGGGCTGTCCTTCACCAGCTTCACTGCGGCGTCGGCGGCGGACAATCTGGAACTCGAGGTATTCAACGACGCCCAGGTTTCCAACCTCGACGACAAGACGATCGCCGTTTCCACGCCCCTGACCGTGTCCTCGGCGGCGAATCAGGTGTTCAACGTGGGCGCACCGGCTGCCACCATCAGCCTCATCACGGTGACGGACGACGGCGGTACACCCACCATCACGGCGGCCAACGACATCCGCATCCGCGTCCCGGCCGGTTTCAACATGACATGGGATACGGCGGATCTCGCCGCTGCCCTGGGCGGCAGCGCTGCCGGCAAGGTGTCGGGCACGGTGAGTTACGAGGATGCGGGCCAGACGCTGGTGTTGGACGTGACGGCGAACTTCGCGGCGGCCGATCAGCTTACCGTGGCCGGTCTCAGCTTCGCCAACTTCGTCGCGGTATCGGCGGTGGGCAATCTCGAGTTGGAGGTGGGCAACGACGGCCTGGTCTCGGCAACCGACGACAAGACCATCCAGATCAACGCACCGGTGACCATCTCCTCCGCCGCGAACCAGACGTTCAATCAGAGCGATCCACCGACGGCCATGAGCGCCATCACCATCACGGACAACAGCGGCGCCGCGGCCATCACCGCCGCCAACGACCTCCGGATTCGCATCCCGGCGTTCTTCAACATGACGTGGGACACCAGTGACCTCACGGCAGCCATCGGCGGTGCCGCGGCGGCCAAGGTGTTGGCCACGGTGACCTACGAGGACGGCGGCCAGACCCTGGTATTGGATGTCACGGCCGATTTTGCGCCCAGCGAGCAGATCACCGTCGCAGGTCTCAGCTTCGCCAACTTCGCGGCTGCGTCGCCGGTCTCGAACCTCGAGCTGGAAATCAACAACGACGGCGCGGTGACGAGCACGGACGACAAGACCATCGAGGTCTTGCCGGTCTTCCCGGTACTGTTCGTCAACAAGACACTGGTGGGGCCGACTACCGCGTTGATCGGGCAGAACATCGATTACACGCTGCAGTACGGCAACAGTTCCCCGACCATGGCGGCCAGTAACGCCGTCCTGGCCGACACGCTGCCTGTCGGGCTCGAGTACGTCTCAGCCGTCCCGGCACCAACGGTCAACGGCCAGATTCTCACCTGGAATCTCGGTACCGTGTTGCCCGGCGATACATCCAGCCTGAACCTGACCGTGCGCGTCGCCAATTCGGTGCGCGATACCGTCATGGTCAGCAATATCGCGACGCTGGAAGCCAGTAACGCGTCGGCCAATGTTTCCGTGTCGACGGTTGCAGAGTTGTTGGGTATCATGCCCGATCAGCTGGCGTTGGAGAAGACCGCCGAGGTACTGGAAGTGTCGATTGGTGAGACGGCGCCGTTTGCCATCACCGTCGAGAACACGGGTCAGGTGGCGGTGAGTGACATTCGCGTGTACGACCTCCTGCCGGAGGGCGGCAGGCTGTCCGAAGGCAGCGTGATCGGCGTCGACTCGGTGCAGACCGATGGACGAAACGTCACGTTCTTCATCGACGGTCCGTTGGTGCCCGGCGAGACCCACTCGTTCCGCTACGTGATGGCGGTCCTCGCGGCTGACGCAGATGTCATCGAGAACAGAGCGTATGCCACGGCCGAGAACGATTTCGCCCGCTCCGCCGACGTGGTGGAGTGGGTGCGCGTGCGGCGGGGCTTCCCCATGGAGACGCGCGCGGCAATCGGGAAGGTGTGGGTGGACGTGGACGGCAACGGCGTGCAGAACGCCGGCGAGCCGGGCCTGTCAGGCGTCGACATCTGGACGGACGACGGCGAGATCGCGACGACCGACGAAGACGGCAAGTTCTCCTTCCGCAACATTCGTCCGGGACGGCACGCGTTCCGCCTCGACCGGGCCTCCATCCCGCTGGGATACCGGATCGGGTCAGTGGAAGACTTGGTTGTCGAGGACGCGTTCGGCTGGACGACGCCGCGTATCAACTTCGCCGTGGTGCCGGTGGAGGCCAGCCTCGAGTGGGCGGAGATTCCACTGCCCGTGAACTGGCGCCTCACGGCGCGTCCGGTCTGCAAGGAATTGCGGGCACTCTCGCCTGATGGCGAGCCGGTGGTCGTGGCGGAGTTTGAGACCAACAGCAGCGATCTCAAGCTCGTGGGCAACTGGGGCGAGATCCGCGACCACCTCGTCGCCCTGGCGCAGGCGCCGGACATTTGCCGCGTGGAGATCGCTGGTCACGCCGATTCACGGATCATCCACGGCGGTGATTGGAGGGACAACGGCGAGCTGTCGGGCGCCCGGGCGATCTCGGTGTTGCAGGTTTTCGAGTGGATGGGCATTCTCGGGCCGAAACTCTCACTCGGGGCCTATGGCGACAACGAGCTGCTGACCTTCGGTGAGGATTCGCTCGCGCTGCAGCGGAACCGGCGCGTAGAGCTGAGGTTCGACGGTTCGGCGCTCGTCGAGTACGAGTTCGAGCTTGCGAACCCGAACGCCATTCCCGTAACCGACGTGTCCATCCGGTTTGATCCGGGTGCCGACTCCGCCGTGGTAATCACGGCCGATTCGCTGGTCATGCGCCAGTCGCACGGAAACGTGAGCGTGCCCATCCTCCGTCCGCAGGAACGCATCGTGGTGCGGGGATGGAGCAATTCCCCGGCAGATTCGATGGCCGCGGTGGTGCAAGGCAACATTGCCAATCCGGGTTGGCTTGTGGCGGCGATTCACAATCCCCTCGAGCCGGCATCGGGTGAGTTCATCATCTGGACGGCCGCCGATACGCTGCCGAGTCCGGAGCACGTCGCCGCCGGGCAGGCCGTGGTCGTCGTCGTCCGGCCCACCGACATCGGATGGCCGGAGGTCACGTATCCGATTCCCGCCGACTGGGAATTGGTGCCGGGCTCGTCCACGCTGGAAGCCACGCCCATCGGCGATCCTGAGGTTCGCACGGATCGGGAGGGCCGCACGGTGCTGCGGTGGCAGTTCACCGACGAGCCGCAGGGGCGGGTGTCGGCCAAGGTGCGCCCGGTCGACGGATTCAACTACGTCGAGGATATCCGCCTCGTGGCGTTGCGGACGGCCGACGAGCGCAATCTCGACAGGATGCGCGACAGCGTGTCCGGTCCGGGCGTCGTGATCTTCGGAAGCGAAGACGGGCGGGTGTCACCACAAGACCGGCTGTACATCGGCGTCCGCGGGGAACCGGGCTCGCCGGTTGCCCTGTGGGACGGTGTGGTGCGGATCGGTGAGGCGACCCTCGGGGCCGACGGCGTGTACGACTTCGTCGGTGTACCGCTGGCTGCTGGACCCCATCGGCTTCGCGTCAGCATGGAGAACTCCTGGGCGTCTGAGCGGTGGGACAGCATTACGGTCCACGTGGCCGGGCCGGTGGCGGAGTTCGTCGTTCCGAATGACCCGTCGGCGCTCGTCGCGGACGGCCGGTCGACGACCGAGATTCGGGTGCGCATCGTCGACCGGTGGCGCATCCCGGTTGTCCGGCCGACGTACGTGACGGTCGAAGCCGAAGGCGTCACCTTGATGGGTGATGAAGATCCGGACACGGGCGGCGTGCAGTACCTCTCCGATGCCGCCGGTTGGCTGACCATCCAGGCGCGGTCGGGCCGCGACGTGACGCGCGGCATGCTTCGCCTCATCGCCGGCTCCGTCGAACGCGAGCTCGAGGTGGATGTCATGGCGAACGCGCGGCCGCTCATGCTAACCGGCGTGGGGCGGGTCGGCCTGGGAGCCAGTCCGGAGGCATTCGGCGCGCTGACGGCGCGTGGCCGTCTGGACAATCGCACATCGGTCATCTTGAGCGTGGATTCCCGCAAGCTCGACGCTGGCCTGGAAGACTTCGGCCGCTCGTTCGACCCGCTGGACGAAGCGCAATACCCGCTCCTCGGTGACGGAAGCCGAGTGACCACGGTGGGCAGTTCACGCTACGTGTTCTCGGCGCGTCTCGAGCGTGGGTTCGATTGGATCCAGTTCGGCGACGTGGCGACGGGTGACTTTGCCTCGGGCCTGGAGCTGACGACGTACCGCCGCTCCCTCACCGGCGGTGCGGCACGGCTCACGACGGGTCCGGTGGTGTGGCGCGGTTTCGGCAGTCTCACGAACCAGCGCCTGCGCCAGCAGCAGGTGCGTGGTGCGGGAACGTCGGGGCCCTACATCCTCGACGCCGGCGTCATCCGTGGAACGGAGCAAATCGCCGTCGAGGTGCGTGACCTGGCCAATCCGCAGCGCACGGTGCGCCGCGAGCGGCTCATGCGCTTCATCGACTATCAGATCGACTACGATGCGGGCACCGTGCTCTTCAAGCGGCCGGTGCCGGCGACGGATCCCACCGGAAACCCGGTGTTCATCATGGTGACGTACGAGGCGACGAGTGGTGGTGAGCAGCAGCTCGTGGGCGGCGCACGGGCCTCCTTCGGTGTCGGCGGCGCCGGGGGATTGGATTCGCTGCGCATCGGTGTCACCGGCATCTACGCCGAAGAGGCGGTCGGCGCGTTCCGCCTGGCGGGCGCAGATCTCCGCTTGCTCCGGTTCGGCGGCATCGACATCGGCGGCGAGGTGTCGTATTCCGAGACGCCGGACTCCAACGGTCTGGCCACGTCGGTGCGTGGTTCCATCGATCTGTTCGGCAGCCATGTGAATATCGGCGCCGGCTGGATGCGGATCGGCGAAGGCTTCGGCAATCCGTCGAATCGCGGATTGATCGGCGGATCGGAAGAGATCTCTTTCACCGGTGCCGTGCGGGTCGGACCGACGGCGGTGCGTTTCAATCACGACGATCTGCGGTTCGATACCCAGGGCGTGCGTCGTAGCCGGACCACGGCCGGGATCGTGCAATCGTTCGGACGCTATTTCCAGCTCGACGCCGGCGGCACGCAAGACCGGTTCGAGAACGGTGTGTCGCTGGACGAGTCGCGGGCCGGCGAAGTCAAGTTCACGATCGCGCCGACCTCTCGCTTCAAGCTGTGGGGCGAGGGGCGGCGGCAATTCGAGTACTCGGGCAACCTGGTCCGGCCGGACCACGTGGGCGGTGGTCTCGCGCTCCAGGTGACGCGGAACCTGTCCTTGGAGGGCAGGCACCGCCAGGTATTGCTTCCGGGTGGCGCGCAGTCGTACAGCATCACGAACTTCGGTGTCCGCTCCAACATCGGCTTCGGCACCACCTTCTGGGGCTCGTATCAATTGGCCGGCGCCGCTGGGGCGCAGTACAACGCCGCCATGATCGGGCTCAACAACCGGATGCGGGTCGGCGCGTTGACGTTCAATACGCTCTTTGAACGCCGGATCGGGCTCGATCAGGCGACCCTCGACGATCCGGTGCGCGCGTTGCCTTTCCTGCAGGCCGAGGAAGATTATTGGTCGGCGGGACTGGGTGTGGAGTTCATTCCCGAGAGCGCGCCGCTTCGACTGACCGCACGCGGTGAGTACCGTGATGGTGAAGTGTTAGATACGCGCCTGTTCACCCTGGGCGGTGAAGCGTCCTTCAACCGCTCGCTGGGCGTGCTCTCCCGCCAGGAGTTCCAGCAGACCGAGCGGGTGGTCGGGGTTGGTACGGATCTGCGCCGCCGGCTGTCGTCACTCTGGGGCCTCGCGTGGCGGCCCATCGACTCGGATGCACTGAACATCCTGACCAAGTTCTCCTGGCTGGAGGAGACCAACCCTCTGGGCGGCGGCGTGCTGGCGGCTCCCGATGGCCGCGAAATGCGTTTGATCGGTGCCGCCGAGATGATCTGGGCGCCGGCCCGCTTCGCCGAGTTGGCTGGACGCTACGCCGTGCGGCGGACGCTGGCCGACCGGCTCTACTCCGACGGCACTCAACAAGAGCTCGAGTCCTGGGCCGACTACGTCGGCGCCCGTATGAGCCTGGACGTGGCGTCGTGGATCACTCTCCGGGGCGAGGGCAGGCTCCTGAACGAACGCACGAGCCGGACGCAGATGTGGGACGCCGCGCCGTCGTTGGCGGTGAGTCCCATCGCCGGCTTCGAGGTCGAGGGCGGCTACCGGTTCGGCACGCTGCAAGATCCGGACTTCACGGTCCGAGGCGGCCACGGCTGGTTCGTCACGTTCAGCACGAGGATCACCGAGCGGATCTTCCCCACGGCGGTCGACTTCTGGCGGCCGAGGTTCTAGCAGCCCAGCCCGTTCCCACTCCCTGTACTCAGTACTCAGCGCTCGGTCGATCAGACCTCCGTGGCCACTCCGGAGACTGAGCTATCGGACGAGAGAATAGCTGCGCCTTCCACATCATCGCTTGCAGCAGGCGGCCAATCTCGGACCAGTCGGCTCGAAGGCGTGCGGCCGGGCGGGAATCAAAATGCTGGCACGAGGCAGCTATGCCGATCCTGTGTTTCGTCTCCTGAACTTCCGCAGCGGCATCCGTAAGTTTGCTCAGGAAATGGTTCACATATCGCCGCTTGCCCCAGGCTTCGGCGATCTGGGCGCCGACAGACCGAGATGAGTGGCGTATCCGGAGGTGAGGGAATACCCTCTCCTCTACTGGGAAGTGTTTGGTGGTCTCGAAGATAACATGCGCCACTGTTGCAGATTTCTGGTCGATAGCAAATCCGTGAAGCTACTCGCTGCGGGGGGCGCCTCGGTCAGCACCCCCATTGAAGGCGACCGCCAAGATGTGGCAGCTTGAGGCACAGCGTACCCATAAGGCGCCAACCCTGTGCCCGAACATGTCGCTCAGATCATGGTAACGATCGTTACCGAAACCTCAGCACTGACCGCTGACCACAGAGTGCTGAGGGAGGGGCGGAGAGGGGCTTAAAAACGATTCCGTTCGTACATGAGATTCCGCGGCACGAATCGCCACTGGTAGTCTCGGGTGAACAGCTCCCCGGCGTTTACCTTGGGATGGGGATAGTCGGCGGCGAGGGTGGTTTGGATGCGGATGCCGAGCAGATCGTCAAAATCGTTGGTGGTATCGGAGTCGCCCGGGTCGGCCTCGTCGGCCTCGTCGCCGTCGATGAAGAGGAGGCTGGCTTCGAACGACTGCACGCCGTACGCCAGAATGCTGCCGTCCGGGGTGCCGTTGAGATAGAGGAGTTCGGCCCGCATCAGCCGGTCTCCGTCGGGATAGTAGACGACGGGAGCGATGCGCTGCACGAATGTCGAGAATCGGTCGAGCCTCAGGCCGCCTGACAGGCCGGCGGGGAACCCCAGGATCTTCGGGGCATTGGTGAACACGACATCGTAGAACGCGCCGCTGGGCGTGACGCTTTGGATGATGATCAGTCGGCGTTCATCGTTGACCTGAAGTCGAGCGAGATCGCGAGGTTGCAGATCCACGCCGCCCGCCTGGGGGCGCAGTGTGACGCACTGTGGGCCACACGTGCCGCCCGGCGGAAGCGGGTTGATCACTCCTGCCGGAGGTTCCAACTCGTACGCGAGAGCGTCCTCGGGCACCTGCATGATCACGATGGTGTCGCTCCACGTGGCGAGCGTACCGAACGAGATCGTGCTCGCGATGCCGACCCCCGCCTCTCGCAAGTCGCGTTCGAACGACATTCCGATGAATCGGGCGTTGCGATACACTTCTTCACGAAGCTGGTCCGCCTGGATTAGGCGCCACGTCATCACCGCGAACGACATGGCTGAGCTGAGGACAAGTAGACCCAACGGTAAAGCGACGAGCATTTCAATGAGCGTGAATCCCCGATTGGCTTGGGCTTTTGTGGACATCGGGCGCTCCTTTAGTTTGGATTCACGAAGGCGAGAGTGAGCAGGAAGATGGGTACTCGTGCCCTGGGATAGTTCACCGTCACACGGATCTGAACGAGATTGGTGCCAAAGTCTTCCACCACGACAGTGCGCTGGTAGTTACCGCTTGCGTCTGGCACTCCTGCCTCATTCACGGTGGTGACGGCCTCGGACACCAGGGTTATCGGGTCGCGGCTGCGGAGCTCTTCCATGTAGGCTCGGGCGATCGAGGCCGCGATGTGGCGGGTTGCCGCCGTCGATTGCATCCAGATGATGTCGGCCGAGTTTTTGCCGAGCGCCATGAGGCCAACGGTGAGAAGCACAACGGCGATCAGCAAGGAGATGATCGTAAATCCTTTTTTGCTTTTCATCGCCACTCACCGCCGACGTACGACCAGGCCTTGAATGATCCCGATGCGGACACCGACACGGCGGCCACGGCGTCAGGATAGTCGCGATGTATCAGGTAGACCGCCCCGCGAGTCCCAAACGGCATCAGGATCCCTCGGCCGTTCAGGTGAATGCGCCCGTCAGCAAAGGTGATAGGCCCGGCGCCCGAGATGCCTGGGAGTTCTACAGCAGTTCCGCGACCAAACAGGACATCGGCGGCCAGCGTGACCCGGCCACGAGCGCGCAGGGCGCGGGTCTCGGCGACCGATTCGTCGATGATCCCGTCTCGATCGTCGTCGATGAAGCCCACGTAGGACCGCTCGACCATACTGAACAACATGCGGACACTCTTCTTGGTCGACAGGGCGCGGGTGCGGACCAGTTCCAGATCCCGCGCGAGCGTTTGCGCGGCAAATCGAACCTTGCTGAGCGGCGACGGGCGCATGTTGGGAATCATGATGCTCGACAACAGGCCCATCAGGAGAATGACGATGATCAACTCGATCAGCGAGAATCCTCGCTGCGAGCGGAATTCGCAGTCGGCGGCTCGTTGCGCGGCACTCGTGAGCCTTGGGCGGCCGATCCGCAGGGCTCGGGCCACCGGACTGATCGTCCGGCGCGCCGTCCACGGGGCCCGGTTACTGGATTGAACTGTGTGGTTGAACGACCGCACCACCAGCCAGTCCGGCGGCGGCGCGGTGATCGACGCAAACATCTGCGCCGCATCTTCCGGCCCACAGAATGTGGTCCGGCCGCCGGGGGCCGGCCCTGCGGCGGTCCAGGAGGTGCACCAGTTCCAGAGGGCCGGGTTCATGACCTAATACACGGGCCGGAATGCGGTATGAACGACGTTCCCGACGGTGGGCGTGCCGGGGGGAAGATTCTCAGGCTGCTCGAAACGCGTGTCGAACTCCCAGTCTCGCTGCGGCGGAACGTAGTACGAGCAGCAGCCCCAGGAACCCGTTGCCACGGTGCTGGTATGCATCGAGACCAGCGATCCGCGATACATCCATGTTCTGCCGGTCCATCGTTCGAGGAAGCGAGGGAAGTTCTCGAGCCCCCCACCGTAGGAGCCGCCGGCGCAGCCGACCACCTCATGGTCGCATGGCGTGGCGGAATGGCCCGCGAGGATAGCCGCGTACATGTCGGTATTATTGGCGTCTTCCAGGAGGACTACCGGGTCTTCGTGGTCGCTGTCGTCCCAACCCTTGGACAGGATCGTGATGGCATCGCCGATCAGACCCGCCGGTTGCCAATTACCAATGCCGGCCGCGTTGTAGTCCCCCAGGACGTATAGCGGATGATCCGTGGCGAAGGTGAAGGGATTATACAGCTGTTTCCCCTCGACGAGCCGCACGGCCGGATAGAATCCGTCTCCAGACAGGTCGGCGTCGTTGGCGGGCGTGCCGGTGAACGTGATGTAGAGCACCTCCGTCGTGCCGGACCAACCGCCGTCCATCAGCTTCTTCATATCGATCTCCAGCACATCGACATACCGCTGTTCCCGCCCATCCCAGAACGCCTCCCAAGTGAGGCTAAAGATGTCTTCGCAGTCAGACGTGGAAGGAATCGAGCCCCCGCCGTCCCGAGTGTGATTCATCCTGTCGCAGAGCTCATCGGTGTTATCCTCGTCGAACTCGTTCAAGGGGATCTCGATGTACCAGTCGGCATTCCACGCGAACTTGGTCCGCTGCTCCTCCGGCGTGTCGCCGGCCAGTCGGGGTTGCAAGAGGGCAATGGGATCCATGCCGTCGGGAAGGGGGAGCTTCAGTGAGTCGACCTCGTAGGCATTGGTCTTCAGCCGGTTGTCGAATTGCGCATCACTCTCGGCGCGGAATGCGTCGGCAGTGGGATGGCTGCGGCTGTCGAAGTTGAGCTGGACGTCGAGGCCACTGCCATCGGCGATGTAGACGCCGTTCTTGACGTCGTGCGCATATTTCTTGTCGTGGTACACGTTGTTCGGCGTCGTGATGATGTCCTGATACCATGCGTTGTTCGAGCTGAGATAGATGTTGCCGTTGGAGTGCACCCAGCCGGCGAACGTCATGGGTGGGCCGTTGAGGATCTCGAGGTCCTTCTCGAAGAACACGCCGAATTGAAAGATGGGGATCGACTGCGCCTTGGCCGACACCATGATCGCGCTGGAGTTGTAGATGGCGTCACGAGCCGAGGAGTAGATCTCCACTCGTTGCGTCATCGAGTAGAGTCCGGCATAGGAACCGTCGGTGATGCGCTCCGGCACGATTCCTCCCACTCGCTCCACCGAAAAGCTGTCGAATACGAAGCCTTCGAGCGTGGGTGGGGTGATGGCCGCCAGCTCGGCGTTCTCCAACACGCCGTCGAGCAGGGCCCCGTGGAGCTGTGCCAGAATGGCTTCCGCACCGCCCTCCGCGGCGTAGAAGACCTGGGAGTTGCGGTAGTCGAGATCCGCCGTCCGGAATGTCGCCGCCGCGCCGGCGAAACCGGCCACGACGAGGGTGGAGATCAGCAACATGACGAAGAGGGTCCCCATCAAGGCGAATCCGTCTTCATGGCGGGCGATATTCGGCATGACACACTCTCCCTAAAAAAAGCTAATACGGTGCTCGCCGCGTCACATCCAGTTGCTGCGTCGACTCGGTTTTCTACCGTCGTAAGCTATTGTTGTGCAACAATTTAGCGTTGTCGACCAATCGAGATCAGATGATTCGACTCCGCATTCAAACTGTCACGATTGTATACAGCTGATCTCACCTCCAACCTACGAGATCCAGCTGTTCGGTGCGCGGACCTGGGTCACGAAGCCCGGAACCCGGGTTCATGCCCTAAAACACCGGCCGGAATGCGGTATGAACGACGTTCCCGACGGTCGGCGTCCCGGGGGGAAGATTCTCAGGCTGCTCGAAACGCGTGTCGAACTCCCAGTCGCGCCGCGGCGGATTGTAGTACGTGCCGTTCCAGGTAGCCGTTGCCATGGTGCTGTAATGCATCGAGACCAGCGATCCGCGATACAGCAACGTTCTGCCGGACCAGCGCTCCAGGAAACGGGGGAAGTTCTCGATCCCCCCACCGTAGAAATCTTGGTACCCGCCGGGGCAGCCGGCCACCTCGTGGTCGCACGGTGTGCCGGTATGACCCGCGAGGATCGCCGCGTACACGTCGGTATCATTGGCGTCTGTCCGGAGGATGACCGGGTCTTCGTGGTCGCTGTCGTCCCAATCCTTGGACAGGATCGTGATGGCATCGCCGATCAGCGCCGCCGGGAACCACTTGTCCGCGCCGGCCGCGTTGTAATCCCCCAGGAGGTATAGCGGATGGTCCGTGGCGAAGGTAAAGGGATTGTACAGTTCCTTTCCCTCGACGAGCCGCACGGCCGGATAGAAGCCGTCTCCGGACATGTCCGGGTCGTTCCCGCCTCCGGTGGCGGGCGTGCCGGTGAACGTGATGTAGAGCACCTCCGTCGTGCCGGACCACCCACCATCCATCAACTTCTTGATGTCGATCTCCAGCACATCGACATAGCGCTGTTCCCGCCCGTCCCAGAACG
>JAPULZ010000061.1 GCA_027294455.1 Gemmatimonadota bacterium
GTCGGCCTTGGTCGGGAAATGGTGATAGAGGGCGCCTTTCGTCAGGCCGGTGTCCGACACAATCTGATCCACGCTCGCGTTGCGGAATCCGTGGCGGTGGATTTCCGCGAAGGCCGCGTTCAGGATTCTCTGCCGCGTGGCGCCGGGGTTTCTCTTCACCGTCATAGGAAAGGCCCTTTTCACTCGGCCATAAACATACCGACTAGAATGCATGAAAGCTGGGTTGGTGTCAAGTGGCTCTTGGAGGCCGGTCCAGCCAGAAGCGGGACGGCACACGAGGGCCCAAGCCCTTGACACCTAGTATTCAAATGATATTATGAATATTAGATTATGGCGGCGACACCCAAGGCGCGAATTTACGCCCAGCTGGCCAGTGTTGGCAAAGCCCTCTCGAGCCCGCATCGCCTCGAACTGCTAGAAATCCTCGCGCAGGGCGAGCGCACGGTTGACGCGATCGCAGGCGCCGCCGCACTCCCCATGGCCAACGCCTCTCACCATCTGCGCGTCCTTCGTCAGGCCGGCCTCGTCGAGACACGCCGGGAGGGGCTCAATGTGCACTATCGCCTCGCCGACCTGGACGTCTTCGAGTTGCTCCAGCGGATGCGCTTGGTGGCTGAACATCATCTCGCGGAGGTCGAACGGCTGGTGCGCACCTATTTGACGGCCCGTGACCAACTGGAGCCGATCAGCCGCGAGGATTTGCTTGCCCGCGTCCGGGCGGGCACGGCCGTCGTGCTCGACGTGCGGCCACCAGAAGAATACCGCGCGGGCCATATCCAGGGCGCGCGGTCTCTGCCCGTCCGCGACCTCGAGCGCCGCGTGACCGATCTGCCGGCCGACAAAGAGGTGATCGCGTACTGTCGCGGCCCGTACTGCCTGAGGGCCTTCGACGCGGTCGCGTTCCTGCGTGCGCACGGTCGCCCGGCACGGCGCCTGGTCGATGGCTTCCCGGAATGGCGGGCGGCCGGCCTGCCTGTGGAGTGAACCTATGCTAGCGTCTGCATCACCCTCGATCACCATCGACCCACACGCACTCAGGGACAGACTCGAGCGAGGCGAGCTGACGACTGTCCTCGACGTTCGGCCTGCCGCCGAACGCGCAGAATGGTACATTCCCGGCAGCGTCCATGTCGACGCCTACGCCGATCTCCAGGCCGGCCACGCCCTGGCCCTCGACGCGTGGTCGGCACCACCCGGTCACACGGTCGTCACCGTGTGCGGTGCAGGCAAAACCAGTCTGGTGGCAGCCCTCCAACTGCGTGCACAGGGCATCGATGCCATGTCGCTCGCGGGTGGGATGGCCGCATGGACCTTCGCCTGGAACACCGCTGACGTACCACTCCCAGCGGCGCGCTGTCGGATGGTCCAGGTTCGCCGTATCGGCAAGGGGTGCCTCTCCTACATGGCCGGTTCAGAGAGCGAGGCTGTGGTCGTCGACCCGGCGCTTGATCCGGAGGTGTACGAACGTCTGGCACAGGGGCGCGGTTGGGTCATTCGACACGTCTTCGACACACACATTCATGCCGATCATCTGTCCCGGGCCCGCGTGCTCGCCGAACGGCAGAGCGCAGTCTTGCACCTCCCCCAACAGCAGCGGGCGACTTTTCCGTACGAGCCGGTCCGCGACGGCGATCGCGTCCGCTTCGGAGCGAGTGCTATCGAGGCGTTGCGAGTCCCCGGTCACACGCCGGAAAGTACTTGCTATCTCGCAGATTCACGGGCGCTTATGACCGGCGATACGCTCTTCCTGCGATCGGTTGGCCGTCCCGATCTGCATGGCCGTCCCGAGGAATTGGCAGCTCATGCCCGATCCCTCTATCGCTCGCTCCAGCGCCTGGGTCGCCTTCCGCCGGATACGATCGTCCTCCCGGGGCATACGGATGAACCGCTGTCATTCGACGGCCGGCCCTTCGCGGCTCGTCTTGATGCCGTGCGCGAACAGATTGAGTGGCTCCAGCTCTCGGAAAAGACGTTCGTTGATGTCATCCGCACTCGAATTCCGCCGACCCCAGCCAATCATCGGGTGATCGTTCGCTTGAACGAACACGGCCTCCTGCCGGGCGGTGACGCCGGCATCCTCGAGGCCGGAGCGAACCGATGCGCGGTGAGGTAGCAACGGCCGCCGACGTTGCCCCAGCTTCGTCGGTCGAACTTGGCCTGCGGGCCAATCTTGCCCAGTTCTCCCTACTGGTCCTCGTCAACGCGTTCGTCGGCGGGATGGTGGGTATGGAGCGCGTGATCCTGCCGCTCGTGGCTGAGCAGGAGTTCGGCATCGCTTCCAAGAGCGCCATCGTCTCGTTCCTCGTCTCGTTTGGGATCGTCAAGGCGTTGACGAACCTGATCGCTGGCGTGGCGGCGGACACGATGGGCCGCCGGCGCCTGCTCATTGCCGGCTGGCTCATCGGGTTCCCCGTTCCGTTCGTGCTGATGTGGGCGCCGACCTGGGCCTGGATTGTCGCCGCCAACGTCTTACTCGGAGTCAACCAGGGCTTGTGCTGGTCCACCACGGTGATTATGAAGATCGATCTCGTAGGCCCGGCCCGTCGAGGGCTCGCGATGGGGCTCAACGAGGGTGCGGGGTACGGCGCCGTGGCCGCTGCCGCCCTGGCGTCAGGCTATCTGGCGAATGTCTACGGATTGCGGCCGGTTCCGTTCGTGCTGGGTGTGGTCTTCGCGAGTCTGGGTCTACTCCTCTCGGTGGTTCTCGTGCGCGACACGAGCCGGCATGCCCAGGAAGAGGCGCAACGCCATGTCTCCCAGGCGGTCTCACCCGGTCGTCGAGTCGCCGACGTGTTCTTCGACACGAGCGTGCGCGATCGCACCCTGTCGGCGTGCAGCCAGGCTGGTCTGGTGAACAACTTAAACGATGGCATGGCCTGGGGGCTGTTCCCGATCTTCTTCGCAAGCCAAGGCCTGGACGTGTATCGGATCGGCATCTTGGCCGCGGCCTATCCAGCCGTCTGGGGTCTTGTCCAGCCGGTAACGGGCGCACTCTCCGATCGTTGGGGACGCAAGGGGATGATCGTCGCCGGCATGTGGGTCCAAGCCGCGGCCATCTGGCTCATCATCGCCGCACCCTCGGGGTCCGGCAGTTTTGGTCTGTGGATGACCGGCAGTGTGGTGCTCGGTCTCGGCACCGCCCTGGTGTACCCGACTCTGCTTGCAGCAATCGGCGACGCGGCGCACCCGAGCTGGCGCGCGTCGGCCGTGGGCATCTATCGCATGTGGCGCGACCTCGGCTACGCGCTCGGCGCCTTGCTGACCGGCGTCATATCCGACGTGCTCGATGTGACATGGGCCATCGGCCTCGTCGGCGGACTCACCTTCACCTCCGGCGTGGTCGTGGCGGCGCGTATGCGCGAGGCAACGCGCGGCGCGAGGTATTCATGAACGTCCTGACGGTGCTCGACAACGCTGCGGCTGAGATTCGTCCCCTGTGACGCCATCGTATTCGCAGTAGCCCCGTTGGCCGAAGAGACCTGGCTGGAGGATCAATACGGAGAGGAGTACCTCGAATACAAGCGTGGGATTTCCAGATTCCTCTGATCCCTCAGGAGCCGGCCGCGTAACCACTCGCTGGCGCGGACCCGGCCCCAGCGGGCAGTGAATTCGTGTGTTGATTGGCCGGGCCGCTCAGCTCGCAGACGTTAAGTCTCGAGTAACGCCGATCTGATACGTAACCCACTGTGGTGCCCTTCGGTCGTCATTAAAGAGGCGAGACGATGCCAAAACTCTCCTACATTTCTCCAAAGGCAACAG
>JAPULZ010000062.1 GCA_027294455.1 Gemmatimonadota bacterium
TGTTCTTGTTGACGGTGCAGGCCAGCGATCGCAGTGGCGTGGCGGGTGAGCGGGAGGTGTCGCTGTTGCTGACCGCCACAGCGGGCGGTGACGGGACGGGCTTCATGCTGGGTGAATGCTGTGACGCGGCGGCGATCCTCAAGGGCGATTACGGCCAAAGCGCCCGGGATGGCGGCTTCATCCGGCACAGCGGCTTCGACGAGCATCCACCCGGGTGGGCGGACGCCGGCGTGTGCTCCGACACGATGTACGACAAGCCCGGCATGGTCATTGCCGACTCGTCGGGCGGAAACTTCAATCCCGACGATCCCGCCGATGCCCTGCTGGAGGGTGATCCCTGGTTGGTGGTGGACCCGAGCATCACCGACGGCACCTTCGACAATTTCGGCCCGTACACGTGGGACGAGGTGAGGGACCGGGCCACCATCATCCTCGACGGGAGCACGCAGTGCGCCTACATGGCCGACGGGAGCCTTACAGTGTGCGGCCTGAGCTCGTCGAGTCTCAAGCTCGAGGGCGACGAGCTGTACCCCCGGTACAATGGCGACGGGACCTGCGACACGGGCCATCCGCTCAACTGGGGCTCGGACGATCCCGACGATGCCTGCTTCAACCATTTCCCGGTCATCTTGTCCAAAGGCGAGGTGGAGCTCCGGAACAACAACGGGATCAGGGTCTACGGCCAGGGCGTCATCATCTTGGACTACGATTCGGTGGCCGGCACGGGCGCGGAGTTTGAGTGGGAGACGGACGTGTTTTTCAACGGCGTCACCCTGGGCAAGGGCTGCATCGAGATACAGAAAGGCACGCTGTACCGCGGTGCCATCTTCCTGGACGCCGAGTACGACGGGATGACTTGCGACAAGTCGAATAATTTCTACGTCGACTGCAAAGCTGCTGATGGATGCGTGGAGACCAGAATACAGTGGAGTCAGTGTGTCGTGGACCGGGCCCTGACGCAGTCGAACCTCTTCGATATGGTCACCCCCACCATCACGAACGAAGGCGGCGTGACGACGCGGCTCGGAACGCGTGCTTTTTCGGAGCTATTGCGCTAGCCAGGGTCACTGCCAGGACATGTTTCGAGAGGGCCGGTTCCACGCCGGTCCTCTTTTTTGAGGCCAAATGAGGCAGACCTCGAAGGCGTATACAATTTTTACAGTGGTGTCCCTGACCCTGTGACCGCCCTCACGGCGCCTCGGGTCGTCGGCGGCTAGCTTTTCCTGGTGAATGGCATACTGGTAAATGTCTGTGTAGCAAAATCTTACATGCAGAAGACCTTCAGCCGACTGCAGTTGCTCCACCGGCTTGCAGTCGTGTTGTAAACTACTTGTTTGTAGCGCAACTTTCGGGGATCCGGATACCTATGCGCAACCGCAGCGGTTTCAGCCTCATCGAAATGGTCATCGTGATGGTCATCATCGGCGTCATCGTTGGGATCTCCGTCCCGGGCCTCTCGACGTGGTACCGCGGGCGCGCCGTACATGCCGCCCGCGATCGGTTTGCCTCCGCCCACGGCTTGGCGCGCTCCACCGCGATTCGCTACGGCCGGCTGTCCGAGTTGCACCTGGATGCCTCGGCCAACAAGTACTGGATCGAGGTCGACACCACCGGCGGCCGTGACACGATCGGGGGGATCTGGCAGGACCCGCCGGTGACGTTTACGAGTACCCGGTCACTCCTCTGCTTCGATCAGCGCGGCCTTCCCTCGATACGAACGACGACGGCGTCCCAAACCTGCGGATCGCCGGACGTCAAGGTGATCTTCACGGTGCAAGGGGCCTCGGATACCGTCGAGACCACTGTCTTGGGCAAGGTCCTCAGATGAGCCGCGGGAAGAAGAACCAGCGGGTGCGCAGCGAGCGAGGCGTCGCCCTGGTCGAGATCATCATCGCCATCATCATGCTGGCGGGCGTGATCCTGAGCCTCGCGGCCGCCAGCGGCCACGCCGCCCGCCAGATTTATCTCAGCCGCCGGGACATGCATCTCTGGGCCTCGCTCCAGAGCCAGGCCGAGAGCCTGCGCGCCGTGGGATACCAGGGAGTCACGAACGGCTCGGCAACCGTGGATGGTCACGCCGTCGCTTGGACGGTCGCCGGCACGGACCCCAAGACGGTCACCGTGGTCCTCACTTATGAGACTCGCAAGGGCACCTCGGCCTACCAGACGTTCACCGTGTACTTCCCCGCTTCGGACACCCTGTAATCATGAGCGAAGAGTCGATGCGCCGATCGTTTCGTACGACCGTGAGAGAAGAGGCGGGTGTCACGCTCATCGAGCTGCTGATCTACATGGTCGTCGCCGGCATCGTGATGGCCAGCATCTACCAACTGATGCTCAGTCAGAGCATGAGCTACACGGACCAGCGGGAGATCACTGACGCCCGAGAAACGGTGCGTGGCGCGGCGGTGCTCCTGACCTCGGAGCTGCGACAGCTGGCGGCTTCAGACAACGACCTCTATTTCATCGCCCGGGACTCCGTGGCCCTGCGCTCCTCCCACGCGTCGGGGATCATGTGCCGCAGGAACGGGGTGGACAAGCGGTATGGCCTGTTCGGTGTCGCGGGTGACATGACCCGGGTGGCCGGCGACAGCGCATTGGTGTTCGCGGCCGGCGGGGCTGGAACCGCCGACGATTCCTGGCGCGCCGTCGCCATCGTATTCTCGAACTCCACGCCCGGAGCTTGGGGATTGTCCAGCTGCAGCTGGACCGTGGCGCAATCTTCGGATATTGCCATCCAGGTGTCGCATGATACGAGCATCGTCAAGATCGGGGCCCCGGTGCGCGCATTCCGGCGAGTCCAATACGGCATCTATCAGGATGCCGGGCGGTGGTGGTTGGGGATGAAGGTGGGTGGGGCGGCGAGCTACACCAAGCTCACGGGGCCGTTGATGCCCCCGGGGGCCACCGGCGGCCTGGTGCTGACGTACTACGATTCCAACAACGCGGTCACGACGGTCCCGGCCAACGTCGCGATCATCCAGATCATGCTCCGCAGCAGGAGCTACGGTCAAAGCCGCCGGGGCGGAACCCTGAGCAACCGACAGGACAGCGTTCGCACCAAGGTGTATCTTCGCGGCTGACGCCGTCCAGAGTGTTGCATCTCCGCAACATTTCGTTGCTAGAGCCGTTTCGGCCTCACGGGCCAGCCACTCCTTTCTTCGCTCGAATCCCAGGAAAACCGGGGCTTTTCCCCGATTTGGGTCACAATTGATCCCTGCGTGACCGCCACTTCCTAGCTTGCTCCGAATGCTGTAGCCTTGGTCTTACAATTGCTATGTGACGGCGGCGGGAGCAGGGGCCGTCCGCCGGCGACACGCGCTGGAACGGACCTCCCCAGCCGTCGCATAGTCGCATATAGGAGCCGAGCCCATGGAGTGTTCTCAGACTCCCGCTTACACGCCGATCACCAACCGCCGCGGGTTTGCCATGCCCGTCGTCCTTTTCGCGCTGGTCATTCTGAGCACCATGGCCATCGTCCTCCTGGACGTTTCGGAGGACGAGGGACGGGCCTCCAAGGCGGTGCGACTCTCGGCCGAGGCGTTCTACGCCGCGGAGACGGGCCTCAATGCGGTGCAGTCCAAGTGGTATGACTCGACGTCGAGTTTCGACAGCCTGGCGGGTGCACTCTCCACCGGCGGCACGCTGGACCTCGGCTGGGACACCCTCCCGTCCGGCAGCAGCTACCACGCCCAGGTGATGCTCGTCGCGTCGGACCCGGAACCCCTGTACCTGGTCACGGTGGACGGCAAGGCTCCCGGCACTGTGAGCACCAAGACACTGACGCTGCTTCTCACTGGCGTCGGGACGGAGTTGACGTTGGGTGGGTGTTGCCGGGCCGCGGCTCTCGTGCGGGGCGAGGTGGAGCTGAACGACCGAACCTTCGTCTCGGGCACGGACCAGCGTCCGCCCCAATGGAGCGGCAACGTCTGCGCCGGGATTCCCACGGGCAACAAGCCCGGAATCATCACCGATGAGCCGGGCAACCTGCGAAATCGCGACGACTCTTTCTTCGAGAGCAGTGGCGACACGGTTTTTGGCCCCCCCTATCCGAATCAGGAGCCGGCGGTGGTGATCGACACCACCGTGTCGGACACCACGTTCGACAATTACGGGAGTGCGACGTGGCAGGACGTGAAGGACATGCACACCGCGGTGCTCGGCAACCCGGCCAACATGAATCACCAGGTGAAACTCTACTACGGCGGAGACCCCGTTGCTCCGGGCAACGATGTGGACTTTGGCCCGCGTTACCACGCGGTGGCAGACGGCCACGGCCACTCCGCGGGTGATGCCATCATCGGGACATGCGACACGACACATCCCCTGAATTACGGAGCGCCCACAGGACCCTGCGCCAACCACTTCCCGGTGGTGCTGGTTCAGGGGGAGGTCGAGATCAAGACCGACGGTTACTACATGCAGGGCATTTTCATCCTCGATTCGCAGGGGGCGATCGGGAGTGAGTTTGAGTTCGAGGCGGCAGGGACCATGGCCGGGATCGTCATCGGTCGCGGATGTCTCGAGGTCCAGTACGGCGCCCAATTCTACGGCGCGATGTTCGTGGATGGTGACTATTACAACACGAGCCTTTGCGATGGCGACGAGCCGCTGAGGACGGATACGGACGGCACCCGCGTGCAATACAGCTCCTGTGTAGTCCAACGCGCGCTGGCAGCCACGGGACTGGGCCAGCTGGCCGCCGCCCAGGACGCCGGCACGGTGCAGAAGATCGCCACCAGGGCGCTGACCGAGCCGGTGCGCTGACGGTACCGGCGCCGTACAAAAAAAAGGCCCCCGCGGGGGGGCCTTTTTCCTATCGGGCCTTTCCGTGTTGCGTCGCGTATCTACACGCCGATGGTCGCCGAAAAATCGATCGTCGTATTGCAGACCTGACCCTGGTACGAGAGCGACGTCGGAGTGAACACTATGTCGACGTTCACGCCGCAGCTCCCCACGCGGCCATCTGCCGACGTGTAGCTGAACCCGCCGTCGAACGCGAACGTGCCGCTGACGTCCTCGCCGCTCACGGTGAACTCGCCGATCATGGTGATGTTGGGGTTGCCGTTCACAGTGAACAAGATATTCCCGACCGTCACTCCGCAGTCGTTCATCGTCTCGACGATCTCGAGCGAGAGGTTGCCATCGCCGGTCTGGTCGTCGAAGGTACCATCCATGCTGACGGCCAGGTTGATCGTGCCACTGCCTTCACAGGCTTCCACGTGTGTGATGGCGAGTGAAAACGTCACGGGAACCTGAGACAGGCTTGGGGACTGGGCGCTGCTGCCGCTCAGGCCCGCGGCGAAGCCACTGAAAACACCATCGAGCAACTCGGTGGCGATGGCTTCGGACTCCAGTTCCGTCAGGGGGTCACCGTCGGTGACGCCGACGCTGTCGCTACAAGCGGCCAGGAGGCTCACGATGGCCAGGGTACCGAAAAATCGTTGCATCTTCATCTTTCTTGCTCCTTCGATCCGGTTGCGAGTCCAGGTCTCCAGCAGCACGACCTGGCTGCAGACCATCCTGAAATTGGACCCTCAAATAACTGAGTCTTGGAGATTTCTGATGTGACCCACGCCACCCCGCTCCTCTCCACCCCAGTGGTCCCTTGCCCACCCCCGGGGTGGTCAGCACCTTTGGTGTAGGGAGCCATATGTAGGGACCTATATAAGGAAGAGACTACCAATCCAAATCTTCACCACTGCCACTGGCGGGGCGGGGCGGCTGGGGGCACTGGGCGGGGGAAAGGGAGAGACAGATGCGCAGGGGATGCTTCGCCGCCGTCCCTGGCTTGCTCGTCGCCACGATACCACTCGCCGCACAGCAGCCTGTCGTCCAAGTCGCCATGGAGTGGGATACCGTGGCCACGTTCTCGATCCCCGGGTAATCGTATCTTTATAAGATCCATATAACCGCCGTTCAGAATTGAAATATGTAATGCGTGTTTTACATTTTCTGGCTCTCGCGGGGATCCTCCTTGCGCTCCATCCAGCGGGCAGCTCGGCCCAGGCCGTGCGCGGGCAGGTCGTGGACAGCGTCACCGGGGCCGCCCTGGCTGGCGCCGTGGTGTCCCTGTTGGATGAGCGGGACGACGAGGTGGGCAGCACGGTGGCCGACGAGCAGGGCTGGTTTCTCCTCTATGCCCCCGGGGTGGCCCGGTATCGCCTCAAGGCGGAGCACCAGGGCTACCACACCGCGGCGTTCCCGGAATTCACGCTGGAAGCCCAACGGGCCCTGTCTTACATCCTGCTGCTGCCGAGCACCACCGGGCCGCGGGAAGCCGTAGCAGACCCGTTGGAGGGCCGGCTGGCCACCGTGTGCGGCACCGACGACCCGCAGGAACCCACCATCGCCGGCTGGATTCGCGATGCCCGAACCGGTGCCCCGGTCATGGAGGCCAGCGTCTCGGTTTCCTGGGCCAACCTACCCGATCGGCTGGCCCAGCACGCCACTAGCCTGGCGGATTTTACGGGAGTCGTGCTGGCGGACTCCGCCGGCTTCTACGCGGTCTGCAACGGCCCGCTCCACACGAAGATTGTGCTGCACGGCATGACCGCCGAGGGCATCAGTGATTTTTACGATATCACGTTCGGCGACGAGACCGTCATCGTGGGCGAGGAGTCCTTCTTCAGCAGCACCTGGGTGTGGCGCCGCGACTTGGAGATCGTCCCGTTGGAAGACCGCCATACCACGCTGCGGGGCACCGTGACGGACGTGAACACCGGCGATCCCGTGGCGGGGGCCACCGTGGAGTTGCGTGGGACGGTCTATGGTACCCGCACCGACACCGCCGGCACGTTCGTGTTGGAGCAACTCCCGGCCGGACGCGTCAAGCTGGTCGTGCGTCAGATCGGTCATCAGCCGCTGCGCCAGGAGATCACCCTGCCGAGCGAAGGGACGCTCCGCCTGCCGACGGGCGTGCTGGCCCTCGGCCGCGCCGCCGAGATGCTCGATCCCCTCATCGTCGAGACGACCGCGGCGCACAGTCCGTTGACGGAGTTCAACCAGCGGCGGAGGGAATCGACGGGGGCGTTTCTCACCCGGGAAGAATGGGACCGAATGGGCAATCCGGGAGAGACCGTCGAGATCCTACGACGCTTGCGTGGGGTGCGGATCACCCCCGGTGCGGATCTGACACACCAGCACCTGGTTTCCATGCAGCGTCCGACGACGCGCACCATCACCCTCCGGGGCACCGGCGTGGATGGGCTCGTCGAGCGTGCCGACCTGCCCAACCTCCAGGAAATGAACATGGTGGAGTGTCCGCCGCTCGTGTTCGTCGACCGGCACTTCCTCGGCACCACCAATACCGTCAACATCAATACTGCGGTTCCCCTCGGTGACCTCGAAGCCGTCGAGGCCCACCAGAGTACCGCGTCCATGCCCACGGAGTTCAGCCGGAGAGGTTCCGCCTGCGGCGTCATCGCGTTCTGGACACGCTACGCCCGGCAGGAGACCGTGGTGGTCACCCAAGACAAGAAGATCTTCAACTCGACGGCCTTCCACTTCCTGATCGCGTTGGGGTCAGTCGTGGCCATCTTTTTCGGGTTGGGACAAGGGATAAGTTTCTGACCGCGATCGCAGTTCTCACCGCGTCCAAAACACCAATACGCCGCATGTCGCACCGCGCCGATTGAACTCCGGCGGCAGTCCCGCAATGCTGCTGTAGAACTCGATCGCCTCGACTTGCTCGATGGGGATGGCGTTGCCGACGGCGACGTTGCCGGTGTTGCCGATGTATTGCCGGTCCATGAAGATGATGGGGAAGCAGGTGCCGTCGGAAAGCGAGCCGCCGCCGGTGCGCGCGCCCCGCGAGGACGTGATGACCCAGGGCAGGTTGAAGTCGCCGCCCGAGCGCACGCGGATGCCGCGCATGCGCCGCAGGACGTCCACCGTCTCCCGCGGCTCGTACGCCTCGAACTCATCGCGTGTGACGAACGAACCGGTGGTGTTGGACCGGCGCCGTTCGAATTCCCGGAGATTCCGGCGGCTGGTGGGGCGCACAGCCTCCACCGTGACGGGATCGAGCTCCGTCGCCACGGGCCGCATCCGCAGGGCGTCGTCGGAGAGCTCCAACGCCTGTCCGGGCTCGAGGCGCACCTGGGCCTTCGTGGGATGGTAGCCCACCACCTGCGCGGTCAGGTGCATGGCGCCGGGCGGCAGACCGGTGATCGCGAATTCTCCGAAGAGATTGGCGCGCACGGTGTACTGGGTCCCGATGATCCGAACGGAGGCGTTTGCGATCCGTCTGCCGGCGGTATCCGTTACCGCGCCGCTGATGGACGCCGTCCGCTGCGCCATCGACAGCAACTCGAAGTCGTGCCGCAACAACCGTCCCTCCATGGGAGCGAACGTGCCGTCGACATTCACGCCGTTGCCTTCGAACCGCAGATCCACGAACTCGCTGCTCATGCCCTGGAACTCGGCGTGCATGTCGATGAGGCTTTCCACCGGGACACCACAAATGGCATAGAGGCCGTTGGGACCCGCCACCACCGCGCCCCGCTGTTCTTCGAGATCGTCCACCAGCCCCACGAGCTGGCTCGGCACGGTGGACCAGGTGAGAATCACGTCCGCTTGCCCCACCCGCTCGCCCGTTTCTTGATTCACCACCACCCCCACCATGACCGGTAGACCGGGGATGTCTTCTCCTTCACAGATCTGGTCGATGAGCGTCTCGGGATCGGTTTCGCCCGGTGGCGGCTCCGGGGGGGTGTTCAAGGACGCCACGAGAAGCTGGTACGTGACCATCCCGTCGGCGGCGAGGTCGAAAGCAGGGAATTCCGAAGATCGGTATCCCTCTTTTTCCGCGCGCAGCCGGTAGCGACCTGCCCCGGGCGCCCGGAGGAGAAAAAGCCCTTGATCGTCGGTGAGGGTGCGAGCGATCTCCGCGCCGCTCGCATCGAGCAGTACCACGGTGCTCGAGACCAGGGTCATCCCGACGACGCTGTCCACGACCAGCCCGCGCACGATCTGGGCGTGAGCCGACGCCGGCACCGCGAGACCGATCGCCACGCCCAGGGCGAGCGTCCGGGACGCCTTCCGCCAAAGCTGTCGTGAACTCGCTCGCAAAAACATCGATTCGTCCTCCCGGGCTCGAGTGATCGATTGCAACCCCGGTATACCCCCGTCGCCAAGCCCGGTTCGGGGAGCGGTCCGGGTCGGGGTGCCCGCGTGGCATATACTCCCGGCCGGGGGTCCTTGAAGCGGTGCCGTGGATCGGCGGCCCTCACGCTCGCACAAATCCATAAGCCGTTGTAAATAATGACTTTACGGTGAATCCGGCTGCGGGCGTACGGGAGGCCGTTTCTTCCCACCGGGGTCTGAGCGAAATCGGGGGGCCGTAGGTTATTTTCCTCCAGGACCGTCCGCGACCGCGGTGGTGTGTGCGCCCGCCGGGTCGCGCATTCGTTTCGAACGTGGTGGAAAGCGAACATGAAAGCTCTACGCTGGGTGTCCGTCGGGATCCTGTTCGCGCTGGTGGCGTGTAACTCCACGCCCACCATCGAGGTCACGGGCCAGTGGCTGTGGTCATCGACCTTCACGTCCACGTCGCCCGCAGTCACCTGTACCACCAGCGGTTCGCTGCTGTTGTCGAGCGGTACCCAATTCACCGGCATACGCTCCAACATCGAGGCCGAGTGCGCCGGTGGGCCGGCCGGGCTCGAAGACCAGTTGAAGATCTCCGCCAACGTGGTCAATGCGAATATCAACGGCAACGTGGTCACCATGGAAATCGATTTCTGCCAGCACGAGGGAACGGTGACTCTGGATACGCCGTCTGGGGACGTGATGAGCGGGACGCACGAGTGCCCCGTAGGCCTCGTCGGGGCGCCCCAGTTCTTCACGGGCACGTGGGAGGCCAGCCGGTAATCCATGAAGCGCTTGTGTCTTGTCATGTTCTCGCTTGCCACCGCGACGGCGTGCGGGACGGATCCCGAGTTCAACGTCTCGGGACAGTGGAACTTGGTCGAGACGTTTACCAACGGGACGATCGATTGCGATGCCACGGGACAGTTGCTATTGAGTCAGTCCTCCAACGGCACGATTTTCACGGGGTCGCGGTTTGCGGCAGGGCACACCTGCACGGGAGATCCTCCGGTCAATTTCGACCCCAGCCCGCCGGCGGGATTGCAGGGCGCGGAAGTGCAGGGGGCGGCGGTCACCATGTTCATCGACTTTTGTGATTTCGTCGGGACGCTGACCAACGAGTCGCAGATGGGGGGTACCATCAGTTGCCCCAACGGGCTCAGCGGCGTCCAAGAGGTGTTCACCGGAACCTGGCAGGCGACCCGGTAGCCCCCACTTCGTTTCGAGCGGTGGAGGTCGCATGACGGTGCGTCGATACGCGTTGGCCGCGGTACTCGTGATGGCAGTGTCGGCTGCTGCCCTCGCGTTTCCGAACCGTTTCCCCACGGTTTCGATTCGCGTGGAGAATCACCTCCTCCCCGCCGTGTCCACCGGCCCTTTGGATCCGGCCTTCAGCCCTGACGGCGCGTGGATCGCATTTTCCGCCCGCGGTGACGTCTGGAAAGTGCCTGCCGGCGGGGGAGTCGCCGAGGCGTTGACGGGCGGGCCGGCGTACCATTTCGAACCGGCCTGGAGTCCGGACGGGCGATCCCTCGCCCTCACGGTCGACACCGACGGCAACCTGGACATCGGCGTGGTGAGCGCGGCGGGCGGCGAAGTGGAGCGTCTGACCACCCACCCGCATGTCGACGTGGAGCCCACATGGAGTGCTGACGGGCAAAGCGTCTACTTCGTCACGGGCCGCAACCGCAATCTCGATATCTACCGAATCGATCTGGCCGACCGCACCGGGCAAGTGGTTCCGGTGACATCGAGTCGCGGCAACGAGATTCAACCCGCCGTCTCCCCCGACGGCACGATGCTGGCCTACGTGGCCGGGATCCCCGGACGGCAAGGTAGTGGCGGCATCTGGGTCATGCCGTTGCCGGTGGGAGAACCCCGGCTCGTGCTGGACGAGGAGACGGCGTATCGGGCCAAGCCGTCGTGGACGGCCGACGGCATCGCGTTGATCTTCGTGTCCGACTTCTCCGGCAGTAACGACATCGCGGTCGTTCCGGTGGACGGCGGCAACCCGCTGCGCCTCACGACCCGCCCGGTGGACGAATTCGCTCCCGTCATGAGCCCCGACGGATCCACCATCGCCTTCGTGGCCAACGACGGCGGTCCCACGCGACTAGTCACGATTCCCTTCGGGGGTGGAGGCGAGCTCTCGTGGACCGAGGTGGCCATCGACGCCTATCGCGCGCGGGAACCCGCCGGGGTGCTGCGGGCCCGCGTCCTGGATCCCGACGGCAACCCCGTCAGCGCGCGGGTCACCGTGGTGGCGTCCGACGGCCGCTCGTACACGCCCCGCGGCGGGTTTCACCGCGTGATCTCCGGAACGGAGACCCATTACTTCCATACGGACGGCGAGTTCACCGTCACCGTGCCGGCGGGGTCCCTGACCGTCGAGGCCCTCAAGGGATTCGAGTACCGGCCGGCGAGCGCCACGACCCACGTGGACGGGGGCGGGGCCGCCGAGGTCACGTTGCGGCTCGAACGGCTGGTGGACCTCCCCGCTCGGGGATGGTATTCCGGCGACACGCACGTGCACGACCTGCACTCGGGCCGTTTTCGCTTGTCGCACGAGGATTTCTTTCTGCAGATCGAGGCCGAAGACATTCACATGGCCCACAGTCTCATTCACATGGACGGCACGCGGGTGATGGGACGGTGGCAGGATCTCACGGGTAGGCCCCATCCGCTGTCCACCAGCGACCACATCCTACAATACGGCGAAGAGTTCCGCGGGTCGTTCGGCCACGTCGCCATGCTCGGCATCGACACTTACGTGATGCCGATGATCGGGGGTGCTGCGGGCACCGTGTTCGGCGCCGACGTGCTGAACGGCCGCTACCTCGATGCGGCGCGGGCGCAGGGCGGGATCGCCGGGTTTGTGCATCCGTACAACGCGGTGCCGTCCGATCCCTCCGACGCCGCCAACAGCGAGATCCCCGTGAACGTTGCTCTCGGCCAGGGCGACTTCTACGACGTGGTGTGCATCTTCTCCGACGAGCTGGCGTCCGCCCACATGTACCACCGCATACTCAACGCCGGATTTCGGCTTGCCGCCACGGGTGGGTCGGACGATTTCGGCAACGTGTGGCGAGGCGCGCCACCCGGCACGGGACGCACGTACGCGCTGCTGGATGCCCCGCTGTCGGTGGATGCCTGGCTGGCTGCCGTCCGGGCCGGCCGCACGTTCGGCACCAACGGGCCGTTGCTCGTCGTGTCCGTCGAGGGCCGCGGTCCCGGCGAGGAGATCGCGCTGCAGGGAAGTGCTCAACGGACGTTCGAGGTACTGGCAGAAGCCGTGTCCATCGCGCCGCTCGAGAAGTTGGAGATCTACGTCAACGGCGAGGTCGTCGAGACCGTCCACGCCACGGGCGACAGCACCCGCTTCAGCGTCTCCACCCGGCTCGAGATCCCCGGCAGCGCGTGGGTGGCCGCCCAGGTGGTGGGACCGCGTCATCGCTATTTCGGCGACAGCTATGCGTTCGCCCACACGAGTCCCGTCTACATCGTGCGGGACGGCAAACCGTTCGCGTCGGCGGACGACGCGCGGTTTCTGGCGGATGTGGTGGCGGCGCTGTGGGAACGGGTGGACCGCCGGGATCGATGGACGTCGGACGCCGACAAGGAGCACTATCGGGAGGCGCTTGCGCGCGCGGAGGAAGTGTATCGGGAGATTGCGCGGGCGGCGAGATAGGTGCCAAACGACAAATGGGGGAGGGGGATTGTCTCCCCACTCCCCCATTGCAGCATGCTTGCGATTATTTGAAGATCTTCGAGTTGGGATAGTAGATCGACCACGCAAACCAGAACGCCGTATACGAATCCTCGATCGGCGCGAGCTGCTGACCCGCCAGCGGTCCCGAGATGGCCTTGCCTTCCTGATCCCACTCGCTGCTCGTTTCCGCGTCCACCATCGTGACCGGGCCGGGGTTGTTGGTCAACGTGAACGTCAGGGTCTGGCTGTTGACCCGCCGGTCGAAGGCCCGTGCCGTATTCCATTGTGCCCGAGACAGGACGAGCACGGGGGTGGAGCCGACGACGTCGTTCACGACGTAGGACACCGCGCTGTCGGCCAGGCCATTGAGCGGATAGGCGGTGGCGCTGTTGCCGTCGAGGACGCCGAGGACCAGTTCCTTCGGGAGGAGCGCGCTGCTCCACGTCGTGCCCGGGGCCAGAAAATCGACCGAGGGGTTGTTCTCGTCGGCATAGTTGCCGTAGGGGTATTCGAAGTAGGGCCGGTTGCCGAACCCGGTGTTGGTAGTCAACACGGTGGTGTTGGGGTAGCGGTTGCTCCAGTCTTCCCACGTCGTTTCGACGATGGGGATGCGGGGCAGGTCGGTGCCCCGGTCGGGACCGCACTGCGAGCCGAGGAGCATCTGGTTCCACAGGCTGTTGCTCTCCCGATCGAACATGAACAGGTTGGTCTGAAAGAGCAGCCCCGACACACCGAACGATCGCAGGATCCCCCCCGCATTGGGATTGAACGCGATGCCGGTCCCCGTCAGGGGGCAATAGGTGACGAGGATGTTCTCACCCCCCAGGGTGTCGTTCACGATCTCGTGCCACCACATGATGCCGAAGGGGTACGCCCGCGCTTCCCCGTTGATCTCCACGCCCAGCACGCGGTCTTCGCCGAACAGGAAGCCGGCGTTGGCCACCGTGGTGAACTCGGGTGTCGTGAGCGACGGAATGGCGTCCCGAGCCAGCGCGGCGAAGATCTGGTTCGTCGGGATCGTGCACACCAGCTCTTCGCCTGGAGGGGGTTCCGTCGTACCACCGTCTCCGCAGGCCGCTAGGAACAGGGTGCTCGCGGTTGCCGCAAGCGTCAGGGACGACCTCATCCGACCTTCCTCCATCATCGGGATATTCCGCGTGACCGTTCTGAGGCATGAACAACCCCGGCCCGGTAAAGGTTCCTGTGAGAATGGTGGTCCGGCGCCGTGACGGGCTACATATTGACCACCGCTCAGGCACAAGGGGGGCTCATGACGCTCGTGGTGGGACAGCAGGCAACGCGCAGTCTCACGATCACCAAGGACCACGTCGAGACCTTCGCGGCGATGACGGGCGACTACAATCCCCTGCACTTCGACGAGGCCTTTGCCGCGGGGACCAAGTTCGGCCGCCTGGTAGCCCAGGGGGGGCTCACCACGGGGATCCTCCACGCGCTCGTGGCCATGGACATGCCAGGTCCCGGGACGGTCTTCCTGAGCCAGAACTGGAAGTTCACGGCCCCGGTGTTCATCGGGGATACCGTGACCGCCGCGGCCGAGGTGCTGAGCCTGCACGAGTCGAAGCCGGTGTGCCAGCTCGGCTTCACCGTGTCGCGGCAGGACGGCGAAGTCGTACTGGAGGGGGAGGCGTGGTGCTACACCTTCCCGCCCCCCGGCTGATGACTGCCGCCTGACTTGCCGGGCGTCCCGGCGCGGGGCAACTTTACGCCCGGGCCGCAACCGAAAGGGCGGAATTTCGTTGCTGAAGGCCGATTCTGAACAGCTCTCGTTCCGGGCCATCCTCCCCGTTTTCTTGGTTCTGGGGCTTGTTTCGGGACGCCTGGGACCCCCCCTTGGGCGTCCCGGGGCCATGGCTTGGGCTGGCGGTTCAGAACGTTCTATTATGGAACACTTCGCGCGATTTGCCGATATCTACACGTTCCCGCTGCGGCCCACGACCCGGGCCCTGGGTGCGGCCGGCGCCGTGGGATTGATTCCTCCCGACTCGCCGTTCGGCATCCCGGTGACGGCCGACGGGCACCTGATCTACGACGTGGAAGTGTCCGTGCGGGGGCTGCGCGATCCGTCTTTCGCGGGTCCTTCGGGCGCCTACGTCACCTGGGTTACGACCCCCAACCTCGACCGCACCGAGAAACTCGGCGGGATCGGGCGATCGGGATCGGCGCGCTACCGCGTGTCCACGATGAACAAGTTTCTCTTGCTGATCACGCTCGAGGCATCGGCCGATGTCGAGCGGCGGCGGGGGCCCATCGTGCTGCGGGGCGTCTCCCCGAGTGGACTGATGCAGAACATGGAATCCCACGAGCTGTTCAACAACATGCCGCATGATCGCTAGCCGCCCGGCCCGTCAGGGCCTGCTACTGTGTGCCGTGCTGCTGGGGACGGGCGCCGGCTCGGCGGTGGGCCAGCGCCAGGCCGGCGAGTTGGTCTGGCGGATGCCCATGCCCCGGATACCGATGCCCATGCTGCCCGGGATCCGGGAGTACGTGCCGCCCATGCGGCCGTTCCTGCCGGGTGCGGGGCTCGATACGGCGGCGCTGCCGCTGGCGCGCCCCCGGGAGCTGGTGGAGCTCGGCGACCGCGACACCCTCGACCTCTCCGCGATCCTGGTCCGGCGGGTGATCAACGGCAAGACGTTCGTGATGTACGGGTTCAACGGCCAATACCCTGGCCCGTTGATCTCGGTCAAGCAAGAGGCCACGATAGTGGTCAACTTCACCAACGAAATCGATCTGCCCACCACGATCCACTGGCACGGCGTCCGGCTCGACAACGCGTTCGACGGCGTGCCCGGCGTCACACAGGATCCGGTGCTGCCTGGCGAGCGCTTCGTGTACCACGTGCGCTTCCCCGACCCCGGGATCTACTGGTATCACCCCCACATGCGGGAGGACATCCAGCAGGAGCTCGGTCTCTACGGCAACATGCTCGTGGAGTCGCCCGACCCCGACTACTACAATCCCGTGAACCGGGAAGAGGTGCTGATGCTCGACGACCTCTTCATGGACAGGGGCGAGATCGTCCCGTTCGGGCTCGAGGCGGGGAACCTGAGCTTGATGGGCCGGTTCGGGAACCTGTTCCTGATCAATGGGGAGCCCGATTATCGCCTCGAGGTCAAGCGCGGGGAAGTCGTGCGGTTCCTGCTCACCAACGTGTCGAACACGCGCACGTACAATCTGGTACTGGGCGGGGCGCGCATGAAGGTCGTCGGCGCGGACATGAGCAGGTTCGAGCGGGAAGAGTGGATCGAGAGCGTGGTCATCGCCCCGGCCCAGCGCTACGTGATCGAAGCGCGCTTCGATCAACCGGGCGAGCTGGCGATGACCAACCGCGTCCAGGCCATCAATCACGTGCTCGGGGAGTTCTACCCCTCGGTGGATACGTTGGGGATGATCGGCGTGGCGGATGAAGCGCCCGCCGCGGACTACACCGCGCACTTCACCACGCTGCGGGAACATGCGGATGTCACCGCCGACGTCGCGCGGTTTCGCCCCTATTTCGACCGCCCGCCCGATAAGCAGCTGACGCTCACCCTGCACGTGCAGGACATGCCCATGTCCGTCGTGCAATTCCTGAGCATCGACACCACCTACTACCCACCGGTGGAGTGGAACGATGCGATGCCGATGATGAATTGGGTCTCCAACACGGAGAACGTCCGGTGGATCTTGCGGGAGCCGGACACCCGTCGCGAGAACATGGATGTCTCGTGGGAGTTCGCCCAGGGCGACGTGGTCAAGATCCGGGTGTTCAACGATCCGAAGTCCATTCACCCGATGCATCATCCGATCCATCTCCACGGCCAACGGCTGCTCGTGCTGGAGCGGAACGGCGTCAGGACGCGGAATCTCGTGTGGAAGGACACGGCCATGGTGCCGGTGGGCTCCACGGTCGATCTGCTGGTCGAGATGTCGAATCCCGGCAGGTGGATGCTGCACTGTCACATCGCCGAACATCTCGCAGCCGGGATGATGATGGCGTTCACCGTGACACCATCCGGAGCGGGGAACTAGCCGGTTTCCCCTCCTGCATCTTTCTGGAGGTTGGTTATGCATCACAGTCGTGCGTTGATCGTGGCGGCCTCGGTGGCTATCTGGGCGTCGGTGGCGGCGCCATCGGTAGCGCAGCAACGGCCGGGCCGGGCTCAGCCACACATGAGCCAGGGCCCGAAGATCGGCGGCAGCGTCAACGTGGATATCGCGTCTCACGTGCCCCTCGGCGGTTTCTTCCGGGTGACCGACGTCGAGATCGAGCAGGAAATGTCGCGGCCGTACGTGTACGTGTCCCAGACTCGGGAACGGGCCGGCTTTTCCATCATCGACGTCTCCGATCCGGACAACGCCCAGGTGGGCGGACCAGACGCCAACCTGGGCGCGGTGGTCTTCGACGTGACCGACCTGCCGGACGTTTCCAAGGTGCGGGAGGTGGGTCGGATCCGCGCGCCGGAGAACTACGGCAAGATCGGTGAGGTCCCGGTCCCCGAGTCGCCGCTCGGGTTCGGCGGCTACCACGTGTACGACATCACCACGCCGGAGATGCCGGAGTTGTTGTTCTCGATCACCGGGGTGCCGGGTATCACCTTCGGTCACACGTTCACGCCGACGCCGGACGCCAAGTTCGCCGTGGTGGAGACCGAATATCAGTATGCGCCGCTGCGCATTTTCGATCTGCGGCCCGGGCAGACCGGTCAGCAGCGCAACCTCTCCCGCCCCGTCGGGGCGTGGACCGCGGATTGGGAAGCCCTGTCCCACAACCATGAGGTCCGCTGGCCCTATGTGTTCGTCTCGGCCTACGAGGACGGCCTCCAGGTGTTCAGCATAGAGGATCCCGAGAATCCCGTCACGTTGGGGTGGTACTACACGTACAACGGCCCCCACATGCGGGGCTACGGCGGTAGCCAGGCCGAGGATTTCCGGGGCACCAGCGTCATGAACGGGGCCTTTGGTATCGACGTGCGCAACGAGGACGGGCTCATCGTCATCACCGATTCGGCCACCGGGCTGTGGGTGTTCCGCATGGATGGGTTTGGGGGGTGGTCCGGGGAAGATTGGGGCATGCCGAATATCTCCAGTGCTCAGGACTGGGACAACGGCCCGGTCAAACCGCCCACGGTGTTTTGAGCGGCGTACGCGCGGTCACGGTCGCGGCGGTTCTCGCGGCCGGGTGCAGCGGTGCGGGGACCGGCGGCGACGCGTCCAGCCTCGAGGGGGCGTGGGCGGTGAGTGAAGTGGCGGTGTCGTCGGCGGACACCAGCTTTACGATCACCGCGCCGCGCCCCGGCTTGTTCGTGTTCACCCGCAATCATTTCAGCGCCGTGGTCATCGTGGGAGAGGGTCCCCTGGAGGCCTTCTCCGACGAACCCACCGATGCGGAGCGACTGACGGCCTTTCTCAACCTGCGGGCCACGGCGGCTCGGTACGAGCTGGGCGATTCCACCCTGACGATCACCACGTTCGTCGACGCCATTCCGAGTGACATCGGCGATACGTTCACGGCGGGATATCGGCTCGACGACAGGATGCTGGTCTTGACGTTCCACGACGATCAGGGCGGCACCACCACCATCACGCTCACCCGGATGCCCGAATAGCCGTCGGACGCTCATGAGCAGGCCCCACCTCGCGCTCCATGGCAAGATTCTCCTCGGCCTCGTGCTCGGCACGCTCGCCGGCGTCGTGGCGAGTGGGCTGTGGGAAGGAAGCACCGGACTGGAGCGCGTCATCGTGTACGTGGCGCAGCCCGTGGGGCAGATCTTCCTGCGCATGTTGTTGATGGTGGTGGTACCCCTGGTGTTCACGACCCTCGTCCTGGGCATTGCGGGCCTCGGAGATCTCCGCCGTCTCGGGCGCATGGGGGCCAAGACGCTGGGGTTCTTCGTGGCCACCACCTGTTTGGCCGCGGTGCTCGGGTTGCTGGTGGTGAACATCGTGCGGCCGGGCGAGGCCATCACGCCTGCCCTCCGGGCCGCGCTGCTGGACACCTTTGCCCCCCAGGCCTCGGCGGTGGTGGCGGTGGCCGGGACCGATCTCACCGTTGACACGTTCGTCAACATCGTGCCGGCCAATCCCGTAGCGGCGGCGGCGCAGGGCGACCTGCTGTCGTTCATCTTCTTCACGATCGTGTTCGCCGTGGCGGTGACGCGCCTGCCCGCCGGCGTGGCCCGCCCGGTGTTGGAGGTACTGGAAGGCGTGGCCCAGGCGGTCATGATGATGATCGGCTTCGCGATGCGGCTCGCGCCGTACGGGGTGGCCGGCCTCACTTTCGCGGTCACCGCCCGGTTCGGCCTCGACCTCTTTGCCCCTTTGGGGAAATATTTCTTTGCCGTCCTGTTGGGATTGGTGGCGTATCAGTTCGGGCTCTTCGCGGTGCTGGTGCGCGTGTTGGGCGGGATGAGTCCCCGCGCGTTCTATCGGCACGCGCGCCTGCCCATGTTGACCGCGTTTTCCACGGCCAGCTCCAGTGCCACGCTGCCCACCACGATACGGGCCGCCGAGGAGGGCCTGGGCGTGCCCCGGGAAGTGGCGGGATTCGTGCTTCCGCTGGGGGCCACGCTCCACATGAACGGCACCGCATTCTTCGAGGCCATCACGGTGCTCTTTCTGGCTCAGGCGTTCGGTGTGGACTTGAGCCTTGCCATGCAGGGCCTCGTGGTCGTGTTGACCGTGCTCACGGCGGTCAGCGCGGCCGGGATCCCCAGCGGGTCGATTCCGCTCATCGTGGTGATGCTCACCACCGTGGGCGTGCCGGGAGAGGCCATCGCCCTCATCATGGGTGTGGAGGCGATTCTCGGCATGGCCCGAACCTCGACCAACGTGACCGGCGATCTGCTGGCGTCGTTGGTGATCGCCCGTAGCGAAGCACTGCCACGGGAGGCGGACGGGACGTGATCAGGAACCTGGCTCCCGGCCCGGGGTCGAACCATTCTCGAGGACGAGTTCACGTCGTAGACGGAGGATGGACGTGATGCGCCGAGCTGCGTGGTTGGTCCCCCTTGCCTTGGTATTCGCTCAACCCCTGGCCGGACAAATCGTCCGGGGGCAGGTGGTGGATAGCATCACGGGGGTGGCCGTCCCGGGCGGACGCGTGGAGCTGCTGGACGCGTTCGGCGCGGTGCTGGCCCAGACGACCACCAACGAGGAAGGCCGTTTCCTGCTACGCGCTCCCGCGCCGAGTCGGTATCGCCTGCGTGTCTCCCACGACGATTATCACGATGCCACCTTTCCCCCGTTCGAGCTGGCCGCGGACGATTTCAAGGCGTTCATGCTCCTGGCCCCACCGCTGGTGGCCCCGGCCGAGCGGCCCGATCCCGACATGTCGGAATTCATCGAGCGGGTCTGTCCCGAGAACTCTCACGCCGGGCAACCGATCCTGACCGGCATCGTTCAGGATGCTGACGGCAATTCGGTGGAGGGGGCTGCGGTCGTGCTGCGGTGGTCGGCCCTGCCGTCCGCCCTCAGCCAGTTCACCGACGATGCCGTGACCGAAGGTACGGCGATCACCGGGTCCAGTGGCTTTTACGTGGTTTGCGGGGCACCCCGGTTCACCGACGTGACACTGCAGGCGCGGCGGTTCGACTCGCAGAGCGCCCTCGTCAGCCTCAACTTCGGCCGGCGCAGCGTCACGTCCGGCGACGTGCGCGTGCCCATGAGCACGTTGGTGTGGCAGCAGGACTTCGTCGTGTACGACGAGAGCCAACGCATGGCCGAGGTGCTCGGGACGGTGACCGACCCGAGCGGTCGACCGCTCGGCGCCGCCATCGTGGAGATCAGGGGCACGACGTTCCGTACGGAAACCGACGGAACCGGTGCGTTCCGGCTCCGGCACCTGCCGCCCGGAACGATGGCATTGTCCGTCACCCGGCTGGGGTACGGGCCGGTGCGCACCGCCATCGCGCTCGACCGCGAGAGCGTGCTGACACTGCCGGACAGCATCCTCCGCATGCGCCCGGCGGCCACCACGATCGATCCCGTGGTGGTCGAGGCGGATCGCTCCAGAGCCAAACGCGTGCAGGTGGGATTCGAGCGGCGCCGGTCCCAGGCGCAGGGCCGGTTCATCACGCGGGAGGAGTTCTACGAAATGGGAGAGCCCTCGGTGGTCTCGGACATCCTCAAGCGCGTCGGCGGGTTTCGGGTGCGGGCGACGACCGAGAACTTCTCGAACGTGATCTTTTCCCAGCGGCGGGGCTCCACCTGCTACCCCCTCGTGTTCCGCGACAACCTGTACATCGGGACCACCGATCCCAACGGCCGCATTCCGAATCTCGATGTCGCCGTCCCCCTGGGGCAGGTCGACGCCATCGAGATGTACAACAACAGCTCATCACTTCCGGCAGAGTTCAGCCGGATGGGCTCGTCCTGCGGGGCGATCGTGTTCTGGACGACTCCGCCGCGAGGGCAGTCGTAGGCAGTACGCAGTAGGGGGCGAGGCATGCCTCGCCCCTACGACCGGATCATTGCTCAGTCTTCGGTGCGAGGGCCGCGAGCAGCAGCTGGGCTTCCGCGATGGCCTGATCGATTGCCTCAATCAATCTGTTCCGTTCCCGAATCAGCGTGGTGTACGCGAAGCGATACCGGTCGCTCGAGGGATCTTCGGTTGCCAGGATAATCATTGGCGCCAACCCGGGAAGCATCCCCAAGCTCATTCCAGGATCGGGGTGAAACGGATCCGACGGCAGATAGAGCACGCGATACAGCGGCCTCAGGGTTCTGATCACCGCAACATCCAGATCGGGCCTCGCAGCACCGGCTTGCTTCTCCGCGATTTCTTCGGCGAGGGCGAGGAGAGCTGCTTGCCGATCCTTGGCGCCTTGCAGATCGAACTGGCCTTGGGCCGACCGCTCTCGCTGCGTGATGATGTCGCCCAATGCGGCGACCTCCGACGTGAGATCGACGGGAAGCATGGGAGCGGCGAGCAATGCAGACAACGCGCCCACATACAAGTCGGTGTCGGTTTTCAGGATGTCGAAGTCGACCTTGTCGAACGTGTCGTCGGGCGTGTGCCACCACCAATACCCACCGTCTTCACTCAACCGTGAGTGATTGATCTGCAACAGCGGCAACCCGATGCCGTTGAAGGATTGATCTGAGTTGCGGCCCGGGCGGGTCGGCTCAATCGTCGCACCGGTTTGGTCGCTCACGACACGCGAGGCAAGCGGCGCGAGGGCAGACGTGGTCGCGGCGCCGAAACGTTTTGCCCCCATCTGCCCCACGCCGTCGATATTCACATACGCGATCCCCCGGTTCCGCAGCTCGCCGAAGAAATGATCGGCGAACCAGGTCGAGCCGGCGTACCGACCGTTGCTGTGGCCCGGCCACCAGGCGACCACCAAGCCCCGTCGCAAGAGATGCCGATGCTGGTAGAACGCTCGGGTGAGTTCCACCATGGCGGCGTTCGACGCACCCTCGTCGGTGCCGCCGTGGTACCATCCGTCGATGTGGCCACCGAATAGCACGAACGGCGCATCCGTGGTGGGCCCCGGAATGCGTGCCACCGCAATTCGCTGTTCTTTCCAGCCGGTGCTGACTACGACGCTGAGACGTACGCGGACCGGACCCTCGGCGAGCCGGCCCCGAAGGTCTTCTCCGGCACTCTTCCGGATTTGAGCCACGGGTAGCGTGGGAAGCCGGTGCTGGTTGCGCAGGGACGGCGTCCCCCACGTCGACGTGACGATGAGGTCGTTCAGCCGCTCTTCCGGATTCATGAAGATGATACCCACCGCACCCAGCTCGGCGAGAACCGCGACGGGCACGTTGCGTGGTTGCCCCTCGACCAGCACGATCGCGCCGGTGACGTCGGCACCGTTGCGAATGCCTTGATTGCGCCGGTTTCCTGTCAAGATCAGACGTTCGCCGGTGCCGACTTCGAGACCTGGTAGATCGCGCAGCGTTCCCGCGTCGACGAGGGTCGCCTCCAGTGCCTGCGCGGAGCCCGAAAAAGACATGGTGATGGCATCCGGAGCGAAATCCGAGCCGACGACCTCGACGCGAGCCGACACTGGGTCGCTGGCGAACGCCCGAAACGCGTATACCTCTACGGGCACTCCAGCGGCACGCAGCGTGGACACGATGTAATCGATCGCCGCGTTCTCGCCGGGGCTGCCCGAGGGCCGCTCGTGTTGCACGATCGCCCGAGTGTGTACCTCCAGGCGGTCGGGAGTAATGGCGGCCCGGACCGCGTCGGCGAGTTCTTGCTGCGCCGCCAAAGGCGACGTCAACGCCAATGCCGGAAGGATCAAACAGGTGGTTCTCATGGTCCCATCTCCGATTGGAGCTTCCCCACGCCCGGAGATTTACCATCGACGACGCGTCGGGGAAAGTCCTCCCCGACGCGCGACGCGGAGCGAAGCCCCAGCGCTACGAACGTCAGCGTACCGTTGGCGCACCCGCCGGTGACGCACGTCGGTGCCCCCACCACGAAGAGGTTTTCGTGATCGTGGGTTCTTCCGTACCCATCGCCTACGCTCGTCGCTGGGTCGTCTCCCATGCGACATCCGCCGGCGGGGTGATCCTGGAAATCGCTGGAACGCATGCTGAGTATTTCCCCAGGCGCTGCTCCGGCCATGGCGCGAAAAACGCTTCGGATGCTTTCCTCGGTATGGTCACGCAAGTCTTGCGAGTCGACGCTATCGCGGAACGACAGATGGGGCATGGGATCTCCCCAGGGATTGTTCCGCGAACGGTCCAACGTGAGTTCGCTTTCCCGTGCGGGCAGTACATCGTAATATGCGCGTACCCGTGCGGTGCCCCGCTGAGTACGGTTCCTCCAGTCGCGCAAAATGCCGTCGCCGAGGAGGATGTCTCCATCATCGTCCTGCAAGCGCGGTTCGCTTCCGACCGTAGACTCCCAGATGCGGAGATCGTGGCGTATGTAGCGATCGAGATGTCCGGGGCGCATGAACTTTTTGCTGACGAGACTATGGGACGAGTTGATGCCCGGATACAGTTTCATGGGCAGGCTCACAAAGGCGCTCACGTTCCGATGTCCGGTCATGTACTTGCCCACGAGCCCAGAGCGGTTGGCGATGCCCGTAGGGAACCGGGAGCTCGTCGACAGGAGCAACAGGTGAGGGCTCCACACGTAGCCGCCGGCCAGGACGAACGTCTTTGCATGAAACTCGACTGGGCTGTCCGGATTGTCGCGGTCCACGGCAATCGCATGATCGATACGGTCGGACTTGGCCTCGATGATCAGCCTTCGTACCAACGTTCGCGTGATCAACCGGACCCGACCGGCCGCGCGGAGCGCTCGCCATGTGAAGTCGGGGGAGTACTTGGCGCCGATGGGGCAGATCGGGCTGCACGTATCGTTGCGACAACACGCCGGCCGCCCTCCGTATCTGGTGGAGTTCTTGGCCGACGGCTGGCTCCAGAAGGGGATGTCTGCCTTTGCTCCCCAATCCTTCAGGAGATTCAGGTTGTACGACAGCGGCAGCATGGGCAGGGGATACGGCTGCTCCCGCGGGTCCAAATCCCGCGGGCCTTGCTCACCCGCGACCCCCATGCGTTCCTCGGCCTCTTGGTAGAAAGGATCGAGGTCCTCATACGTGATGGGCCAATCGTCCCCCACGCCGTAGAGGGATCGCACACGAAAGTCTTCTGGACTGAAACGCGGCGTGACACCGCCCCAGTGCATGGCGAGGCCGCCCACTTGCATAGACCGCGATTGAATTCCATCGGCAGTGAGGCCGTCGATATGATCGTGGGGCCAGGGGTTCTCGCCGTAATCGAGGAAGCGCTGCCGAGCGGCGTGACGGTCTTGGGGAGCGAGCGTTTCGTCGCCGGCTTCTATCACCACGATGCTCGCTTCACGCTCCGCGGCGATCTTCTCGGCGAGGAGCGCGGCCGTGATGCCGGACCCGATGATACAGATATCGCTCTCGACGACGCGTCGCATGCGACTAGGCACCGCGCGGCCCAGGCTCGTCCAGCGACCGGGAAAGGGGGCGGCAGGAATTCTTTCCGATGGCCCGCTCGTAGCAGAGATCGGTGGCATCGGCCGAGGCGTAGAAAAGGCTAAGCAAACCGACGGCGACATGATCTGCCTGGTGTGGAAGCGGCAGCCGATCCAGGCGGCCGTCCGCTATGTGCCTCCGGACGAGGCTTTGCTTGGATGCGACGTCGAGCTCAGCGAACCCCGTTTGGAATTGCTGCCGGGCGTCGCGGTCGAGTCGCGTGAGCTGATCGCTCCAACGGGGTGACGGATCTTCCGGCGCATACCCGATGTCTCCGGTGCCGTAACCGTGGTTCAGTTCGGCGTTTGGAGCGTAGCTGTCGAGCCAACGCTGGAAATTCCGAACCACTCGCTCGATGTGCGCGTTCCCCAACTCTGCGGGCAGCACACCCGTGCCGAGGGCGTGGACGAGTTCGTCATCCAGGGGTTGGGGAGCCGGTTGGGCCGGTTGGCGCGCTGCGAAGTGCGCCAGCTTCGTCGCCGGGACGGCTGCGGCGACGGATCCCAAGAACCGGCGGCGGTCCAGGTCACTCATCTGGGCCCGCTTCCTGGGTGGGAAGTGCAAAGGCCTTGAGGACCGCTTCCTCCCCGCCGCCGGTGGCGATGACGACGAACTGGCGGCCGGAGCGGGTCTGGTAGGTCATCGGGACGGCGTAGCCGCGCGCCCCCAGATCCGCTTCCCATAACACGGACCCGTCGACCGTATCCAGGGCGTACAGCACAGATCCGCCCCCGGTGAGAAACAGCAATCCGCTCGCCGTCACGATGGGACCCGGTGCCCCACTCACGCCCAGAGGCGGCAGGTCGAGCTCGCGAAGGAGCGGGTGATCGTGCACCCGTGGTGTGTCGCCCACCGGTACCTGCCACAGGCGCTCTCCCGTGTTCAGGTCGATTGCCGTGACGGTTCCGTAGGGTGGCTTGTGAATTGGGAGCAGGTTTCCATCGCCTGGAATCCCGAGGCGTGCGCTGCGGTCGTATCCAAAGTCGGCTTGGATCGTGTCGGACGCTGCCGGACGAATCAGGCGAACCAAAGCCGGATTGTTCGACGCCTTTACGAAGAGCACGCCGGTTGACGGATCCACGGCACCCCCACCCCAACCCGCTCCTCCGATCACTCCGGGCATCATGATCGTCCCTGCGATTGAGGGCGGGGTGAACATGGGTCCCATCCGATATCCCTGCACTTGCCGGAGCGCCCGCAGGCGCAATCCCGGCGTGAAGTCGATGAGGTCGTCGGTCGAGAGTCCCTGTTTGGCAAACGGCGCCGGCTTGATGGGAAACGGCTGCGTGGCCGCGGCGCGCTCTCCGGGTACGTCGCTCGCCGCCACCGGTCGCTCCTCGATGGGCCACACCGGCTCTCCGGTGACGCGGTCGAACACGTAGGCGAATCCCGTCTTGCCGAGCACCACGACGGCGTCGATCCGGCGGCCGTCCACCGTGATGGTGACGAGGACGGGCGGTGCGGGGATGTCGTAGTCCCAGAGGCCGTGATGCACGGTTTGGAAATGCCACACGCGCTCACCCGTCTTGGCATCCAGGCACACGATGGACTCGGCGAACAGGTTGTCGCCTTTTCGCGCGCCGCCGTACCAATCGTTGCTGGGGGTGCTGACCGGCAGATACACCAGGCCGCGCTCGGTGTCGACGGTAAACGGCGCCCATACGTTGGTATGGCCCGTGTGACGCCAGGAGTCGTCCTCCCAGGTTTCGTTTCCGAACTCGCCTGCCTGGGGAATCGTGTGGAAGCTCCACGCGCGCTTGCCGGTTCTCACGTTGAACGCCTGGACGTCGCCGGGCGGATCGTTCTCGTAGGTGAGACGATCGCCCACGCCGTTGCCGACGATGACGAGATCGTCGTAGACGACGGGTGGAGACGTGTTGGTGTAGTGGAGACTGTTGACCTCCCACACCAGGTCTTCGACGAGGTTGACCTCGCCGTCGTCACCAAAGCCCTCGATGGGCTCGCCGTTGGCGGCATCGAGGGCGATCAGCCGCCAGCGGCTGTTGATGAACACCCGCCGCTCTTTGCCGTCGGTCCAAGTGGCCACGCCGCGGTGCACGAACCCGGTACCGTTGGAGGGTTGTCCCCAGCGGTAGGCCTCCGGATCGTAGCTCCAAAACTCGGTGCCGGTCTCGGCGTCCAGCGCCACGACGCGGTTGTACGGCGTGCTCAGGAACAACGTGTCGTTGATCATGAGGGGGGTGGCCTGGAAGTTTCCCGGCCGCGCCGCCCGGGTGCTGTCGGTCTCCGGGATGCGATGCTCGCCGACGTTCCACTCCCACGCTGGGGTCAGATCGTGCACGTTGTTCCGGTCGATGGCCGTCAACGTCGAGTACTTCATCCCGCCGGGGTCGCCCCCGTACACCGCCCACTCCTCGTCGCGAATCACCGGCGCGCTGGTGCACGCGCCGACCACGACGACGATCCCGGCCAGCAACCCGATGGTTCGGTTCACGTCAGCGCGCTCCTGACGCCGTGTTATTCTTGTAGACCGTGCCGCCCTTCATGACGAAGACCACACGCCGCAGGGCCGTGATGTCTTGCAGCGGGTTTCCAGCGAGGCCGATGATGTCCGCGGTCATCCCTTGGGCGAGGGAGCCGATCTCACGGCCGAGGTCAAGCGACTCGGCGGCGAGGGAGGTGGCCGAGACGATGGCGTCCATGGGAGCTTGGCCTCCCACCTCCACGCGATAGATCAACTCCTCGAAGTTCCGCCCGTGGGCTCCCGCCACCGCGTCGGTGCCGAAGACGACGCGAAGTCCGGGCTTGGTGATGGCGCGCTTGAACACGTCCAGCGCGGTGGGGACGGCCGCCTCCATCTGGGCGAAGCCTTCGTCGGTGTAACTGCCGATGCCGATGTAGCGGTCCCGGTTCTCGAAGTAGTTGCGGAAGATGAGGTGGATGTTGGGATCGTAATACGTGCCGCGCGCCGCCATGAGCTCCAGCGTTGCGTCGTCCAGGAGCGCGCCGTGCTCGATGACGGTGCAGCCGGCGATTACCGCCCGCCTGGCGCTTTCGGGTCCGTGGGCGTGGACGGCGGTGCGCAGGCCGTGTCGCGAGGCCTCGTCGCAGGCGGCGCGGAGCTGCTCCTGGCTCATGGTGGGGGTCCCGCCCACGCGGATGCTGGCCGACGCGAAGATCTTGATGACGTCGGCCCCGTCGGCCGCGAGCGCCCGCACCCGCTCCCGGATCTCTTCGGGCTCACCGCTTCTGACGCTGAGCGATTGGAGGGACGTGAGGATTCGGGGACCGGGGATGGTCCCGCGGGCGATGGCATCCCGGAGATCGGCGTCCCGCCGGGAGCCCAGGTTCTGCACCGTCGTGATCCCGCCCATCAAGGTCCGATAGGCGTTCTCCACGGCGTAGAGCATGGCTTGCTGCGGGGTTTCGTCGGCGTCGTCGTGCAGCCGGCCGTCCGCGTCGAAGTGCCAGTCCATATGGGTGTGGGTGTCGATCCCGCCCGGCATCACGGTGAGGCGGGAGAGGTCGTAGGTTGCCACGGCCGGTTGGCCGTCGAGGCGCACAATCTCGGATCCC
>JAPULZ010000063.1 GCA_027294455.1 Gemmatimonadota bacterium
CATCTGGGCAACGTATTTCGTCGGCCTCGGCATCAGTTCGGGTCGTTTCGCGGCCTCCCGGGCGACGGTCAGCCCCAGGCGCCGGGCGTCGGCCAGGAACGCTTCGATGTAAAAGTCGGCGACCGCGTAGGGATCGTCCGGATCGATGTCGGTGGCGCCCGCCGGAAGCGTCCCGGCCTTCTTGGCCTCGAGCAGTCTTCGCCGGGCCACCTGCATTCGGTCCTCGCCCGCCCCGTCGCCTGCCGTATCCTCGGTCATGTGTCCGACGTCGGTCATGTTCATCACGTGGATGACGTCGTATCCGAGTAGCTCCAGCGTCCGGCGCAGCAGATCGGCGTTGAGGAACGAGCGAAAGTTGCCAATGTGGGCGTAGTCGTAAACGGTGGGTCCGCAGGAGTAGAAGGTCACGCGCCGGCCGGCCGGGTCCAGCGGTGCAAAGGGTTCGGTCTGCCCGCTGAGCGTGTTGTAAAGCGTTAGCGGCATTGCTTGCAACAGTACGAGACGACCTCAGCGCCGGCAAGGATGGCAGCTGGGCCCCGGGGCGAATACGAAAAAGACTCCTGGGACCCTTGGACTTTCAGTGTCGCTGATCCGGGGTGGTCGGCCCACTTGCGGCGGGTTCGTCCATGCCCGAATCGTAGGAACGGAGCGTGCGGTCGCGCTGGGGACGGGCAGGGGTTCCTGTGGCGATCACCCAATCGGGCAGGTCGCTGAAGACCGAGGAGCGGGCCCCCACCACGGTTCCGTCCCCGATGTTGACACCGGGGCCGACAAACACGTCGGCGGCCAGCCAGCAGCGGTCGCCGATGGTGATCGGACGAGGGACCAGCGGGTGTTTGGGGTCGGTGTGGTCGTGCGTCGCGGCACAGAGATAGCTGTACTGGCTGATGGTCGTGCAGGCCCCCAGCGTCACGGGGGCGACACAGTAGACGTCCACATCGTCGCCGATGCACGATCGCTCACCCATCGTGAGGTTCCACGGTGCCCATAAGCGGGCCCGGGGATACACTCGGGCGGTCCGGTGGATCTCGGCTCCAAAGATGCGCAGCAGCCAGTTGCGCCAGCGGTGCAGGTTCCGTGGCGATGGGCGGAATGCGATCGCGTAGACGAGCCCCCACAGGACGCGCCCAAGACGGTTGCCCAGGTTGTGCGGGCTTTTTGGCGCCCGCGGCAGTTGGGTGGCGAGTGTGGATCTGCTCATGGGTGGTGCCTGGCCAGGTCGTGCGCGTGTTGGGCGGCGGCGCGGACGTCGGGATAGAACACTTGGTTGAGCAGCAGGATCACGAGACGCGCGTCTCCACGGGGCTGGAGCGGTACCACTGGATCGTCCGTCGCAGGCCGTCAAGGAAATCGACCTGTGCCTGCCACCCCAGCAGTTGTCTGGCTCGGCGGGTGTCGAGGCAGCGTCGCGGCTGACCGTCGGGTTTGGCGGGGTCCCAGCGGATCTCGCCACCGAACCCGGTCAGTTTCGCGATCAGCTCCGCGAGCTCACTGATCGAGATCTCCCGACCCGTGCCGAGGTTCACCGGGATCGGCTCGTTGAGAACCTCCGCCGCACGAACGATGCCCTCAGCCGCGTCGTCCACGTAGAGGAACTCGCGGCTCACCGAACCCGTGCCCCAGCAAACGATGTGGTCCCGGTGGTCCTCGATCGCCTGGACGCACTTTCGGATCAGCGCCGGTATCACGTGGGAGGTGCGCGGATTGAAGTTGTCGCCCGGGCCGTAGAGATTCACCGGCAGGACGAAGGCGCTGGGCAACCCGTACTGCCGGTGGTAGCCGTCGAGCATGACCAGCGCCGCTTTCTTGGCCACGCCGTAGGGGGCGTTGGTCTCCTCCGGGTAGCCGTTCCAGAGATCTTCCTCCTTGAACGGCACCGGCGTACTCTTGGGATACGCGCAGATCGTCCCCACCTGGACGAACTTGGCGAGCTTGTGGATGCGGGCCTGCTCGATGAGGTGCAGGGCCATCACCATGTTGGCGTAGAAGAACCTGCCCGGGTTGTCCTGGTTGGCCCCGATGCCGCCGACCTCGGCGGCCAGGTGCATGATAATGTCCGGCTTCAGGTCCGCGCACATGCGCCGGGCGTCGTCCTGTTGCGTCAGGTCGTACTCGGCTCTGCGGGGCACCAGCACCTCGGTGCAGCCCCGCTGGCGAAGGATGCTGCACACCACCCGGCCGAGGAATCCCGCGCCACCGGTCACGACGATGCGCTTGGCGTTCAGATCCATTGACATCGCGGCGGCCACTGGGGGTTCAGACATGCTGCAAGCGTACAGACCACGCGGGGCCGCGGGGTATCCACGGCGTACTGGTGGTACGAAGACCGCCGCCCGGGCGATCGCTCGCCGCGGATATTTTCGCGTCCAAAATTCCGCGAACTCCTCAGTGTGGCCGACCGTCTTGAGGTAAGCTGCCCAGCGCCGTGGTCGCCGCTACGCGCCGCAGACCGCCTGCCCCGGGGAGGAGACGATGGCCACCGCAGCCAAGCGAGCATTCATCACGGGCATTACCGGCCAGGACGGCAGCTACCTGGCCGAGCTGCTGCTTGGGAAGGGCTACACGGTCCACGGCATGATTCGCCGATCGTCGAGCTTCAACACGCAGCGGCTCGAGACCATCTACCAGGATCCGCACGAGGTCGGTGCCCGACTCTTTCTTCACTACGGGGACCTGTGCGACGCGAATGCCATCTCGGCGATCCTTTGCAAGGTCGAACCGTCGGAGATCTACAACCTCGGCGCCCAGAGCCATGTCCGCGTCAGCTTCGACATGCCCATTTACACGACCGAGGTCGGGGCGCTCGGGTGCATCAAGCTCCTGGAGGCGGCGCGGGACTACCGGGATCGGACCGCGACGGAGGTCCGCTTCTACCAGGCCAGCTCCTCGGAGATGTTTGGTAAGACACAGGAGATTCCGCAGGTCGAGACAACACCGTTTTATCCTCGATCACCCTACGGTTGCGCCAAGTTGTTCGCCCATTGGGCGACAATCAACTATCGTGAGGCGTACGGTCTGCACGCGAACTGCGGGATCCTTTTCAACCACGAGTCACCCCGGCGGGGCGAGACCTTTGTGACCCGCAAGATCACTCGTGCCGTGGGGCGCATCAAGCTCGGCCTCCAGAAAAAACTGTTTCTGGGCAATCTCGACGCCAAGCGCGACTGGGGATACGCCGGCGATTA
>JAPULZ010000064.1 GCA_027294455.1 Gemmatimonadota bacterium
CGGATTGGTCGAAGTAGTCGACGAATCGATCGTTGAGATCGTTCCGCGGGATCAATGCCCCCAACACCACCACCACCGCCGCCATACCCCACAGCAGCGGCCGACGGCGCGCCACCACGAAGTTGCCGAGCCGGTCCATGACCGTCTGCTCGCCCGTCGCGAACTGTCGGACGCGCAACGGCAACACCGAGAGAAGGGCGGGGAGCGTAGTGACCGAGAACACCCACGCGGCGATCACGCCCATGGCCGTCATGTTGCCGAGATCGTGAAACGGCGGCACATCGCTGAAGTTCATGCTCAAGAAGCCCACGGCCGTCGTCGCGCTCGTGAGAAACACCGGCTGCATGTTGACCCGCACGCTCTCGATCAATGCTTCGTGCTTGGACGCCCGGAGCCGCATGGACCGCAGCATGGTCACGAGAATGTGTACGCTGTCGGCGACGGCCAGAGTCATGATCATGGTCGGCGCGCTGGCCGACGGCGGCGTGAGCTGAATGCCCAACCACCCCGCGATGCCCATGGCCGTCGCCACCGACAGGCCGATGACCACGACCGTCACAATCGTGCCGCTCACCGAGCGCAGCATGAGTCCCATGACGACGATGATGCCGAGGTACATTAGGGGAATCAGCGTTTGAATGTCCTTCTGCGCCGCCTCGCCGAACGCGTTGTTGAGCATCACCATACCGCTCAGGTAGGTCGTGATCCCCGGATATTTCTCCTCGATGTCCGCCGCGATCTGCCTGGCGAAGGCTGCCGCCTCAGGGGTCTCTGTGAGGGATTCGCCCGGGAGCTCGAGCGTGATGTTCACCCCGGTGACCGCGCTCCCTTCGGGAATGAGCCGGTTGGCCAGCAAGGGCTCGGCCAGGGCGATGGCCCTGGCACGCTCGATCTCGGCTTCGGTGAGCCCGGGGGCGTCGATGATGAGATCGTCCACCAGGAGATCGTCGCCCTCGGCCTCGGTGTGCTGGAAGTTGGTGATGGCGTCCACGCGAATCGCGAACGGCACCTGCCAGCTCTCCCGGGTCAGGTCTTCGACGGCCGCCAGGGTCGTCGGGGTGAAGACGTCGCCGTCTTCCGGTGCCAAGACGATCAGGATGTTGTCATTCTTGGTGTAGATGTTCTGGAGGGCTTCGAAGGCTTGTAGCTGCGGGTTCTCCCCCCCGAAGAACACGCGATAGTCGTTCGAGAACGCGAGAAACCGCGCGCCGCTCGCGAGCACCGCCACAACGGCGAGCGTGATCGCCAGCACCGGCCAGCGCCAGCGGATCACCCATTTCGTATAGGCGACGATCGCGCTGCCTCGTATCGTCGGCTGGCTCATGGTGCGTCTACTCCTTCCCAAGGATTATCCACCGGTACATACCGGTTGGTATGATAAAGGGGCGCTGTGGGTCTCATATGCGGCTCATATAGGGTTTGGATGGTGGCTCTAGTCAGACAATCAAGCCGGGATCGGCTCGACGTTCCGTGGAGGGTTCTCGTACGGAGGCGCCCCGGGGTGGGCGCAGACCGTCCAGGTATTCCGCCAGCACTTCCAGATTTGATCTCAACAGCTCCGCGCTCTGGGCGTTCTTCGCCGTTCCGACGATTCCCTCATAGGCGGCGCACAGGAAGCCAGCCGTCTTTGCGGGGTCGATATCGTCCCGCACTGTGCCTCGGCCCTGCCCGCGGGCCAGGGCCCGGGCGATACCGGCCTGCCAGGCCTCACCCACGGCGCTGAGGCGCTGCCGGAATCCCTCGTCCACCGGGGACATCTCCTGCATGAGGTTGTTGAGCGGGCACCCCAGCTCGATGGCGGCAGCGGTCGTGTGGTCTGCCATGTCGGTCAAGCGGTCGATTATGGTCTGGATGGGGTCATTCGCCCCGTCCAGGGGTCGGATCCAGCGCTCGGTAATGAAGGGCTTGATGACCTCGTCGACCACCGCATACCCCAGGGCCGCCTTGTTGGGAAAATGGTGGTAGAGGGCGCCCTTGGTCACGCCGGCCGTTGAGAGGATTTTCTCGAGGCTGGCCGCCTGGAAGCCGGATCGGTGGATCTCGCCGAACGCGGCCTGGAGGAGGGCCTCCCGGGTCTTGTCCGGGTCCCGTTTGGTCCGAAGGTCGATATTCATACCAACCAGTATGTATGTACCTTCACCCCGTGTCAAGACCCAACCGGTGGCCCGTCAGTCCTCGATCTTCTTCTCGACCACCACCGTCAGGTCGGCCGCCAGCGCGGCGATCGCGCCCAGGGCGGCCCACACCGGGGCCAGGGCGATGCCCACGACACCGAGCGTGAGAGGAATCTCGATCAGGGTCTTGCCTTCGTCGTTCTTGATGATGAGGCGGCGGATGTTTCCCTGGTGCACCAGCTCCTTGATCTTGGACAGCAAGCCCTCGCCCTTGACCTGGTGCTCCTCGGTTTCGACGGCTTCTTTCGTCTCGACGTCCTGCACGTCTTGTTCGGTCATGATTACCTCCGCGTCTTGCAGATGAAAGTACGGTGCCTACCCTACGGGTGGCCCCCCCTGGTGTGTTTCAACGTTGCCATCATTGCCCTACCGCCCGGAGAGCCAGTCGTACCACTTCATCACTCCGAGGTGCTTCTTGATGGTGCGGCGCTGCCGCTCGAGGTCGGGGCGTTCCTCTGCGTCGGCCTCGCGCACGGCCTCCGTCGCCAGCGCCACGATGTCCTCGGTGTGCGGCGCCAGCACGCCCTGGTGCTCCAAGGGTAGGCCCCGCCGCAGCGCCTCGCTCAGGTAGGCATGGCCGTAGGCGGCCTCGTGGCCGTGCCGTCCCTGTTGGAAGCTCTCGCTGCGGAAATACTTGGTCCAGCACTTCCGTGCGTTCTCGAGGTGATTCAGCCCGGCGTAGAGCATCGCCATCTCGGGGTAACACTCATCGCTGCCGTGCTTGACGCCCGCCTTGAAAAACTCGAGCGCCTGCTCTGCATCGTGATCACATCCCTCCCCGTCGCGGTGCATGATGCCCAGCGCGTAGAAGGCATCGGGCGCTTCGAGCTGTGCCGCCTGCTTGAAGAGCCTCAGTGCTTCTTTCTTGTCCTCGAGGGTCTCGCCTTCGCCGTGGTAGTAGGCCTGGGCTTCCTCCAGCAACCCGGACCACTCCGTGCGGGAAGACGTTCGCGATCGCGGCCCGGTGGCGCGCGGTGGCGGCGCGGCACGGTTTGCCTCTTCCACCTGGAGCAGGGCCTTGATCACGTCCTTCAACGGGGCGTTGAAGAATTCCCGATTATCGGATACGCGATATCCGCGACGCTGGAGCAGCGTGTGCAAGTATGCTTCGGCCGTGGAGCAGTCCGCGACGTAGATGTCATAGGCGAGCACGAACGGGGTGGGCACGCCGGTTGCGGAGGACAATTCCCGCGCCCGATCAGTTGGATCGCGCGTAGTCATGCCCACCTTCACCAATCCCTCGAGAGACGGGTTGATCAACGCGTAGATGTATCCCGCGTCGGTCATGTGCCGTTCGAGATGAAGATCGTCGCCACCCGCTGAGGCTACTTCCGGCCGTTTTGCGCCCGCTCCTGCTCCACGTACGGCACACCCGTACTGATCCAGGTCGGCGCGTCGTCGCCCTGCAAGTAATGGCCGAACCACTCCAGGATGCGGCGATGGTAGTCCAGCTGGTTCGGTTTTTTCCGCAGTCCGTGGTTCTCGCCTTCGTAGACCAAGAGCACAAAATCTTTCTCGGCGCGACGGGCCGCATTGTAGAACTCGACGCCCTGATTGAAATCGACGGCGCCGTCCTCAGTGCCGAAGGTCACCAGCAAAGGCGTGTTCATGTCTTCAATATGAAAGACCGGGGAGTTGCGCCGGTATGCTTCGACGTCCTCCCAGAACGGGACCTCCATGCGGCCCTGGCTGATTTCGAAGATCCGTGCATCGGTTCCACCGCTGTTCCAGTACATGGAGAGATACATGCTGAACAGATTGGTCAGCGGCGCCCCGGCGACCGCGGCGGAAAAGATGTCGGTCTGCGTGACCGCAAAGGCGGTCTGGTATCCGCCCCAAGAATGGCCCACGAGCCCGACGCGATCGGGATCGATCATGCCCGTGGCAATGGCGGCTGCGACGGCAGGCTCGATGGCCGCCACCGCAGAAACTCCGGGATCGCGATCGCGATACACTATGTCTGGACGAAAGACGAAGTAGCCCTCGGCCGTGAACACGGCGTCGTTGTACGGCGAGCGCTCCGACGGCACCGAGTAGGTGTGGGTGCCCTGGGACAGACGCTCGTAGATGTACACGATCATCGGGTACTGTCTTCCCGGTTCGTAGTCGGCGGGATAGGCCAGCGATCCCTGAAGCCGAGTACCCCAGGTGTTCTCGAATTCGATCAACTCGGTGTGGCCCCACGCGTACTCGCTTTGGAACGCATTGGTCTCGGTGACCTGGCGCGGATTCGCCAGCCCCGGGCCTGCGGCGTAGTAGTCAGGCGAATCGTCGAACCGCTCCGTGACGAACACGTACGTTTCGGCGCTGTCCGCCCCCTGGATCCGGCTCACCCTTGCGTCCATCCACAGCGCCCGTTCGGACTGTCGGCCGGAGCGCCGGTGGGCATAGCCGAACTTCTTGGTCCACTCGCCGTACATCGAGAACAACATCGGCTCGTCGGTGTCGATGTAGTCCTGGCTGAAGTCGAGAGACTGATACCGGTACCGGATACTGTCTTCGGCACCTCGGGTCAGGCGCACGGCTTCGGACCCGTCAGGCCGAATCTCCCAGACGTCGAACTTGTCGTTCAGCAGCACTGCGTCGTCGCCTTCCGTCCAACCAGCGAAACCGAACGGTGGCTTTTGGTCTCGCGTGACGTCGGCCTCGGCGTTGACGAACGATGTGGCAACGTCGGCTGTCACGTTGACGAGTTGGCCGGACTCGAAATCATATGTCCAGTAGTGATCGTCCCGGAAGAAGAGGAAGTACCTACCCTCGGCGCTGAGGCCGTAGCGGTACTCCACCCGCTCGACGATCTTTTCCCGTTCCCCGGTCGCGATGTCTACGCGGTAGACGTCACGATACTCCGGTCCGAACATGCGTTCCCGGTCGTAGGGTGTCTCGTCGAACCCGAGGGCGTGAGGGCTGCCGTCCCGCAATGAGACTTTTTCCGTCAATTCGGTCCCGAGTTGGACGAACCGGGCCTCATCCAGCTGCCAGGCGGCAAGAAAATTCTCGCGCCTGTCGGTTTCCACGAACACTTTTTGTGCCGGGAGCACGTCCACGTCCTTGGCGTGCCATATTTCCACGCCGGCCGGTTCCTCATCGTCGTCACTGTCCGTCGAATCGGCGGCCTCTCCGTCTGCCGTTTCGCTGGAATCGGCGGCCTCTCCGTCTGGGGCTTCGCTGGAATCGGCGGCGGCCTCATCGTCTTCCACCCTGCGCCAGTCCTTGATCCCGAAGAACAGCGTGCGTCCGTCTTCGGACCATCGGAGCGTGCGGTAATCCACGACCCTCGTATCGTCGGGAAATCCAGCGAACTCGGTGGGATCGAGCTCGAACCGGTCCGGATCGCCGCTCTGAAGATTGCGCCACGCGATGATGGTGTGGCTGGAATCTTCGTAGGTCGAATCGGTGAGCACCCGCAGGAAGGCGAGGTCATCGCTTTCCTCGCGCCACTGCAGCGCGGTGAATCGGGCCCGCTCCGATTCGAGGGAGCGCAGCGTGCCGGACGCGGGATCGTAGAGCCGCACGCCGTTGCCGGCTTCCCCTTCCGCGTCGACGATGAACGCGAGCAACTCACCTTCGTCCTGCCAGGCGAAATGCGACACGTTCCCAAAGTTCATGTCGGTGCCCGTCTCGAGCTCCCGCACCACGACATCCGCGCCCTTGCTCTCACGTTTCCCGGTCGGGGGATACCCACGGAGGGCGACGTACCGGCCGTCGTGGCTGAACTGAAAGCCTCCCACGCCTTCCACCAAGGTGGTATCCCCGGTCACCAGGTTGAAGAGTCCCACCCGCTGATGGACCGGCTTGTTCTGCTCCTCGAGTTCCTCGCGGGCCTCCTCCGACCTCCCCACGGTGTACGCCAGCCACCGGGAGTCGCCGGAAAAACGCGCGCCGAGTCCGAACGGGATCACGATCAGGGAGTCGCTGTCGATTAGCCGGATACGCAACTCGTTTTCTTCGTTCACACGGGTGATCGGTACCGCGAGCCAGCGTCCGTCCGGCGAGAGGGTGGCGGATCCCATGCGCTCCCACTGGCCGTAATCGGCCGGGGTAATGGGGCGTACGGCGTCGGTCGCGTCGGCATTGCTCCCGTTGGCGGACGCCTGGCTCTGAGCATCCGCCGTCCGCGGCGAGGCCACGATCGCGGCAAGGAGGATGAGGACGGGGAGGGATACGGATCGAAAGCGCATGGTGGCTCTCCAGCTCGATGGGCCGACGGCCTACTGGTGCTATGGACGTTCCACCAAGCTAACGGTGGGCCATGCCGCGCCGCCACTCCCTGCTGGGGAGTGGCCGATGGCCAGTCCCCGCTCATCCACCCCCCATTCCCGACGGCAACTGGCAACTGGCGAACGCCCACTCTATAATGCCCGGGCATGGACAACATCACGGTTTCTCTCAAGCGGCGCCCGGGGTGCAACGACATCCCATTGCCGAGTTATGAAACCGCCGGGTCGGCCGGGATGGACCTGGCCGCCGCCGTCGACGGCGAGGTCGTGGTGGATCCGGGCGAGCGTTGTGTCATCCCGTGCGGCTTCCACATCGCCCCGCCCGCCGGATACGAAGCCCAGGTCCGGCCGCGCTCGGGTTTGGCGGTGAAGCACGGGATCTCGCTGGTCAACACGCCGGGGACCATCGACTCGGATTACCGCGGCGAGGTGAAGGTGCCAATCATCAATCACGGCGCTGTGGCGTTTACGATCACGCGAGGGATGCGAATCGCACAGATGGTGATGGCACCGGTATCGAGAGCACAGCTGCAGGAAGTGGACGACTTGCCGGCCACAGGCCGAGGTGAGGGAGGATTTGGACACACCGGAGTCTGACGGATGATTCACCTCCGAGCCATCGCGGTGAAGGCCACGACGGGTTTGCCTTCGGGGTTTCCGTTCTCCGTACCGGTGATTCGTGCGCTCAGGGAACTGTCGTTCCCCACCCCCGTGACCTTCCTGGTCGGCGAGAACGGGTCCGGGAAATCCACACTCATGGAAGCGATCGCCTGTGTGGTGGGGTCGGTCACCGTGGGAACGGAGGGCGTCGACAGCGATGCCACCTTGGCCCCGGTGCGCAAGCTGGCGAAGAACCTTTCGCAGTCCTGGAACAAGCGCACACGCAAGGGCTTCTTCTTGCGGGCGGAGGACTTCTTCGGTTACGCCAAACGGATTTCCCAGATCCGGACCGACGCGGCCGCCGACCTCCAGCGCGTGGACAAGGAATACGCCGGCCGGTCGGACTACGCGAAGATGCTGGCGCGGATGCCCCACGCGAGGACGATTGGCGAGCTGCAGCGGCGTTACGGCGAGGGGCTCGATGCCCAGTCCCACGGGGAGAGCTTTCTGAAGCTCTTCCAATCCCGCCTCGTGCCCGATGGTTTGTATCTCCTGGACGAACCCGAAGCGCCCCTCTCGCCCCTCAGGCAGCTGGCGTTCCTCTCGCTCCTCAAGGAAATGGTCGAGGCGAATTGCCAGTTCATCATCGCGACCCACTCACCCATCATTCTCGCGTTCCCGGGTGCGACGATTCTCAGCTGCGATTCCGCGCCACCCGCGGTGGTCGACTACGACGATCTGGAGCACGTGACCCTCACGAGAGATTTTCTCGCCGATCCCGAACGCTACCTGTCTCGCCTGTAGCGAACCGATCAGCCGCCGTACCAAATCCGATAAATCACCCACGCCTCGTCGTCGGAGACCAGCAGCGAACCGTCCGGCAAGACCAGTAGGTCTACCGGTCTCCTGGTATAGTTGGCGTTGGACCCCTGCCGAAAACCTTCGGCAAACGGTCGATAGTCGATGACGTTGCTCTGCTCGTCGAGGGTGATCAGCGAGATGCGATCGCCGTGGAGCTTGCCAAGCGGGGCCGGCGTCGTGGCCTCGATGCCGTGCTCCGCCACGAATATCTGATCGCGATACTCCTGGGGAAACATCGTTCCGGTGTAGAACTCGAGTCCCAGAGTCGCCGAATGCGCCAGGAACTCGTGGGTGGGGGGCGTGGCGTTGGGCGGCGCGTCGTCGCCGCTCACCCAATCGGGCAGTCTCCCATGTATATAAGGAAAACCGAAGTGCATCCCCGCCACCGGCGCCCGATTGAGCTCATCAGGCGGAATGTCATAGAAGCGGGGATCCTCGAATGGCCAGCTCGGTCCGTTGTCGGTAAACCACAGTTCGTTCGTGGTCGGATGAAACGCCAACCCGACGGAATTGCGAACCCCGTCGGCGAAGATCTCGACATCCGCGCCGGTGGGACTCATGCGGACGATAGTGGAGTACTGGGGGTCGTCGTCGATGTCGTTGGCCGAATGAGCGCCTGCCAGCAGGGACCAGCGCGTCCCGACGGTGATGTACAACCTGTCGTCAGGACCATAGACCAGGTAGCGCCACCAGTGTCCCACGTTCGTCGCGGAGTCGGTGGACGCGCGAGACGGCAGGCCGGAATAGATGGTTTCGAAAACGGGATCGTCGAGCGTTTCCTCGACGGCGTCGATGCGCATCACTCGATGCTCGTCCACCACGTACAGGGTACCGTCGTGGAAGTCGATGCCGTTCGGCGTTCCCATGTTGTTCCGCAACTCCCACACGCGGTCGGCGCGGTGGTCGTTGTTGGTATCCTTGAGCGCGTAGATTGGACTCGTCGCGCCTTTGGTGAAAAAGTATGTCCCGACGAACACCGTACCGTCGTTGCCCAACGCCAGCGAGCGAGGCCGGACGATGCCGTCGGCCCATACGTCGATGTGAAATCCCGGCGGAAGGGTGATCTGCTCCTGGAGTGTTTGCGGGGGGTTGTTCCGCTGGGGATTCCCATCCCCGCATCCAATCGCCGGCCCTACCAGGGCCAGCACTACAAGACGCCATCTCGGACCGGGAAGATGCATGGAGCCTCCGCGAGTTTGAGGGGCCAGACGTTGCCTTGCCTCATAACGACTCAGTCCCCTCAATTCCAACGGAAACCGACCGGGTTCCGATCCCGGCAAGCGGGGAGGTTTTCTGTCGGCCCTTTCCTACCGGCGAGAGATCGATCGGGTCCGCACAGCCCGTATGGTCGCCAGATGCTCTCGGTACGAACGGGAAAACAGGTGACGTCCCTCGGCGGTCGCGACGAAATACAGGTAATCACTCGAGTCCGGATATAGTGCTGCCACGATGCTCTCGCGGGAGGGTTGTCCGATGGGATGGGGTGGGAGTCCGGCGATCCGGTACGTGTTGTACGGTGAGGCGATCTGATAGTCCCGATTCCGGAGCCGACGTCGTTCGCCCAGAGCGTAGATCACGGTCGGGTCCGCCTGGAGCCGCATGTTTCCGTCGAGGCGGTTGTGGTACACCGACGACACCAGCGCTCGATCTTCCTCGTGGGCCATCTCACCGGAGATGATCGACGCGAGGGTCACCAGCTCGTCCCGGCTGAAGCCCAGGGTGTCGAGGCGCGCATTCCAGGCGCGGCTCCAGTTGGCCTCGAACTCGTCGATCATCTGTTCCAGGATTTCTGACACCGACGCGGTGGTGCGCACATAGTAGCTGGTGGGAAACAGGTATCCTTCGAGGGTTTCTCCCCGGGTCCCGACACGCGCTCGGAGATGGGGGGCCCGCGCCGCTGTCAGGAATCTGTCCACCGGTCGTCCTAGACTGTTTTGGAAAACCACCGCAATCTCTGCCAGAGTGGCTCGTTCCGGGATGGTGATGCTGTCAACCGGCGCCACGCCGGCCACCAACGTATGGACCACTTTGGCGATTGGCGTGCGGGGGAGGAGATCGTACATGCCGGGCTTGATCGAATCGGTCTTGCGCACCATCCGCAGGTAGGAGATGAGTGCATCGCCCGATCCGATGACCCCGCGCGTCTCGAGGGATTCGGCCACGGCCGTGATGGCGGCGTTCTCGGGAACGGTGACCCAGATCCGATCCGGCGTTTCGGGCATGCCGCAGCCCGTAAGCGCAACGATCGTCAACATGGTGAGACTGCGTCCTGGGGTCATCCGCCAACACTCTCGCGAAACCGTGGCGGCCGCCACCGCTGAAGGGCAGCGGGGCCGGAAGCTAGATGCCTAACACGTTGTAATGCAATAACTTATCTTGACGCTGGTTTTGACCGGGACATCTGAGAACCACGATAGCCCGATGCAAGTCCAGGGGGCTGTGATCCCTGACATACCCCTTTGGGCCAGAAGTGAGCCGGTTACAGGGAGCGCTCGCGTAAGTCATTGCCACGTGAGGGCTTGACCACGCGACCGGCTCCGTGCCCGGAATCGACCGGCGCCGGGTTCGAGCATCGCCGTGGAGGAAAAAATACGGGGTGGGCCACGGGTGTGGATCTCTGGCTACGCGGCTGAAAAAGCGGCATTCTTCCTTCCACGCTTACGACGAGGCGGTCCGGAATGAACCTCACCATTTTCGGAGCATCGGGACAGACCGGGTTGTTCGTGGTCGAGCGTGCCCTTCTGCGAGACGATCACGTCACCGCTTATGTCCGAAGTCCTGAAACATTCCCCTTGAACGCGGCGAACCTCGTAGTCCTGCCCGGCGATGTTCGCATGCCCGGGCCCGTGGCGAAAGCGATCGAAGGCGCGGACGCCGTGATCTGCACGGTGGGTACGCGCCCGGGCACCGGGAAATCCAATGTGTGTTCCGAGGCCACGGTGAATATCCTCGCGGGCATGAAGCAACACGGCGTTCGCCGCTTGATCGCCGTGACAGCCGCAGGCTCGGGAGACAGCGGACCCAAGACGGGGGCGCTCGCTAAATTGTTCATGAAAGTATTCGTCAGCCTGGAAGATAAAGAGCGGCAGGAACAACTCATTCGCGAGAGCGACGTGGATTGGACCATCGTGCGCCCACCGATGCTCAACAACGAACCCCACACGGGATCGTACAAGGTCGGTGAGGACTTGCAGCCGGGCATCGCCAGCAAATTCGCCCGGGCGGATCTGGCAGATTTCATTATCGAGCAACTCACCGACAACACCTATCTCCGGCAGGCGCCCACCGTCAGTTACTAGCGGGATTTCTCAGTGCGGTTGCCGATACGGAACCGCGCTCATGGGAACCAGTTTCTCCCACCGGTGATGTGACTCGATGACGCGCCATGTTCCCGAGCGGGAACGAGTGACCAGCGAGTGCGTTATGGCGCCGTCGCTCGTGTAGGAGACGCCCTGCAGAAAATCCCCTTGTGTGATGCCCGTGGCGGCGAAGAACAGGTCTTCGCCTGCCACGAGCTCGTGGTGGGTGAGTCGTGCATCGAGATCGATGCCGTGAGCGAGGACGCGTTCACGCTCACGATCGGATTGCGGGGCCGGCCGGGCCTGGATCTCGCCACCGAGTCCGTGCATCGCGCACGCGGTGATCACACCCTCGGGGGTACCGCCGATTCCGAGCACGATGTCGATGCCGGTGCCCGGCAGCGCGGTCATCAACGCCGGGGCGACGTCGCCGTCGCTGATGAGTCGCACGCGCGCACTGGCGTCGCGCACGCCCGCGATCTTGTCGGCGTTACGCGGACGGTCGAGAATCACCACAGTGATCTCCTCGACGCGCACCCCCTTCGCCTTGGCGACGGCCGTCAAGTTCGCCGCCACTGGTGCATCGAGGTCGACCTGTCCAACTGACTCCGGACCCACGACAATCTTGTCCATGTAAAACGAAGGCCCGAAGTCGCGCATGGCGCCGTGGGGGGCGAGGCCCACGATGGCGATGGAGTTGGGCAGGCCTTTGGCCAGCAGGTTGGTACCCTCGACGGGATCGACGGCGACGTCGGTGGCGGGGCCGCGCCCGTTGCCGACTCGCTCACCGTTGTACAGCATCGGCGCGCGGTCTTTCTCCCCCTCGCCGATGACGATGACACCGTCCATTTCGACGGTGCCGAGCATCAGACGCATGGCGTCCACGGCAGCCTGGTCTCCCGCTTCCTTGTGGCCCCGCCCTACCCAGCGTGCGGCCGCCAGGGCCGCCGCCTCGGTTGCGCGGAGCAGCTCCAGCCCGACGTTCCGATCAGGCTCGGTGCTCAAGGTTCTTCCTCAATGTCCTCCCAATCCGATCGTGAGCAAGATGGACGTCATGGTCTCCCCGGAGATTGTTTGCAACAGTAGATCGACATTCGGCGTGACGAAAATGTTCGGATCGATGCGGATGTCGTAACCCACCCCGAACGCCGCGCCGAATCCGGTCTGGTTGCTAAACGCGCCGAGTTCGGCCTCCGCGATTCCCAGACCGGCGCCGGCTTTGAGAAAAAACTCCGATCCGAACGTCGTGTTCGGGTAGAGGGGATAGAACAGCGCGGTGGCCATGATGTTGATCTGCTTCTTGTTTGGGAGCAGGTCTTCGGTTTTGGTCCACACCAACACTTCCGCCCCGATGAGTAGCTTTTCCGCCGGGGTGCCGCCGATACGTAAGTACCCGGCGGGGCCCGCCACGCCCTCGCGCCAACCGCCGCCGATCCCACCGCCCAACCAGAGTCCAAAGTGCGTCTCGGGTTCTCGTTGGGCTGTCACGTCGGTCACGGCGATTGCCGCGAGCAAGAGCGCGGTGAAGCTGCTGCGCTTCCACGGTGTCCTCAAGAGTTCCTCCCGTCGTCTCGGTTGGTCGATGTTACCCGGATGAACCGCCCAGGTTCGTGCGGACGGCGCGGTGCACAGAGTCGAGTTCCTCAGCCGCTCCGTCGGGCGGTTCCGTCACGAGACTCACTCCGATCGTGACGGCGAACCCTGCCACAAACCCGGGAATCATCTCGTACAGATCGTACATCTGTTCCTTGAATGCGACAACCCATATGATGGCGGTGAGGAAGCCGGCGATCATCCCGGCCACCGCACCGGCCCGCGTCGTCCTCCGCCAGAACAAGGAGCAGAGCACCACCGGGGTGAAGGCCGAGGCCAACCCCGACCAGGCGAACAACACGAACGTGAAAATCATGCGTACTTCGCCGAGGGCGAAGCCGAGGGCAACTCCCCCGATCACCACGGTCGTCAATTTCCCGAACAGCGACAGGCGCCGTTCGGAGATTGCGGGATTGAAGATTTGTTGTATGACGTCCCTGACCACGACCGAGGAGGAGAGGATCAGCAACGAGTCAACGGTGGACATGGACGCTGCCAGGACGATGACGAGAAAGATCCCGGTAAACACGGGGGGGAACAGCTCGGTGCTCATCATCGGCAGGATCGTTTCCGGGTCCGTCAGGCCGGGAAACAGCGACCGCCCAGCCATGCCAGCGAACACGGCGCCCACGTCGAACACGATGATGCAGATGACACCGATGAGGCTGGCGTTCACGATCTCCCTGCCGTTCTTGGCCGACATGAATCTCGTCAGCAGCTGCGGGGCTCCCAGGAAAGCGAACCCGATGGCGACGAATCCCACGACGCTGACGATGCCGGCGAGGGACATCCCGTACTCGCCCATTGGGGCCAGCAGGGCGGGGTCTTCGGCGTGAAGGGTGGTCATCACGGACGTCCATCCGCCTGCCGCTACGAACCCCACGATGGGAAGCACGAGCAACCCGAGGAACATGAGCACGCCTTGGACCAAGTCGCTGTAGGCCACCGCCTTGAATCCACCAACCGAGGTGTAGTACAGGATGATGACGGCGCCGATCACCACGCCGATTTCGTAGCTAGTGGCGACGAAAGCGTTGAAGGCTTTGCCGATGGCAGTGAGTTGCGCCGCCGTATAGGCGGTCACCATCGAGACGATGATCACCAGGCTCAGAATGCGAAAGATGTGCCTCGTGTCGCGGAATCGCTCCGCGAGATAGTCGGGCACCGTGATGGCGTCGTACCGGTCTGTGTACTCCTTGAAAGGAAGAGCGACGACCGCCCATGCGACCGCCACGCCGAGCACCTCGCCGAGCACGATCCAGAGCGCGTGGATACCGATGGCGTACCCCATGCCGGTGAGGCCCAGCAGCAACCAGGCGCTCTCGCCGGTGGCGTTGGTGGAAAAGGCGATGACCCACGAGGGGAGCTTCTTGCCGGCGACGAAGTATCCCGCCAGGTCCTTGGCATCTCGTCCACCCCACAGCCCGATGCCCAGCAGGAGCACCCCGTACGCGACGAGCACGGCCAGAATGATGGGTGCAGGCACGCTTATTCAGGATCGGTGGGGTGGCGAACGTTCCCCTGCCGTCGTACGTCGCGCCGGCGAGAGTAGAAGAGCAATTCGAATGTGAGTCCCAGCCCGACCGCGACCACCAGCAGGAGCCAGGACGCCCAGGGAAGGGCAAGGATCATGGGGTTGCGATCCGGGTACAGGCCCGGCGCAGGCGCGCCAAAGCCTCCCCGATCTCGTCTTCGGTGATGAGCATCGACGGCCCCAGGCGCACCACGTGCCCGTTCAAGCCGCCCAACCCCACGAGCAGTCCCTCGGTCTTCGTCGCTTCGAGGAAGGCCTTGGCCTTCGCACCGTCGGGCTTCTTGGAAGCCGGGTCCTCGACGATCTCCAGCGCCTGCATGAGTCCCATCCCCCGAACCTCACCGATCCACGGGAATTCCTGCTGCAGGGCGTCGAGCCCCGTCCGGAGCTGCCGGCCGCGTTCGGCGGACCGCGCTGGAACGTCTTCCCGTACCATGACGTCGTTGGTGGCGATGGCGGCCGCCATGCCCACCGGATTGCCACCGAACGTGGAGATGGTCTTCGCCGTCCACGCATCGGCGATTTCGTCACGGGCGATGGTTGCGGCCACGGGGAACCCGTTCGCAATTGCCTTGGCCATCACCATGAGATCGGGCTCGACGTCCCAATGCTCGATGCCGAACCACTTGTCGCCGGAGCGACCGAATCCGGCTTGCACCTCGTCACAGATGAACACGCCGCCGTAAGAACGGATGATCTCGGCGGCGCGCTGGAAATATCCCGCAGGCGGCACGATGTAACCGCCCAGACCCTGAATCGTCTCGGCCATGAATGCGGCGGGCCTGCCGTTCGTGGTCGTCTCGATCGCTTCCTCCAGGTCGCGGCCAAAAGCATCGATGCAGCTCTCGTCGCACGGCGACTTGAACGGACACCGATAAGGATACGGAGACATGACATGCTTGATGCCGGGCGCGGACGAGTCCAGCGGCCGCCAGGCCGCGTGGCCGGTGAGATTGGTGGCCAGCAGGCTGCGTCCGGAGTACCCGTACCGAAGCGCAATGACGTCGTTCCGCCCCGTGTACATCCGCGCCGCCATCACGGCGGTCTCCACAGCCTCCGTCCCGCTGTTCGTGAAGAAGGTCTTGTTCAGCCCGCCCGGGGCAATCTGCGCGAGCCGCCGTGCCATCTCGATGTGGTTTTCGGTCACGTACAGCGTCGAGGTGTGACCCAGGGTCTCCAGTTGTTCCTGGATGCGCTCCACGACCTCGGGGTGACAGTGGCCGAGGGCCGTCGTCAGGATGCCACTGAAGCAATCCAAATATTCCTTGCCGTCGGAGTCGACGACGGTGACGCCGCTGGCTCCAGCGATCACGATCGGGTCCCGGTAGTACGGTGCGGCGCAGGGAAAGAGATACCGCTTGTGGCCGGCCTTGATGCCCGCGATGTCCGTCGCGATCGTGGCGGGTTTCGCGTCACTCATGGTTGCGTCTCCCCTTGCTGCGGAATGGCTATCTCCACGTGGAGATCACTACACGCTTGTCGGTAAAGAATTCAATGGCGTCGTGTCCCTGCGCCTTGAGATCGCCGTAGAACGACCCGCGAGATCCACCGAACGGAAAGAACGCCATCGGCGCCACGACCCCGATGTTCACACCAATCATGCTGATGCCCGCGCGGTAGCGGAATTCGCGGGCGGTCTTGCCGCTGGTGGTGAAGATGGATGTTGCGTTGCCGTAGCGATTGGCGTGGATGATGTCGAGGGCTTGCTCGAGAGAAGCCGCGCGCGTCAGGCTCACCACCGGCCCGAAGATCTCCTCGCCGCCGACCGCCATTGTTGGTTCGACGTTGTCGAAGACGGTGGGGCCGGCCCAGTGCCCTTTGGGATAGCTCGGCACCGACGCGTCGCGGCCGTCGAGAAGCAGCTTCGCCCCTTCCTGCACGCCGCGGTCGATGAAACGGCGTATGCGCGCGGCGTGTCGCTCCGAGATGACCGGACCCATATCTGTGTCCGGGTCCAGTCCGTGCCCGAGTGTGAGGTCCGCTGCCCCGGCGAGCACCCGTTCGCGCATGGGCTCGTATGCCTCGTCGATGCTCACCACGACACTACCGGCCAGACACCGTTGGCCGGTCGATCCGAAGATCGACGACAGCACGGTTTCGCTGGCGCGGTCGTAGTCCGCGTCGGGGAAGACGACCATGTGGTTCTTGGCACCGCCGAGGGCCTGGACCCGTTTGCCGGACGCGGCGGCTCTGGCGTACACCGTACGGGCGATGTCGCTGGATCCGACGAACGAGATACCCACGATATCGGGGTGATCCACGATGGCGTCCGCGGCTGTGCGGTCGCCGTGCACGACGTTCAGTACGCCGGGTGGCAGCCCGGCATCGCTGGCCAACTGCGCGATGCGTTGGTGGGTGAGTGGATCCTGCTCGCTGGGCTTGAGGACGAAGGTGTTTCCCGTCGCCACGGCGTAGGGCCAGAACCACAGTGGGATCATGACGGGAAAGTTGTAGGGAGTGATGCCGGCGAACACGCCCAGCGGTTGGCGGATGGACTCGCAGTCGATCCCGGATGCGACGTCTTCCAGCGTCGTCCCCATCATGAGGGTGGGAATCCCGCACGCGTGCTCCACGTTTTCGATTCCCCGCCGGACTTCTCCTTTCGATTCGGCCACGATCTTGCCGTGTTCCCGCGTCATATTTTCGGCGAGGTCGTCTATGTGTCGCTCCAGCAACGCCTTGAGCCGGAACAGCACTCTGGCCCGCTCGACGGCAGGTGTCTCCCGCCATGCCGGAAAGGCCTCACGCGCCGCCCGAACGGCCCGGTCCACGTCGGCGCTGGAGCTCAGAGGAACCCGGTGCAGGACCTCGTCGGTGCTCGGATCCTTGACGGGGAGCGAGTCGGTTCCGGTGGCGGCGAGCCACTCCCCTCCGATGAAGTTGGCGATGGGTTCGTCGGTGGCCGCCGAGGTCATTGAGGGCATGCTGCCTCCTAGGGGTTCAATGAGAAATGGAGTTCGGTCCCGGTGTTGTCAAACCGGCCACTTGTGGCGCCGTCGGCCACCACCGCCTCGTTGCTTTCTGCTTTGCCGTGCTCGCGATCTCGACGGTTCATCTCCCGGTTTGGGCACAGGAGGTTCCGTCCGACACGCTGCTCACCGTCGACCATTTCCTGGACATGGAACGGGTGGGCAGTCCCCAGATTTCGCCCGACGGGTCGCAGATCGTCTTCACGAGGAGTCGGGTCGACAAGATGGCCGATCGCTGGCAATCGGAGTTGTGGATCATGAACGCCGATGGATCCCGCAAGCGGTTCCTCACCAAGGGCTCGGGCCCGCGGTGGTCCCCCGACGGGACCCGCATTGCCTACCTGGCTCCCGCCGACCCGGGCGAGGCGCAGATCTTCGTGCGGTGGATGGACGCCGAGGGCGCCACGTCCCAGATCACGCGAGTGGAGGAATCGCCCACCGGCATTGCCTGGTCGCCGGACGGGAACTCGCTGGGGTTCGTGATGCTGGTATCCCAGAAGGAGACCTGGGACATCTCCATGCCCGAGCCCCCTCAGGGGGCCACGTGGACCGAGGCGCCGAGAATGGTGACGATGCGCAATTTCCGGCAGGATCGGATGGGCTTCATAAAGGAAGGGTTCACCCACCTGTTTTCAGTCCCCGCGGACGGCGGGACGCCGAGACAGATCACGCACGGGGATTGGAACGTCGGGGCCCGCTTCTCTGGAATCACGTTCGGCACGTCCATCGCCTGGACGCCGGACGGGCAGTCCATCGTGATCGACGGTCTGATGGCGGAAGCGACGCCGGATCGCTACGGCGAGACCTACCTCTATGCGGTGGACGTGGCCGCCGGCGACGTGAGCCAACTCACGGCACGTAAGGGCAACTGGACGGGCCCCACCGTGTCGCCCGATGGGCGGCTCGTGGCATTTGCCGGCTATGATGCGCTGGAGCAGACCTATCACGTCTCCGATCTGTACGTCGTGGGGATCGATGGGCGCGACATGCGTCGGATCACGCCGGATCTCGACCGGGATGTGGGCTCGTTGTTCTGGGGAAAGGATAGCCGGGGGGTGTACTTCACCGCCGGTGATCGCGGCACGCAGAACGTGCACTACGCATCGACCGACGGCGCCGTGCATGCCGTGACCGAGGGGACGCACATGCTGGCACTTTCTTCGGTCAGCGATGGCGGGACCGCCGTGGGCACGCTCGCCTCGCCGCACGAACCAGGCGACGTCGTGCGATTCAACCTGGACGATGGGAACATCAGCCAGGTCACACAGGTCAATGCCGACTTGCTGACGAACAAGCGGCTGGGCGAGGTGGAAGAGATCTGGTACACGGCGACGGACGATACCCGGGTGCAGGGTTGGATCGTCAAACCGCCGAACTTCGACCCATCGAAGGAATATCCCTTGATCCTGAACATTCACGGGGGGCCGCACGGGATGTACAACGTGGCGTTCAGCTATCCGTATCAGAACTATGCGGCGAACGGCTACGTCGTGTTGTACACCAACCCCCGGGGAAGCACCGGCTACGGCACCGACTTCGGTAACGCCATCGACGATGGCTATCCGAGCGTCGATCACGACGACCTCATGGCGGGCGTCGATTCCCTCATCGGTCGAGGCTACATCGATGAGGACCGCTTGTTCGTGACCGGGTGCAGCGGCGGTGGGGTGCTCTCGAGCTGGGCCATCGGGCATACCAACCGCTTCGCCGCGGCGGCGGTGCGCTGCCCCGTGATCAACTGGATCAGCTTCGCGGGCACGGCCGACATAATCGACTGGGGCTACCACCGGTTCAACGGCTATTTCTGGGACAACCCTGCGAAGTGGCTCGAGCACTCCCCGCTGATGCACGTGAACAAGGTGCAGACCCCGACCCTGTTGATGACAGGCGTGCTCGACCTGCGGACGCCCATGTCGCAAACGGAGGAATACTACGCGGCACTCAAGACGCTCGGTGTCCCAGCCGTGATGCTACGCTTCAACCAGGAATTCCACGGAACGAGCTCGATGCCGTCGAATTTCCTGCGCACGCAACTCTACATCATGAGTTGGTTCACCAAGTGGGCCGAGGAGCCGCGGCCCATGTTATGATGCGCGCCGCGCCGGCTCACTCATCCCGTAGCACGACCATGGGATCGACGCGGCTGGCCCGCCGTGCGGGAATGTAGCACGCGGCCAATGCGGTGGCCCCGAGAATGAAGACGACGGCGGCGAGTGTGGCCGGGTCGGTGGGGCTCACGGCGTACAGCAGGCTTTGCAGCACCCGGGTGGCCAGGGCCGCGCTGGCGAGTCCGAGCACGCTGCCAGCCAGCACCAAGATCAGACCGCGCCGCATGATCATCTGGATCACCGACTGTTGCCGGGCGCCGATGGCCATGCGGATCCCGATTTCGCGGCTTCGCTGAGCCACGGCGAACGAGAGCACGCCGTAGATGCCGGCTGCGGCCAGCACGAGCGCAACGGCGCCGAACAGCCCGAACAGCCACACGTGAAACCGCGGAGCGGCTACGGACTGATCGACCACGTCTGGGAGCACCCGCACCTGATAGACCGGAACGTCGGCGTCGAGGCTGCGAACCGCGCTTCGCGCCGACGCGATCATGGCCTGCGGGTCGCCGGCGGTTCTGACGAACAGCAACATGGTCCGCCAGCTCTGATGGGGATGAAATTGATAGAGCGTCGGGTTGGGAACGTCGCCCATGCCCTCGTACTGGACGTTGCCCACCACCCCGATGATCTCCATCCAATCGTCGTCCTCCGGATTACGGGACGACGTCAGGCGCTTGCCCACGGCGTTCTCGCCAGGCCATAATGCGTCGGCGAACGCCTGATTGATGACCAGACGTTGTGGGTTATCGGTATCTTGGCCGGCGTCGTATGCGCGTCCGCTCAACAGAGGAATCTGTAGCGTGCTGAAGAACTCGGCGTTCACCACGCGCTGCAGCGCAGGCACGATGTCTCTCTCCCCGGCCCGCCAGCGCTCCTCGGAGATGCCCCCGGCCAGAGCCGCCTGCCCCGAGAGGGGCAAATCGGACCCGCGACCGACCGACAGCACGCCCGGCAGCGCTCCGATCCGTGTCTCCAGGCGGTCATAGTAGGCCATCAGATCGTGTCGCTCGCGATACTTGGCGGCCGGCGGGGATACCTGGAGTGCCAGCACGTTCGATCGATTGAAGCCGACGTCGACCTCCAGCAGACGGGAGAAGCTCCGCAACATCAACCCGGCGCCCACGAGCAACACCAGGGCCAACGCGATTTCCGCAACCACCAACATGTCCAACATCCGGTGGCCGCGTGCGCCGGCCGAGGCATTGCGGGATTGCTGGCGCAGCGACGCGCCGATCGACGAGCGGGACGCATGCAGCGCGGGCGCGGACCCGAAGAGCACCCCGGCCGCGACGGAGAGGATCAGGGCGAACGCCAGGACACCTGGATTCACACCTACGCCGTCGAGGCGCGGAATGCTCGCCGGCGCGAGTATCACGAGGGCGCGCACGCCCCAGGTGGCCAAGAGAGCTCCCGCGCCCCCGGCGGCAAGGGCGATGACGAGGCTCTCCACGAGCATCTGTCGCACGATGCGGGCACGGCCGGCCCCCAGGGCCAGCCGTACGACGATCTCTCGTTCTCGAGTCGCCGTCCTCGCCAGGGCGAGATTGGCGACATTGGCACAGGAGATGAGCAGTACCAGAACCACTGTGCCCAGCATGGCCACGAGCGCGGGGCGCACGCTGCCCACCACCATCTCCCGGAGCGGCTCGAATGTCGCGGTCCATCCTCGGCTGCGGTTGTCGCGCTCGCCGACCCCAGCCATGACGGCGTTCAATTCGCCTTCCGCACGGGTGATGGTCACGCCCGTGCGCAGTTTGCCGTACAGATTGAGCCACCGGCCGATCCAGCGCTGCGTACCGACCGTATACGGGATGAAGACTTCCGCATCACCTTCGACGAGCACGAAGTCCTCGGGAAGGACCCCGAGCAGGACGAATGAGTTGCCGTTGAGGATCACCGGTTCACCAACCACGCCCGGGTCGGCGCCCAACCGGCGCGTCCAAAAGCCGTGGGTGACGACCGCTACCAGCTGATTGCCGTCGTCCAGGTCTGTCTGGGTGAACGTACGGCCGAGGGCAGGCGTGGCGCCGAACACCTCGAAGTAGCGGGGCGTCGCCATGGCTCCCGCGACCCGTTCGGGCTCGGCTCCCTCGCCGGTAATGGTCAGGTCGATGGGAAAATCGGCACCGACGACCGAGAACGACGTGCTCTGGGCGGCTAGCTGCTGGTATTCCACCACCCGGAAGGAAAAATGCTCGATGCCTTCGGTGGGTTGGTTGGCCCAACCCCGGACGATACGCTCGTGATCGTGGTACGGTAGGGGACGGAGCAGCACGCTGTCCACGACGCTGAAGATGGCCGTGTTCGCTCCGATGCCGAGCGCCAGCGTGGCGATGGCCATGGCGGTATAGCCGGAGTTCCGCGCCATCGATCGAAAGGCAAACGTCAGATCCTGTCGTAGCTGGTCCATGACTTCTCGCAGTGGGGTGGGTGAGGCATTGCCTCGCCCGTTGGATTGTGTCCCATCACCCGCGGAAACCTACGCGGGCGCGGCGCGGAGGAGTCGAGAACCGTGTTAGAAAATTGTCAGGATTGAAAGAACGGGGATTGTGCAGCGACGGTGGCAGGCGGCGTGGACACCGCCTGCCACCATTGCGGGACTATCGCCGGCTGGCCAGCTCCAGAAGCTCGCCCGTGGACTCGGTCTGTCGCAACAGCTCGATGGCCTGCCGAATCTGCACATCCGTTTTGGTGGAACGGCGTATCTCGGCCTGGCGGCCGAACATATAACGCGTGAGCTCGAACCCGAACTGCTCGGCGACGAATTCGCGCGCCCCATCGAACACCGAATCCGGCATCTCGACACCCACGGCGCGCAGGCTCTGCAGGACGGTCGACAGCATCCCGTCCGTCGTGACGAAATCGGGATCGGTCACGGCGTCCTGGCCTGTGAGCTCCCGCGCGTAGCGTGTCATCACATTGCGGTAATCGGGTAACCGCTGTCCCAACGTCTGGACAAACAGCTTCTCCTCGTCCGTCAGGGTGTCGGGGACCAGGACGTCCGGCTGGATCCCGCCGTCTCCGGCTTCGAGCAAGCGCCCGTTGTCGGAGCGGTACTCGCGGCGTGTCGAGTCGGCCGTGACGTTTCGGGAGGCCATCAACGCCACGTTCCGCGAACCGGAACTACCTCGCTGAATCGACCGGCCGCTCGGCGTGTACCACCGCGAGGACGTCACCGTAACCGCCTCGGTTTCGGAGAGGGGAATCAGCAAGTACGCGACGCCCTTGCCGAACGTCGGCGTCCCCAGTACCAGTGCGCGATCGTGATCCTGCAAAGCGCCCGAGAGGATCTCGGCCGCGCTCGCCGTGCCGCCGTTCACCAGGACCACCAGCCGCAGATCGGGCCACACTTCGCGGTGCTCGGCGACATACGTTTCCGTGGCGTTGCGCGCGCGACCGCGGGTTTCGACGACGACGACCCCCCGTGTGAGGAACAGGTCGGCGAGTGCCACGCCCTGCTCCAACAGGCCGCCCGGGTTGTTTCGCAAGTCGAGGATGATGCTTTCGGCGCCTTCGTCGCGCAGGGCCGTGATGGAACTACGCATTTCCGCCGTGGACTGTCTGCTGACGTTGGTGAGTCGCAGGTAACCGATACCCCTCTCGATCAACATCTGGCCTTCGACCGAACTGACGTGGATCGCGGCCCGGGTGATGGCAAATGCCAGAGAGTCGGCGAACCCGGCCCGGCGCACCGTGATCTTCACATCGGTTCCGGGTTCACCCCGCAGGAGATTCGCGGCGCGGTCGGTGCTCCAACCTCGCGTGGATTGGCCTTCGACCTCGATGATTTGATCTCCGGAGACGAGGCCAGCCCGCTCGGCCGGCGTATCGGCGATCGGGGATACGACCTGAATCCAACCGTCGCGCGAGTCGATGCGCAAACCCACACCACCATAGTCGCCTGTCGTGCTGATGCTCAGTTCTTCGAAGCCCGCCTGTTGGAGGAAGGAGGTGTAGGGATCGTTCAGCTGGGCCAGCATGCCTTCGGTGGCCATGTCGTAGAGCTGGCCGGTGTCGATGGAATCCACATACCATTCGGCCACGTACTTGAGCACGGCTTCGAAGATGCGAGCCCGCTGGCGCGCGTCTGCCGCCGGTGCGTTGGGAGTTTGGAGGAGCCATCCCCCCGAGACGAAACCGATGAACCCGATGAGGGCGACGAAGATGATTCGGCGGTACTTCATGTATCAGTCTCCAATCCAATCCAACCCACACCGCCACCCGAGTGAGCGGTGAGCAGCAAACGTTAAGACGGCTTTCCTTCCTACCTACAACCCCTCGTATCCCCACAAGGTTCGCGGGCGAGGCCATCCGGACCGACTCATAGATTAAGGGGGAGGTGAGGATCTGAGCAAGGTCAAATGACCAACCTATGCCCCGTTTTTGGCCATTATCTGGGGTTGGGGCCCTGGTCTCCCGCAGGGTGGACCCCGCCCCGGGCTCGGGGTCGCCGCGAGAGGCGGCCCCCGGAAATGCCCAGGAGGCAGACCTGGCGGGGATTTCAGGTTCTCTACCCGCCATGTCGCACCCTTGGCCCGATAGTTAATCTCCCCGAAAGCCGTCTTGGAAAGAGCCTCTATGCAACTGGACGAATTCCGGCGCCACGCCCACGACCTCGTGGACTGGATGGCCGACTACCTCGATCGGGTCGAGGCGCTGCCGGTCCGGCCCCGGGTGACCCCGGGCCGGATCGCCGAGCAACTGCCCGCCGCGGCGCCCGAGTCGGGCGAGGCCATGGACGTCATTCTCGAGGACTTTCGCAGCATTGTGCTTCCGGGGATGACCCACTGGCAGCACCCACGGTTCTTCGCCTACTTCCAGGCCAACAGCAGCCCACCGTCGGTCCTCGCCGAGATGTTGACCGCCACGCTCGCGGCGCAGTGCATGAGTTGGGAGACCTCCCCGGCGGCGACCGAGCTGGAGGAGCGCATGATGGTGTGGCTGCGACAGATGATCGGGCTTCCGGCGGAGTTCGTCGGCTCGATCCAGGACACGGCCAGTACGGCGACGTTGTGCGCCATCGTTGCCGCCCGGGAGCGAGCCACCGGATTCGCCGGCAGCGAGTCCGGACTTTCAGGTGTGGGCGGGTTGACGGCGTACTGCTCGGCGGAGGCACACGTGTCCGTCGAGAAGGACGTCAAGATTGCGGGCATCGGCGTGGCCAACCTGCGCAAGATTCCGGTGGACGACGATCAAGCCATGGTGGCCGCCGAGCTGGATCGTGCCGTCGCGGCGGACGTGGCCGCCGGTTTGAAACCGGTGTGTGTGGTGGCAGCCCTCGGGACCACTGGCGCAGCGGGATTCGATTCGCTGCGCGACGTTGGGCGCGTGTGCCGCCGTCACGACGTGTGGCTGCACGTCGATGCGGCCTGGGCGGGCAGCGCGTTGCTGTTGCCGGAAATGCGGTGGATGATCGACGGTGTGGAACAGGCCGACAGCTTCGTCTTCAATCCCCACAAGTGGCTCCTCACCAACTTCGATTGCTCCGCGTTCTTCGTGCGAGATCCGGCGACGCTCAGGCGCACGTTCGAGATCCTTCCCGAGTACATGAAGACGCGGGAAGGACTCACCGTGACCAACTATCGGGATTGGGGCATTCAGCTCGGCCGCCGGTTTCGCGCGCTCAAGCTGTGGTTCGTGATCCGCCACTACGGCGTCGAAGGACTCCGCAATACGATTCGCGCGCACATCGAGTGGGCGCAGGAGCTGGCCACCGTCATCGACGATGCGGAGGACTTCGAGTTGCTGCGACGGCCCGTGTTGAGCCTGCTCTGCTTTCGCTACCGTCCGGCGGGCGTCGCCGACGCCGCGCTCGATGCCCTCAACGAACGACTGCTCCGCGCGGCCAACGACAGCGGTAGGATCTACGTCACCCACACGCGATTGCGCGGCGTCTATGCGATACGGTTCGTGGTCGGACAGACGGCGACGGAGCGGCGCCATGTGCAGGAGGCATGGGAGGTAGTGAGGGAGGTGGCCCGGGGACTGAAGCGGTGATGGGGGTGAACGGGCGCCCTTCTGGTCCGCCCCCTTTACCTGGCGGTCCTCACGAACCGATACCCATGCCCCGCCTGCCGTGAATTATTCGGATATGCGGCGAACTCCCGATCCGAGATACGGAGATTGACCTCTGGGCTGTTCCAGCCGCCGCCCCGGAACCCAGTCCCGATGGCGCCGATGATTTGTGTCGAGCTGCCGGTGCCGCTGGCCCCAGGCCAGTGTGACATTTCGCTGCCGGCCGCGTTGCCGTTTGCACCAACGTGGCCGTCACCATGCCGGCCGTCGAATCGCCGGCCGACGGGATGTCCCACGGTGACCACACGCTCCGCGAGGTTACCGGAGAGATCCATGACGCCGTAGAACGACGCGCCCGATTCTTGCTTCGTGGCCCCGGGTGTGCGGAAGGCCGCGGCGCGCAGCGGGCCCCTGAGACACGACCAGCAGTCCTCTCCGCTGCCACTCGTCACCGCGTATGCGGCATTGCCGGCTTGCGTCCCGGCATTGCCGATCCGTTCCTGCGGCGTGTTGATTTGAACGAGCGCGTATCGTTCTCTGTGAATGCGCGTCGTGCCCCACGCGAACTCTCCCGCCGTGGCAGGAGCGGAACCGCGGCCCGACTTCTCGAACTCCCACTCGGTCATCGGTCGCAGGCCGGCCCAATCGGCGAAGGCGGCAGCGTCCATCCACGAAAGGTTGTCCGCCGGACGATCGGGAACGGACGCCACGAACGGGGCGTGCGTCGTGATCGTGTAACGGTTTCGCCCGGGACGGAGATGGCGCTGCGCGTTGGCGGGATTGCGGCTGCGCAACTGGGCCGGGTCGAGTGAACCCAAAAACGCTGCGTACAAGCCCTGGGTGAGCTCGTATTTCATGACGAAGAACGCGGCGTGTCCCTTGGGAAAGGCGGCCGGCAAGGTCACCGGCGTGTTCTCGTCGAAGTCGTCGGGGAACGACTCGTGCATGCCGTACCCGTTGTTGCTGTTGGCTCCTCCCGGCGCCCGGCCTCCCAAGACGACCGCGTCCTCGCTTTCGACCCGGAACGGCTCCGCGCCGTCGGTTTGGTGGAAGTGGCCGCGGACTTCTCCCCGCTCGCCATCGCCGACCACGAAGGGGCCGGCGGGCACGTAGACCATCTCCACGCCCACGACCATGATGGCGACGTCGCTGCCATCGCCGACGCCGTCTTGGGCATAGCTCCACTGCACCCGAGCGTCTCGCCAACGCACGGGTCCCTCCCCGGCGTCGGTTCGGTAAAGGAACACGCCGCGCCCGTCGGCCGACGGCTCCACGGTAGCCGCGATGCCGCCGTCCCGGCGCACCTCGGCGTCACGGGGTGCCGTGGACAAGGTGGCATGCCGCCACGGACCGTCGGTGCGATACTTTACGATGACCCAGGCCGCGTCCCAGTTGTCGTCGGTGCGGAACGAATGGCTCCACTGCACGTCGAATTCCACGGCAACGGATCCGCCTTCGAGTGGTCCGGCCAGTCTGGCGCGACTGATTCTTGCATGCTCGGTCCTCGTACATTGGCCGAGCGCAAGCGGCAGCATGCCGGCCAACGCAATCTTGCGAAGGAGAACTGGCTTCATTGGCATCTGTGCACGAGTTTTGTAGCGAGGGGTGTACCGTGGCCCGAGTTCGCCGTCCGGCTATATTTCCCGAATGGAGGCAAAAAACCTAGGTCCGGAACCCGCGTGCCATACCCGGTTGCTCCACCCGCACGATGTCCGTGCTGTACAGTCGCTGTTCGAGCGGGCATCGGACTATTTCGAACTCACGACGGGGGTGCCGCCGGCGCGAGATGAAGCGACGCGGGCGTTCGTCGCGGGCCCACCGACCAAAAGCGTGGACGACAAGCGCATGATCGGGGCGTTCGATGCGCATGATGAATTGATCGGCGTGATCGACGCCCTGGCGGATTTTCCCGAGCAAGGTGACTGGACGATGGGATTGCTCTTGCTGGATCCGAAGCGGCGCGACGCCGGCTTGGGGACGGCTCTCCTGGGCGAATACGAAGCTTGGGCCGCCGGGCAGGGTGCCACGCGCCTGCATACCGCTGTGGTGTCGAATCACCTCCGCGGCATCCAATTCCTCGAAGCCCGGGGATATGCACGGCAACGCTCGGTGGACGACTACAATGCCGGGGGCAAGACGGCGACGGTGGTGTTTCTCGCCAAGGATCTGTAGGGGCGTGGCATACCTCGCCCCTACATAGGCACGCCTCCGTACCACCGACGAGGTTACCGGCCCGGCGGGCCATGGCGTATTTTCCCCTGTTCTTGCTTCAGTTCGTGCCGAGCGGCATGGCGGCGGAGCATGGCAGCGGAGTATGCGCCGATGAGGGCCGGGACGAATGCCAAATAGGTGAGATAGATGCTTTCCGGACGTCGCACATCGCCGTAGCCCAATTCCAGGGCCAGCGTGTTGGCGAGTGGCACGCCCATGCCGACGAGCAGGGCCCAGAGCCAAGCCTTACGTGGATACGTGAGACTCAATAAGAAGGAAAAGATGACGATGAGGATCGGGGCAATCTGCGCCGACCGGGCTAAGAGATCGACGATCCCCGAAACGCCGCCCAGCACCAGGGCCACGATGACGACGCTTTTCTTGGGAGACGAAGGGTTGCGGTCCATGGCCGGAAATATAGCCTGATGTCAACCACCGACTCCCCACGCACCAGTTCGCTCCTCGGCCGACTCAGGGAAGACAGGCCGCTAGTGACCGTCGAGTTGCGTGCGCCGCGCAGCGGGCTGTCCTACGCCGACAGCGTCGACGTGTGGATCGACATGTATCACTCGATCCAGCGACTCGCACGCCGCGACACATATCTCTTTCTGACCGACAATGCCGTCGGCGCCTCTGAAGAAGAGAACCTGAATCATTTGACGGCCAACCTCGCCGCCGATGTTCCGCTGGCGCGCATGGCGCCGTTCCTCACGTGCAAGCACACGCTGGAATACTGTCTCATGTACGCCAAGCGCGCGGCCTCCAGGGGATTCGAGGCCCTGGTCGTGCTGGGCGGGGACCAATCCGTGGGGTTGCCCCGATGCGTGCCGCATGCCAGCGAGCTGCGCCAGTCGATTCGCGAGCAGGTTCCTTCGCTCACGTTGGGGGGGTGGGCCAATCCGCACAAGGACCCGGTGGAGCAGGTGGGTTACATCAACCAGGAGAGCTTCACGGCCGAGTACCTGCTCACGCAGGTCGTCTCGCACCACAGTATTAGCCATGTCGAGGGTTTTCTGGAAGAGAGCCGCCGCCGCGGGGTGAGCAGTCCTGCGGTCTTTGGCGTGTTTTTCTACCGCAGTGCGAATCCCACGACGCTTGCGCGACTGGGCGAGTTCTTCCCGGTGCCGGCCGAGGAGTTGACCAGGGAGTTCGAGACTGGTGCTTCCGCCGAGGAGATCTGCGTACGCACGATCAAGGCGTTGCGGGATGTTGGCGCCGACAAGATCTATTTGAGCAATCTGGGATTCAAGGGCGTCGAGCGTCGCTACGGCCGGATCATGACCGCGTTAGGGAACGGCTGGGCTTGATGCGCAGGGTGCCGGCAGCGCCCTCCGCGCGCTGCGGTTTGTACACGCCCCGTCTCGCGTTGTAAAGGCCACCGAACCAACGCGTGCGGAGGGAACCTACGTGTATGCGTAGCCGCACGGGCGCTACAGCAATTCGAGCAGCTGAAGCACCAGATCCACCTTGCCGGCGGGCGTCGCGATGTGGACGCCCTGCACGGTACCGGCCACGGCGTCGAACATTTCCTTGGCGATCTTGACACCTTCGGCGGCGGCGGACTCCGGACCGCGACTTTGCGCCTTGCTCATCCGGCGAATGACCTCCTGGGGGACATGTACGCCGGGTACCTCGTTGGCGAGGAACTCGGCGTTTCGCAGCGAGGCGAAGGGCCAGATGCCCGCAACGATGGGGATGGGCCACTCACGGGTCTGTGCGAGAAAGGCCTCCAGCCGCCCCGGGTCGAACACGGGCTGGGTCACCACGAAGTCGGCGCCTGCCTCGATCTTCCAACCGAAGCGCTTCACTTCCCGGTCGAGATGCACGGCGCCCTGATTCGCGGCAACCCCCATGACGTACCGCGTCGGCTCTCCGATGGGATTGCCGCCAGGATCCAGGCCGTGGTTGAGACGATTCACCACGTTGGCCAGGCCGATGCTGTCGATGTCGAACACGGCGGTGGCATCCGGGTAGGGGCCCGTGGTTGGAGGATCGCCGCTCACGATCAAGATGTTGCGCAGTCCCGAGGCCGCGGCGCCGAGCAGGTCGCTCATCATGCCGAGCATGTTTCGGTCGCGGCACGTGTAGTGCATCAGGGTTTCTACGCCGACTTCGCGCTCGATGATGATAGCGGCGGTAATGATGCCCATGCGGCTATGCTGACGGGGACTGTCGAGGAGGGTCACGGCATCAACCCCCGCCTCCTCGAGCGCCCGGGCCTGGGCGATCATCGTGTCGCTCTGCCAGCCGGAGGCAGGGAGGATCTCGACGCTGGTGACGAACTCGCCGGCGGCGAGCTTCTTGCCGAAGTTCGACCGCTGGCCGAGAGGAACCGCCGACACCGCCGTATCGTTGCTCGCAGCGATTTGCTGGATCTGTCCGTGAGACGTGCGGGGCTGCAAGCTCGCCACGTGATCCCGGATCAGTTTGATGTGCTCGGGCGTGGTGCCGCAGCATCCTCCGACGAACCGCGCGCCGGCGTCAATGAGGCGCCGCGCATACTGGGCCAGGTACTCGGGGCTGGCCAGATAGATCTTCCGGTCGCCGACCGCTCGGGGAATGCCCGCGTTCGGTGACGCGGACAGGGGGCGATCGGTGGTGTCAGCGATCCGCTCGATGGCATCGAGCATTGTTGCGGGGCCCACCGAACAGTTGAATCCAACCACGTCGGCACCCCATTCCGTCACGGTCTTCCCAATGGTCTCCACCGCGGTGCCGTACGACGTGTTGCCGTCTTCGCCGATCGTCATCTGGGCGATGATCGGCAAGTCGGTCAATCCGCGGACGGCCTCGAAGGCTGCGTGCAGCTCGTCGATATCGCTGAAGGTCTCCAGCACGAAGCCGTCCACACCGCCCTCCAGCAAGCCGGTAGTCTGGCGTCGAAAGAAATCGATAGCCTCCTGACGGGCCGTAGGCCCGAACGGCTCGATCCTAATGCCCAGGGGGCCGATCGCCCCCACGACGCTCGCCCGCCCGTTGGCCGCCTTTTGAGCCAGCACGACCGCAGCGGCGTTGATCGCCTCGGTTTTGTCCTCGAGGGCGTAGCTGGATAGCTTGATGGGGTTAGCGCCGAAGGTATTGGTCTCGAGTATCTCCGCACCGCTCTCCACGTACTCGGCGTGCACACGTTCGATCAACTCCGGTTGTGTGAGATTCAACTCGTCGTAACACACGTTGACGAACACGCCACGGTTGTAGAGCATGGTGCCCATGGCGCCGTCCATGACGTGCACGCGGCCGTCGGCGATGAGGTCGCCGAGTGTGGGATTGGTCACGAGCGGGCTCCGTTCGGGTCGTATGCCAGGTTCGGCGAGAGCCATCGCTCCATCTCGCGGGGATCCATGTCCTTGCGCAGAGCGTAGTCTTCGAGCTGGTCTCGCTCGATCTTGCCGAGCCCGAAGTAGAACGCCTCCGGGTGCGCGAAGTACCACCCACTCACCGACGCGGCGGGGAACATCGCAAAGTTTTCCGTGAGGTGGGCACCGACGGCCGTTTCCGCGTCGAGCAAGGCGAACAGCGTGTGCTTCTCGGTGTGGTCGGGACAGGCCGGATAGCCCGGGGCCGGGCGGATGCCCCGGTAACTTTCATCAACCAGATTATCGTTGGACAATTGCTCATCCGCAGCGTATCCCCAAAATTCCTTGCGCACGCGCTCGTGCATCCGCTCCGCTAGGGCCTCGGCGAGGCGGTCGGCGAGCGCCTTCGCCAGGATGCTGTTGTAGTCGTCGAGCTCCTCCTCGAACCGCGCCGTGAGCGTCTCGAGTCCGATGCCGGCCGTGACCACGAAGGCGCCGACGTAATCGGCGATGCCCGAAGGTTTCGGCGCGACGAAATCCGCCAAGCAGAGGTTCGGCCGGCCAGGCGGTTTTTGCATCTGCTGCCGGAGCGCGCGAATCACGGTGCGGACCTCGCTGCGGGTTTCGTCCGTGTACAGCTCGATATCGTCGCCGACGGCATTGGCCGGGTACAGGCCGATGGCGGCGTGGGCGGTGAGCAGTTTCTCGCGGACGATCTGTTGCAGCAAGCGGTTGGCGTCGTCGAACAGTGTCCTTGCCTGCTCGCCGACCGTCGGATCGTCGAAGATCGCGGGGTACTTCCCGCGCAGCTCCCAGGTCCTGAAGAACGGGGTCCAGTCGATGCGCGATGCCAGCTCGTCGAGGGGATACTCCGTGAACACTTTGGTCCCCAACAGCGCTGGTTTCGGCGGTGCGTACTGATGCCAATCGATGGAGAACCGGCGTTGCCGTGCCTCGGCGATCGGCAGCATCGTGGTCTTGGCCTGCCGATCTCCATACGATTCGCGCATCTGCGCGTATTCCGCTCGGTGCTTCTGGATGAACGAATCGCGCCGTTCTTCGCTCAGGAGGCTGGCGACGACGCCTACGCTGCGCGAGGCGTCGAGAACGTGAATCGTGGATCCGTGGTACTGCCCCTCGATCTTGACGGCGGTATGAACCTTTGACGTGGTGGCACCCCCGATGAGCAGGGGAACGGTGAACTCCAGGCGCTCGAGCTCCCGTGCCACGTGCACCATCTCGTCGAGTGACGGGGTGATGAGCCCGCTCAGCCCGATGATGTCGACCTTCTCGTCCCGCGCCGTTTGCAGAATCCGCTCGCTCGGCACCATCACGCCGAGGTCGATGACTTCGTAGTTGTTACATTGGAGCACGACGCCGACGATGTTCTTACCGATGTCGTGCACGTCTCCCTTGACCGTCGCCATCAAGATCTTGCCGTTGGACCGCGGCTCGTCACCTCCGGACTGCACACGCTCCGCGTCGATGAACGGGAGCAAATACGCCACCGATTTCTTCATCACACGGGCGCTCTTGACCACCTGCGGCAGAAACATCTTTCCCGAGCCAAAGAGATCACCGACGATGTTCATGCCGTCCATGAGCGGGCCCTCGATCACCTGAATTGCCCGCTCGAAACGCCGCCGGGTCTCTTCGGTGTCTTCCTCGATGTAATCGAGAATGCCATGTACCAAGGCATGCGCGAGTCGCTCCTCGACCGGCTGCTTGCGCCAGGCGAGGTCTCGTTCCTGGGTTTTCGACGTTCCCTTGTACTGATCGGCGAGAGCGGTGAGGCGTTCGGTGGCATCGTCCGCACGGTTGAGGAGCACGTCCTCCACGGCAGCGAGTAGCGCCGTCGGGATGTCGTCGTACACCGCGAGCGACCCCGCATTGACGATGCCCATGTCCATCCCGGCATGAATCGCATGATACAGAAACGCCGAATGCATGGCGTCGCGGATGGGATTGCTGCCGCGGAAGGAGAACGACACGTTGCTGACGCCGCCGCTCACGAGCACATGGGGCAACGTCTCCTTGATGATGCGACTCGATTCGATGAAGTCGACCGCGTAATTGTTGTGCTCCTCGATGCCCGTGGCCACGGCGAAGATGTTGGGATCGAAGACGATGTCTTCCGGTGGGAATCCGACGTCCTCGGTGAGAATGCGGTAGGCGCGCGTGCAGATTTTCACCTTGCGCTCGACGGTGTCGGCCTGGCCCTCCTCATCGAACGCCATGACCACCACCGCGGCGCCATATCGCCGCACGAGCCGCGCCTTTTCCTTGAACGCTTCCGGCCCCTCCTTGAGGCTGATGGAGTTCACCACGCCTTTGCCCTGCACGCACTTGAGTCCCGCCTCGATCACATCCCACTTCGATGAGTCGATCATGATCGGCACACGGCCGATGTCGGGCTCGGCGGCGATGAGATGCAAGAACTTCACCATGGCGGCTTGGGAGTCGAGCAATCCCTCGTCCATGTTGACGTCGATTATCTGCGCTCCATTGGAGACCTGCTGGCGGGCGACATCAAGAGCGGTTTCGAAGTCGCCGTCCTTGATCAGCGCTGCGAACCGGGCCGACCCGGTCACGTTGGTGCGCTCACCCACGTTCACGAACAGCGAGTCCGGACCGATGTTGAGCGGCTCGAGGCCACTCAAGCGGCATCGTGTCTCAACCGACGGGACCGGTCTGGGAGGCACGTGGGCTACAGCGTCGGCGATGGCTTGGATGTGCGCTGGCGTGGTTCCGCAACACCCGCCGACGATGTTGACGAATCCGCTCTCGGCGAAGTCACGGACGATCGACGCCATATGCTCCGGCGTCTCATCGTACTGTCCGAACTCGTTCGGGAGGCCGGCGTTGGGGTGACAGCTCACCAGCGTATCGGCGACGGTGGCGATTTCCTCGAGGTGCGGGCGGAGTTGCTCGGCCCCGAGCGCGCAGTTGAGCCCGATGCTCAACAACTCCGCGTGTCTAACGGAATTCCAGAACGCCTCCGGTGTCTGTCCCGACAGGGTGCGACCGCTGGCGTCGGTGATGGTGCCCGAGACCATGACCGGGGTCTGCAGTCCACGTTCGGTGAGGATACCACGAATGGCGAACAAGGCGGCCTTGGCGTTCAACGTGTCGAACACGGTTTCCACGAGTAACATGTCGGCCCCGCCGTCGAGTAGTCCCCGCGTTTGCTCGGAGTACGCGCCGACGAGTTCGTCGAACGTGACGTTGCGAAAACTGGGATCGTTCACATCGGGCGACATGGACGACGTGCGGTTGGTGGGGCCGAGAATACCTGCGACAAAACGCAGTTTGTCGGGGTGCCGGGCGGAATAGTCGTCCGCGGCGCGCCTCGCGAGCGCGGCGGACGCCACGTTGATCTCGTAGACATCGTCCTCGACGGCGTAGTCAGCCATGGCGACGCGGGTGCTGCTGAACGTGTTGGTCTCGAGGATGTCTGATCCGGCGTCAAGGTACGCACGGTGAATCGCCTCGATCACGTCGGGACGGGTCAGGGAAAGGAGGTCGTTGTTGCCTTTCAACGGACGTTCGTGGTCGGCGTAGCGATCGCCCCGAAAGTCCGCTTCCCCCAGCTCGTATGACTGAATCATCGTGCCCATGGCGCCGTCGAGCACCAGGATGCGCTCCCGGAGGGCCCGCTCGAGGCTGTCGAGGCGTGGGGGAAGTTCGCTCATCGGATACCTCTCGGCGCCGGAGCCCCTACTGAAAATCCCTCGAACGCCGAAAGCGCCGAGGGAATGGGCTTTTTAGCGCGTTGTTTAACGTGGCCGCAATATGCCGCAACTCACCACGGAATCAGTTATCTGCTACAACCAATCTATTCAGGTGAAGGTGATTGCGCCAGCAGCAGATCGATGACCTCGTCGGCGCGCATGCCCACGATCGCGACACGCTTGTCGCGGCTCGAGGCGCCCGAGACGAGTTGGACGGCCGAGCGTGGTACGCCGAGGTGCTTCGCCAGGAACCGCGCCAGCTCCCGGTTGGCGGCGCCGTCCACTGGGGGCGCCTTGACGCGAATCTTGATCGCGTCGCCGTGACGACCGGCGACTTCGGTCTTGGAGGCTCTGGGAACGACATGGAGTCGGACGGCCGGCGGCTTTCCTGGCTTCACTCGCGCCAACGCTAGATGAACAGCCCCAACAGGAATTGCAGGAGGATGTATGCCACGAACGGGGTGATGTCGATCATCCCGAACGGCGGGATCACCTTGCGCAGCGGCTCGACGATCCAGTCGGTAAGGAAGTAGAACGGGCGCATGAACTTGCTGTACCGGCCGGCCCCCACCCACGAACCGATCACGCGAACGAGCAACGACCAGGCGACTGCCTGGCCGGCTAGATAGACCACGCCGCGCCAGCCCGTCGTGGCCACCATCACGGCCGAGGTGATCCATGTCGCAACGCTGATCAACAGGATGCCCCCGGCGACGGTGCCGCCCACCAGCCACCACTCGGCGTGTTGCGGATTCGCGCCCCGCTGGACGAGGTGGCGCTGGATCGGCTCCAGGAACGGGTCACCGATGCGGCGGATCAAGTTGGCGGCTGGGCCAAATCGGTGTAGCCGATAGGTGCGCACGGCCCAGGATCCGAGGGCGATTGCCCCTGAGAAAGCAAAGGCGCCGAAAACGGCGTAGCGGAGAATATCGAGAATCATAGTGTCTGTCGGGGCTGTGTATCTAATGAATATACCAGTGCGCTGTCTCGCTCATTACCCCAGAGCTTCTGTCACGATGCGCTCCTGCTCCACTTTGTGGGCCGCCGGATATCCCTCGGCCGGACTGGAGCGCTCCGGACGGCTGATGTGGCGGATGTCCACGCCTTCCGGCAGGACCTCGGCTGTTTGGGGAACCACCCATTTCCGCGCCCCGAAGTTGCTCGGTTCCTCCTGCACCCAGACGACCTCCTGCAGCTGAGGGTATTTGTGCAGGAGGTCGATCAGTTGCCGTTGGGGGAACGGGTACAACTGCTCGATGCGGCCCACCGAGATGTGTGTCGCGGCCGCGCGATCGGTGTGCCCGACGATATCGTAATAGATCTTGCCGGAGCACAACACGAGCCGACGCACCCCCTGGGGCGGCCCGGCCAGGGTCGGGTCGTCGAGCACGTGATGAAAATGTCCGCCCGAAAGCTCCGCGAGTGCAGAGACCGCTCGTGGATGCCGTAGCAGGCTCTTCGGCGTCATGATGATCAACGGCCGTATTTCGGTATCGAGGGCCTGACGCCGCAGGAGGTGAAAATACTGCGCCGGTGTCGAACAGTTGGCAATCCGAATGTTGCCCTCGGCTCCGAGCGCCAGGAAACGCTCGAGCCGCGCGCTGGAGTGCTCGGGGCCCTGTCCCTCATGCCCGTGTGGAAGGAGCAACACCAGCCGGGTCGTCTGGCCCCATTTCGCGAGTCCGGCCACGATGAACTGGTCGATGATGACCTGGGCGGCGTTCACGAAATCCCCGAACTGGGCTTCCCACACGACCATTGCTTCCGGGGCGCCGACGCTGTACCCGTATTCGAATCCCATGGCCGCGTATTCGGAGAGCGGGCTATTGTGCAATTCGAACGACGCGCCGGCGTCAGGGAGGTGTTGGATGGGCGCGTACTTTTCTCCGGTCACCATGTCGTGCAGCATCAGGTGTCGTTGGGAGAACGTGCCACGTTCGGTGTCCTGTCCGGTCAACCGTAGCGGGATGTCATCCTTCAGGAGGGTTCCGAAGGCCAGCGCTTCGGCGTGGGCCCAGTCGATGGTGGGTTGGTCACCGAGGTGGCGCCGGTCGAACTGACGTCGCAGCTTCGGATTGATGGTGAATCCGTCAGTCACGGTGAGTAGCTGTTCGTTGAGCGCGGCGAGGCTGTCGGCATTCACGGCGGTGTGCGGCTCGACGATGATGTCGAACAGGCCGCTCAGGCGGACGGGTTCCTCACCGGCGTCGGCTTGGTCGGTGTCCTCCTGCAATCGTCGTTGGGTCTCGAGGAGCTCCTTGCGGAGTGCATCGTCCTGTTCCTCGATCTCCTGTTCGGTCATGATGCCAGCGTCGATGAGCCGCTCCCCGTAGAGCTGCTTGACGGTCGGGTGGTCGTCGATGCGCTGGTACATCAGCGGCTGGGTGTACCGCGGCTCATCGCCTTCATTGTGTCCGTGGCGTCGATAGCCCACCAGATTGATGACACAGTCCTTGCGGTATTTCTCGCGATACATCATCGCCAGTCGAACCGCGGCCAGGCACTCGTCGGGATGGTCCGCGTTCACGTGCACGATGGGTACGTCGAACCCCTTCGCCAGATCGCTGGCGAAATCGGTGGAGCGGCTTTCCCTGGGATCGGTGGTGAAGCCGATCTGGTTGTTGGCGATGATGTGGAAGGTCCCGCCCGTGTCGTACCCGGGCAGGTTGGCGAGATTGAAGGTTTCGGCGACGACGCCCTGGGCGGCGAAGGCCGCGTCACCGTGAATGAGGATGGCGAGGCACCGCGTGGGATGATGCGTGGCTCCGCCGCCGTCGCGCGCCGTCTGCCAGGCTCGGGCGTATCCCTCCACCGACGGATTGACCCCTTCGAGGTGGCTCGGGTTCGCCATCAACGTCACCGTGAGCTGGCGGCCGTCCGGCCCCTCGTACTGACCGCGGGCGCCGTGGTGATATTTCACGTCTCCGGTTCCACCCCGTGGCGCCAGAGTCTCCTCCACCTCGCGGCCGCCCTCGAACTCGGCGAGCAGCGTCTCGTACGGCACGCCGAGCACATGGGTGAGCACGTTCAGTCGCCCTCGGTGCGCCATGCCCATCACCACCTGGTCCGCCCCTTGCGCCCCGGCGGTTTCGACCGCCGCGTGGAGCATCGGCACCATCATGTCCAGCCCTTCGATCCCGAATCGCTTGTGTCCGAGGTAGGAACGGTGCAGGAAGACTTCGAGTCCCTCGACGCGGGTGAGCGCCTGGAGCAGCCGGCGTTGGCCGTCGGGCGCGAGTTGCTGGCGGTGTTGGCCGGACTCGATGACAGAGCGCAGCCAGACGCGCTCGTCGTGGCTCGCGATGTGCTCGATCTGGTAGGCGATCGGGCCGCAGTACGTCTTGCGTAGCTCGCGGAGGACGCTCGACAGTTTGTCGCCGGGCACCGACACCCGGAGCACCTCCGCGGGAATGCTCCGCATCACCTCGGGGGTCAGACCCAGGGGCTCGGGGTCCAGCGCCGGGTCTCCCACGGGGTCGCTCCCGAGCGGGTCGAGTCGGGCGGCGAGGTAGCCGTGCGTGCGGTGAGCCTTGACCAGGGACATGGCGGCCGCCACGTGATACAACATCGCGGCCGAGACATCGCCACCAACGGCGGGCCCTGCCACGATCGGCGCCGTCCTCGTCGCGGGCACCTCCACGCCGAGCTCGGCCGCCAGCTGCTGATAGAATCCTTCGTCGCCCTGGAGCAGCTGATCCACCGCTTGGAGAAACATGCCGGATTCCGCACCCTGGATGATCCGGTGGTCGTAGGTGCTCGTCAGCGTCATCAGCCGCTCTCCGGCGACGCCCCGGATCGCGCCCGTCGCGATGATGGACCCCTGGCCTACCATGAGGCGCGGGACCGACGCGACGGTGCCGATGGTCCCCGGGTTGGTGAGCGTGATCGTGCCGCCCTGATAGGCATCGGGCATGAGTTTGCCGTTTCGTGCGCCGGCAACCAGCCGCTCGTACTCTTCGTGAAAAGCGCCGAAGCTCATGGAATCGGCGTTCTTGATTACCGGCACCAGGAGACTGCGGGTGCCGTCCCGCCGCTCAACATCCACCGCAAGCCCCAAGTGGATGCTCCCGGGGTCGAAGCGGTGCGGCTGGCCGTCGCGATGTACGGTGGCGTGGACCATCGAGGGGAATTTTTTTGCGGCCAGGACGATGGCCCACCCGAGGAGGTGGGTGAAGGAAAGCCTGAGATGCCGGGCCTCGAGTTGCTCGTTCAGGCCTTTGCGCACCTCCCAGAGAAACGAAACTGGTACCTCGCGGAACGAAGTCGCCGTGGGGACCGAGAGGCTGGCCTCCATGTTCTGCAACAGCCGGAGGGCGGGACCCTTCAGGGGCTTGCTGGAGCCGGGGCCGTCGAGACGGGCTTCGGATTGCGGTTGAGGCTTGGGTGCCGGCTGCTCGCCCTTGATCCCGTTCTCGAATACCGCCCGCCATTCCGGCGGGACGGACGTGGGATCATTGAGGTAGTCTTCGTACAGGGCTTGGGCGAAGCCCGAGTTCACGGTTTCAAATACGTCTTCGAACACGAGATTCTCTCGGGATGGCGCGGCTCGTTGGAAGATAGGGAGGCAGGGAAGGCAAGTCGAGCGGCGGGTCCACTTTTTGTGACACCGGCGATCCTCGGCTCGCGGTTTCCCGCGGAAACTGGGGGCTTTGGGGCAGGAACAGTTCTTGCGCCCGGGGTATGACAGTCAACACACTGTGAGAGGTGACGATGTTTTCTCTTCAGGCACGACGATACACCTCGGCCCTCGCCGTCGCGATGGTTGCCATGGGGTGCAGCCGGGGTACGCAGGTGACGCGGGTCGATCCCGAAACCACCATCGATCTCTCGGGTTTTTGGAACGACACGGATTCGCGCCAGGTTGCCAATACACTGATTGACGACGCGCTCGATCATCCGTGGGCGCGACGCTTCATGCAGCAGAACGGCGGCGAGCTGCCGGCAGTCATCTTCGGTACGGTGCGCAACAGGACCACGGAACACATCGCCGTCAACGCGTTCTTGCGTGACATGGAAGCGGCCTTTCTGCGGACGGGTGTGGCCCGCGTGGTCGCCGACCCAGAGCAACGCCAGCAGATTCGCGACGAGCGCGCCGATCAACAACAGAATGCCTCGCAGGCAACGCGCGCACGCATGCGCAACGAACTGGGTGCCGATTTCATTCTGGTGGGCGAGATCACCTCCATCGAGGACGTCGAAGGCAACCAAGAGGTCATCTACTATCAGATTGACCTCAATCTCACCGACCTCGAAACCAACGAGCGTGTGTGGATCGGCCAGGAGCGCATCAAGAAGTTCGTTGAACGCAGCCGGACGCGTCGGTAAGACCGACACGTTTCAGTCACCACGGCCATGACTCACAGACGCGTTGTGGGACATGCGATGCTGGCTTCGCTGTTCCTCGTATCGTTGGGGTGTGCCACGAACCCGGTTCCGGTGGTTCCGCCGGACTCCCCCTTCTACGGCGGCTCGCTGCCGTCGTACGATGCGTCCTTGCGCCACTATATCACGATACGCGACTCGACGGCGCTGCCGGCGCTGCGCGAGAGTGGTCCGAAGGACGAGCTGATCCGGGAGCTCAATACCGGACTGTTTCTGCGACGACTGGGCCGGTTCGAGGAAAGCAACGTGGCGCTCCAGCGAGCGGATCGCTTGGCGGAAGAGCGGTATACCAAGAGTATCTCCCAGAATATCGCGGCGTTCCTGGTGAGCGATAATATGCTGGATTACTATCCGTCGGCCGTGGAGTGGTCCATGATCCACTACTACGGCATGATGAACTATCTCCAGCTGGGAGACGTCGAGAACGCGCTGGTGGCTGCGCGGCGGGCCAATGCAATGGTGCGTCGTTACGCCAACGACAACCCCGGCCGCAGTTTCACCAACCCAGCGGCCCTGCAGTACCTCGCCGGCATGCTCCAGTGGGGCGCCGGCGAGAGCAACGACGCGATGGTGTCGCTGCGCAGTGCCGTCGCGGCGTACGATGAATACGAGTCGCTCTATGGCGTGGAGCCGCCCCGTCCAGTGCTCGAAGACGTTGTCGACGTCGCGACCGCGTTGGGATTCCATGACGTCGCCGAACGCACCCGCGCCGCGTACCATCTGGACGAGGCAACCCGCCCACCGCCGGGCACCGGTGAATTACTCGTGGTCATCGAGAACGGTTTCATCGCCCACCGCACGGAGCAGAAACTGTACATTCCCGTGCTCGCGGAAGAGAAAGATTCCGTAATTCACGGAGATGCGGGATCGGCGCTCCGCGCCGCGTTACGCGTCCTGATCCGGACGGTCGTGGTAATGACCTACGTGTCCCGGGAAGGCGGGGAATATCCGCGGCACGAAGACGGCGTACTCATCGCCACGGCCGGGTCGGCCGTCGGACTCGAGCTCATCACGCTGGCCTGGCCGTCGTATCGCCTCGATGCCCGCCGGGCGGGCGATGTCCGCGTGTCCGTGGACGATGGGCGCTCGGTGACGCCGACCCTGATCCAAGATCTGTCGGCGATCAGCGTGCGGGATTTCGAAGAACAGAAGCCCACCGTCATGGTGCGTATGGTGGCCCGCGGCCTATTGAAAGAGGCGGCGGTGACGGCGGCGGAGGCAGCGGGCGAGAGGGCCGGGGGCGAGGTGGGCGGTTTCCTGGCCCGGGTGGGCTTGCGCGCCGCCGTCACCGCCACGGAACGGGCGGACACGCGAAGCTGGTCCACGCTGCCCGCGGAGCTCCAGCTTGCGCGTTTTCGCCTGCCGGCGGGCCGACACCGGTTGCGCATCAGCTATGATGGGTGGAACGGACGGCGCGAACTCGAGGAATTCGACGTCACGATCGAGACAGGCCGCGTGACGACGCACACAGCCGCGCTCTTGGGTGACGATGTTGGAAGCCGCGACCGGCTGCGGATCGCCAAACAGGGTGTGAACTATCGGGCGCCGAGTCTCCGCCAGTTCGGGAGCTAGCGCGCTACACCCGCCGCGTCTTGCGGTGCATGAAATCCATGAGGATGTACTGGCCCAGCGTCATGGTGTTGGTGAAGTAAGCCTTCCCACGCGAGATCTCGCACACCTTCTTCACGAACTGCACCAGCGAACGCTCCCGCGCCAGCATGAACATGTTGATCATGATGTTGGAGCGCTTGCAACTGGCGACTTCACGGAACGTCGCTTCGAGAATGCGCGGGTCCAATCCCATCGAATTGACGTACACACGGCCGTCCGGCAAGGTCAGGGCCGACGGCTTTCCATCGGTGATCATGATGATCTGGCGCATGTCTTTGCGCTGCGCCAGCAGGATGCGCCGCGCGAGTTTGAGCCCCTCCGCCGTGTTGGTGTGGTACGGCCCCACCTGGGCGTGAGCGAGCCGCGCGAGCGGGATTTCCTCGGCGGAATCGTGAAACAACACCACATGCAGCGAATCGCCCGGAAACTGCGTCCGGATGAGATGGGTGAGCGCCAAGGCCACGCGTTTCGCTGGCGTGAAGCGATCTTCGCCGTAGAGGATCATGGAGTGGGAGCAATCCAGCATGAGCACGGTGGCCGCGCTCGAGCGATAGTCGGATTGGTGCACCATGAGATCCGGGTAGTCGATATCGATCGGGAACTTGAGCCCCCCGCGCCGCAGGGCCCTCGACAGGGTGGCGTTGACGTCCAGATTGAGTGTGTCGCCGAATTCGTACGGCTTCGATGCGGCCTCGGCCTCGACCCCGGTAGCGAGATAGGACGTCTCGTGGCTGCCGAAACTGGATTTGCCGATGCTTCCCAGCAACTGCTTGAGGGCGCGGTACCCGAGGAAGTCGATTCCCTTGCCCGTGAGGTTGAAGTGCACCTGCTGCGCGGCGGATTGGGCCTGTCCTCCGGGGCCGAACATTTCTTGGTGGCCCTCCGGCATTTGCGAGCCGGCTTCGGTGGTGAGGTATCCCTCGTCCATGAGCCGCTGAATTATCTGGTCGAGGAGATCGGCCAGCTGTTGCTGGATCTCGCGGTCGCGGTTTTCGTCGCCCGTGGAGTCGCCGCTCAATACCCGCAGCATTTCGGGGGTGAGCTGGCCTGACTCCACGAGTGCATCCATGATGGCTTGCCGTAACGCGTCCATCGACCGGTCGGCGTCGTCATCGCCGAATTCGCCCCAGAAGGGATGGTTGTACGACCCGCCAGCAAACCCCGACTGCAGCAGGAAATCTCCGAGCTGGTCCATCAACTCTTGCAAGTTGATGGCGTCCGCCAACCCCGGTATGAACTTCGAGTACGTCGTGTAGCGCATGCGAACCAATCTAGCCGTGTGTCGCGGGAGCGCGACCCCACCTTGTTCAAACAGTGGCCTGCCGTCATTGTTCCCGCAATGCCCGGGACCGATCCGCCACCAACCGCCCCCGACGGCGACCAGGCGTCTGCGCCCCGGCCGTCGCGATATGGTGCCCTCGGGCACCGAAACTTCCGCCTCTATTTCGCCGGACACCTCACGTCGCTCCTGGGATGGTCGATGCACTCGGTTGCCCAGCCGTGGCTGGTGCTCCTCCTGACAGGATCCCCATTTTACGTGGGCCTCGTGTCCATGCTCGGTACGCTGCCCATCATGTTCCTCTCGCTCTACGGGGGGCTGATCGCGGATCGCTTTCCTCGGCAGCGGCTGTTGCTCGTGACGCAGTCCGCGGCCATGGTCATCGCCCTGGGCTTGGCCACCGTCGTGCTGCTCGACGTCGTGACCTTGGCGCACGTCATGATCGCCGCGACGTTGCTTGGCGTGACGGCGGCCTTCGACATTCCCGGTAGGCAATCGTTCATTGCCGATTTGGTGGGCAAGGGGGATCTGATGAGCGCCGTGGCCCTGAACTCGGCGTCGTTCAACGGGTCTCGCGTCGTGGGACCGGGCATCGCCGGCGTATTGATCGGTGTGGTGGGCGTCGGCGCGTGTTTTCTGATCAACGGGATTTCCTACCTCGCCTTGATCTTTGCACTGCTCGTCATGCGCTTCCGACCCACCGTCGACCGGCCCGATCAGGTCGCGCGGCGTTCCACGGTACGCGATGGCCTGGTCTACGTGGCGTCGGACAAACGGATGTTGGTGCTCGTCATGTTGATCGCGATCGCCAGCGTCTTCGGCTTTCCGTTTTATATCCTGCTACCGGTGATGGCCAGGAACGTCATGGGGTTGGGAGCGGTGGCGTTCGGATGGATGGTGTCGGCGGCCGCGGCGGGCGCGGTGGTGGCGGCGTTGGGGTTGGCCACGCTGGGGCATCGCATTCCCAAGGGCCGCACGATCAGCCTCGCGGCCCCGGTCTTCGGCCTCCTTGTGGCTTCGCTCGGGTACGCGCCGTCGTTCGGCGTTCTGATCGTGCTCTTGGTCTTGACCGGGTTCTTTCAGGTGGTGCACACAGCCACCACGAACACGTTGCTCCAGTTCTTCGCCCGGGACGAACTTCGTGGGCGAGTCATGTCGGTGTACTCGTTGGCGTTCCTCGGGTTGATGCCTTTGGGATCCTTGTTGGCGGGAGCCGTGGCGAGCCGGTGGAGTCCGGCGGCGTGGTTGTCGGTGTCGGGACTGATTTGTGCGGGGTTGATGTTGGGTGTGCTTCGGTGGGCCCCGGAGATTCGAGCGACACGGTGATGACGGCCGGAAACGGCGTGCCTAACGATCGCCGAATCGTGCGCGCGCCGATTGCACGATGAGATCGGCCGCCTGGTCGTACGTCAGCAAGCTGGAATTCACCACCAGGTGGTAATTCGCGGCGTCATTCCAATTCCTCCTGTAATACGTCTCGACGTACGTTTTTCGATCGTGGTCGATGCGATCGACTTTCCGCTCGGCCTCCTTCGGGGTCAAATCCAGGCGCTCGCAGGCGGCCCGCACCCGGTCGTCGCGCGGCGCCACCACGCGTACATGTAACGCGTCATCCCGCCGGCCGAGGCAAGCCTGAGCACCGCGACCAACGAGGACGACGTCACCATGCTCGGCGGCCTCGTGAATCACCGCTTCGGTCATGCGCACAAGGTCTTCCATCGAGGTGGACGTTCCGATAGAGAGGTCCGCTGCGGTGAGAAAAACTTCGGGAGAAGAGACGGCAAGGGTTTTGGCGAGACGCTCGATCAAGGTCGCGACGCGTTCCTCTCGGCGGGCCACCTCCTCGGGGGGCACGCCGACGCGCTCCGCCACACGGTCGACGAATTCGTGGTCAACCAGCGTCCACCCCAGCAGCTCGGCGACCCGTTCCGCGATCCGGGCACCGCCAGAGGCGAACTGCCGGGAGACGGTAATGACGGCCAAAGTGCGCCTCAGGCAAAGAGGTTCGGATTGGTCCCGCCCGAACCGAACGGCGGGGGCGTCTCGGGAGCGACCCGCATGTAACCGATCCCTTCGGAGCTTGAAATGCGTTTCTTGGCCACGAGTCCCTCGAGGACGAGCTCGCTCGCCGCAACCATGGTGGCCGGGTCCTTCTTCGGCGCGAGGCCGGCGGACTCGACGGTCGTGAAGAGGCCGGGTACCACGCCCAAACCCTTCAAGCACACGTCCGATCGCTCGTCGGCAGACATCTTGAGCGCACCGCCTTCGTCGAACCAGGAGACGATCTCATCGCAATCGGCACCGCCCAGGTAGGCATCGAAGGTCGCGGCGGTGGCGCGCCGCACGAGGTCGCTGGCGATTGCCTCGGCGCCCTGCAACTCGCCCTCGTATTCCAGTTCGATCTTGCCGGTGATCGCCGGGAGCGACGCGTGTACATCGGTGACGCGCGGTACGACCCGCTTCTCTCTGTTGACGATTGTACGACGCTCCGCATTGGAGCTGACCGACTCGATGAGACTGATCGGGAGGCGCTGGCTCACGCCGCTTCGGCGGTCGACTCGCTTGTCGCTGCGCGCCTCGAAGGCCACACGCTCGATCAACTCCTCGATGAATGGCGGCATGTCGAGCGGCAGTCCGTCCCGATCCACCCAGGCTTCTTGCTTCGTGATGGCCATGCCGTGTTCGATGCTCACCGGGTAGTGCGTCAGGATTTCGCTGCCGATCCGATCCTTGAGCGGCGTGATGATCTTGCCGCGTGCGGTGTAGTCTTCCGGATTCGCCGAAAACACCATCAGCATGTCCAGCGGAAGTCGAATGGGATACCCTTTGACCTGGATGTCCCCTTCTTGCAGGATGTTGAACAGGCCAACCTGGATCTTGCCGGCGAGGTCGGGCAGTTCGTTGAGCGCAAAAATACCGCGATTCCCGCGCGGCAGGAGTCCGTAGTGAATGGTGAGCTCGTCCGACAGCAAGTGGCCCCCCCGCGCCGCCTTGATGGGGTCCACGTCGCCGATGATGTCCGCGATGGTGACGTCAGGTGTGGCGAGTTTTTCGACGTAGCGTTGCTCGCGAGAGACCCAATCGATGGGCGCGTCATCACCCAGCTCTTCGACGATCTGTCGGCCGTACTTGGAGATGGGGTGGAACGGATTGTCGTTGATCTCGCTCCCCGCCAGGATCGGCATCTCCTCCTCCAGCAATCCGACGAGCGCACGCAGGATGCGACTCTTGGCCTGACCCCGCAGGCCCAACAGGATGAAATCGTGGCGGGACAGAATGGCGTTGATGATGCGTGGGATGACCGTGTCGGCAAATCCCACGATGCCCGGGAACGGGTCGTGCCCTTCCTGCAACATGCAGATGAGGTTCTGCCGCATCTCGCTCTTCACGGTGCGGCCGTGCCGCGGGGGGCTTCCCCACTCGGTCTGCTTCAGTTCGCCAAGGGTCTTTGCGTGGTGAGTCATGAACGAGATATACCACGGGGCGCAGGAGGGTTTCAACCCCCCCGTAAGAACAGGTCGTAGAGACGCACCGTCGCGACCCCGTGCGCCGGAACGTAAACCGTCACCGCGGATTCGAGTGTTACCGGGAGCACGCCGGTATGCCGCTCGAGAACGTCGGTTCGCCGGGCGCCGCGGAACCCCAGGATGCCGCCCCGCAGCACGATGTCACGGCCCACTCCGAGCACGTCTTGGAGGTAGACGATGGCGCCGTCGCCGTTGTCCGCGGGCTTGATTCCGAGGACCATGATGCCCGGCTGATCGACGGCGATCAGATGGCCGAAACGGGGAAGCCGGCGTTGACCGGGCACGCCTCCGGAAACCGGTGCGACGACCAACGGCTCCGTGCCCCAACCAAAGTACCATCGCTCGTCCGGTGGCGCGGAGGGCGATGCGATGCCAAGGCGGTACCGCGACCGGCCCGTGGGCGACCGGCTCACGACACGGCCGCTCGCATCACACGATACATGGGGCGCGTCCAGCCCGCGAAACAGGACCTGCCAGTTGTCCTGCACCTGCAGGTGGAACCACCGCAGATGCGCCACAGGCCCCAGGGGGGGCGAGCCATCCTCGTATCCCGCGGGCGTTTCCCACGACACTCGAGGGGAGTCGGCCGCGAAATGAAAATCGTACTCCAACGTTTGCGACGAATTGTCCGTGAATTCGTTCGTGATGTCGACCCAAGGCAGCGTTTCGTATACCGTGATGGTGGTCGTGAGACGCGCCGAAGCCGTGCGGCGTTCGGCGATTATGCGCATCCCGATCATCGGAAGGCGAAGCCGCGTGATTTTTTCCAATACTGCGCCGCGCACCGCGTTGAGCCCGGGGCTGCCCGCGCGCACCCATTCACGATTGACGGATCGATGGTACAGCGACGACACGGCGCCGGTGTCTTCATCGAGGCGTACGGTCAGGAGTCGTCCGAACACGCTGGGAGGGCCGGGCTGTTCGTATGGTTCGCCCGCCAACGAGGACCGACCGGGCATGTAGGCATAACCCATCGCGGGAATGTCGGTAGCGAAGTGCTCGGAGCCGTCCGGCATGGTCACGAGATCGCTGCGCGTGACAGGCGACGGGTTGAACACTACGGTACCTTCCACGGCCGTGTCGAGATGCGCGGCCATGCCTCGAATTCCGGTGAGATTCCGTCCGACCAAATCGTTGAGAGGTCCCAGCATTTGCTGGACGCGATCGTGCCGCTCCGCGTTCCGGCGGACCCGCGCTTGCACGACTTCCTCGTCCCCCGGATCCACCCGGCGCACCTGGGCCGCCTCGGGGCGAATCGGCGTGATGTTGAAGACGCGTCGGGCTTCGGCGAAAAATTCCCCGGCATCCCCGATGACGATTCGCGGGAACGCATACCGGGAATTCCAGTCCCGTACGGCTCGTGTAATGATGGCAAAGTCGTCGTTCACCTCGGAACCGACGATCAGGGCGACGTTGGTGCCGTACGTCGGTGAGAGGAAGCGGGGCGTCTCTGTGATCCATTGTTCCACTTGCCGCGCCATCGTGTCGCCACCTTGCCGGAAGCCCAGATCCTCCGGGGTTGCTCCGGCCACCAGCGACGCGATGTCGATGCTCGATGCATCGCGTCCGTGCAGTCGTCCGAAGGGCGACGGGGACGTATCGTCGAGCAGCACGGCGTTGGAAACGTCACCGGCAGCCATACCGAGGATGCTGGCGCGCATCCGGAAGTCGGCGCCCTGTCCCACCGCGACGGGACTCACCGGGATCCCGATGGTTTCCTCCAGCACCCGGGCCGCACGTCCGCGACGCAGCAGGGGGAGATGATCGAGGGTGGCCGGCGGCACGTCGCCCGGCGGGAACGGATTGCCGGCCACGTGAAGCGACGGCAACATGGTCTGCGCGGCCAGCCGACGCCACCGGGGGAGTGCCGCCAATTGACGGGAGAGCTTTGCGGGATCGACGACGGTAATCCAGTACAGGGTCCATCGAGGCTTCGGGTCGAGTTGGTGTTCGGAGAACAGCGGCGCGGCCAGCCCAGGCATCTCCAACTGGGTGATGATGTGCGTTCGTCCTTGTAGGGGAAGCCACAACTCGCCGATGAGGCTCCCGCTGATGCCCAGGACGCCGGCGGTACCGAGTAGGCGCTGGCCGCTGCGGTCGTACACGCGCAGCCGTCCCGCCGGTGCGTCGGCATCGTGAACGGCGAACCGGACCAGGGTTGTTTCTCCGGCAGGGTGTCGGAAAAAGATGCTCGCCGACGGTTCCACCCGGGGAGCCGCGTTCCGGCCGTCCGCGAACGGCGCCGCCGCACCTGCGGCCACGACCGTGGAGAGAAACTCTCGCCGACTTGTCATGGGCCTGGCCAACCGCATACTGGCGCAGGCGTCACGGTTGCAACTCGAACGGCAGGCGAACGAGATCGGCCGGGGCCGACGCCGCCGTCACGGGCTGGTCCCGCTTCGTCTGACGCCGCACGATCCCGAGGCCGACATACTGCTGGAATGAGGCCAACCACGCGGCGCTCGTAACGCGCCCCACGGGCCGGTCGTCTTGTGTGATGACGGGATCGGTTGGATCAATTGATCCCTCCCACATCAAACCGATCAGTTCCTTGTTCATGTGTCCTCGAAAATGCAGTCGCGAGACGGTTTCCTGTCCCGTGTAACACCCCTTGGTGTACGACACGCCGTTGAGGGCGTCGAACCGGACTTCCTGTGGGAGGGTCTTGTCGTCGATCTCCGCACCGAGGCGCGGCCACCCGGCCAGGATTCTCGCCAGCTCCATCGTGGTCGGCGCCGACACGACGGCGCCGGCGTGGGCGAGGGATTGCAGCACCTTGGCCGACCGCGATCGCCCGATCTGAATCTGCACGCCGAAATCCGCGCCGTCCGTGGGACAGGACACCACGCACGTGGCCTCGCCGACGACGGCGTCGGTGGTCGTGCCGACCGGAGGAATGGGAATGCCGGCGAGAGCCGCGAGAGCGGTGCTCTCCGGCCCGGCCAGGCGCAGCACGGTGAGGTCCTCCGACCGATCGGTGGCACGCGCGAGCCGCGGAGGAAGGCATCGCGTGAACAAAGCGAGTAACGCCTCCTTTCCTCGGGTCGGTACCGTGAGCCATGCGTGGCTGCGCGCCCGCGCCGTCCACATGTCGCACACGATCATGCCCTTGGCGGTCAGGACCGCGCCGTAGCGGAACCCGTCGTCACCCGCTTCCTGAAGATCGTTCGTGAGCAGGCCCTGCAGGCACTCGATCGCGCCGGATCCGACCACCTCGATCACCGCCACGTCGGCTTCCGCGGCACAGGCGCCGCCGATGATGGCTTCCGCCTCGTGCTCGGTCAGCGCGTCCGCGGGCAGGACCAGAGGAATGCCCACATCGTTCGTCGTCGTCATCAAGGTTGGAATCTAATCACCCGCCGGGGGGTGTTGTCGCATCGTAGTACCCCGCACGTCGGTAGGATAGGTCCAACAACTCCACGGGAAACAGGACTGGTTCGGTGCGCCCCGCGGCGAGCATGCCGGCGCCGATCTGCATGACGCAACCTGGATTGCCGGTGACGATGGCGTTGGGTGCCAGCGGTGTCAGAGTGTCGAGCTTGCGGGCCAGAACCTGGCGCGACAACTGGCGTTCGAGAACCGAAAACACCCCCGCGCTGCCGCAACAGTGATCCGCATCGGCGGGGCTCAGGCATGCGAGATCCGGGACGGCCCCCAGCAGGGCATGAGGCTCATCGACGATGTGCTGGGCATGCTGCAGATGACACGGCGGATCCACCGCGACCGTCATCGCCAGCGGCGCCCCCCGGCGGGGGCCAGCAGCGGCGAGCATCTCGTGGATGTCCTCGACGCGCCCGGCGAATCGTAGCGCCTCGTCTTCGAGTGGGTCGCCGGCCAGCAAATGTCCGTATCGCTTGAGTGCGGCGCCGCATCCTGCGCTGTTGACCGCGATGGCCGCGTTCGGGTGCTCCGCGAATGCACGTACGTTGCAGCGGGCCAGCGCCTTTGCCGGTTCGGTGAGGCCGGCATGCACGTGGAGCGCGCCACAACATCCCTGCTGCGGCACGGCGGCCACGGCGAATCCGTTTACGCGCAACGTGCGCTCCGTGGCGTCGTTTACATGGGAGAACAATCCCTCCATGATGCAGCCGCGGAACACGACCGCCTGTCGGGTGCCGCCATCGTTCCGGCGGCGCGCGTCCTGCACGGCGGGTGCTGCGCTGGGCGGTTCTTGGGGGACGGTGAGGCGCATCCTGGTCGCGGCCAGCATCCCGAATTGAAACCCAACTTTCGACCTTCCAGCCAAGAGACGCGCCAGCGGCCGCAGGAGGCGGCTCGCGGCCAGCAGCGGCCGGCGAATGCGTGCCTCCGCCATGACGGCGAGCACCAAGCGCACGAAGATCGGGATCGTGCGCGTCTTGGCCAGCTCGGCCCGCACCGCCTCCAGGGCGGGACCGTATTCCACGCCTGAGGGGCACGCCGACTCACACGCGAGGCACCCGAGGCAGCGTTGGAGATGATGGGCGAGACGGTCGTCGGTCCCGGCGATCTCGCCTCGGCCGAACGACTGCATGAGCACGATGCGCCCACGGGGACTGTCCGCCTCGTCGCCGGTGGCGATGTAGGTCGGGCAGCTTTGCAGGCAAAATCCGCAGTGCACACAGGGGTCGAGCCCGGCGGTCGAGAGCCTCACGTCTCGTCGTCCGTCCCCAACGGGACCACGAGCGTCCCCGCGGGATCGAAGGTGTGGCGCAGGGATCCCATGAGGCGGCCCACACCCTCTCTGTACGCCCCGAAGTGGCCGAGGGCGCTCCGCGCGTTCCAGGGTGCGCGCTCCACCGTCACCGGCATCTCCACCTGCGCGGCGGCGTGACGCAGCAGGCGACAGCGATCTGCCTCCGCGGTGCCGGTCCATCGCACGACGCCGCATGCGACGCTAACCGTGACGATGTCGTCATCCAGATGATGAGCAATGAGATCGACGGCGCGATCGAGGGCGGTGACCACCGTGCCCAGCCGGACGGTGATGGGTCCCGCGACGACGCGCGACAGGGTCTGTCGCCAGAGCGCGGCGGCGTCCGGCGCCGCCTGCTCCGTCCACGTACGGTGGCCCACGCCTTTCACCAGATTCCGATCGGCTTCCACCTGAGGATCGGCACCCAGCAGCCGCACGGCGAGCGTCCAGCGGTCGGATCCCAGCACCGCCGGGGAGACGATCTCCACGGCCGGCGGGATCAGGCCAGTGCCGAGTATGGCCCGGGCGTCCTGAATCAGGTCGTCACGGTCTCCCTCGGTGGTGAGTGTCACGTCCGCACGGGGAATGGCCCGGAGGCGCAGGTGCGCCGCCGCAATGAATCCAAAGGCGCCAAAACTCCCCGTTGCGAGCTTGGTGAGGTCGAAACCGGCGACGTTTTTCACCACGCGCCCACCGGCGTGAACGATGCGGCCGTCGGCGGTGACGACGGTTAGTCCCAGCACGTGATCCCGCACGCCCCCGAAGCCCGACCGCAGGGGGCCCGCCGTGGCCGTGGCGATGATCGATCCGAGGCTGCGGTGCCCCCCCGGCGGATCGACGGGCCACCAGGCCCCGTCGTCCGCGAGCGCCACCCGGAGCGCATCCCGGTCGACGCCGGCCTGCACTGTGGCCACGAGATCGGTGCCCTGGACGTCCTCGATGTTCGTGAGGCCGGCGGACGACAGCGTGAGATGTGCCGGCGCATCCACGGGACTCCACGTACCGTGCCCGGTGATGCGGACCTTCCACCTCTCGGCGTTGGCGGTGCGGAGGACCAGGGCGCACGCTTCCGTGGTGCGCGGCGCGATCACCGGTATGCCCGTGGGATCGGTGTCGATCGATGCGTCGGGTCCCATGAGGGTGCGGAGGTGGTGCTCGATGGTGAGGTCGCTCATGCTCGTACCTCGGCCCGGCGCAGCGGCGCCGCCGCCATCCACTCGCGGCACGCGTGGATGGGCACGACCTTGCCCGGGTTGGAGAGTTCGTGGGGATCGAACGCTTGCCGCACCGCGCGCATCGCCGACAGCGTATCGCTGTCGAAGAGCATGGGCATGTACCGCAGCTTGTCCATGCCGACGCCGTGCTCGCCGGTGATCGATCCTCCGGCCCGGATGCACGCCTGCATGATGGCAGTCGACGCGGCCTCCACCCGCTCGAGTTGATCGGGGTCCCGACTGTCGAAGTTGATGTTGGGGTGGAGATTACCGTCGCCGGCGTGAAACACGTTGCTCACGGTCACGCGGTGGGCCGCCGCGATCGAGGAGATCTCCTCCAGGATGTCGGGGAGGGCCGACCGGGGCACCACGGCGTCCTGAACCACCAAATCGCGGCTGATCCGGCCCAGCGCGCCGAACGCCTTCTTGCGGCCTTGCCACAGTCGCGCTCGTTCGCCGGCCTCCGTGGCCGAACGAATGGTTCTGGTACCATGATCGCGGATGATCTGCTGCACGGCGTCGGCCTCCGCGGCCACGGCAGTAGGCTCGCGGCCGTCCACCTCGATCAGCAAGACTGCGGCGACGTCGGTGGGGTATCCCGCCGCGTACACGGACGCCTCGACGGCGGCGACGCACTGCTGATCCATCATCTCCAGCGCGGCGGGGACGATGCCGGCGGCGATGATCGCCGACACCGCCTCGCCGGCTCCCCGCACCGTGTCGAACCCGGCGAGGAGCGTCTGGATAGCGCCGGGAATGGGCGTCAGCCGGACCTCGATCCGCGTGGCAATGCCAAACATGCCCTCGCTGCCCACAAACAACCCCACCAGGTCCGCTCCCCACGGCTCACCGCTGGGGGAGCCGATCGTGGCGACCTCGCCGCTCGGCAGCACCACCTCGAGTTCGAGTATGTGGTTGGACGTGACGCCGTACTTGAGGCAGTGCGGGCCGCCCGCGTTCTCCGCGACGTTCCCGCCGAGGGTGCACGCCGTCTGGCTCGATGGGTCCGGGGCGTAGTGCAGGCCGAACGGCGTGGTGGCCTCGGTGAGACGCACGTTGACCACTCCGGGCTCCACGACGGCCCGGCGATTGGCGGCATCGATTTCCAGGATGCGCGTCAGGCGCGTGAGCACGATGGTGACCGCGTCGGACCCGGCCAGGGCGCCGCCGGAAAGGCCCGTGCCGGCCCCTCGGGCCACGAACGGGATGCGGTGCTGTGCCATGGTCCGCACCAGGGCGATCACCTCGTCCCGGCTCCCAGGCAGCACCACGGCGCCGGGGCGTGAGTGGCGGGTGGGCAGTCCGTCGCTCGCGTATGTGTCGAGCTCCGAGCGCGAACGGCGCACCCACGCCGGTCCCACGATCCGGGTGACGGCCGCCATGACCTCGCCGGGAATGGTCATTCGCCGGAGCAGGTGGGGGCGTGCCGCCTGCCGTTTCGCTTGGCGGCCTTCCGCACCGTCGTGCGCTTCGCGGCGTCCCGCACCAGCGGCTGGAGCAGGGTGTGCAACCGCTCCAGGCGCGTGGCGGTGGACGTGAGCCGCAGCAGCTGTGCTTTCGTGGCGAGGCCGAGGTCGAGCGCCGCGCTCACGGCGAAGGAGAGCCCTTCGGGATCTTCGGGCGGATGCACCGAGACACCCGGCATACCCCCCGTATCGTCGAACGAGCTGATGATGCGGGAAAACTGCTCCCGCACCCTGCGCGTGATCCCGGCGAACTCGGCCTCGGCGGTTTCGTCGTGAAGGAATTGGACGCGGCCCACGAGATAGGCGCAATCCCGCTCGACCAGCCGCTGCAGCACGTAGCGGTTCTCGCCGACGGTCAGCAAGTTGGAGCGCCCGTCGGGCAATGGATGATGGGACTGGATGCGGGCAGTACACCCCACGTCGCCGGGTTGCGGCACCCCCGCGGTACCCGGAGTCGGGATCAGGAGCGAAAGGCCGAACCGCCGATCGCCCGCCAGACAATCTCGCAGCAGGTCGCGGTAGCGGGGTTCGAAAACGTGCAGCGGCTGCCGGACGCCGGGGAACAGCACCAGGGGCAAGGGAAAAATCGGCAGTTCGATGTCAGACATCATGGTTGAAGATACGGCCCGCGTGCGAGCCCGGCAGCGTGGATCGGGCAAAAAAAACCCCGGGCGAAACCCAGGGCTTTTTTCATGGCAGCTTGATTGCGCGGGTCAGGCGGCGTTCCAGAAACCCATGAGCGCCTTGCCCTGCGGGCACTCGCGCAGTTTTTCGAACGCCCGTTCGCGGATCTGGCGGATCCGCTCCCGGGTCACCCCCATCAACCCGCCGATCTTCTCGAGGGTCAGGCCCTCGGATCCCTCCTCCAACCCGTAGTAGAGGTACAGAATCCGCCGTTCCCGCTGTGTGAGGTATTGCTCGAAGATGCGGTCGATGAAATCGCGCATGAGGCGATCATCGGTGCCTTCCTCGATCTCGTTGCCCTCTTGCCCGGCGAACCGCTCGCCGAAGGTGGCGGCGTCCTTATCCGACCGATCGATGGGCGCGTCCAGCGAGAGCTCGGCGGCCGTCATCCGGCGGGCGTTGCGGACGTTGCCCACGCTGTCGTCCAGGGCCTTGGCGACCTCGTTGTCGGTCGGCTCGCGACCAAGTTCCTGCGCGAGATAGGTCTCGGCGCGGACCATGCGAATCAACTGGCTGTTCTGGTTCAGGGGGATGCGCACACTGCGGGTCTGCTCGGCCAACGCCTTCAACACCGCCTGCCGCACCCACCACACGGCGTACGAAATGAACTTCACACCCTGGTCGGGATCAAATTTCTTCACCGCACGGAGCAAGCCTTCGTTGCCGATCGCAACCAACTCCGACAGATCCAGGCCGTGCCCCTGATACTTCTTCACATATGAGATCACGAATCGAAGATTTGCGGTGACGAGTCGCTCGGCGGCCTCGCGATCGCCGTTCTGGGCGAGGCGGGCCAACCGTCTTTCTTCTTTTGGATCTTTAATGAGGGGGAGCTTCTGAATGTCCTGGAGGTATTGATCGAATGCACCGGAGACGCCAGCTCGAAAGAAAGCTTTCGATTTGCTCGTACGGAGCTGAACCATGTGTGCTCCCTTGGATGGAGGCTTTTCTTTGTCTATCTGGGTCAGGATCGAAGATCCCGGTACGGCCGACGTTTCAGCGAGGCGGGAATATAGAAAGGTTGATTCTGAGGGTCAAGAAATTGCGTAGTTTCCACACTACAAAGCGTTACACACAAATGAGTTCTGGGTTTTGTCCACGTAATTTCGTGGACTACGCAGTCAAAGGTTCATGTGACGTGTGATAACTCCTTGGCGGGATGGCAGTTGACCAGATGTTGCAAGAAACCAGTCCTACAAACCGCCCAAAACGCGTTGCATCTAGAAACCCGGCGACAGCGCGTGATGCACCGCTGCTTCATCGACGGCGTGGGTCCATTCTCCGGCGCCCGAGTTGGCTACCTCTCCCAGCGAATGCAGCAGCGTGACCCGTATCGACCCCGCCCGGTTCTTCTTGTCGTGCCGCATGGCCTGCAAGATCCGTTCGGCGGACCACGCCTCGGGCAACTGCGTTGGCAGGTCGAATTGTTGTAAGACCGACTCGAGCGCGCCCGCCGTTCCGGCCTTGGTGATACCGAGGGTGCTGCCGAGCGCCGCCTCAACAACCATCCCGAGTGCCACGGCCTCGCCGTGAAGCAGTTCGTAGCCGCTCGCCGCCTCGACGGCATGGCCCACGGTGTGGCCGAAGTTCAAGACGGCCCGTTGTCCCTGTTCGTGCTCGTCCGCGGCCACGACCCCGGCTTTGATCTCCACACTTCGACGGACGAGATCTGCCATCGCGGCGGGGTTTCGCGCCAGGATCTCGCGGGCGTTGGCTGAGATGCTGGTCACGTAATCGGCATCGGCGATGGCGCCGTGCTTGACGGCCTCCGCCACGCCGGCGGCGAGCTGCTTGATCGGTAGCGATGCGAGGGTGGCCACGTCCGCGACCACGAGCGTCGGCTGGTGAAATGCGCCGACGAGATTCTTCCCGATCTCCGTGTCGATCCCCGTCTTGCCGCCGATGGAGCTGTCGATCATGGCGAGCAGCGTCGTGGGTACCTGCACGTAGCGGATGCCTCGGAGGTAGGTGGCTGCCACGAAGCCGGCGACGTCGCCCACCACACCGCCGCCCACCGCGACGATCGCCCCATCCCGGCCCAGTTCGGCTTCGAGCAATTGGTCGATCAAGTTGCTCCATGTTTCCCGGGTCTTGTGGCCCTCTCCGGCGGGAAACGTGAGCAGCCGGCACGGCGCCGCCGCGCTCAGTGCTTGGGTGAGGCGCTCGGCGTAGCGGGGGCCCACCGTCGAATCGCTGATGACGGCGTAGGATGCCGCCGGGCAGAATTCGGAAACCAAGCGGGGGAGCTCGGCGAGGATGCCCTCGCCGAGATGGATCTCGTACGAGCGTTCTCCCAGCCGGACCCCAACGGTGGACCGGGTTATAGCGTGACCTCGCCCGAGATGAGCTTCACCGCCTGTCCGCCGACGCGGACCTCGGTGATCTCGCCTCCGTTGCCCACCGCGATCTCGACGTCGATGCGGCTGGGCCGGCCGATTTCTAATCCCTGCTCGATGACCACCGTGGCGACGCCGTCGTGAGGCGGCACGATGCCGTGCCACACGAGATAGCAAGCCAGTGCGCCTGCCGCGCTCCCCGTGGCCGGGTCCTCGGGCACCCCGAATCCCGGGGCGAACATCCGGCAATGTACCGTGGCATCCGGATCGACGGTATCGGTGGAGTAGCACATCGCACAGTCAGTCCCGAGTTCCCGTAAGAAGGCGGCCAGGGTGGTACCGGTCCCACCCGACGGGAGGGCCTGTAAGGCGGCGAGCGTCGCGATGGGAACCATGAGCTGTGGCAGCGCCGTGGCGACGACCTGGGGCGCGGGGTCCCGGCGCACCGTCTCGCCCGTTCCCCCGAGAGCGGCGTCGAGGCGGTCCCGGTCCGTCACGAGGGATCCGAAATTCGGGAGTGGCTGGATCATGGCCACGCCGGTGGGCAGCCCGCCCCGTGCGTGGATGTCCACGGGCAAGACGCCTGCCCCTGTGTCCTGGGTGATCCGAACGGTATTGTCCTCGAGGAGATCGAGCTCGCCCATCTCGGCCAGCAGCCACCACGTGCCGATGGTGGGGTGTCCCGCCAGCGGGATCTCGGCCGCCGGGGTGAAGAAGCGCACGCGCTTGGTGGCCTTGTTCGAAGCGGTGACGAAGGCGGTCTCCTACAAGTTCATCTCGCGGGCCAACGACTGCATCGTCGCGTCGGAGAGTCCCTCGGCGTTGGGAAACACCGCCAGCGGGTTTCCGGTGAGGGGGGTGTCGGTAAACACGTCGAGCTGGTGAAACTCGTATGTCGGCATTACCAGTTCCTATCGGCGACGTGCGCCCGGTGGTTCGCCAGTCGCGCCCATGTGAAGAGCAGATCTGACAGGCGATTGAGGTAGACGATGATGTCGTGGGGGACGGGGTCTTGGCCGGCCATGGCCACCACCTGCCGCTCGGCACGGCGGCATACCGCGCGGGCGAAATGCAGCGCCGCCGCCTTGGCGGTGCCTCCGGGGAGAATGAAGGCGTCCAACGGCGGCAGTTCCCCATCCGCATGGTCGATCGCCGCTTCCAGCTCCGCGATCCTGGTGTCCGACAGCTCGGCCTTTCGCATTGCCTTGGCCACCTTCCGGGGGTCGGGTGTGGCCAACTGCCCCCCGATGGCGAACAGATCCCGTTGGATGGCCTCGAGGGCGGCCGCTTCGAAATCATCGGGGGCGCAGGCTATCGACACCCCGATCGCCGAGTTGAGTTCGTCTACCTCGCCGTACGCCGCCACTCGGGGGTGACCTTTCGAAACGCGCCCGCCGCCGAAGAGTCCGGTTTCTCCGTCGTCACCGGTCCTCGTGTAGATGCTCATGTGTGCAAATTAGCCGGAGCCTGTCGGCGCCGCTCGGCGCACCCCCCCAGGCGGGGCAGCAACCATTGACATAATCGTGGAAGTTGTTAAAAATGAATGGGTTAGGAGGTCCGTCACACTGCCGTGTGGCAAACCTCAGCCCCCTGCCCTCGCCGGCTTTGGGGCTTTTTTTATCGATGCGGGCGCGAAGATTTCGGGAGGATAGCATCACGCGGGTTTCGTTCTTCGCCGGAATGGCAGTGGCGGTTCTCCTCACCGCCCCCATGGTTGCCCAGGAAGACGCGCGGCGACTTGCGGTGTGGGAGTTGGCGTTCGAGGGAAACCGGGCCATCGACGATTTCACCCTCAGCATCTCCATTGTCACGTCGCAGTCGGCGTGGTTTGCCCGGGCGTGGCCGTTTCGGTTGCTGGGACTCGGCCAGCGGCGGTTCTTCAACGAGACGGAGTTCCGTCGCGACGTCTTGCGCATCCTGTTGTTGTATCGGCAGTCCGGCTACCTCGACGCGCGGATCGACACCATCGTGACACGGCGCTCGGATCACGTCAACGTGCGGTTTCTCATCACCGAAGGCGAACCAGTTCGGATAGAGTCCCTGACAGTGACGGGCATGGAACACATCATTCCGACGGAGCGATTGCTCCGGGACCTGCCGTTGCGGGTGGGCGATGCGTTCGATCGGCCCCGGTTTCTCATCATCTCGACGGATTCCATTCGGTCGATGCTCCAGAACCGCGGGTATCCCTATCCGGAGGTGTATCGCAGCTTCACGGTACAAAACGTCCGGCGCAGCGCGCAGCTCGGGTTCATCGTCGAGCCGGGACCGGCGGCGGTGGTGGACAGCGTGGAGGTCATCGGGCCGCCGGATCTCGATCAGGGACTCGTGCGGAAGGTGTTGCGCATCCAGCCGGGCTCGCCGTTCAGCCAGCAGGCGCTGTACGAGGGGCAACGGCAGCTGTATCGCCTCGGGGTGTTCGATTTCGTCGATGTCCGCCTCGCCGACACGGTTCCCGGGGCCGTGAGCGATTCCGTGGTTCGGGTCCGGGTCCAGGTATCGGAGAGCCGGCTGCACCGGATTCGCCTGGGTGCGGGGTACGGCACGGCCGATTGTTTCCGGACGCTGTCGTCCTGGACCGCACAGAACTTCCTGGGCGGAGCACGGACGCTGGAGTTGAGTGCGGCGTTCTCCAAGATCGGGGTGGGCGCTCCGCTCTACGCCGGGCTCGAAGACAACATCTGCCGCGCGCTGCGCGCGGACCGGGGGACGGACCGACTGGATCTCAACTACAACCTCACCGCCAGCCTGCGGTTTCCGACGGTGTTCTCCCCCCGCCGCAGTGCGACGATCGCGCTCTCTGCGGAGCGCTTTAGCGAATTCCAGGCCTACGTGCGCGACGCCATCGGCGGGAACGTTTCGATCACCCAGCGGACGAAGTGGAATATTCCGGTCTCGCTCTCGTATTCCTTGTCCTATGGTAAAACGGTGGCGGACGACGCGGTGTTCTGCTCCATTCTCAACGTGTGCCGGGCCGAGGACGCGGCCATCTTCCGCGAAAAGCGCGTCAAGGCCATCGTCGGCATGGACTTGCTACGCGATCGGACGAACTCCTCCATTGGTCCCACCAGGGGGACGGTGTTGAGCTTGGGGGCAGGCCTGGCGGTGGAGGAGATTGGCTCGGATCCTGAAATCGAGTTCGCCAAGGGCGTGATCGAATTAGCCTCCTTCCACCCGGTGGGGCGGCGGAGTGTGTTCGCGTGGCGGGTGCGGGCCGGGACGCTGCGATCGCCCGACATCACGTTCCAGCCGCAGGAGGTGAAGTTCATCCCGACGGAGGAACGTTTTTATGGTGGTGGGCCTAACACAGTAAGAGGGTTTCGACAGAATGGGATCGGCCCGCTGGTGTATGTCGAAGAGACGGTGGATGTATTCCGCGAGGTCGACTCGCTTCCCGGGACGTTCGCGGTCGACACAACGGTGGTCGATACCCTGGTGTCACCCACCGGCGGTACGCAGATGTTGTTCCTCAACGCCGAGTATCGCTTTCCCCTATCGCTCAGCGGGCGAATCGGCGGCGTGGTGTTCATCGACGTGGGACAGGTATCGGACCCTCGGGGCCAGCCCAAGGACACGGGAATCAGGATCACGCCCGGTGTGGGTTTCCGGGTGTTCACCCCCCTCGGGCCCATTCGGTTAGACCTCGCCTACAATCCCCACGGGCCCGAGGAGGGACCGCTGTTCGCGAGAAAGTGCACGGACCGGCCGGATCAGCGAATGTGTGAGGACGCCATCCTGTTGGATGACGCCTTCGTCCCGGTCCTCGGCGATGGGTTGTTTGGTCTCGGAAAGCACCTTCCTTTCCTGAAGCAGGTGCGGGTGAACTTTTCGATAGGGCAGGCGTTTTGATCGTTCTTCGTGCGAGTGCGACGGCTTGGATGTTGACGGCCACGGTGGCGGGTACCGCTCTCGGGGCCGGCGTGGTCGGACTGCGCACGGAAACGGGGCGTGAGGTGCTGACCCGCTACGGCGTGTCCGTGCTCAACGAGGTCGTGCACGGCACCGCCGACGTGGGGGAGGTGAGCGGTACGCTCCACGACGGGTTGACGGTGCGCGACGTCGTCATTCGGGGTGAGGACGGCACACTGCTGGTGTACTTTCCGGAAGTCATCCTCCGGTACTCGCTCCTGGATTTTCTGAGCGCGCGGATCGCGCTGGGCCGCGTCGTCCTCATCCAGCCTCAGCTGAACATCGTGCGGCTGCCGAACGGGCGGTACAACTACGAGGAAGTGCTCGGCCTCGGTGGCTCAGGGGGCGGGGGCGGCCGGAAGCCATTGGTGGCGTTCCGCCGGGCGGAGATTCACGGCGCCACGGTGGTGATCCGCAATCCCACCGAGCCGTCCGACGACCCGCGGGTCGAGACCGAGCTGACCAACGAAGGACTCATGCGGGTCCGCCGGATAGACGACCTGAACGCGACGGTGTCCTACGCGCGCATTTCCTCGCCCTTTCCCGGGGAAAACGCGTTGCGTTTCGATATCGAAGAGTTGTCGGCGCGCTTTTCGGATCCGGCGCTGGATATCCGTTCGATGCGCGGCCGGCTCGAGATCGACGGCGATTCCATCGCGCTCGACCTGTCCCGCTTTGCCCTGCCCGGCTCGGACGTAAGCTTGCGCGGCACCCTGCGGTGGCCGGGCGGCGACCTGCTGCTCTCGCTGGACATCGATGCACGACGCTGGGCGATGGACGATATCCGGCCCTTCGTCGACGATGTGCCGTGGGGCCTGGTGGGCGATGGCCGCGCCACGGTGACGTCGCTGGATGGGGATCGCCTCCGCGTGCACATCGACCCGATGCGCCTTCGGGGTCCGGCCGGCGGTGGGGAAGTCGCCGGGCGGTTCGACATCCTGGTCACCGGGGAAGGGTGGACGCTCGGGGATACGGAGCTGCGCTTCGACACGCTCGCGGTGGACTACCTGCGGCCGATGCTGGATTCGATCCCGTTCGACGGGTGGTTGACCGGCCGGCTTCTGGTCAGCGGCCCGAGTGACTCCCTTCAGACCGACGTGTCGCTGTGGTTCCGGGACGGGCTCGTGGCCGGCACACCCGAAACCCACCTGCGCGGGCGGGGCACGGTGTCGTTGGGAACCGAGGGTGGGTTTGGCTTCGACCGGTTCCTCCTCGATTCCTCGGACATAGATCTTGGAACGGTGCGTCGGGTGGTCCCGCCGGTGGAGCTGCAGGGCCGAGTGGCCCTGATCGGCGAGCTGAACGGTCCCTGGGGGAACACCACGTTCGAGGGAACCGCGCAGCACCGCCATGGGAACGGCCCCATCAGTGTTGCACGCGGAGTCGTGCGTCTCGATCATCGCACCGACACGGTGGGCGTGTGGGCGCAACTCGAGTTGGATTCGTTGAGATTTGCCGGCGTGCACGCCTCGTATCCCCGCCTGCCGGAGCGGGGAGTATTCGGAGGCCGAGCCACACTCAGCGGATTTGCCGATTCGCTCGGGTTCCGCATCGACGCCGAGGGTCCGCCCGGCCGCGTGGTGGCCACCGGGTACCTAGTGCTCCTGCCGGACGTGCTCGGCGTGCAGAACCTCAACGCCCAGGTGCGCCGCCTGAGCCTGGGCGATTTGGAGTCGATGTTTCCGCCCACGGAGCTCTACGGGCGAGTGCACGGCGGCGTGTCGTCCGATTCGGCGGCCGGGCTCGTGGGCGAACTCTCCATCGTGCTCGACGCGTCCTTCGCCGCCGGTTCGCCCATCGACGGTATGCGGGGCGTGGTCCGGTTCGAGAACCGGATGATCTTCGCGGACAGCCTCCGCTTGACGGGCCCGTCCATGACTCTAATCGCCCATGGGGGATTGGGGTTGATCGACGCGCGGCCGGGTGTGCTCCGGGTCCTGGCGGACGTGGATTCGTTGGCCACCATCGAACCACTGCTGCGCGAGCGTTTCCCACGGTTGGAGCAAGACAGCATCTTCACCCGCATGATCGGCTCGGTGGACGCCGAGGTCACCCTGGCCGGGTCCATCGACGAATTCGAAGCCGACATCGTGGTCTCCGTCCCCCTCGCCACCTCGGTGGGTGCGTGGCTCGAGGGGCTGGACGTACGTGCGACGCTGCCGGCGAGTCCCAGGGGAGCCCTCTCCGTCGTGGGCCGTGCCGACTCGCTGGCGCTGGGACGATACGCGTACTCGGATCTCGAGCTCAGCATGTCCGGCCGCCGCAACGCCGCAACCTGGCTTGGGCGGGTGCGGTTGGGGAGCGAGGGGTCCTGGATCGCCTGGGGACGCACCGAGGTCGATTCCGGGCAGATCCGAATTCCCGTCGAGTTCATGGGGCTGTTGCTCCCCACGCACCGCTGGTTCCTCGAGCCGGGTGCGGTGGTGACGGTGACCGATTCGGCGTTAGATCTCGCCAACGTCTTGATCAAGAGTGAAGACGGCGGCGCATGGGTCGAGATGGAGGGACAAATTCCCCGGGGAGGCGCGACGGGCAGCCTCTCGGGTTCGTGGGTGCGCTTGCCCCTGTCGGACGTGTGGGGGCTCGCCCAACTCGATACTGAGCATGTCGGGGGGGACGTGGGCGGCACGTTGGAGCTGTCGGGGTCGGCCACCGCGCCGGTGTGGCATGCGGCGTTCCAGGTGAACGACGGCCGGTTCCGCTCTTTCCGCATCCCGTTGCTCGAGACGACGGTGGGGTACGAGAACCAGCGGCTGGTCGCAGAGGGAACGATCTGGCGACTGGCCCAGCCCATCCTGACCCTCGACCTCGACCTGCCGCTCGATCTCGCCCTGGAGGGGGCTGAACAGCGCCAGCTTCCCGGGCCCCTGACCATCAACGCCACCGCCGACGGGGTCGACCTCTCACTCATGGAGCTCGTCACCCCGCTGGTGCGTAACGCCGTGGGACAGCTCGATGCCAACGTCGGGATCACGGGAACCTGGCGCGAACCCCAGCTCACGGGCACGCTCGCCCTCACCGATGCCGGCGCCTTCCTGCCGGGACTCGGTGTGACCCACGAGAACATCTCGGGGTCGGTCGTCTTGGCGGGCGATACGATTCGGGTGGATCGCCTGGTCATCGGCAGCGGAGGAGGAACCGCAGAGATCACCGGGTTCGTCCGCCTGCAAGACCTGACCCAGCCCATCGTCGAATTGGGCATCGTCGCGAATCAATTCCGCACCCTCGACGTCCCGGATTTTTTGGCGTTCACGATGACCGGAGACCTCTCGCTGGACGGTCCGATCTTCGGCGCGACGTTGCGGGGTCGGGGCACTTTGAGCGAAACGGATCTGTATTTCGCGGATCTCATCCAAAAGCGCATCATCAATCTCGAAGACACATTGTACGCGTTCAGCCCGTCTTTCATCGATCGGGAGCTTCTGCGCGAGGAGGGACTCCTCGCGGCGTTGCAGATTCGGCTGCTCGACAGCTTGCGGATCGAAGACCTGGCGCTCGAGATGGGCTCCAACGTGCGTTTGCTGTCCACTGAAGCGGATATTGCCCTCACGGGCCGGCTGTTGATAGGCAAGGTGGCGGACCAGTATCGGTTCGACGGAACCCTGAACGCCCCGCGTGGGACGTACCGCCTTTCGTTCGGGAGCAGCGCCGGTCTCGGCGAGCTGATCGTGCGTGAGTTCACGGTGACCGGGGGACAGGTGCAGTACTTCGGGACGCCCGATTTGAACGCCGGCTTGAACATCGACGCCCGCTACAATCTTCGCACGACCAAGGGCGAGGATCTCACCATTTTCGTGAACGTCGGGGGAACGCTCTACGCCCCGGACCTGACGCTGAGTAGCGACTTCCGGCCGCCCCTCCCCGAGGACGAGGTGATCTCCTACCTCCTGTTCAATGCGCCGAGCGTCGAGGCGCTGGGTGGGCAGGAACTAGGATTCTTGCGGTCCCAGCTGCTGGGGGCCCTGTCCAGCCAGATCGGTGGGCTCCTCATCTCGGACCTGGGGGTGCCGCTCAGTTATCTCAGCATCCGGCCGCCGTCCCAGGGATTGTCCGGGACGGAAGTAGCCCTGGGGTGGCAGATCGGTCCCAAGACGTATGTGACGCTGAGCCCGCGCATCTGCCAGCAGCAGGAGGTGTTCCATCCGGACCTCGGTGCCAGCGTCGAGTACCGCTTCACGCAAAATTGGCTTTTCTCGGCCAGCCGCGATCCGGTGAACACGTGTTCGGTGCTGGGCGGCCCCTCCCGCGCCATCAAGTCGCAGCTCGGTGTCGATCTGTTCTGGGAAAAACGATACTAGTGCGGCGTATTCTCTTGATAAAAAACCCGGCCGCCGCACGTACCCGCCGGCGGACCAGAGAGTCTGTCGTGGCCGCCATGGAGGAGTTGGGGTGTGAGGTGCGTGTGGCCGTGACCACCGGCCAGGGCGATGCGGTGCAGGTTGCCCGAGCCGGCGCCCAGGACGGAGTCGACGCCATCGCCGTCTACGGCGGCGACGGAACGGTCATGCAGGCGGTGGAAGGCATGATGGGCCACGACATCCCGATTGGCATCATCCCCGGTGGGACCGGCAACCTGCTGGCCGGCAACCTGCGGCTACCCCGGGATCCCGTCGCCGCGGCCCGTATCGTCGCCTCCGGCCGGCCCCGGGCCATCGATCTCGGCCGATTGGACCAGGCCGGGCGAACGCAATATTTTGCCGTGGCGGCCGGCTCGGGATTCGACGCCGATCTGATGGCGCGCACCACCAGCGCCGCCAAGCGACGATGGGGGTTCGCCGCCTACGTGGCCCAGGCTGTGACACTGGCCGGGGCGTTGCGAACCGGTTCGTTTCGGGTCACGATTGATGGCGAGCCGATGGAGCTGGATGCGACCACGGTCTTGGTGGCGAACTGCCGGGAATTCGCGCCCCCGAGGATGAGTCTCGCGCCGGACATCGCCTTCGACGACGGCGTGTTGGACGTCGTGGTGCTCAAGGCAAAGGGGGTGTTGGAATCGGCTGGGATCTTGTGGAAACTTTGGAACGACACAGTTGATGGTGTTGCGGTGCGTCATTATCGGGGAACGGAAATAACGGTGGAAACCCAGCCGAGCCGCCCGGTTCAGCTCGACGGCGAGGTGAGTGGCGAGACCCCCTTCACTGCGACCATACTACCCAAAGGACTTTCGGTGCTCGTCCCGGCATAGGCCGTCCGGGGCCTTGGGGTTTTTTTGGACATTGGCAGGGTTCATGGATCAATCCGTATTGTTGGTCGACGACGATCCAGCAATTCTCAAATCTGTCGGCAACTTCCTCGAGCGGTCCGGCTATCAGGTTTTCCGTGCTGCGACGGGCGAGCTGGCCCTCCAGCAGAATGAAAAGAATGCGCCGGACGTCGTCTTGCTCGATTTGCATCTGCCCGAGATGCCCGGTTTCGAGGTGCTGGAGACACTGCGCGAGCAGGACGCGGCCGTCATCGTGTTGACGGGCCGCGGCGACATCGAGACCGCCGTGCAGGCCATGCAGCGCGGAGCCGAGAATTTCCTCACGAAGCCCGTGGACATGCCCCACCTGCTGCTGGCGGTCGATCGCGTCCGTGACAAGGTGCGGATGCGGCGCGACGTGGGCCTGCTCATGGCGCGGGCCAACCCGGAGGCCGATCTGTCTTCCTTGGGATCGTCTCCCAAGATGCGGGAAATCGCCCGCCAGGTCGAACTCCTCGCCTCGAACGACACCACCACCACACTCATCATCGGCGAGAGCGGGACGGGCAAGGGCTACCTCGCACGCATGATCCACTCGCTGTCCGCGCGCTCCCGGGAACCGTTCGTCGATATCAACTGCGGCGGCCTCACCGTAGCGCACCTCGACAGCGAGCTGTTCGGCGCCGAGAAAGACACCGATCCGGGAACCCGGGAGCGGCGCCCGGGCCTGTTCGAGCTGGCCGATCGCGGAACGATTCTGCTGGACTCCGTCGGTGAGTTGGCCCCCGAGCTCCAACCAAAGCTCTTGCACGTGCTCGAGTCCAAGACCTTCCGCCGGATGGGCGGCGCGCGCGAAATCACCGTCGACGTGCGGGTGATAGCCGCAACGAGCACCGACCTCGGGGAAGCCGTGTGGGCGGGCCGGTTCCGGGACGACTTGTTCTATCGGCTGAACGTCCTGCCGATCCTGCTTCCGCCGTGTCGCGAGCGCACACAGGAAGATCGCCTGGCGTTGCTGGAGCGACTCTTGGCGTCGTTGTGGCGGGGAGACGTGGGGGCGCAGCCGGTCATCGAGACCGCCGCGCTGGAGCGACTGCTCGCGTATTCCTGGCCCGGCAACGTGCGCGAGATGCGCAACGTCCTCGAGCGGGCACTGTTGCTGGCGCAGGGGCAGTCGAGCATCGGCCTCGGGCACCTCCCCGTCGAGATCCGCCGCGACATGCACCTGAGCGACACCAAGTATGACGTCCTGACACTCAAGGAGGTCGAGCGCCGGCAGATCGCCGTGGCGCTCCAACACCACAACGGCAATCGCACGCACACCGCCCGCGATCTGGCCATTTCGCGTGCGACCCTCATCAAGAAGATCAAACTCTACGAACTGGACGCATGAGCCGACATGACCAAGAAGAGTGACGGCATGGTTTGCCGCGCGTGCGGCAATGATGAACGCGCATCGGAAGGATATCCTTGCGAGGATTGTGGCACGTTCCTTTGCCTGATGTGTTCGTTTCGTGGCGTGTCCCGGTGTAACGCCTGTGCCGCAAAGGCAGGGGTACCGAACGTTCCGGAAGACCGTCGTTCCTGATCCCGCGACATGACGTTCAGAAAGCTCGTATTGTTCGACATTGACGGGACGCTGCTCTCGTCCGATGGGGCAGGTCGCGGCGCCATTCGCAACGCCCTGCTTGACGAGATGGGGACGACGGGCCCCATCGACGATTTCCGGTTCGACGGCAAGACCGATCCGCAAATCGTGCGGGACCTCATGCTGGCGGTCGATCACCCTGATGCCGAAAGCGACATACACGTGCAGGCGGTGTGCGACCGCTACATCGAGCTCCTCGAGCGGGAGTTCGCGAGCGGACGGCGCGCTTCCCGTGTTTTCCCCGGGGTACGCGAGTTGTTGGACGAACTCGAAGCGCGGGCCGATGTGATGCTCGGCTTGCTTACCGGAAACCTCGCGGCGGGTGCGAGACTCAAGCTCGTGGCGGTCGGCATCGAGATGGAGCGATTCCGCGTGGGGGCGTTCGGGTCGGACGCCGCCGATCGCAGGGCGTTGCCGCCCATCGCCGCCGCGCGGGCGGCCGAGGTGTGGGGGACAGCGCCGAGCGGCGAGCAGGTCGTCATCATCGGTGACACGCCGGCCGACGTCACCTGCGGAGAGTCCGTCGGGGCGCGTGCCCTGGGCGTGGCGACAGGCGCGTACGTCGCGGCGGACCTGCATGACGCGGGTGCCTTTGCCGTGTTCGAGGATCTCTCCGACACCGATCGGGTCGTCGCAGCGATTTTCGCGTGACCCACGCCAAGCTGCTGATCCCGCTGCGGATTCCCGAACTGGGGCCGGCCCTGGGCAAGCTCGTCTCCGGAACCGGAAGCGTGATCGAGGGTTTTTCACTCGAATCCAGCCGCCGCCTCCTGGCGACTAGGGTGATCGAGATGGGAGGAGAGGCACGCCGCCTGGCTTCGTCCGGCGAGCGGTCCGCGGCCCTTTCCGTACTGGGCCGCGACGCCTGGCTCGTCGTGTGGGAAGAGGCCGTGACCCCCGCGGCGACGCGCCTCGTGGAGCGGCTGTCCGCGCACCTGCTGGCCGAGGCCACCGCGGTCCACATGCCGCGGCGAGTGCGTGAGCGGATAGCCATCGGCGAGATGGAGCGCCGCGCCATCGGTGCGCGGCTCGGATCCGCCGGTGCCGGCCTCATTCCCGTGCTGGACGAAATCGAAGCGCGAAGCGCCGCGCTGGTGGATGCCACCGGTCTCGAACGGGGCGCGCTCGCGGGATGGCAGAGGGCGCAAACGACGGCGGCGCGCCGTCTGGAGGAGGCGTGGCTGCTGCTCGAGTGCCGCGTCGCCGAGGAGCTGGTGACCTGGCAGCGCGTCGCCGACGAAACTTCCCGGTGGCGGAAACCGTTGTGGCCCGTGATTCTGGTGGGCGTCGCGGGAGTCGGCGCCGCCTTGTGGGTCGGCCTGATGCTGGGCGGGGTGCTGACGGCGCCGTCCTGGTTGGTCTCGCTGTGGCGGAGTGTGCGGTGACCCACGACGAACTCGTAGCCGGCCTGGCGGACGCAGCGCACCACATTGGGGAACAGACGCACGCGATTGGCGTCGGGATCGACCTAGTGGACATCGACCGGGTGGAGGCGCTGCTCCACCGGCACGGCGTGCGGGCCCTACGGCGGCTGCTGACGGAGCAGGAACAGGCCTACTGCCGGGACATGGCCCGGCCCGCGCAGCATGTCGCGGCGCGCGTCGCCGCGAAGGAAGCGTCGTACAAGGCGCTGCAACTCGCTGGGAACGCCCGCGGGGTGGGGTGGCTGGATAGCGAGGTGGTGGTGAACGGCGACGGCCGGCCGACGTTGCGCCTGCACGGTCGGGCCGAGGAAGCGGCGTCCCGGCTCCAGGCGTCAGAAGTGTTGATCTCGTTGACGCATTCGCGTCATGCCGCGGCGGCGGTGGTCGTGCTTACTCGAGGTGGAGCTTCGCGCTGATTCTCCCATACTGCCTCGTCATCACAACCTCAGAGGTTGCGGGGTTGATGCCCTCGGGAATCGGGATTCCGAAGTCGGCGTTCAGGCACCCTCACCCCGTTGGGCTTCCATCTCCAGTGTCGTGCGCACGTCGGACTCGATGGACCCGAAACGCAGCCCCAGTCTCCAGGCATAGTAGAGCCCCAGCAGCGTGACCGGGATGAAGCCCGCGAGATGGTACCCGATCGCCAAGCTCAACGTCGGCTCTGCCGCGACGCCGAACACATCGTGAACGCTCACGGAGACGCCGGCTTGCAGGGTACCGATGAAGCCGGGGCCCGCCGGTAGAGCAACGAACAGAGAGACGGCACACTGCGCGAACATCGCGGCGGTCGCCCCGAGCTCGATGCCGAATGCCCGGAAGGCGGTCCAGAACGACGCAGCCATCCAGACCCACAGGAGAAGCGACAAGAGAAAGGCCTTGAGCATGGCCGCCGGTCTGCGAAGCAAATCCAGCCCGGAGAGGAATGACTCGAATTTCGCGACGGCCCCATATTCAACATCGCCGGGTAGCAACCGCGCGAACGCCCGAACCAACCGTTCGATCACGCTCGGCCAGATGAACAAGACACCGACGGCCGCCGAAGCGATGGCGGCCACCAGAATCCCCGCCAACGCAGCGTAGCCGACGGAGTGGCCCAAAACGGTCGCACCCGTCGGGAAAGCCGGGGACAGGAGCGTGACGAGCAGGAGCAGAACGAGGGCGACCATGTCGAGGAGCCGCTCGAGCACAATCGTTCCCAGAGCACCGGACATGGAGACAGGGGCCATGCGGCTGAGGGCAAAGGGCCGGACGATCTCGCCGAGGCGGGCGGGGAGGAGATTCGTGATCATGAACCCGATGTTCAGGGCGGCCCAGCGAGAACGGAGGGTCGTGGGGACGCCGAGTGGCTCCAACAGGATGCCCCAACGCAGGGCGCGAATGAGACCGCCACTGGTCAAGAAGGCGCCCGCCACCAAGAGCCAGACCGGGTCGGCGGTCGCGAGCTGCTGAGCGATCGCACCCAGATCCTCCCCTCGAAACACCAGCCAAAGTAGCAGGGCGGACACGGCGAGCCCCATCCAGGCCTTCCAGCCGAGCTTCAAACGCTGCTCCTAGGTAGTCTTCGGGCCCCGAACGATGGAGTTGGCCGGGATGGCGACCTCGTCTTGCTTCCCGAGGCGTGCCATGATGATCACGCCGGCGATGGCGATCAGGACGCTCGTCAGCTGGGCGACGGTGAACCCTGCCAGGATTCGGTCGTCTTTGGCCCGCAAGAGCTCCACCAGAAATCGCTCGGTCCCAGCGAACAACAAGTACGCTCCCATGAGCCATCCCGTGCCATGCGCGTGATCGCGTAAACGCCACAGCGCCCAGAACGCCACCATCATCGCCGCGGTCTCGTAGAGTTGTGTCGGGTGGACCGCCAGGACGTCGAGGGGGTTGATGCCCTCGGGAAGCGGGATTCCGAAGTCGGCGTTCAGGCGGTGCGCGGTCGTCGGTGGCAGACCTTCCGGAAATCGCATGCCCCACGGTACGGCTGTGGGAACCCCGTAATCGTCCTGTACCATGAAGCACCCCACGCGGCCCAGGGCATATCCCAGCGCCAGGCTAGGGGCGACTAGATCCATGGTGAGTCTCGTGGGGACGCTTTGGCGCAACCCGTTGAGATACACGGCCAGCGTCCCGCCGATGAAGCCGCCGTACCACACGAGGCCGCTGCGGGACGCCAGGGCGCTCGGGTCTTGCGTGAGCACCACGTACCACAGCTTGGCTCCCACGATCCCGCCAATCACAGCCGCCACCACCATGTCGGACGCGTACTCTTCGTTCATTCCGCGGCGCCGCAGTTCGCGTTGGATCACCCAACCGGCCATCAGGAATCCGACCATCATCATGAGGCCGTAGCCGGTGAGTTCCAGGAAACCCAGTTGGAACGTGAGTGGGTAGACGGTCATGGTATTCTTGAGGGGGTGGGAAGCAACTCCGAATCGCGCGTGAGGCCCGGCCAGGGCATGCGCGCATCGGCGTCGAGATAGTGGGTGCTGGTCCGCCCACTCTCGAGGTGAAACCATCCTGCTCGCGCGATCATAGCGGCATTGTCGACGTTGAGACGTGGCGGGGCTACCACCAACCTGGCGTGTCCGCGGATCGCGTCGGCCATGTGTACCGCGAGCGCCTGGCTGCTTGCCACCCCGCCTCCCAGCACGACCGTCCCGTGTCCCGTGGTGTCGAGGGCCATCATGACCTTTTTTGCGAGCACGTCGAACACCGCCGTTTGGAACGATGCGGCTATATCCGCCCGGTCGCGCTCCAGGTCGTCGCAGTCGCGCACCGCGTAGTACACGGCCGTCTTGAGTCCGCTGAAGGAAAAATCGAACCCCTCGCGCAGCAGCGGCCGGGGAAACTCAAACCGGTCGCTTCCCGTCGTGGCGAGTGTCTCGATGGCGGGTCCGCCGGGATATCCGAGGCCGAGCAGCTTGGCCACCTTGTCGAACGCTTCGCCCGCGGCGTCGTCGCGCGTCTGTCCCAGCAGTACGTAGCGTCCCCATTCGAGAACGTCCAACAAGACGGTGTGGCCGCCCGAGACGATCAACCCGACGAAGGGCGGCTCGAGGTCGGGGTTGTCGAGGGTCGGCGCGAACAGATGGCCTTCCAGATGATGCACGCCGATGAGGCGGCGATTGTCGGCGGCAGCCAGTCCCTTGGCGTAGCAGACGCCGACGAGCAACGCCCCGACCAACCCGGGGCCTGCCGTGACGGCAATGGCATCGACGGCGCTCAACGCCACGCCGGCTTCCTTCAACGCCTTGTCGACCACCGGCTGCATCACGCGCAGGTGCGCACGGCTTGCCAGTTCGGGAACGACACCTCCGAAGACCTCGTGCACATCCTGCGAGAGAATGACAAGGCTCGCCAACTCCGGTGTACCGCGCTGGGCCACCAGGACGGCGGTGGACGTCTCGTCGCAGGACGTTTCGATCCCCAGGACCACGTCGTTCACAGGATCACACGCCGCGCCTGCACGGAATCCGGCGAGACGGACGCCGTAACGCCCTCGGGCCCGACGACCCGCACGGCCATCATTTCACCCGCGGTGATGGACGAGTCGGCCGTGACCATGAGTTGGTCGCGGGTCACCGAACGCACGAGCGACGCCGGCCCCCTGACGCTCACCTGGACCGTCGGCGGGATGCTCTCCCATATGCCGCCGGCGATCACGACGGGCACGCCGACGACGATGCGCTCGGTGAGGACCTCGATGTCAAATTGGATCTCGACCTCATGTTGAGAGAGGCGCACCACGCCGAACGCCGCCGTGTCGATCGGGACCGTCAGGGTCCCGGATTCGTTCACGCGTCGAATCACCAGCGAATCGGTGTACACGCCGCCGATGCGTCGGACCTGTGCTTCCGGGCCGATGACCAGCACGCTGTCGGGGACGGCGACGACGGGTCCCGTGATCACGAACTCCGAGTCGGGCAGGACGGTCACTCGCGGTATCACGGGCACGCGTCGTTGCGCCTCGTCATCCAGGAGGACGACCAAACGCTGCGGGATCACGTCGCGCAACGTCACGTCCGCGTCGAACGTCAGGATGACGTCCTGCGGAGAGAGATTGAACGTGAATACCGACCCGCTCAACGTGTCCGGAACCACTTTCCGGATCAGCGGCGGAGAGGTGTACAGCTTGATGAGCTCGCGGGCCGAACCCTCGTAGACGGCCTGCACCAGGGGGATTTGCTGGGTGAGAGTGCGGTTGGCAGGAGTGGTGATGGTGACGGATACGGGAATCAGCTGAGTGGTCGGTTCCTCAGCCTCCACCGCCGCCCACAAGACCGTCGCCAGCACGAGGGCGGTGAGCTTGATCGGCCAGTTGGCAGCGATGGCCCGCTTGAGGTCGAACTGCATCAGTGCCGCGTTGCGGCTGTCTCCGCGGTCGGCACCTCCTCGCTCTCCTCGGTTTCCAGGCCGAGCAGCCGCTTGAAGCGGGCCGTCTGGACGGGATCGTCCCACTCCACGGGACCGATCGCCTTGTGCACGATGACGCCATCGCGGTCGAGGATGACGGTTTCCGGCAACCCGGTGGCCTGGTAGTCCAATTCGATCTGTCCGGACCGATCATGCAGTATGTCGAACGTCAGGTCGAGTTCTTGGGCGAATTCCATCACCTTTTCGCTGCCGAGCTGGTCTACACTCACGGCCACGACTTTGAGTCCGAGAGGACCTAGCTCCTGATACAGGCGTTCCATCGACGGCATTTCCCACCGGCACGGGCCGCACCACGTTGCCCACAGGTTCAGCAACACCACCTCGCCCGCGTAGCTGGAGAGGGTCACGCTATCGCCGGTGGCGAGATTCACGGCATTGAAGTCCGGCGCTGCGACGCCGGTTGTCACCTGATCGATATCCTCGGTGAGCAGCGCACCGATCGTCAGCGCTGCGGCCAAGATGGTGACGATCATGCCCACGGCGATCCACTGTCCTTTCGAAGTGTTGCCACTCATACCGAGACTCCTTGTTTGCAACGCTCGCGCAGCTGACCGATCATCGATGCGGGGTCGGCCGCGGAAAAGATGGCCGATCCCGCCACGAACGTGTCCGCTCCTGCGCCGTACGCCGCGTCAATAGTGTTCAATGCAATGCCTCCGTCTACTTCCAGGTACGCCGTACTGCCCCGATCGTCCAGCAGGGCCCTGGCACGGCGAATCTTGGCCGTACTGGCGCCGATGTAGGACTGACGGGCGAATCCCGGATTCACGCTCATGATGAGCAGGAGATCCAGGTCGTCCACCACCTCTTCCACCGCGCCGAGCGGCGTGCCGGGATTCAGCGCCAGGCCGGCGCGCATTCCTCGTTCCCGTACGGACACCAGGTGCCGCTGGAGGTGTCCCGTCGCCTCGGGATGGAAGGTGAACACCGACGCGCCCGCTTCTGCAAACGGTTCGATGTAGTGCTCCGGTTCCATCACCATCAAATGTACATCCAACGGCAGATCGGTCACCCGGCGGAGCGCATCGATCATGGCGGTGCCGAACGTAAGATTCGGCACGAACCGGCCGTCCATGACGTCGACGTGGAGCCAGTCGGCGCCTCCGGCCTCGAGCTGGGCCACCTGGTCGCTCAGCTTCAGCAGATCGGCGCTGAGCACACTGGGCGCGATGCGGACCGGCTGGGGCGTCACTGGATGCGCTCCCTGGCGATCCATCCCGTGACACTGGTACCGGGTGCCGCGAGGGTACCGGCGGCGGGCGTCTGCTGGACGACGGTCCCCGCTACTTCCCGTGACGTGCGCTGGATGAAATTCCCCATGGTCAAACCGATGGTCTCCAAGGTATCTCGTGCCTCCTCCAATGTCAGGCCGGCGAGATCCGGGACGGCCACCGTCGCCGCACCCAGGCTCACGAGAACCCGCACCACGCGGCCCGGCAGGAGGGTGACCCCCGTGGCCGGCTGCGTGTTGACGACCACGCCCCGGGCTGAGGGGGTCTGGACCGAGTCGATCACCGCGGTGAGCCCCGCCGACTCGATGAGCATCCTGGCCAGGTCGCCCGTGTAGTTCGACACGTCCGGGACGGGCACCTGCCGGGGGCCCTGGCTGCGCGAGAGGTTGACCGTAGTGCCTTCGGGCACCACCACGCCGGGGGGGGGATCCTGCCACACGACGGTGCGGGTCGCGGCAGTCGGGTGGTGGATGAGCTTGGTTTCCCCCTGGATGAGCCCCTGATTGCGGATGGCCTCCCACGCTTCTGCTTCCGGAAGCCCAATCGTGTTGGGGACCGTCTGGCGGTGCACCAGAAACGGGGCCGGAAAGAGGACCAGCGCGGCGAAGAGGTATCCGGCCAGCACGAACACCGCGAAGGTGGCCAGGAACCACCGTAGGTCGTTTCCTCCTGGGAGGCCGGCCAACCACTTGCCCGGCTGAAACCAGCCGAAGAGCCGGGCCCAATCCAGCTTTAGTCCCGGGGAGGTGCGGCGGCGGACCTTCATGCCGCGCGCCTCAGCCGAGCACCAAAGCCGCCGTCGGACCCCTCGCCGGCCGGAAGGACGAACATGTCGTCGCGCTCACGGTGAAAGTCGATGTGTGCGCTCAGAAAATCCTCGACTTGGCGTTCGTTTTCTTCCGGCTCCAGCGAGCACGTAAGGTATGCCAACAAGCCGCCGGGGCGCACGGCGGGCGCCGCGCCGTGCAGGATCTCTCGCTGCAGCCCGGCCAGCTCTCTGATCCTGTCGGGACTCAGGCGCCACCGGGCGTCGGGGTGGCGGGCCATGGTGCCGGTGGCACTACAGGGCGCATCGATCATCACGACGTCCAGCTCCTCGGGGCGGACTGGCGGAAAGCGTGCGTCGGCAACCGCCACGACGGCGCTGGACCCGACGCGCCGCAGATTCTCGCACAAACGGCCCATGCGGGACCGCGAAACATCGGACGCCAGCACGGTGCATGTTCGTGCCAGAATGGCTGTCTTTCCCCCGGGGGCCGCGCAGGCGTCCCAGACCGCATCGCCCGCCGACGCTCCAACGTACTCCAGGATCTTTCGTTGCGTCGCATCCTGCACGATGAATCCGCCTTCGCGGTATCCAGGAAGGTCCGCCACTCTTGCCGCCTCCACCGCGAATCCCAGATCCGGTCCCATAGTCCGGTACGCGATCTCCGCCTCTTGCCACGCCGCACGGAGCCGGTCGGCGGTCCACGCCGCCGGCTGGATCACCAGGGGCGGTCGCCTGTTGTTGTGGCGCAGGAGCTGCTCGGTGCGGTCGGCTCCGAAGCGAGGCAGCCAACGCGCTACCAGCCATTCGGGGTGGGAGTACCGCGTGGCCAAGGCCTCGGGATCCTTCGTTTTCGGTCCGAAGTCGACGGGTCCCGCCGTGCTCGTCTTCCGCAGGACGGCGTTGACCAGCGAGCCGCATTGCTTGCCGCACACCGCCTTTGCGAGCTCCACGGTGCTTTGGACCACCGCGTAGGACGGAACTCGATCGAGATACAGGAGTTGATACACCCCGATTCGCAACACGTCTCGCAGGTCCTCGGAGAGCCGCTTGTTCGGCCGCGAGAGTATAGCGGTTATGCGCCGATCGAGCACTGTACGCTGGCGCAGCACCCCCGAGGCGATCTCGTGGGCGAGCTTGCGGTCCCGGTCGGAAAGGCCTGGGACCGTGGCATCGAGGGCGCGATCGAAGGTTTGGTCTGCCCGCACGGCCCGCAGGATACCGAGAGCCGCTTCCCGCGGCTCTGTGCCTGCGACCACGCTCAGTCGAGCAGGCCTTTCGCGGGACTCGAGGGAACGGCGATCTCGCGTCGGGGCATGCGGCCGGCGAGAAACGCTGCGCGTCCCGCCTCCACCGCCCGACGCATCGCTCCCGCCATCATGACCGGGTCCGCCGCCTCGGCGATGGCCGTGTTCATGAGAATGCCGTCGACACCCTGTTCCATGGTCTCGCATGCGTCCGACGCGGTGCCGACTCCCGCATCGACGATCACCGGCACGCCGAGGCGTTGCTTGATGATACGGATGTTGTACGGGTTCAGGAGCCCGAGTCCACTGCCGATGGGAGATGCCAGGGGCATCACGGCAGCGCATCCGGCGTCCTCCAGCCGGAGGGCGGTGATCAGATCGTCGTTGGTATAGGCCATCACCTGAAAGCCCTCGGCGGCCAGGGTGCGAGCCGCCTCCAGCAGTGCGGCAGTGTCCGGCAGCAACGTATCGGGGTCGCCGATCACCTCGAGCTTCACGAACTCGTTGAATCCGGCCTCTCGCGCCAAACGGGCGTAGCGCACCGCGTCGTCAGCGGTCGAGCACCCGGCCGTGTTGGCCAGTAGAAAAACGCGTTCGGAGTCCAAATGGTGGAGAATGCCTTCCTCTTTCGTGCGGTCCAGGTCCACCCGACGCACGGCCACGGTCGCGATCTCCGCGCCGGAAGCTTCGATCGCGCTGACCATGGTCGGGTTGTCGGCGTACTTGCCGGTACCGACCATGAGGCGGGATCGGAAGGTCCGCCCGCCCACGGTGAGTGGCGTGTCGGCCGGAGCGCTTACCGTCGAGGTCATGTCCGCATCATTCCCGGGAGGCTCACCCGCCACCCACAAAGTGGACCAGTTCGACCTGGTCGCCGTCCGCGAGCCGGGTGGCTTCCAACGCCGGCCGGCGCACGATCGCACGGTTGTGCTCGACCACCACCATGCGGGGATCCAGGGCCAGCGACCGCAGGAGATCATCCAGGGATGCCCCGGTTTCGATCTCCCGCGTGTCGCCGTTTACGGTGATTTGCATCGCGTTCGTCTTGGCGTCCAGACTTCAATAATAACAACATCGCAGCGACCACAGAGCCGGGGTCCTTCGCCCCCCACAGGGCCGAGATGGCGGCGACGCCGTACGCGCCCGCGTCGAGGCATTGGGAGACGCGCTCCGGTGTCACACCGCCGATGGCCACGACCCGTGCGGGCAGCGCCCGTGCGATGGCGTCGGGGCCCAGGGCCCGTCGACCCGGGTGGGACGCCGTCTCCCAGATCGGTCCGAGAAAGACGTAATCGGCCCCCTCCTCGACCGCTTCCATGGCCTCCTCGGGGTGATGGACCGAGCGGCCGATCCACACCTCGGGACCCACGAGAGTGCGCACCATCGCGGTGGGGAGGCCCGTGGCCGGCAGGTGCACGCCGTCCGCCTCCACGATCTCGGCCACGTCGGCGCGGTCGTTGACGAACAGCCTCGCCCCGGTCCCCTCGGTCGCACGGCGGAGCCGGTCGGCCAACTCGGCGAGGATGCGCCCCGGCGCCCCGGGCGCTCGGGCGTGGAGGGCGACCTCAGGCCCGCGCGCGATCGCCGCGGCGCCGGCGTCGATGCCGGCACGGTCGGGCGCATCGATGGGGGTGACGGCGTGGAGGAGCGGTAGGCCCGAATTCACTCGAATCGTTGGCCCACCGTGGCGCCGCGTCCGCGCACCCATTCGCTGGCCGCCATGCGCCGGCTCCCGGAGGGTTGCACGTCAAGGAATTGGAGCGCGCCATCCGTGGTCGTGATGACGAACGCAGGGTGGGTCTCGACGATTTCTCCGCTCGTGCCCCCCTTCTCCGGGATGTCGGCCCCCATGGGCCCGAACAGTTTGATGGGCTCGCCGTCGAGCTCGGTCCACGCTCCCGGTGTCGGATCCATCGCCCGCACGCGGCGGGCAACCTCCCCCGACGGACGGCTCCAGTCGATTCTCGCCGTCTCGCGGGTGATCTTCGGTGCCAGCGTGGCCTGGGAATCATCCTGGGGCTCCCAACGGGTCTCACCGAGGGCGATGAGTTCGAGCCCTTCGACCAGCGCGAGCGCTCCGAGCTCTGCCAGGCGTACGGAGAGCTCCCCGTACGTCTCGTCGTCGGCGATGGGGGTGGCGACCCGCTGGAGCACAGGTCCGCTGTCGAGCCCTTCCTCGATCTTCATGATGGAGATTCCCGACTCTTCCAACCCTTCGAGAATGGCGTGCTGGATAGGTGCCGCGCCTCGCAGGCTCGGCAGGGTCGAGGCATGGACGTTGATCAGTCCCAATCGGGGAACGGCCAGCAACGCGGGCTTGAGAATGTGTCCGTACGCCACCACGACGCCGATGTCGGGTTCGAGGTCTTCGAATTGTTGCACGAAATCCGGGTCGTTGGGACGGTCGGGTTGCAGGACGGCCAAGTCTTCTTCCAGCGCAACCGTCTTGATCGGCGGCGGGATGAGCTCGGAGCGCTTCCGGCCGTGCGGCTTGTCGGGCTGGGTGACGACCGCGATGACGTCGAATCCCTCGCCCAGCAACGCACGCAGGGACGGGACCGCGAAGTCGGGCGTTCCGAAGAAGACGACCCTCACGGGCCCGACGCGCTCGCCGGGGAGGCCTCTTTGAGATACCCGGTCGTTCCCTTGCGAAGCTTCTTCCATTTCTTGAGCAACATCCGCCGCTTGAGCACACCTAGGTGGTCGAGGAACAGCACGCCGTCCATATGGTCGATCTCGTGCTGCACCGCACGCGCGGGGAAGTTCTTCAACTCGTTCCGCTGGCGCGTGCCGTCCAGTAGCGTCGTCTCGACCACGATGAGCTCTGCGCGGTCGACGTCTCCGAAGAGGTCCGGAATCGAGAGGCACCCTTCTTCTGACCGGGTCTTTCCCTCTTGCTCCACGATGACGGGGTTGATCAACACCATTCGCGGATGGTCCTCGACGTCCACCACCGCCACTCGCTGCGTGACGCCCACCTGGTTGGCCGCCAGGCCGATCCCCTCGGCGGCGTACATCGTATCGAAAAGGTCAGCGACGAGGGCCAGGATCTCGTCCGTGACTTCCGGCACCTCGTCCGCGCGTTGCCGTAACACTGGAGATCCCAGCAAATGAATCGTCCGCAGGGGCACTATTTCGATTTCTCCCGGCTCGGTTCCGCCGATGGCACATGGGCGATGCGATCCCGCAAGACGACCAGTCGGGATTCGCCGCTCTTCATGGTGATTCGGTCTTCTTTGAGATGGACCACTTCTCCGATGATGCCCCCGGACGTCACGACCTCATCGCCTTTACGGAGCTCGGCCACACGCTCCTTGAGTTGCCGCTCCTGTTTGACCCGCGGGCGCAGCAACAAGAAATAGATGATGGCGAAGATGAGCCCCATCTGAATCAAGAAGAAACTGCCGGGCCCGGAGCGGGGTTGTTGGGTCGTTTCCTGCATTGCAGCGAACAGATAAAAAATCGGTGTCACGATGTTCCTCTATTGGTGTAGCGGTCGATCCACGACCGGTGCCACGACGCAAATCCGCCGCCGGCGATCTGGTGTCTCGCTTGTTCCCCGAGCCGAATGAGAAACCGTACGTTGTGCAGCGACAAAAGACGGAGGCCCAGCAATTCGTCGGCGACGAACAGATGACGGAGGTAGCCCCGGCTGTACTGGGTGCACGTTTCACAATCGCAGGTTGCGTCGAGCGGCGCGGCATCCGTCTTGTGGGCCGCGTTGCGAATGTTGACCGGGCCCCCGGGCGTGAACGCCGATCCGTTGCGGCCGTTGCGTGTGGGTGCGACGCAGTCGAACAAGTCCATACCCCGGGCCACGGCGTTCAGTAAATCCTCGGGAAACCCAACGCCCATAAGATAACGGGGAACCCCGCGGGGGAGCGATGGCTCGATCGTCTCGAGCACGTCGTACATGGTGCGGCGGTCCTCGCCGACCGCCAGGCCGCCCACGGCCACTCCGGTCCACTCCGCCATGGCGAGAATGGCATCGAGCGCGTGCCGCCGGAGGTCGTGAAACGACGCGCCTTGCATGATGGGCCACAGCGTCTGCACGTTGGCGCGTTGCTCTGTGAGTTGCCGGTGCCGTGCCAGGCACCGCTCGAGCCAGCGGGTGGTGCGCGCCAGCGCGTCTTCCGCCTCACGCCGATCGGCCGTTCCCGACACGACGTGATCGAACGCCATGGCCACGTCGGGTGCGAGTTGCCATTGAATATCCACCGCGCGCTCCGGCGTCAGATGACGTTTGCCGCCGTCGACGTGAGAGCGAAATGTGACGCCGTCTTCATCGACCTGGCGCCTGCCCTCGAGGGAAAATACTTGGAATCCTCCCGAGTCGGTGAGAATCGGACGATCCCAGGCCATGAAGCGGTGCAGGCCGCCGAGCTCGGCGATCACGTCCTCTCCGGGACGAACATGCAGATGATAGGTGTTGGCCAGGACCATCTCGGCACCCGTGCTCCGAAGATCGTTCGGCGAGAGCGTGCGCACCGTGGCCTGCGTGCCGACCGGCATGAAGGCCGGAGTGTGGACTGCACCGTGGGGCAGCTGGAGGGTGCCGGCTCGTGCGGCCCCCTCCTCGGCCGAGATGGCGAACGCGAACACTAGACGACCACCATGGCATCGCCGTAGCTGTAGAGCCGGTACCGCTCGGTCACCGCGGTGCGATACCCGTCCATCACGTGGTTGTATCCCCCGAACGCGCACACGAGCATCAGTAGGGTCGACCTGGGCAGATGGAAGTTCGTCAGCATGGCGTCCACGACGCGGAACGCAAACGGGGGCCGGATGAACAAGTCCGTCCATCCCGAACCGCCGCGCACGTCCCCGCGTGCGGCTGCGACGGTTTCCAGCACGCGCGTCACCGTGGTTCCGATGGCCCACACGCGCCCGCCCGCCGCCCGGGCCCGGTTGATTGCCTCGGCGGCGTGGTCCGACACGCGATATTGCTCCGCGTGCATCACGTGCGCCGCGGGATCATCGGTGCCGACCGGTTTGAACGTGCCCGGGCCCACGTGGAGCAGCACGCGGACGACCGTGGTTCCCCGCTGCTCGATCCGGGTCAGGATCTGCTCGGTGAAGTGCAGCCCGGCCGTCGGGGCGGCTACGCTGCCGTCGCAGCGGGCGAACACGGTTTGGTAGCGATCTACGTCGTCGGGCTCTGGTGGCCGGTCGATGTAGGGAGGCAGCGGAACGTCGCCGTACCGCGCCATCACGTCGGTCCAGCTCCCGCCGCGCAGGCGGACGCGCCGCAATCCGCCACCGAGTACCTCGATGATTTCCAGTTGGGTCTCGCCGTCGAAGGTGACCGTGCGGCCCGGTTTTAGTTTCCCTCCGGGGTGCGCCATGGCGATCCAGGTGTCGTCCACGTCGGGGTGGACCAGCAGGATCTCCGCTATGCGGCCATTGTCGCGGCGGCCGTGAAGTCGGGCTTTGATCACCCGGCTCTCGTTCACCACCATCACGTCGTCCGGTCGGAGCAGGTCGGGGAAATCGCGGAAACTCCGGTGCGTGATCGCGCCGGTGGCGCGATCGAGGTGGAGCATGCGGCTGGCGTCGCGTTCGGGGGTGGGCCGCTGGGCGATCAGCTCCCGGGGGAAGTCGTAGTCAAAACCAGCGGTTTTCACTCGTCGAACATGGTCCTCTGTTTGAACGCATCCGAGGCGGGGGTGATGCCCAGGTGGCGGTAGGCGGCCGGTGTCGCGGTTCGGCCCCGGGGGGTGCGGTTGAGAAAGCCCTCTTGCACGAGAAAGGGTTCGTACACTTCCTCGAGCGTCTCCGCATCCTCGCCGACCGCGGCCGCGATGTTCTTGAGGCCCACCGGCCCGCCGTCGAATTTGTCGATGATGGTCGTGAGGATCTTGGCGTCCATGTCGTCGAGGCCGTACTCGTCGACGTTCAACCGGCCGAGCGCCTCCCGGGCCACGGATACCGTGATCACGCCGTCCGCCTTGACCTCCGCGAAATCCCGTACGCGACGCAGGAGTCGATTGGCCACGCGGGGCGTTCCCCGGCTGCGTTTGGCGATCTCCGCGGCCCCAAGCTCTTCGATCTTGACGTTGAGGATCGCCCCGGATCGCTCCACGATCTCCTGCAGGTCGTCCGGCGGATAGTACCCGATGCGCTCGACCAAGCCGAAACGCGCCCGCATCGGCGGCGTCAGCATCCCGTATCGGGTCGACGCACCGATCAGGGTGAACGGCTCCAGCCGCAGCGGAACCGTCTGGGCGCTCGGCCCGTCGCCAATCCGGATGTCGACGTGGTAATCCTCCATGGCCGGATAGAGAAATTCTTCGAGCACAGGTCGCAGACGGTGAATCTCATCGATGAACAAGATGTCGCCGGCTTGCAGGTCCGTGAGGAGGCCTACCAGATCGCCCGGTTTTTCGATGACGGGTCCGCTCGTCGTGCGGACGTTGACGCCCATTTCGCGCGAGATGACCATCGCCAGGGTCGTCTTACCGAGACCGGGCGGGCCGACGAACAGCGTGTGGTCGAGCACGCCGCCGCGCTGCTTGGCCGCGTCGATGGCGATTTGCAGGCTCTCCTTGACCTGTCGCTGCCCGATGAAGTCGGCGAGACGGCCCGGCCGGAGCGACGCCTCGGTGGCGTTCTCCTCGGGCAGGATCTCGGGCGTCGTGACTTGGGATCGACTCACTTGACGGCGGTCGCGGCCCAGCGGATCGGACGCTCGCCGGGCACCACGTCATGACGCTTGTGGCAGGTGATGCAACGGTCCCTCAGCCTGGTCGTGCCAGGTTTGACAAAGGTGCGATTGGTCGTTTTGCAGTTGGTGCAAATCCACTCGGCGGATGTCATTTGCCCTTCGCAAGCAGTTGGAGTGCCGTGCGGATGACGTTGGGAGTCTCCGCGGAGCCGTTGGATGCCACGGCCGACCGTACCGCGTCGTCCGCTTCCGACCGTCCATAGCCGAGATTGACGAGCGCCTTGATCGCTTCGTCGCCCGCCGACGGTGTCGGTGCGGGGCCGTGCTCTATCTCAAGGTCGTGCATCCGGTCTTTGAGTTCCAGTACCATGCGCTCGGCCTTCTTCTTGCCCACACCGGACACGGTGCACAGCAACGCCAGGTCGTTCTCCTGCACGGCGCGTATGACGCGGTCGCCGCCGAGCGCTGAGATGAGGCCAAGGGCGAGGCGGGGCCCGACGCCGCTCGCGGCCAGCAGGCGCTGAAAAAGCACGCGCTCGCCGGGAGACTCGAACCCGAACAACGACGAGCTGTCCTCACGCACCACGAGAACCGTGTGCAGGTACACCTCGAGACCGGGAGCCGGCAAGTTCTCCACCACGCTGAGTGGCACCGCGATCTCATAGCTGACACCGCCACTAGTGGCCACCACGACCAGGTCGTCGACCTTGCCCGCGAGCGTGCCGCGGATGGCGGCGATCATGATTGCCCGGCCATGAGGCAGGTGAGGGCGATTGCGACACCGTCTGCCGCGTCGTGCGGCTGTGGTGGGGCCTTCAGGTTCAGCAATCGCTGGACCATGTACCCGACCTGGCTCTTGCCGGCACCGGTGGTGCCGGCGATGGCCTTCTTGACTGTGGCGGGCGGAAACTCACTGACGTCGATGCCCGCTTGCGCGGCGGCGAGCATTATCACGCCCCGGGCGTGGCCGAGCACGACGGTGGTGTGGACGTTTTTCGCGTAAAAGACACCCTCCAGCGCCAGGGCTGTCGGCCGGTGCTTGGCGATGAGCTCGACCACGCCCTCATGGATGGCATCGAGCCGATGCCACAGGGCCTCGTTGGGATCGGTGCGGATGATCCCACATTCGACGAGACGCCCGGGATGCCCGTTAGACGGCTCGATGATGCCGTACCCCGTCACCGCCGTGCCCGGGTCGATTCCCAGCACCCGGACGGTCACTCGCCGGCCGTGGCCAGGGTCTCCGCGTCGATGTCGCAGTTGCTGAAGACCTGCGACACGTCGTCGTTGTCTTCGAGCAGCGACATCAACTTGAGCAACTTTTCAGCATCCTTTCCCTCGACGCGCACCGTGCTCTTGGGGATCATGGCCACTGCCGCTTCTTCCGGGGTGATGCCGGCGTTCTCGAGGTGAGCGCGAACACTGTGGAGTGTGGTGGCGTTGGTCGTGACGACGTATTGATCCCCGTCCCGCTCCATGTCTTCGGCGCCGGCTTCGAGCACCGCCTCCAGGGTGGCTTCCTCGCCGTACTTGGCCGCGTCGATGTACAATTGCCCGCGGCGATCGAACATCCACGCGACGGAATTGGGCGCTCCGAGATTGCCATTGTGCTTGGTGAACGCGTGGCGGAGTTCGGCGACGGTACGGTTCATGTTGTCCGTCGTGACCTCGACCAGGATGGCCGCGCCGCCCGGCCCGTACCCTTCGTACGTCGCCTCTTCGTAGCTGACCCCCTCCAGGTCACCGGTGCCCTTGAGGACTGCGCGCTCGATGTTGTCCAACGGCATGTTGTGCGATTTCGCCGTGTCGATGGCGAGACGCAATCGTGGGTTGCCCTCGGGGTCCCCACCCCCGGCGCGGGCCGCCACGGTGATTTCACGAATGAGTTTCGTGAACTTGGCACCCCGCTTGGCGTCGAGAACGGCCTTCTTCCGCTTGATCTGGGACCACTTGCTGTGACCGGACATTTGGTCTGGTAGTGAGGGTAATTGGCTCAATATAGGCGGTTTGGGCGGCGGGCCCCAGGTTTGGTGGGCGTGTATGCAGTATTTCTCGCCCTTCATACCCTCTCACTCATCCGGATCCAGCATGTCCTCGAACCGCATGTACTGCTGGTGGAAATACAGGTCTACGAAACCCGTCGGTCCGTTGCGGTTCTTGGCGATGATGAGCTCGGTGGCGCCGTCGACGCCGCGTCCGGGATCGTACATCTCTTCCCGGTACAACCCCATCACGATGTCGGCATGTTGTTTGACGGAGCCCAGCGCGCCGAAGTCGTCCAGGTTGGGGCGGGGATCCGGGCGGTCCCGGGCATGCACCGCAAGTTGAGCCACGACCAGACACGCCACGTCCCGCTCCAGTGCCATCGTCTTGAGGGCGCGCAACGCGGCGGCGCAGTCCTCTTCAAGAGTGAGCCTGCCCGTTGGCGGTGGCAGGAGCTGGAGGTAGTCGATCACGATCAGCCGGGGATCGTGGTCCCAGGCCGCGGCGAGGGCCTCGTCGAAACGCAGCCCCACGAGCGGATGAATGTGCAAGGGGAGCTCCTGCAGCCTGAGGGCGACGCCACCGATGGCGGCTCGGGTCTGCTCGGAGAGCTTGGCGGCTCGGATCTGGTCGATCTGCGTGCGTCCCTCGATGGCCATGGCCCGTTCGAAGATGCGGTCTTCGCTCATTTCCCCTGAAAAGAACACCACGCACGCGCCGGCGCCGGCGCTTCGCATGGCGAGGCTCAGCGCCAGTGCCGACTTGCCCGATCCCACGTCCCCCCCGAGGACCACCAGGTCGCGCTGACGCAAGCCGCCCCCCAGCACCCTGTCCAGGGACGGAAAACCCGTCGGCACCGTGTCCGCCGGAGGATTGCCGAGCTCCGGGGTGTCCATCCGGTCGAACAGCCGGTTCAGCGATTGGCGCCCCAGGGATTTGGGACGGCCCGGGGTCCCGGCTGCCGCGTGCTGGGGTGGAGGCCCTTTCTCGGGATCCCACACGTCCACGCGCCGCCACGTTTCGGGATCGTCGGGCGATTCGTTCTCTTCTTCGTCCTTCTTGCGGCGAGAGGGCTCTTGGGGCTTATCGTTCATGAGTGGCCTTTCTGCTTCCTTAAATAAGTACCCTCTGGAATATTCATCCCCCGGCTGTCTCCATCCAACCCGTGCGCCTGCGGACCTCGCCGGCAATTCGGGCGGCGCGGGCGATGGCGTCGGCGGACGCGGGGCCCAGGGTTTCGCCGACGGGGGCGACGAGTTGCCGGAGGGCGATGCTGGCGGCGGCGGCGGTGCCCTCGGAGAGCTGGTGGATGGATCCGGCGAGGGCCTTCCGCAGGGGTGCCGGCAGCGACAGGCTGTGCAGCCGGCCCGCGATGTTCGCGATCCGCTGCCGGTGTCCGCGGTCGCTCACGCGGTTGGGTGGAAGCAGGTCACCGCATGCGCGGAGCACGAGCCAGACGGCGAAGAGGCCGTTGCGCCGCGGACCGCGAACCGCCGCGTGCAGCATGTCACTCAGCGCGGTTTCCTGTCTCGCAAAGGTGTCGCTCATGCCGAAGGCCCGGCGGCGATTGGATACGAGGTCTCGGCAGGCATGAAGTGTGGAATGTAGAGACCGGTGTCCGGGTCGCCAGAGCACACGTTGCTGTGGGCGGCGCGCACCGAGTACCTTATGCCACATGACCCGTCCCAAGACGATTCTGTGGGTCGACGACGAAGTCGAGTCCCTTGCCGCCCATGTGCTTTTCCTCGAGGAGCAGGGATATACGGTGGAGTGCACTCCGCACGGCGACGATGCCATCGTGCTCCTGCAGCGGCAGTCCTACGGGGTCGTATTGCTCGACGAACAGCTCCCCGGCAAACGCGGCCTGGAGCTCGTCGCGGAGATTCGCGCCATCGACGCCACGGTGCCTCTGATCATGGTGACCAAGAGCGAAGAGACCGGTACGATGCGAGAGGCGATCGGGGTCGAGATGGACGACTATCTCGTCAAGCCGGTGAACCCGCGGCAGGTGTTGAGCGCTGTCACCCGTTTGCTGGAAGGCGCCCAGATTCGCCGGCAGCGGATGGCCCAGGACTTCGTCCGGCGGTTTCGGGAACTGGAGCAGCGGCGGTCGTCGGATCTCGGATGGCGGGAGTGGATCGAGATCGTGGCGGAGTTGGCCGAGTGGGAGGTGCGTCTCGCCGCCGCCGATGAGTCCGGACTGCGCGAGGCGCACGCCACCTTACAGCAGAGCCTCCATGTGGACTTCGCCGATTTCATCGAGGGGAACTACCCCCGGTGGCTCTCCGATCCACAGACCGACCGGCCGCCGCTCTCCGTCGACGTGGGCGAAGAGTTCCTTGTGCCGGTGCTCAAATCGGAAGGCCGCGCCCTGTTGGTCGTCGTGGATTGCTTACGGCTCGATCAATGGGAGATGCTCAAGCCGCTGATCGCCGAGTTGTTCGACATCGAGGTCAGTTATTACTTCGGGATCGTTCCCACGGCCACGCCGTATTCCCGCAACGCCATATTCAGCGGGTTGTTCCCGGTGGAAATCGCAGAGCGGTATCCGCAGTGGTGGGGGAGCAAGGGCGAGGAGAGTCTCAATGCGCACGAGGAAGATCTCCTCCGCGAGCAGCTGAAGGAGCTCACGGGTACCGATGTGTCGATCAAGTACGAAAAACTCTCGACGCTCACCGAGGGCACCGAGATGCTCAAGCGCCTTCCCTCGCATCTCGCCAGCAACGGGGTGACGGCCCTGGTGTTCAACTTCATCGACCAGCTCACCCACGGGCGGGGGGAGCACGCCATCTTGTATGAGGTGGCGCGCGACGCCGCGGCGTTGCGCAATCTCACGCGAACGTGGTTTCGCACGTCCGCACTCTACCACGCGCTCCGCGAGGCGGAGCGGCGGAAGGTGTCCGTGTTGTTGACGACGGACCATGGTTCGATCCACTGCCACACACCCGCAACGGTGTTTGCCAAGCGTGACGCGACCGCTAACCTGCGTTACAAGTTCGGCGAGGACCTGCGGGCGGAGCGAGCCAGTGCCGGCATCCTGATCCGGGACCTGCCGGCGTGGGGTTTGCCGGACCGCGGGCTGGGGGCGCGCCTCCTGCTGGCCAGGGGCGATCAGTTCTTCGTCTATCCCACGAAGCTCCGCGAATACCAAGCCCGATACCGGGGATCGTTTCTGCACGGCGGGGTCACGCCGGAAGAAATGATCTTGCCCATCGCACTGCTCACCCCCCGCCGAGGGCGGTAGCGTGGGCCGCTACGCGCGGCTGCTGGCCTACCTTCGCCCGTATCGGGGATGGTTCGCGATCAGTCTCGTGGCGGCATCGGTGGCATCCGTGTTGGATGGCTTCACGTTTGTTCTCCTCATCCCCCTGTTGCGCGTGCTGTTCGACGTGGGCGCGGCCGTGGCCGAAACGCCGACGGTCGTGGAACGGGGGATCGACGCCGTGGCGAGTGGGTGGATCAACACGAACGACCCGGTGACGTCCCTGCGCAACATCGTCCTGCTCGTCCTCGCAGCCACGGCGTTGAAGAACGTGGCGGTGTTCGCGACCGGGTACCTCAGTGCGTTCCTGCAGGAGGCGGTGACGCGGGATCTGCGCCGCGATCTCTTCGCCCACTTGCAGCGATTGAGTCTCGGTTTTCACCAGCGGACCAAGGCCGGTCAACTGGTCAGTCGAATGCTGTCGGATGTCGAACAGGCGGCGTTGTTCTTCAATCAGATGCTGCAGGGAGTCGTGCGCCAAGGTGTCGTGATCATCGTCTACGTCAGCATCCTGTTCGCATTGTCGTGGCGCCTCACGCTAGTCACCCTGATCGTCGCACCGGCGATCGCGGCGGCCTTGAAGCCGATCTTGCGAGGACTGCGCGCGCGGTTCGCCGATGCAGCGGACCTTCGAGGGGAACTCACGGCGCAGCTCCACGAAACCCTCCGTGGGGCGAGGGAGGTGAAGACCTACGTGGCCGAAGAGTACGAGCGTCAACGTTTCGGCCGCACCGTATCGAACTTCTTCACCGGCATGCTGCACGCCCATCGTCTGTCGGTCGTGGCGAGCCCCTTGAGCGAGACCCTGGCGGCGGGTGTGATGGTGCTGTTGCTCAGTGTGGGTGCATGGCTGACGTTCGGTGGTCAGGCGATGCGGCCCGAACTCGTCGTGACATATCTCGCGGTGGCGCTGCGGCTGCTATCGCCCGTCAAGCACGTCGCACAATTTCCTGCCGTGGCCGAGCGGGCGTTGGCGGGCGGCAATCGCGTGTTCGAGATTCTCGATCTGCCCCCGGACGACGTCGACCCCCCACACGCCGTCACCTTCCCTGGCCTCACGGACGCCATCGAATTTCGTGACGTCTGGTTTGCGTACCGGGGAGAGGACTGGGTGCTGCGCGGAGTGAACCTCTCCGTGCGGCGGGGGGACGTCGTGGCGATCGTGGGCCACTCCGGAAGCGGCAAGTCGACGCTCGTGGATCTGCTTCCCCGCTTCATCGATCCGGGCCGCGGCGCCGTGCTGCTGGACGGTGTTCCCACCACCCGGTACAGCCGGCAGTCGTTGCGTGAGGCGCTCGGTGTGGTCGCGCAAGAGACCGTCATCTTCAACGATACGGTGCTGGCCAATATCGCCTACGGTGACACCGTGGACCGCGACGCCGTGATTGCCGCGGCGCGATCGGCCAATGCGCACGAGTTCATCGAGCAACTGCCCGAGGGGTACGACACGCGGGTCGGTGAACGGGGAACGCTGCTGTCGGGGGGCCAACGTCAGCGAATCGCGGTGGCCCGCGCGCTGTTGCGGGACCCGCCGATCCTCATTCTCGACGAGGCCACCTCGGCCTTGGACACGCGCTCCGAGCGTGCGGTGCAGGAGGCCGTGGCCCGCCTCATGCAAAACCGCACGGTCTTCGTGGTGGCGCACCGCCTGTCCACCGTCGCCCGCGCGGACACGATCGCGGTGTTGGACGGCGGGGTGATCGTGGAGCAGGGTCGCCATGAGGACCTGGTCACGGCGGGGGGACGGTATCAGGCGCTCCACGAGGTGGAGTGGGCACCGACGGGCTGATGCCGGCGAAATTTGAAAACGTAGATTGGTACGATTCGCCGCAGTACTACGACATCGTGTTCGCCGCCGACACCGTCCTCGAATGCGATTTCCTCGAGCAGATTCGTGAGCGGTACGGGCGCAGCCGCGGCAAGCGCGTGCTCGAGCCCGCGTGCGGCAGCGGCAGGCTGGTCGAGGAAATGGCTCGCCGCGGTTACGCCGTGACCGGATTCGACCACAATCCCCACATGCTGTCGTATACCCGTACCCGGCTCGCCCGCGCCGGGTTGAGGGCGAGGCTGTGCGAGATGGAGCTAGACGGTTTTCGATTCCGGCAACGGTTCGATTTGGCGCATTGTCTGGTGAGCACTTTCAAGTATCTGCTGACCGAGCGGGCCGCCGCCGGCCATCTGCAGTGCACCGCGCGGGCCCTCGAGGTTGGCGGCATCTACGTGCTGGGGTTTCACTTGAGCGAATACGGATCTACGTTGAAGACCCGGGAGCGGTGGGTCCAGCGCCGCGGGGCGACGACGGTCACGTGCAATACCCAGTTCTGGCCGCCCGACCGGAGGCGCCGTATCGAGCGTGTGCGCACGCGTCTGACCGTGCAGGAGCCGGCGGGCATCGCCCGGTATGAGACGCATTGGAAGTTCCGCACGTATGACGCAGGGCAGGTTCGGCGCATGTTGCAAGCAGTCCCCGAGTTCGACCACGTGGCGACGCATGATTTCTCGTACCAGGCGGAATCGCCTCGCGAGCTTCACGACGACAGACTCGATACGGTCCTGATCCTGCGGCGTGTGTAGCCGGGTCCTCCCCAACGCCCCCGGCATTCGATAGTTTTGGGTCCGCACCGTCGTCCCTGTTGGAGGCATGATCGAACCGACGCTGACTGCACCGAGTGATACGCTTCGGGAGCGTTTTCGGAAACTCCGAGAGAAGGAGTTTCCATGGACGGCCGAAACGACGTACCTGAACAACGCGAGCATCGGTCCCATTCCGGAACGCACGCGACGTCGCATCGACGCGTTCACGGCCAAACGCACGGCCCCCTACCTCCTTCCCGACGGCGACCTGCAACAGATTTTGCGGGACGCCCGCGCCGCGGCGGCTCGACTTCTGGGTGCGCACACGTCGGAAATCGGACTTGCCACGAACACGAGCTACGGGATCACGCTGGCCGCGCGGGCGCTCCCGCTGCGCATGGGAGACGTGGTACTGGTTCCTGATCGGGAGTTTCCGGCCAACGTCTATCCGTGGTTGATGCTGCGGGACAAGGGTGTCCACGTCGAGTTCGCCCCCAATACCGCCGAAGGCTGGCCCGACGAAGAATTCTTGTTGGAGCGCTTGGAGGATCCCCGAGTGCGAGTGCTCGCGATTTCGTTCGTGCAGTTCTCGAACGGATACCGGGCAGACCTCGGGCGGTTGAGCGAGGCCTGTCGCGAGCACGACGTGTTCTTGGTCGTCGATGCCATCCAGGGACTCGGCCAGGTTCCTCTCGACGTGCGCAAGGTCCGCATCGACGTGCTGGCCTGCGGCGGGCAGAAGTGGCTGCTGTCTCCCTGGGGTGCGGGGTTCGTCTACGTCCGGCAGGACCTCCTCGAGGTGATTGAGCCGGTGGTGTGCGGGTGGATGGCCTTTCAGGGCACCGACGACTTCACTCGGCTGACCGACTACAATCCCGACTTCCATCTCGACGGCCGTCGATTGGAGATGGTCACGCTGCCGTTTCAGGATATGGCCGGAATGATCGAGAGCCTCACTATGTTGATGGAGTTGGGTGTGGAAGACATCACTGCGTACACCCGGATGCTCCGGGAGCCCCTCGTGCGGTGCGCAGAGCTGGGCGAGTTCACCATCACCTCGCCGTTATCACCTGAACACGATTCTGCGATCGTGTGCGTGGCGCCGAAGGAACCGGCCGAGGCATTCCACCATCTCAAGCGCGCCAACGTGGTGTGTTCGATGCGCGAGGGTGCCATACGCCTATCGCCGCACTGCTACAACACGGTGCGAGAGATGGAGCGGGTGGCGGCGATCCTTGGCGGTCACGCCCCGTAGCATCTCACCCGTCAGTGGAGTCCAGCTTGATGATCACGTCTTTTTTCTTGCCCCGCCGCAGCCAGATATACCGATCCCCCAGCAGGTTATCCTCCCCGACCGTCGTCTCCATGTCGGCCCGCTCGCCGTTCACCGAGATGCCTCCCTGCCGCAACTGCCGGCGGGCCTCGCCTTTGGAGTCGGTCAGGCCGGAATTCGCGACTAGATCGACGATCCCCGTGGGGAGGTCGGCTCGCGTCATGGTCCAGCACGGCAGTTCCCGCTCCAGCGTCTCCCAAACTTCGACCGATGCGCTCCGAATCGCGTCGACGGTGCTGCGGGCGAAGAACAGCTGCGATGCGGCGGCCACTCGTTCCACGGCGTGTTCCCCGTGTAGTTGCGCGGTCAGGTCGCGGGCGAGAGCGTGGTGGGGTTCGCGCGCGCCGGGGTCGGCGCCATGCTGCTCCATCAACCCGGCGATCTCCGCCTGCGTCTTGAACGTGAAAATCTTCAGGTGCGACTCCACGTCCCTGTCGTCCACGTTGATCCAGAATTGATAGAACTCATAGGGCGATGTCATGGCCGGGTCGAGCCATACGGCTTCCCCGGCAGACTTGCCGAACTTGGTCCCGCTGGCCGTGGTCAGTAGCGGGGAGCAAAGCCCGTGGGCCTCGCCGCTGTCTACCCGCCGGATCAAATCGGTGCCGGCGGTGATGTTGCCCCACTGGTCGCTTCCCCCCATTTGCAACTCACAGCCCCGGGTACGGTATAAATGAAGGAAGTCGTATGCTTGGAGCAACATGTACGCGAATTCCGTGAACGAGATCCCCGAATCCAGCCGCGTTTTCACGGATTCCTTTTGCAACATGAGGGAGATGGTGAAGTGCTTGCCGATGTCCCGCAGGAAATCCACGAGCACCAGGGGCCGGAGCCAGTCGGCGTTGTTCATCGTCGTGGCGGCGTTGGAGACGTCGGAAAAATCGAGGAATCGCTCGAGTTGTGCGCGCTGGCGCGCCACGTTGACGTCGACGTCCGCCTGGGTGAGGAGCGGGCGCTCGGAGCGCTTGCCGCTCGGGTCGCCGATCAGGCCGGTGCCGCCCCCCACGAGCACGATGGGTGTTCCTCCGGCCCGCTGGAGATGGGCCAGGAGCATCACCACGACCAGGTTGCCGATCTGGAGGCTCGAGGCGGTGGGATCGAAGCCGATGTATCCGGTGATCGGTCCCCTGGCCAGCCGCGCTGCGAGCGCAGGCGTCTGGTCGTGGATCAAGCCGCGCCAGCCGAGTTCTTCCAGCAGGTTCGTCATGGCGGCGAAGGTTACGAAAGCGCCTAACTGCTGGCAAGCGGAATGGGTTCCTTGTACGTTGGAGTTCCTATGGTTTCTCCGGTAAAACCGCTCATCGCGTTGTGGCGCAAACCCGGAACACGCAGAACGGCCGGTTTCGGTGTCTTGGCGATGTTCGGTCTCGGGCTCGGCGTGTCGTTTGGGTCGTGGACCCGGGCGTGCGCCGGCACGTCGTGTCCGTCGATCGGGTATCTGGAGACGTATCAACCCGAGCAAGCCGCCAAATTCTACGCGGCGGACGGCCGGCTGATTCAGGACATGGGCATCAGCCGTACGGTGGTGGCCCTCGAGGAGATGTCCCCCGCCATTCCGGCGGCGTTTCTCGCATCCGAAGACCGGCGCTTCTTCCAGCATCCCGGCGTCGACATGCGGGGGTTCCTTCGCCAGTTCCGCAACCTGGCCCTCGGCCGCCGGCTGCAGGGTGGCTCCACCATCACCATGCAGCTTGCCCGCAACGTGTACACCGATCAGCTCCCCATGGAGGAGCGGAGCGTTCAGCGGAAGCTCCGCGAGATTCAGGTCGCGCTGGAGTTGGAGCGGACCTACCCCAAGGAGCGCATCCTCGAGCTATACCTGAACCAGATCTTCCTGGGCGGTCGGGCCAATGGGGTCGAAGAGGCCGCGCGGCGGTACTTCGGCAAATCGGCTGCCGAGGTCAACGTGGCCGAGGCGGCTACCCTGGCGGGCATCGCGCCTTTCCCCAACGCCCGCGAGCCCCGGCGTTTCCCCCGACAAGCACTGGTGCACCGGAACACCGTGCTCAACCTCATGCGCGACCAGGGCTATCTGACCCCCGAGGACGCCGAACGGTGGAAGGCTTTTCCCCTGGAGGTGAGTACCAGGGAGGACTTCCTGGGATACGCGGAGTACTTCGTCGAGTGGGTCAGGAAGAAGCTCTACGCCCGTTTTGGCGACGAGCTGTTCGCCCGGGGTTACCGGGTGTACACGACGCTCGATCTCGACATGCAGCGGTCGGCGGAGCGGGCCCTCGAGGATCGGCTCCGGGAGATCGAATCCGGGAATCGACGTCCCGACCGTCCCATCCAGGACTTCCCCCACATCACCTACCAGGAGTACCGGGACAGCCTCGGCGGGAGGCCGTCCGAGCGCAGCGAGACACCATATCTGCAAGGGGCCCTGGTCACCATCGAGGCCCAGAACGGATACGTGCGAGCCATGATCGGGGGGCGCAACTACTCGGAATCGAAGTGGAACCGGGCGACCCAATCCGATCGCCAGGCGGGATCGACGTTCAAGCCGTTCGTCTATTCGGCCGCGATCCGGGCAGGCCGCCCGGCCAGCCACATCATCGTCGATGAGCCCATCAGCATCTTCCAACCCACCACGGGACAACCCTGGGAGCCCCGCAACTTCGAGGGTGACTATCGTGGCCCCATGTCTCTCCGCCACGGACTGAGGACCTCGCGCAACCTGATCGCGATTCAGCTGGGGCGGGAGATCGGCGTCAACACCGTCGTGGGGGAGGCGCTGCGGTTCAAGCTCTCCACGACGATCCCGGCCGTGCCGTCGGTGTCCATCGGTGCGGCGACGGTCTACACGCTGGAGATGGTGTCCGCCTACTCGGCATTCGCGACCCTCGGCGTGCACGCCGCGCCGCTCGGCATCCTCCGCGTCGAGGACGGCGAGGGCAATATCGTGTGGGAGCCCCAGGTGCGCACCGAGCGGGTCATGGATGAGGAGCATGCCTGGATCATGAACAGCATGCTCCAGGACGTGGTGAATTCGGGCGTCGGGACGGCTTACGGCGCGGTGCGGAACCGGGGCCGGTTCCCATGGCGGATTCCGGCGGCCGGCAAGACGGGAACGACCAACGACGGTACGGACGTCTGGTTCATGGGCTTCACCCCGGAGTTCGTGACGGGTGTGTGGATGGGATTCGACCGGCCGCAGCGGATCATGGACAACGCCACCGGCGGGGGACTCGCGGCCCCGGTATGGGCCACCTACATGAATGAGGTCTACTCCCGGCGGGCGGCGCCCGAGCCCTGGAAACGTCCCGAGACGCTGATCACGCGGCAGGTCGACAAGTTCACCGGCTATCTCGCCACCCGGGTTTGTCCACCCCAGGAGCGGTATCAGGAGTGGTTCATTCCGGGCACCGAGCCAACCGAGTACTGCCCGTATCATCCCGACCCGTTCCAATTCGGCATCAGCTCGGCGGTGGATGCCGCGAACCCACCAGGGGGGTGGGGCGCCCAGCGACACCACGACCATGGTCAGGACCCCTGATCTGCTGAGGATCTCCGCAGGAGCGATCTATCCGGTGAGCGGCCCCGTCATCCAACACGGGGCCGTTCTCGTTCACGGCGATGGGCGGATTGCCGCGGTGGGTCCCGACCAGGAGGTGCCGCGACCCGGCGACGCGGCCACGGTGGATTTCCCCGACGCCGTCGTGCTCCCCGGCCTGGTGAACGTGCATACCCATCTGGAGTTGACGGTGCTCTCCGGAGCCATCGAGGAGGAGGATTTCTTCGACTGGATCCGGCACGTTCGCCGGGCCAAGCAGGAGTTGTCTCCCGAGCAGCTCCGCGCTTCCGCGGAGCAGGGGGTCAGGGATGCCTGGCGCTGCGGGATCACCACCGTGGGTGATACCGGTGATTCGGGTGCCGTGGTGGATGCCCTGTCCAGATTGGGAGGCCGCGGGGTCGTCTTCCAGGAGGTCTTCGGCCCCCACCCGGATCAGGCCGCCGGTGCCATCGCAGCCCTCGAGACCCGCGTGGCCGAACTCGCCGCCCGGGCCGGGAGCACGGTGCGCGTCGGCGTTTCACCCCACGCCCCGTATACGGTGAGCGCAGCTCTCTACGGTCGGGTGGCGGAGCTGGCGGTGCGGGACGCCCTCCCGGTCGCCCTCCACATCGCCGAGTCGCCGGCCGAGGTGGCCCTGGTCACCCGGGGGAGGGGTCCCTTCGCCGAGCTCTGGCGCGGCCGGGGGATTCCCGGAATCGAAACCGCCCGCTCACCCATCGCCTATCTCGAGCGCACCGGCATCCTCCAAGCGCGGCCCCTGGCCATTCACGCGGTCCAAACGGACGGCGAGGACCTGGACGCTCTGTGTGCGAATGACTGTGGAGTCGCATTATGCCTGCAGTCTAACGGCAGGCATGGCCACGGTTTTCCGCCGGTGGCGGCGATGGTGGATCGCGGCTTGGCACTCGGAGTGGGGACCGATTCCCTCGCCAGCGTGGAGTCGCTGGACCTGTTCCCGGACTTGCGGTTGGTATGCGAGCGGGCGGGGTTGGGTGCCGGTGCCGCGCTGCGATTGGTGACGGCGGACGCGGCCAAGGTCTTGTGGCTGGACTCCGAAATCGGCACCCTCGAACCTGGCAAATGGGGCGATCTCTGCGTGCGCCGGCTTGCCCCGGGCATTCGCTCAGAGCCGGCCGGCCTCGCCAGGAGGGTCCTCCAGGGTGGTGCCGAGGATGTGTTGGCGACGTATGTTGCAGGGCGGTGCGTGTACGATGGACGCGCCGATAACAATCCCGATCCCGTACGACACTCACGCACATGAAGACCCAGCGACACGCGGTCATCCTGCGCCTGGTGCAGCAGGCCCGGGTTCACAGCCAAGAGGAACTCCGCGAGCTGCTCCTGGGCCAGCACATCGAGGTTACCCAGGCCACGCTGTCGCGGGATCTTCGGGAGCTCGGCCTGGGCAAGGTGGCCGATCCGAAGGGGGATTCGTTCTATGCCCTCCCGGCGGATCACATCTCCCAATTTCCCCCGGTGGAGCAACTCGTGCCGACCCTCCTTCTCTCCATCGACGGCGTGGGCCCGCTGGCCGTGGTGCGGACCCCTCCGGGGAGCGCCGAGGCGTTGGGCGGGTCGCTGGATCACGCGGATTGGTCCAACGTGCTGGGGACCATCGCCGGCGACGACACCCTCCTCATCATCACCCGGAGTGAAAAAGCCCGCCACGAGGTGACCCGGAAGCTCAGGGATCTCGCCGGCATTTGATGTTGACATCCCCCACCCGGGCTGTATTTTTATGCACTTGATAGCATAAATCCTCATCAAGTGAGTTGACGCAATGGGTCCATTGGTGGTGTTGGCGTATTCGGGTGGACTCGACACCTCGGCCATCGTGCCCTGGTTGAAGGAACACTACGACGCTCGGGTCCTGTGCTTTGCGGCCGATGTGGGGCAGGGGCAGGGCGAGTTGGATGGACTCGAGGCCAAGGCGGTCCAGTCCGGGGCAGTGGGCTGCATCGTCGAGGATCTGCGGGAGCGGTTCGTCCGCGACTTCATCTTCCCTACCCTCAAGTCCGGGGCGGTCTATTCCCGGGAGTATCTCCTGGGGACGGCCATGGCCCGGCCCGCCATCGCGGCGGCGCAGGTAGCGGTGGCGCGGGACGCCAACGCGCACCTGCTCGCCCACGGCTGCACCGGGAAGGGGAACGATCAGGTGCGTTTCGAGCTGACCTACGGATGCCTGGCGCCCGATCTGGGCGTGATCGCGCCGTGGCGGGAGTGGGAGTTCAAGGGACGCGAGGATCTGCTTGGCTATCTGGCGGAGCGGGGCATCGCGGTGGACGTGTCTCCGGCGAAGCCCTACAGTCGGGATCGGAATCTGTGGCATTGCTCCCATGAGGGAGGGGTGTTGGAAGACCCGTCCGTGGCGCCGCCAGACGATTTGTTCTTGCTCACGAAGCACCCCGCCGACGCTCCCGACACCGCGCAAGACGTGAAGATCGAGTTCGAGGCCGGAGAGCCGGTGGCCGTCGACGGTGTCCCCTTGGGACCTGTGGCACTGATCGAGCATCTCAACGCCGTGGCGGGAGAGCACGGAGTGGGGCGCGCCGATGTGGTGGAGGACCGACTGGTGGGCATGAAGTCCCGGGGGGTGTACGAAACCCCGGGGGGCACCCTGCTGCGCACCGCGCACCGGGAGCTGGAGCAGATCGTCCTCGATCGGCGAACTCTCAACCTCAAGGATCAGTTGGCGCCCCGGTATGCAGATCTGTTGTACGAAGGGCGCTGGTGGACCACCGAGCGCGAGGCGCTGGACGCGTTGGTGTCCACCACGCAGACGAATGTGTCGGGGGAAATCGAGTTGCGTCTGTTCAAGGGCCATGTGACGGTGCTCTCGCGCATGAGTCCCCATAGCCTGTACTCGGCAAGGCACGCCACGTTCGAGGCCGACGAGGCCTTCGACCACGCCGACGCCGGCCCGTTCATTCGCCTGTTCGGCCTTCAAGAACGCCTCGCCTCGGAGCAGCGGGCCGCGAAGACGTCGCAGGAGCAGGCCTTGGTGTGAGCGACGGCGGCGCATCCGAGAATCCCCCAACCCCATTGTCCGCCTCGCACCAGCTGTGGGGCGGGCGTTTTGCCAAGCCGCCCAGCGAGGCGATGGCCGCTCTCAACGACAGTCTCTGGATCGACAGGCGCCTGTGGCCGCAGGACATACGCGGGAGCCAGGCGTGGATCGAGGCCCTCGAGCACGCCGGGATCCTGAGCGCCGCGGAGCGGCAGACCCTCCACGAAGGGCTGGACCGCGTGGGCGAACGGCTGGCGGGGGGAGGGGAAGCGGACGCGACGGACGAGGACATCCACACCTTGGTGGAGCGTCTGCTGTACGAAGAGGTAGGTGAACTCGCCGGCAAGCTCCACACGGGACGTTCCCGGAACGACCAAGTGGCGACCGACCACCGGCTCTGGTGTCTCGAAGCCATCGCCGCCCTGGACACCGAGGTCTCGCGCCTCGGTGCCAGCTTGATCACTCAGGCCCGTGCCGGGATAGACCTGGTGCTTCCTGGGTACACCCACGGCCAGCAAGCCCAGGCGGTGCGGTGGGCGCACGTGCTGCTGGCCCATACGTGGCCCCTGGTGCGCGACCGGGAGCGGCTCGCTGCCGTGCGGCACCGGGTGGCGGAACTCCCGTTGGGGTCCGGCGCCCTGGCGGGCTCCGGGGTCGCCGTGGATCGTGAGTTGTTGCGCGAGCGGCTCGGGTTCGACCGCGTATCGAACAACGCTCTCGACGCCACGGGCGATCGCGATTTCGTGGTCGAGTTGTTGTTCGCCGTCACCATGATCGCGACACACGTCTCGCGCCTCGGCGGCGAGATGGTGACGTACAGTTCGACGGAGTATGGATTCATCAAGTTGTCAGACGACTTCTCCACCGGCTCGAGCCTCCTGCCGCAAAAACGCAACCCGGACGTGTTCGAGCTGGCCCGGGCGAAGGCGAGCCGCACGTTGGGGAATCTGGTGGCCATGCTCGCCACCATGCGGGGCCTCCCGGCCGGGTACAGCAAGGACCTCCAGGAGGACAAGTCGTTGTTGTTCGATGCGGTGGACACGGCCCTGGTCACGTTGCCCGCCGTGCGGGGCGCGATGGACGCGCTGGAACCGGTACCCGAGCGGATGCGTGGCGCACTCCAGGAAAGCCTGCTCGCCACCGACGTCGCCGACGATCTCGTCGCCGCCGGCGTCCCGTTTCGGGAAGCGCACGGACTCGCCGGGAAGCTGGTGCGCACCGCGGAGGAGCTGGGCACGTCGCTCCGCGGCGTTCCCCGCGACCGGGCGGACGCCATCCACGCCGCGTTGCCGGACATCCTGTCTCGGCTGGGCTCCTTTGAGGAATCGACCCAGCGGCGTGCCACGGCGGGAGGCACGGCGCGGGAAGCAGTGCTGGCCCAGCTCGAGTCCCTCGAGGGGCGTTTTCTCTAGCCTCCCAACTCCTGCAGCATCTCGGCGAAATTGGGTTCCTCCCACCGAAACCGGTGGGGATCCACTGCGTCACGGATCATGGCCAGCGTGTCCGAAAGCTGGTCGGCGTACTCCTCCTCGAACTCTTCCTCCCGAAACACATCTTCGGCCCAGGCCGCCAGGTCCTCCACCGTCAGCTGGCCCTCCAGATGGAGCTCGATCTGGGATATCAAATCTGCGCGGGTCACCATGGATGGCGTATCGATCCCCCGGGTGCTTGGTTGGACCAAACCTGTGCTCTTGCAATCACTTACGAGACAGCGTAAGATAGGAGCAGACCCTAGCTCTCCCGCCGGCGCGCTCTGCGCGGCGGGATTTGTGTACTATGAGGCTCCACACACGCTGCCTGGCCCTGAATGCATCGTTCGAGCCGCTGACCCTGGTTCCGGTCCGGCGGGCGCTCCGGTTGGTCATCGACGGGAAGGCCGAAATCGTGGAGGTGGAGCGGGGCCGCTATTTCCGCAGCGAGCGCCTGACAGTCCCTCGTCCCGCGGTCATCCGCCTGGTGCAGTTCGTCCACGTGCCTCGCAAGTTCCGTCGCCAGGTAACCAATACGTTCCTGTTCGCCCGCGACCACTACCGCTGTCAGTTTTGCGGGCGCCTGTCGGCCGAGCTGCGCCATCGGGAATGCCTAACCCGCGACCACCTCGTTCCGCTGTCCCGCGGCGGCACCAACGAATGGACAAACGTGACCACGTCGTGTTCAACGTGCAACACCAGGAAGGGTAATCGGCTTCCTGGGGAATGTGGCATGAAGCTCCGCACGCTTCCCCGCGAACCACATTTCGTCCATCTGGCGTGGGCGGTTCGCCGTCTCACGCCGCTCCAGGCGAAGTACATACGCATGTTCTATGGCGACCAGACCCTCTCGGAGATTTCGGCGCTGTAACTGCCGCTGGGTCGATGGGCTCGGCTCCCGTCCGAGGCGGGGAGGCGCTCATGAAGGCTCATACGACGGTGGTGAGGCGCCTGTGGCCCGGCTATCTTAAAAGGTTACCATCCTGTGACTCAGGGAGATTTGGCGACGTATCATCTGGCTGAGGTCTTCGCCGACCGGGCGGAGCAAGATCCGAATCGGGAGTGCCTCGTGTTTGGAACCCGACGGATGACGTACGGGCAGGTGGACGCGCAGGCGCGGGCGCTTCAGGCGGCCTTCAGCGACTTCGGCATCGAAGCCGGAGATGCGGTCGCCGTCGAGTTGCGCAATTGCCCGGAGTGGGTGATTACGCTGTTGGCGGCCGCGCGCCAGGGCGCCGTCGTCGTACCCATCGATCCCTCGGTCAGCTATCACGACCTCAAGTACCAGCTGCGTCATGCCGAGGCGACCGTGCTGGTCGTTGCCGAGGACGAGGGGGCGGACCCCCTGGAAATCTTCGAGGATCTCATTGCAGATCTCCCCGACCTGCAGTATCTGATCACCGTTGGTGACGAGGACCGGTGGTATGATGATCGCGTGTTTCGGTTTGCAGACATCACCGAGGCGCGGCGGCCCCTTCTGTCCATCGTCGAGCTGGATCCGGCGGCGGCACCCTTGGCGATCATGTATACCTCTGGCACGATGGGGAAACCGAAGGGTGTCGTCCTGACACATCAGAACCTCGTATGGACCGCCATGGCATCCAACGAGGCGCTGGAGGCGACGTCCGACGACGTGGTGCTCGGCGGCGTTCCATGCTCGACGGTATTTGGCACTCACGTCGTCTTGGCGGCACTGGTCGTCGGGGCCCGGCTGACCTTGCTGCCGCGGTTCCGGGCGTCGGCGGCGCTCGAGCTCATGGAGCGTGAAGCCGTCACCGTGTGTCACGGGGTGCCCACCATGTTCCAGCTGTTGATGCGTGACGCATCGTTCGAGAGCCGCAACCTCTCCGCGGTGCGCACCGGCATCGTGGCCGGGGGTCCGGTCTCCCGGGATCTCGTGCGTCGCGTGCGGGAGTGGAGCAACGTGCAGATCGCCTACGGTCTCACCGAGACCGGGCCCACGGTGACCATCACACGTTTCGACGATCCGGTCGAGGCGCGTGAGGCCACGGTTGGCCGGCCCATCGAGGGCGTCGACGTGAAAGTCGTCGATATCAAGACGAACGCCCTCCATGAACTCGAGGCTGTGGGCGAACTCGCGGTGAAGGGACCGAACGTCATGGCGGGGTACTACCGCATGCCGTCGGAGACACAGCGATCGATCACCCCCGAAGGCTATTTCCTCACCGGCGATCTCGCATTGATCGACGAGGACGGGTTCGTGACGATCGTCGGCCGTCGCAAGGAGATGATCATCCGCGGCGGCTACAACATCTATCCGCGCGAGCTAGAGGACGTCCTCCGCCCGCATCCTGCTGTTGACGACGTATGTGTATTCGGGATCCCCAACGAAATCCTCGGGGAACTCGTGTGTGCAAGCGTCGTCCCGATCGAAGGCGCCATGGTTACCGGTGATGAACTCAAGGAGTTCTGCCGCGACCATGTTGCCGACTACAAAGTCCCCGACGTCGTCCGTTTCTTCGATTCCTTCCCGGTGACCGGGACGGGGAGAGTGAAGAGAAGTGAGCTGGCGGAGTTGGTAAGGCATGAAACGAGCCCTACGTGAACGACAATCTCTCAGGACCCGCCACACCGCAGCGCCCAGACACCGGAAGATCTGGGGCATCCAACGCAGCACTGTTGATCGATTTTGACAACGTCACCCTCGGAATCCGGTCCGATCTGCAGCACCAGCTCGGCCGGCTGCTGAACTCGGAGGTCATCCGGGGCAAGGTCGCCGTCCAGCGCGCCTACGCCGACTGGCGCCGGTATCCGCAGTACATCGTCCCGCTGTCAGAGGCCTCGATCGATCTCATCTTCGCCCCGGCGTTCGGGTCGAACAAGAAGAACGCTACCGATATCCGGCTGGCCATCGACGCGCTGGAACTGGTATTCACCAGGCCGGAGATCGGCACGTTCATCTTGCTGTCGGGCGACAGCGATTTTTCGAGCTTGGTGCTGAAGCTCAAGGAATACGGTAAGTGGGTCATCGGGGTCGGGATTCGGGAATCGGCCAGCGACCTGCTCGTGCAGAATTGCAACGAGTACTTCAGCTACAATGAGCTGACCGGGCTCACCAAGACCGCCGAAGTCGAGAACAGACGGCGCGATCCATGGGAGCTCGTGATCGAGGCGACGCTCCGGATGAAGGACAGCAACGATACCATGCGCTCGGATCGCCTCAAGCAGGTCATGCAGCAGATCGATCCGCACTTCGATGAGAAAGACGCCGGGTTCAATCGGTTCAGCAAGTTCGTGCTGGACGCTGGCCACCGCGGCTTGTTGGTTCTGCACAAGATGGAGAACGGACAGTACGGGATCGATATCGGACCCGACGCCAATGTCCCCCCCGACGCGGCGGTGGCCGTGGCCGCGCCGGTGGTCGGGGCCGCACCGGAGCCCGGCGAGCAGCCTGCGCCGCAGAAGCGGGCGCGCCGCCGCCCCGAGGCCGCGAGCCAGAGGGGCATGACCTTGGCGTCGGCATTCGCGGTCCTGAAGACGGTGCTGATCGATCTCGAGGCCGTGGGCGACGAGGCCGCCGACCTCGATCGCGTGCGCCAGGCGATGAGGGACTCCGTGGAGGACGCCGACGATCCCCTGTTCGAGCCGGAGCGCTTCATGCAGATGCTGCGGCAGGCGGACGACGCCGAACTCGTGGAACTGGCCAAGAACCGCCACGGAGACATCGTCAGCCTGTTGCCCGCATCGCTGACCGAGACCGAGGTCAAGCCCGAGGCGAAAAAGCCTGCGCCCCGGAGCAAGCGCAAGAGCACCAAACGTGGAAAGCCGGCGAAGTCCGAACCCGAAGCGCCACAGGACCACGAGGAACAACCCACCGAGCCCAAACCGACCAAGCAAGCCAAGAAGAAGAAGACGACCAAATCTGCGAAGTCGACGAAGACCAAACCGGCCGAGCCCCCCGCTGCCCGGGACAAGCCGGTGGGGACCCGCTCGCTGCGCGGACGCGGCAGCAGCCGGACGCGCGGACCCGTCGGGAAGATGGCGACAGCTGAACCGCAGCCCGACCTCCCCTCGGAGCCGCGCACGCTGGCGTCACCGCGGCCGTCATCCGACCGGGACCAGGGCACGCGGTCGGTACGGGGTCGGGGAAGCAGTCGCAGAAGAGGAGCGCCGGCTACCCGTCGGGACACCGAGTCACCGAGCCAGACCATGGATCGACCGGCTGCGAGTGAGCGACCGACTAGATCGGCCGACCGGGCGCGTCAGTCCCCGAAGCCGCCGACGCGCAAGCGCCAGACCACGTCTCGTTCGGACGCCATGCGCGCGTGGTCCGCCGAGGAGAGGTCAGCGGATCGCGAGGAGCCGGCATCGCCCCCCGTCCCGCCCGAGAGCGAAAGTGGCGAGAGCGGCGGACTCTTCAAGCGCATGACGGCCGCGCTGCAAAAAGCGCTGGGAGAGGACAAGAACGACTAGTCGCGGCACGATCCCCCGGGAGTTTTTTTCCCGGGAGGCTCCAGCTGTGGCGCGAGATTTGTTGGGGTGCGTGTTGCAGACCCGTGTCCGCGGCGCGATCACGTCGGGGCGAATCGTCGAAGTCGAAGCCTATCTCGGCCCCGACGATCCCGCCTCGCATAGCGCTGGTTGGCGGCGCACGGCCCGCACGGAGGCGATGTACGGACCGCCCGGCACAGCCTATGTGTACCGCTCGTACGGCGTGCATTGGTGCTTCAACGTCGTGACGGGCCGGGTGGATTTTCCGGCGGCCGTGTTGATTCGCGCGCTGGAGCCGACGCACGGGAGCCGCACCATGTCGCGCCGGCGTCATCAGGACAAACCCTCGCTACTGTGTTCGGGACCGGGTCGCCTGTGCGGCGCACTCGGCATCGATGCCCGGATGAATCAGCTGGCCCTCGACACCGGCCGGATCTGCATCAAAGCATCGACCCCACTGCCCGTGAAGGCAGTGGGGTCGAGTCCGCGGATCGGGGTATCGAAGGCGGCCGATTGGCCGCTTCGGTTCTTCGAAAAGGGATCACCCTGGCTTTCCCGCAGTAGTGTCCCGACTACCGCTGGGTCGTCACCGCCTCATCCGAGTTTGTGAGGTTGTACCGGATTCCGAAGGTGAGCGTCTGGTGCTCCGAGGTGATGACGAAGCCGCTGCTGGCCGGCTGATACTGGTACTGGCCGTAGAACGCCCAGCGCGAGTGGAAGCGATATTGCAGGCCGCCGCTCAGCACCAGAAACGCCTTGGTGGACGCGTCGTCGAGGGCCGACAGGTTGGCGTCCGTGGGCGGGCTCACGAGTTCCGCATCGGTGATGCGCTGGATCGAGAATCCCCCGCCGAGGATCACCTGGAGCTTGGAGTCGCTGGGTATGGCGTAGATGGTCGCCTGAAACCGCTGGGACGTCCCGAAGTTGATTTGTTGCCCCGTGGAGATCGTGTGGTTGTTGATCTGGTCGAACAGGATCTGGTCGTACGCCAGGTACAGCGCTGATCTGCCCGCCGTGATGAACCAATGGCCACCCGCCGCGACGCCGACGTGAGTCCCGCTCGCCGAGAACGCATAGGCTCCGGCTTGCACGCCCCAGTACCATCTGTTCTGCCACGATCGGTCCTGAGCGTCCGCCGGCGCTGTCGCCGCTACCGACAGCACTACGGCAACGAGAATTCCCTGTCCTTTTCGCATCTGCTTCGCCTCCAACGGGTTAGCCTCAGAATAGCCACCCGAAGATAGGGGTTTCTGGAAAAAAATGCGACCCCCTAAAGAACCGTGTAGGGCGTTGTGCCTTGCGAGCTTATGCGTCGAAACGGTGAAAGTACTTGAAGGTATGGGGGCCGTCGGTGATCTAGATCAACCTCAGCTTCGCGCCGACCCGTGCGAAGGCGGCCAGGGCCTGATCGAGGTCCTCTCGGGTGTGTGCCGCAGAGACCTGACAACGCACACGGGCCTCGCCCTTGGGCACCACGGGGAACCCGAAGCCGGTGACGAACACCCCTTCGTCGAGCAGCAGACGGCTCATTTCGATGGCCTTGGAGGTTGCTCCTAGGATGACCGGGATGATGGGCGTCGCGCCCTCGATGGGCTTGAACCCGCGGGCCATGAGCTGCTCGCGCAAGTAATTCGCGTTGTCGTGCAGCGTCGTGACCAGCTCGGGATGGCTCCGCAGATGCCGCACGGCGGCGAGGGCGCTGCCCGCGACGGTGGCCGGCAGGGCGTTGGAGAAGAGTTGGGGTCGGGCCCGTTGGGTGAGGTAGTCGGTCACGGCGGCGGACGCGGCGGCGAACCCGCCGGCCGCGCCGCCGATGGCCTTGCCGAGCGTCGACGTGATGATGTCCACCTCGCCCAACACGCCGGCGTGTTCCGCCACGCCGCGTCCGGTATTGCCGAGGACCCCCGTGCCGTGAGAATCATCCACCACCACGGCGGCGTCGTGCTCTCGCGCCAGTTGGAGAATATCGGCCAGCCGGGCGACGTCGCCCTCCATGGAGAACACGCCATCGGTGACCACGAACCGGGTCCGCTTAGGTCTAGCGGCCTTGAGCTTCGCCGCCAGATCGTCCATGTCGGAGTGTCGATAGACCGTCGTGTCGCATTTCGAGATCGACTTGGCGAGCCGCATCGCGTCGATGATCGATGCGTGATTGAGCTGGTCGGAGATGATGATGTCGTCGGGCCCGGTCAGGGTGGAGAAGAGCCCCTCATTGGCGTTCCAGCACGACGGGTACGTCAGCGACGCTTCGGTGGAGACCAGATCGGCGAGCTCGCGTTCCAGGTCGCGGTGGATGGTGAACGTGCCGCAAATGAAGCGGACGCTCGCGGTCCCCGCCCCGAAACGGTCGATGGCGTCCTTGCCTGCCTGCACGACATCGGGTGCGTTGCTGAGGCCCAGGTAGTTGTTGCTGGAGAGGATAATGACCTCGCCGTGACCTTCCATCGTGACGCGCGGCGCTTGGGGAGAATCGAGGTAGTTCAGATGCTTGTAGACTCCCTCGCTCTTGAACTGGTCCAGCTCGTCGCTGAGCCGTTGGTCCAGGCGGCCATTCATGCGTTGCCTCCGATGTCGAGAATGACCTTCCCCGCTGCGCCGGACCGAATGGCGGCGATGGCGTCGTCGATCTGTTCCAGCGGGAACGTGTGCGTGATGACGGGCGACGGATCGAAGAGGCCGGATCCGATGAAGGTCTGCATCTGGTACCAGGTGTCGAACATCTTGCGCCCCACCACCCCGTAGATCGTGAGGCCCTTGAAGATGACCTCCTTGGCGAGCGGGATTGGGACGTCTTGCCTGGGGATCCCGAGGAGTTGTACGCGTCCACCTGGGCGGGCGCACTCCAGTGCCTGACGAATCGCCGTCGGATGCCCCGACATCTCGCAGACCACGTCGATCCCCTCCGAGCCGGTCTCGTCCATGACGCGCTGCACGAGATCGTCCTGCGTCACGTCGATGGTGACGTGGGCGCCCATCTGCGTCGCGAGATCCAGCCGCCGCGGGTTGAGGTCGGCCGCCAACACGCGGGCCGCCCCCGCCGCCCGGGCCACGCCCACAGCGAAACATCCGATGGGCCCGCATCCGAGGACGAGTATGGTGCTCCCGGGAATCTCTGCGGTGAGCACGGTGTGGAAGGCATTGCCGATCGGATCCATGATCGACCCGATCACCGTGGAGATCTCTCCCAGGGGAATCACGTTCTTGGCCGGCATGGCGATGTACTCGGCGAACGCCCCATCGCGGTCGACGCCGATGATCCGCGTGCTGGGACACACATGCCCCTGGCCGGTCCGGCTCTGCTTGGTGTGACCGGAGACGATGTGCCCTTCGGCGGTGACCCGCTGCCCGATATGGAATGCATCGCCCACATCGGGACCCAGCTCCACGATCTCACCGGCGAATTCGTGACCGACGATCACGGGCGGCTTGAGTCGACCTTGCGCCCACTCGTCCCAGTCGGCGATGTGCAGATCCGTCCCGCACACGCCGGCGTGTCTGACCCTTATCAACACATCGGCGACCCCGCACTCCGGCGTGGAAACCTCCGTTAGGGTGAGTCCAGGTGCTCGCTGGAGCTTTTGAATCGCCTGCATCAAGAGCCGTCGGGATGATGGTGGTCGAAGTGCCGGGAAATATAACCCGAGGATCGCGTTTGGCAGGGAGACTCCCTGCGGTTGGAGCTGTGACGTTCCTCACGGCGGTGCCCATCGGGTTTTCTAGGTTTCGCAGTCACCTCGCGGGGTTGCGTGCTACGCTCCGAGATCACCGCGATTGACGACCACAGCTCGAAGCCAATGTCGAAGAGGTGATGCGCGCGCTGCACGCGGCTCACACGACATTCGATCGGATGTTTTGCGGTGTTTTCCGCAAACAGATTTCCCCAAAAGTATTGCGCGTTTTCACGGCATGTATAATATTCGCTTCGACTTAAGCGCCGACCGGAAAATATTCTTGATGAAACGGCCTGGACGCTACAAACACAAGTGTGGTGAGAAACGATGCCTCGAGTCCGAGGCAGCGCCGACGACTCTTTCTTCCGGCGTCTTTTGGCACCCCACCGTTCTCATCTCCAAAAGGACAATCGAACCGACATCACAGGACTCTGTCTCCATAGCTCGAGTATGGAGCGAGCTGCGGCGCCTAGCGCCGTAGAGCAAGCGGTCCGTCCGAATGGGCGGATCGAACAACCGTTTCCCGGGAGGGATTTCATGGCAGCCAGACGCAGGAAGAAAGCGACCAAGCGCAAGACGACACGGCGCAAGGCCACCAAGCGCAAGACCACGAAGCGCAAGACCACGAAGCGGAAGGCCACCAAGCGCAAGGCTACGAAGCGCAAGGCCACGAAGCGGAAGGCCACGAAGCGCAAGGCCACGAAGCGGAAGGCCACCAAGCGCAAGGCCACGAAGCGGAAGGTCACGAAGCGGAAGGTCACGAAGCGGAGAAAGGCCACGAAACGCAAGGCGGCCAAGAAGGCACCTGCACGCCGCCGGCGTAGGAAGGCGGCCGCCGCGACGGCTCCGAAGCGGCGTCGCTAGCTGGCGTAGGTAACACGTTGCACGGGGGCCGGCCGCTTTGCCGGCCCCGCGACGTTTAGGGCCCTACCTCGCGCTTGTCTTCGCGGGAACGCTACGGGCGCTTCGCCAACACCCACCCGGACCGGCCGGTCCGCGACGACGTTTCCGTCTCCCATTCGCCGTACTGCCGCACCCACCCGTCCGGGGACTCGGCAGCGCCTGGGCTCGACCCGGGGAGCGACATCACGAGATGGTGGCCGCCGGGGCTCGTCAGGTTCTGGAGATGCGACATGAAGTCGGCTCTCGACGTCTCATCCAGGGTCGCGATCAGGTGTGAATCGATCACGATCGCGTGGGGGTGAACATCGGGAAACCAGCCGCCCAGATCGATCACCAGGGCCTGGAAACGACTGGCTAGCGCTTCGGAAGCGGCGCGGCTCTCGGTGGCTTCGACCGCAGCCAGGTCCTGGTCGATGAGCAGGACGTTGGCGTCGTGCGCGGCCAGCAACAAGGCGACGGGTGCCAAGCGTGCCCCGACGACGAGGGCGATGTCGGCGTCGCTCAGGCCGCGGGCCAGTTGGCCGAGCGGGATGTCCGACGGCAACCCCCAATGCGTCGGTTCCTGTTGCGCTTGCCGCAGCTTGAGGTGCTTCTGCTGCCAGCGCCGATACGTGGGCAGCCTGAGGCGCCTGGTGATGAGGCGGTCGACGTGGTCGAGCATGAGAACTTCCGTGAGCACCAACTGGCCTTCGGGTCCGGCTTCGAGCTCCCGGACGGCTTCGTCCCCCAGGCTCAAGAGCTCCGCCCGCGACAACCGATCCTTGTAGTCCTCGATGCGCTGCAAGAGGAATTCTTCGTACTCTTGACGAAGCGACCGGGCGCGGCGGGGCGGGGACGGGTTGTCGGACTGCGGATTCATCAGCACCTACGTCAACCTTGCGATCGCCGGCGACGCGGTCAAGCCTGGCGCCGGCTAGTCAGCGCTGCGCAGCACCGCCCCCTTCAAATATCCGGTCTCAGGGATCGTGAGCACGACCGGATGATCGCGGCATTGGCCGACGACGCGTTCGAGGACCAGCCGACGCCCGCTGTCGGAGGCGGCCGAGGTCAGCATCTCGAAGAAACGATCCCGGCCGACGTGGAACGAACACGATGCCGAGAACAGGATGCCACCGGGTGCGAGAATTCGCATGGCGCGGAGGTTGATTTCTTTGTATCCGCGGAGGGCGCGATCGATGGCCGATCGTTGGCGGGCAAATGCCGGCGGGTCGAGCACGATCGTGTCGAACCGACGGCCTTCGCGCTCGTACTCGCGGAGCAGGTCGAAGACATTGGCTTCGACCCACTCGACATTGTCCAACGCGTTCAGCTCAGCGTTCTTTGCGGCGATCTCCAGCGCGGTGGCACTGGAGTCCACGGCCACGACCGATTCGGTCACCTTGCCCATTTGGAGGGCAAAGAGCCCTTGATAGGTGAAGAGGTCCAACGCCTTGCCTCGGGCGATCTCGCCCATCATGATGCGGTTTTCCCGCTGGTCGAGAAACGTGCCCGTTTTTTGTCCGGTGTGCGGTGCCACCAGATACTGCACGGCGCCCTCGACCGCCTGCACCAGTTCGGGGATCGGACCGCGGATCTCTTCGATGGTGAGCGGAAGGTCTTCGTGGCGTCGCACCGACGTGTCGTTTCTCAGGAGAATGAATTTGGGAGCGACGGCAGCCTCCAGCGCCGCCAGCACATCATCGCGTACCGCTTCCAACCCAGCCGATAACAGTTGCACCACGAGCACGTCTCCGTACCGATCGGCGGTCAGCGACGGCAAGCCGTCGCCTTCAGCGTGGACCACGCGAAAGCCCGTGGCGTTCAGATGCTCGGGGTCGCGGAGGGCGAGCGCTTCGGCGACCCGGTCCTTCCACCAGTCGGCGTCGACCGGCTCGTCCTGGGCGGTGAGAAAACGCAAGCTGATTTCGGACGGCGGGCTCCACAGTGCCTGTCCGAGGTAGTTCTCATGCGAGTCTTCGACCCGCACGACTCCGGCAGGGGCGTGCGCGTGTTCGACGTCCGAGCGATAGATCCAGGGGTGCCCGCGCCGCCAGCGCCTCGCCCCCCTGGGAGAAATGATCACGGTGTCCATCAGAGATCCAGCCGTATTGTTTGAGCCCACCCTGATACACGAGCTTGATATCAGATGGGGACGTGTCCGTGTTGAGATGCACGAGAACCTGTAACAGCGCTTGGGTCCACCCGGGATGTCCGTCTCGACCGCTCCCAAGAGCGGCGCATGGTGCCATCCCACGCCGCGGGCCGCCCGTTCGGGGAAGGCGCTCCCGAGGTCCTGTGCCATCGTGAACGTGATGCTAGCAATATCGTCAACATCGACGCCGTTGGTAAACTATGCTTTCCAGGAGGTCCCTGATAGCATTCGGGATGAGCTCAGCCTCATCCTGCGCGACCAGGGTGGCGCCGCCGCGGACTCTCCGCACTGGTATGGCATTCTCGCGTGCCTCCTGATTACCGCCTGATCGTCATCACGGCGCCCGATGTGCCGCCGCGACAGCTGGTCGAAGCGTGCCGGGCCGCGGCCAGCGGTGGCGCCACGGCCGTCCAGGTGCGCGCAAAGGGCGCTTCGGCGTCACAGTTGCTGCGCATCACCGACGAGGTGATTGGCGCCATCCACATCCCCGTCTACGTCAATGACCGGGTCGACGTCGCAAGGGCTTCCGGGGCCCACGGAGTGCATCTTGGGGCCGAGGATCTGCCGCTCGAGCGAGCCCACGCCGCGCTTTCGGCGTCCTTGGCGCTAGGGCTGTCGGTGGGCTCGGAAGCAGAGGCGGAGGCTGCACGCCGAGCTGGCGCCGATTACTGGAGTCTCGGCCCCTTCTATGGTACCCAAACGAAGTCGGATGTGGGAGCGCCACTGGGCCAGGCCGGCTTTCGGCGTCTCCGGGCCCTGGCGCCGTCGGGCATGCCCGTGATCGCCATCGGCGGCATCGATCACGGGAATCTGCCTGGAGTCCTGGAAGCAGGGGCCGCCGGCGTTGCCGTGATCGGTGCCGTTTTCGGGGCGGACGATGTGGAGCGGGCCACGCGTCGGATGCGGAAACTGCTGGACGAGGCGCTGGACTAGCGGCCGCCCGGGGATCCACCTTGGCGCACGCGGCGGATCGCGGCCTGGTGCTCCCGATAGGTCCGCGAGAAGATATGCTCCCCGCCCGGTCCCGCGACGAAGTACAAGAAGTCGCTGACGCGGGGGTAGAGCGCGGCTTCGAGGCTCGCTTCCGACGGCTGTCCCACCGCATGGGGCGGCAAGCCGTCTATGAGATACGTGTTGTAGCGGGATGGCGTCTCGTAATCTCGCAGGAACAGCCGCCGCCGACGCCCCAACGCATAGATGACGGTGGGGTCGGCCTGGAGCCGCATTCCACGGCGCAGTCGGTTGTGGTACACCGACGAGACGTAGAACCGATCGGCCTCATGGTGCGCCTCGCCCTCGATGATGGATGCGAGGGTCACGAGCTCGTCGCGCGTGAGTCCCAGGGTGTCCAGCCGCTGCTCCCATTCCGGCCGCCAACGCGCTTCGAACTCTCCGACCATCTGGCGCACGATTTCCCGTGCCGTCGTGCCGATCCGGACATGGTAGGTGTTGGGATAGAGGTAGCCTTCGAGGGTTGGTTCCCGAGCGCCCACCTGGCGGGCCAACGCGGTGTCGTGTGCCGCCACCAGGACGCTTTCGGCGGGAATGTGCAGCTGGGACTCGACGAACTCGGCGATCTCTTTCAGCATCAGACCTTCGGGGAGCACCAGCCGATTCTGTGCTGCCTGACCGGCCACCAGGGCCCGTACCGCGTCGGCGACGGGTGAGGGCCTCGGGAAGTCGTAAACACCGGCTTGAATGGACCGCTCGTATCCCGCCAGCTTGATGTACCAGCGAAACCGGCGTGGCGAGAGAATCACGCCACGGGCCGCTAGGGAATCCGTGACGCTCCCCACCGTGGCGCCGCGGGGCACCGTCACACGAACGGTTTCGGTGCCCGGCTGCACATCGGTGCAGGCTGCGAAGACGGCCACTGCGAGCAACGCCGTCCTTGGCCGGCTCATGCCCGCCGTCCGTCGAGATAGGTCTGCAGCAATACGGTCGCGGCCAGCTGATCCACATCGCCTCTACGGTGTCTCGTGGAGCCCCCGAGTTCATGCACGGCGTTCAAGGCGCGCGCGGTGGTCATCCGTTCGTCCCAGTATACCACTGGGAGCCCTGTTTTCGACCTGACGGACTCACCGGCTTCCCGGGCCCGCTCCGCGTTCGGCCCCATCTCGCCGGACGCCTCCAGGGGCAAACCGACCACGACGCCGACTGGTTCGTTCTCGTCCAGGTATGTCTTCAATTGGTTGAGAGGGAAGCGCTTTCCCTGCCGGCGTGTGATGGTGCCGAGGGGGTGCGCTAACGTCTGCTCTGGATTGCAGAGGGCCAGGCCGATTCGCTTCTCGCCCCAATCAATCGCGAGGAGCCGGCCGTTGGCGGGAATCTCCATCCATCACTACCCCTGTTGCATGGAGGCGAAGAATTCCTTGTTGGTCTTGCCACGTTTCATCCGTTCGAGCAGGAATTCGATTGCCTCCACCGAGGGCATGTCTGCCAGGAAATTGCGAAGCAGGTACGTCTTGTTGAGCGCTTCCGGATCCATCAGGAGCTCTTCCTTGCGGGTGGAGGATTTCTGCACGTCGATGGCGGGATAGATGCGGCGGTCCGCGATGCGCCGGTCGAGGACGAGCTCCATGTTGCCCGTGCCCTTGAATTCCTCGAAGATCACCTCGTCCATCCGACTCCCGGTTTCGATGAGCGCGGTCGCGATGATGGTGAGCGAACCCCCGCCGTCGATGTTTCGGGCGGCACCGAAAAAACGCTTGGGTTTATGCAGCGCGTTGGCGTCGACACCGCCGGAGAGGATCTTGCCCGAATGCGGAATCACCACGTTGTGCGCGCGAGCGAGACGGGTGATGGAATCGAGCAGAATGATGACGTCCCTCTTGTGCTCGACCAACCGGCGTGCCTTCTCGAGCACCATGTCTGCGACCTGGACATGCCGGTCGGCGGGCTCGTCGAACGTCGACGCGATCACTTCGGCATTGACGTTCTCCTCCATGTCCGTCACTTCTTCGGGGCGCTCGTCGATGAGCAGCACGATGAGCGTGACGTCCGGATTGCTCTCGGCAATCGCGTTCGCGATCTTCTGCAGCAGGATGGTCTTGCCGGCCTTTGGCGGCGCGACGATCAACCCGCGCTGCCCGAAGCCGATGGGCGAAAGCATGTCGACGACCCGGCACGAGAGGTCGCCGTCTTTGCGCTCGAGACTTATCCGCCGGTCCGGGTAACGCGGTTTCAGGTTGTCGAAGGCGATCCGATGTTTCGCCTTCTCCGGTTCCTCGTAATTGACGCTTTCGACCTTCAGGAGCGCCAGGTAGCGTTCTCCTTCTTTGGGTGGGCGGACCTGGCCCAGCACCGTGTCTCCCGTGCGGAGGTCGAAACGCTTGATCTGGCTGGGGCTCACATAGATGTCGTCCGGGCCGTAGAGGTAATTCCAGTCCTGGCTGCGGAGGAAGCCATAGCCTTCTGGGAGAATCTCGAGGACCCCTTCGCCCCGGAGGACGGTATCGGAGTCGAGCAGGGATTGCTCGATGCGGAAGATGAGATCCTGCTTGCGGAGACCAGAGTAGTTGGTGATGTTCAACTCTTCGGCCATCGCGTTCAGCTCGGTGACGGATTTCTGTTTGAGCTCAGTGATGTCCACGGTGGGAGGACTCCATGATTCCAGCGACTTCCATTGGGGAAAAAAACGGCGCTAAAGCCCGCGGTGAGGCCGCTCGCGTATGATGCCTGGAGGTATCGCTACGGGGTTTCTCAGTGAGGTGAAAGCTCCTCATAATAGAGTTTGCTGTGGGATGCGTCAAGAGTGTCGCTGAGTCCAATCACCCCCTTCCTTAGCTATTGGCGCACGTCGACCGCGCTCGACCGAGAGGTCGTCGATGCGGTCGTGGCCCCGCAGTACGATCCCCGGTCGCCGGAGCTGCTGGAGGCACTCGCGGCGTGGCCGGGCACCTTCTACTGGTCGCACCGGGAAGGGGCGAATCGTGTCGTCCTCATCCGGGCGCTGGCCCCGGGGCCCAAGGAGCGTTGGGGTCTGCACGTCTTCCTGTTCCTGCTCACCTTTGCCACGGTGTGGGCGGCGGGTGCCGTGCTCATGGGGCCGTCAGCCCGGTTCAGCCTTCCGGCGACCCTCGATGTGGTGGTGGTCTGGGAAGCCTTGCGCGCCTGGATGGGGGCGTCGATGCCCGGGTTCGGCTTCGCCGCTTCGTTGATGGGCATTCTGCTGGTCCACGAGATGGGACATTTCGTGGCAGCCAAGCGCTATCACATCAATGCGTCGCCGCCCTATTTCCTGCCGGCGCCACCCCAGCTCAACTTCATCGGGACGTTTGGCGCGTTCATACGGCTGCGGAGTCCGATTGTGGACCGCCGGCAGCTCCTGGACGTGGGAGCGGCCGGGCCCTGGGCCGGCATGGTGGTCGCCGGGGTCCTGCTGGTCGTGGGATTGCTCAACTCCCAGGTGCTGTCGGGCACACCGGGGCCCACCCAGCAGCTCATCTATGTGGGGGCCCAGCCCTTCTATCTGGGCGATTCGATCCTCATGCATGCCGCCAGAACCTGGTTCGTGGGCGACGGGACCGTGATTCTGCACCCAATGGCCCTGGCGGGGTGGTTCGGGATCTTCGTGACCATGTTGAACCTGTTGCCGCTGGGCCAGCTCGACGGCGGTCACATCGTCTATGCCCTGGTGGGCCGACACCAGGCGAAGATCGGCAAGGTGATGTGGTACGGGCTGTTGATCCTAGGCTTCCAGTTCTGGGGCTGGTGGCTCTGGGCGGCGTTGATCCTGATCCTGGGCCGGGGCCACGTCGCCCATCCCTCGGTGATGGAGCCGCATCGGCCGATTCCGGTCAGTCGATGGCCCGTGGGGATTGCCACGGGGATTCTGTTCGTCCTCACGTTCACGGCGGATCCCCTGCCCACCCTCCTGTAGCTTTGCCGCGGGCTCCCGCGCGGGTCGGCCCCGGCGATCCGAATCGACGGTAATAATATAGAAAAGCAAGGATCGGGCCTCCGACCCCCGTGCAGGACAGCGCACCTGGTGACTGATCGCTCACTATTGCGTAAGTCATGGGGACCATTATATTTACGAAACTCTTCGGAAGGTTCGATTGCCGGCGAATTCAGCCCATCGGCACAATCGGTCTCATTCCAGTGACCCCGTCATGCACGACCTTCCCCCCATCCGGTTCGGGGAGGATATCATCGCCCTCAGGTTGGTCGTGCGGAGAGCGGAAGACGCGTCCTGGCGAGGGCGGCTCGTCTTCGGCTCCGACGATCTGGATCGAGCCGCCTCGACCGCAGAAATCTTCTTTGGCGCCACCGAGCCCGACCTGTGGGATTCCGTCCGCGACCTGCGGGATCACCATATCCGAGATCTGTATCGTTCGTTGATGGCGGAATGACCGAGAGCACATCCACGGACGAGCGACTCCGAAAACTGTGTCACGACATCGCCAACCCGCTCACGGCCATCCTGGCCGAGGCGCAGCTGCTCCTCATGGACGAGGGTTCCCTCGCCGACGATACGGTGCGCGCGCTGCGCGAGATTGAGACCCTCTCGCGGCGCATCCGCGACCTGCTGGCCGAATCTTCCACTGCTTGAGCGAACCCGCGCACACGAGTTGGGTGATCCAGGGCACGGTGTCTAAGCCCCGTCAAATGGTAATTTTACGGCATCGCAGTTTGCTGAGGGCGATGCCAATACCGCCCATAGAGTGAGATAATGATTGATCCTTCCTTTGGTACCACCGCGCGTGCCGTGTGGGTGACGCGCCGCCTGGCTGTGGCCGTGGCCCTCGGGGCAGCTTGCGTCCCCGGCGGGCTCTCGGAGGTGTCTCCCGCAGAGGTCCCGGAGCTGGAAGCACGCCTGCAACGAGAGCCGGCCAACGGCGAAGTCATGCTGCGCTATGGCGCTGCACTATATGCCGCGCAGCGATGTGACAGTGCCATGGCCGTCGCCCGTCGTGGCGCAGCGCTGCTTCCCGGCGACGCGCTCGGCCCGATGATTCTGGGGCAATGCCTCGAGCAATCGGGCGACCACGTGCAGGCGATCGCGATCTACACGGCGTTCATTCGCGATCACCGTGAGGCCCGCGGCGTCGCGGCCGTTCGTGCGCGTGATTTGCTGGCGCGGCGCGAGCAGGCAACCATCTTCGCGCGCACGGCGCTCGACCGGGAAGCCGATCTGGCCGGGCAAGCTCTGGATCCCCAAACGGTCGCGGTGTTGCCGCTAGCCATCTCGGGCGACGCGCGATACGAGCCGCTGGGCCGTGGCCTCGCGCATATGATCCAATCCGATCTGGCGCTGTTGCAGCAATTCCGCATGGTCGAACGATTGCAAATCGGCGCGTTGCTCGACGAACTAGAGTTGGGGCAAACGTCGCGCGTCGATCCGACCACCGTGGCGCGAGTCGGCCGGCTCGTTCGTGCCGGACGCATGGTGCAAGGCTTGGCCGCGATTCCCCCGCAGGGAGACATCAGGATCGAAGCCAGTATCGTGCAGTCGGACGGCGAGGTGACGGATCCGGAGTTCGTGACGGGACGGTTGCGTGATCTGCTGCAGCTCGAGAAAGAGCTGGTCGTGCTGATCTCCTCACGATTGGGCTACCAACTCTCGCAGGCGGAACGGCAGTTGATTCTCGGAAACGGCACGCAGGAGTTCGCCGCATTCCTATTGTACTCACAGGGTCTGATCGCCGAGAAAATCGGTGACTATTCGGCGGCCGCCACGCACTTCTCGTCGGCGATCCGGGCCGACCCGGGTTTCCGTCAAGCCCGAGTCCAATACGAGGCGACGGCCGCGGCGGACGTGGTGCAACGCGCGGCACCCGGCCAGATCACCTCGATATCGCGCATGATCGTCCAGCAACCGATTAGCAACACCGTCCCCAATCCGGTGCTGAATGCCGTAGCCAGCGTGGTGATCGACATTGCCGCCACCCGGGCCGAAACGACCACGGCGGCCGGCCGGGGAGCCGAGCAGCAGGCGACGAGGACGACCACGGCGGTGCCCCCGCCAACGACGACGGCGACCGGAACCACTGCAACGGTGACGGGCATAGTCCGCATCATCTTCAAGTTGCCATGAAGAAACCACTGGGAGTATTGGTAGCCGGCGTGTTGAGCGTCGCGCCCGCAACGGCCATGGCGCAGGTTGCCTTGGACGTGCGGTCCTCGGCGCTCTTTGAGAGCTACAAATTCGATGCCGGCCTTCCCTTCTCGAAAGTTTCCGAATTCACCGTTCCGGTGGGTATTACGATCGGGTTGGGACGGTTTGGCAATTTCACCATCTCGTCGGGGTACGCCTCTGTCGAGCTGATCAGCTCCGATCCGGTACAGCTGGCCGACCAGACGGTATCGGGCATGCTCGACACCGAAACGCGTCTCACCGTCAACGTCGTGCCGGGTCGCTTGGTGGCGCTGTTCACCGGCGTGCTGCCTACAGGCATCAAGACGGTCCAGTTCGAGGAGCTTTCGATTCTCGGGGCCATCTCGAGCGACGTCATCGGATTCTCCACGTCCGACATCGGGACGGGGGGCAGCGTGGGGGGAGGATTCGCCGGGGCGTTCCCCATGGGCAATATGGCCATGGGCTTCGGCGCGACCTACCGCCACCCCCTGTCGTATCAGCCGCTCGTGGGACAGAGCGATCTGTTGCGCCCGGGACCCGAGGTGATGGTGCGTGGTGGCCTGGAGGGTGGGATCGCGCGCCGCACGTACCTGCGTGTTGCCGGGATCTTCGCCCGACGGATGAAAGACAAGGTGAACGGGGGCCTCCAGAACGGGGTGGGCAACCGCTTCATCGGATACCTATCGCTCGAGCAGGGCATCGGCCGGTCCACCGTCACGGTGTACGGGTTCGATGTGTTTCGAGCCGATCCCCAGGTCGAGCCGACCGCCGCAGGGGCTGCGCTGTTGCCCCGTGGCAACCTCATCGCGTTTGGTGGCCAGATCTCGCTGCCCATCGGCCGATCGGTGAGCTTCATCCCGCGCGGGGAGTTTCGACGCTCCAACGCCGCGCCCGACACCGTCGATACCAGCCTGCAGCGATTGGGCGATTCGTTCCGGTTCGGCGCCGACGTTCGTATTCGTGCGAGTCGTAGTTTCGCCTTCGTCCTGTACGGTGGCGGTTTCACAGGCACCGCGTACCAGTCCGCAACGCGAGTCGGCGTGACCGGTTTTCGTGCTGCAGTTCATTTGGAAGTGACACGTTGAAAGTAGTTTCTCCTTACCGGTTGTCTTGGCGCGCGCTCGCGGGGGCGGTGCTCGTTGGACTCGTGACCGCGAATTGCACGGACACGGCCGGCCCGGATACCGCCTCGCAGGGACGCATCGCCATCGTCCCGGTGTTCGAGAGCAGTGCCGCGGGCATCGTGGCGGTGGATCAAGTCGGCATTGCCCTCCTGCGTTCGGACTCGTCCACCGTGGCACTCGATACGGTCATACAGTTGGAGCCCGGACAGGATTCGGTGGATCTGACCGTCACCGTCACGGTGCTGAGGCAGAGCGAGCAGTTCTTCCTGGAGATCACACTGCTGGATGCTGCCAGTGACACCGTTTTCCGTGGCGGGCCGATGCTGGTCACGGCGAGCACGTCCGGCAGGGGGGAGCCGGTGCTGATTCCGCTCGTCTACACGGGTGTGGGTGCCGATGCCGCCGGCGTGCGGATCACGACGACCAACGCCACCGCCTTCTTCGGCGACAGTGTTGAATTTGTGGCCGAGGCCTTCGATGGCGGTGGGGTCGCGATTCCTGGGACCCCCGTGCGCTGGCATACCACCGACGAGACGATCGCGTCCTTCCCCGACCACCGAGCAGCGTGGGCCCATGGCGGCTCGGCACGCGGCTCCGTCCCCGTCGTGGCCACCCTCTTGAACGGACCCACCGACACGTCGTCGGTGCTGGTCCAGCCGGTGCCGATCGAGATCGCGGTGTCGGCAGGCGACGGCCAAACCGCTCCCGTGGGGAGCGTGCTGCCGACGCCCATAGAAATCCTGGTGACGGCCGCCGACTTGCTCGGAGTCGAGGGCGTCCTCGTCGTATTTGGAGTCGCCGGCGGCAATGGGACCCTCTCGGTGGATTCCGTGGTGACCGACGGGTTCGGCAAGGCCCAAGCGGTGTGGACGCTGGGCGCAACCCCTGGCAACCTGCAGGCGACCGCGGTCGTTCCGGCCATCGCCGATACGGCATTTGTCAGTGCGACCGGCACCGTGGCGGCGGTGTCCTGGATCAATCCCGCCGGCGGCAACTGGAGCAATGCGGCGAACTGGAATCCGGCCATCGTGCCCGGCTTTGGCAATCAAGCGCTCATCGACCTGGACGGTACCTATACCGTCACGCTCGATGTGACGACCCAGGTGAGCGTGCTCACCGTCGGGGCGGCCACAGGGACGCAGACACTCTCGATCGCGACTAATATCCTCACCGTGGATGCTCCATCGAGCATCGGGGTCAACGGTGTGCTCGATTTGAGCGGTGGGACGCTCAACGGCATCGGCACGCTGTCGGTGTTCGGTAGCATGCTCTGGTCCGGCGGTACCATGAGTGACGGTGGAACGCTCCGGGTGGAGACCGGCGGCCTGCTGACCCTCGGCGGCGGCACCAAGACGCTCCTCGGCGGTCGCCGCATCGACAACGTGGGGAACGTCACCTGGCTAGCCGGCGATATCAATGCCGGCGAGGCCTCGTCGATCATCAACGAGCCGGGGGCCACAATGGGCATTCAGGGTGACGTGCAGCTCTTGCAGGGCCCGGGCGCGCCGTCGGCATTCTTCAACGGCGGTATGGTGACCAGGTCCACTGGCACAGGCACGGTCTCCATCAACGTGATCTTCGACAACAACGGGGCCGTGGACGTCTTGAGCGGTCTCCTCGACCTCGCGGGCGGTGGTTTCGGCACGGGTTCATTCGACGTATCCATCGGTGCCACCCTCCACTTCGAGGGTAACCACGACTTCGGGTCGATCGTGAACAACGGCGTGGTGGACGTGGGGGCGGGAATCGCCAGGCTCACCGGCGCCTTCACCCACTCCGCCGGCGCGACCTTGTCGGGCTTCGGGGAGTTCAAGGTGGACGGGGACATCATCACGACAGGCACCATTGCCATGCCGGCCGGCGAATTGGCCGTGGGCGGGACGCTGAACTCCACGGGGGCCTTCAGCGTGGGGACTGTCACGTTCTTCGGGACCGCGCAGACCATTCCGGTTTCGTTGGCGTATCAGAATATCCAGGTGCTCGGCACGGCGGCCATCGACGGGACGTTGTCGATGAGCGGGTTCATCGTCGTGTTCGGATTCGGCGATCTGACCATCAGCTCGGTCGCGGACGTCAGTACATCGAGTGATGTCATCGTGACCGACGACGCGACCTTGAACGTCACCGGCGGCGGCCAGCTCACCGTTGGTAACGATCTCATCGCCCAAATGAATGCGGGGGTGTACATCGGATTGGCATCGACGATCAATGTCGCCAAGCGATTCGTGACGCAGGACCAGGCGTATCTCAACATGGGTATTGGCGTGGTGCTCGACGTTGACGGGGACGTGGAGTTCGGCGGTGGGTCCACCGCGGGCATGCTTCCAGACGGCGTCATTTTTGTGGGCGGCAACTTCACCCAGTTGGGCGATCCCTCGAGCTTCGCCGCGTCGGGAGTGCACCAGGTCATTTTCGACGGGCTCAGTCCCCAGACTATCACGTTCACCGATTTTACGAATTCGTTCTTCCAGAATTTGTCGGGCGCGGGGTTCGCGGACATCGTGATCGCCTCGGAAATCGAAGTCACGGGCAACATGTCGGTGACGTCGCCCGGCTCGGTCCTCGGCAGCGGCATGGAAATCAACGTCCGCGGAAACTTCGATATCGGAATCGGTGCGACACTGTCCCTCTTTGAGCTCGAAATCGACGGCATCTTGAACGCGTCGAACGTGAGCCTCTATGACGTCTTCGAAACCGACTTCCACGGTACCGGGCAAACCATCCCGACGGACCTTCCGTACAACGACCTAACCGTCAGTGGCGAAGCCGCGTTCATGAACGCGGGCAGCGGCTCGATCGCGGGCAATATCCTCATATCGGATTTCGGTATCCTGACGATGAATCAGGCGAGCATGACGGTGATGGGTAACTTCAGCACCACCCAGAACGGCGTCCTGGTGATGAACGACCCCTTCGATGTCCTGACGGTCATGGGCAACGTGGATTTTGGCGGTGACAACACGAATGCCTTGCTCGACGACGGAACCCTCTACGTCGGCGGGAACTTCACCCAGAGTGCTCTCGCCAGTCCCGAGAGCTTCCACCCGGGCGGCAACCACACGGTCGTGTTCAACGGCACCGGACCCCAAAACGTGATGTTCGCGACGCCCGGGATCGGAATCGCGGCCATGCTGTCCCATTTCGCGAACGTGGCGTTCGAGAACACGGGCTCGGGCGTGATTCTGATGAGCGATGTGTTCGCGCACTCGAACCTCATCTCATCCACGGGGCCGGCGAGTACGGTCTTCGGAAACGGGTACCGGCTGGCCGTCGGCGGGCTCGACGTCAACGATCTGGTTCTGGATCACGTGTTGCTGGAGTGGAACGGCACGCCGACCTTCCCGTCATTCGGGTCGTTCATCGGGTTCAACAATGTGACGTTCCAAGGAGCTTACGCCACGAACGACCGCCAGTTCACGGTCATTCATCCGGGCGCAGCCGCACCATTCGCCTTCACGGGACTGAACTTCACGTTCGCCCCAACGCTGCCGGGCATGTACATCTATGCTAGTGACAGCGACAGTGCGGCTCCCTTCCTGACGATCAACGTGACCGCGTCGATTCCGGCCACCTCGGGGGGACTCGCGGTCTCTGCCGGTGGCGCAGTGATCAGCTGGTAGCAAGTCGCGGCGGGCTGTGAGGCCGGCTCACGGGAAGGTACGAAAGTGGGTGGAATTCGCTCGACGAATTCCACCCACTCGTATATTGGGTGTAGCCGGTCAGTCGCTGCGCTCGATCTTGAAGTTGTGCACCCGCATGTCCACGTTGTGGTTCATGCGGAAGCCAACGATTCCGTCGGTGTACACGTCGGCCGCTTTTTCACGATGCACTTCCTGGCCATTCAACATGAAGATGACGTCCTCCGGCGTGACGCGCACGGCCAGGGTATTGGTCACGTGTCCCTCGGCTGACTGATTGACGGCTGCGTGCTCGGTCCACTGGGTGAGATACGCGGTTTCACTACCGGTGCGCGTCTTGACCAGATAGTTACCGTCCCCTCGTACCAGGACGTACGTGTATGCCTGGCCCTCGCCCTGCAGGTCGGCGCCGCCGAAGACTAGGCCCACGCCGTGGGCATGGCCCTTGGAGCTGAGCTGTTCGAAATCGGCGCTGATGGTGTAGCTGCCGTGAGCGACGTCTTCGTCGCGATAGAAGACCACCGCCGGTCCGACGCTGACCTCCCACCCCGTTGCGGTTTCCTCGAAACGCACGTTGGAGAAGTCCTGGCCGCGGTCGGTGCGGGCCATCCAACCTTCGGCCAGCTTGCCGCCGCCGGCGATGGCCCGGTCGGCGTCGTGGTCCTGGGCTATGGCCGGCAGTGCCAAGGAGAGTGCCACCAGGGTCAATGGTATGGAGCGCATGGTTCACCTCGTTAGGGGGTTCGATTCACAGCCTACACGGCCGGTCTCGGGACAACAATCGGACAATATATTTGGTTCGCCCATGCCCCGGCAGTGGTGGCCGTGGGAGCCGCCCTGCAGGGGTCCATCGGATTCTGGCTCGGTCCTCCTAGCTCCGCTACTAGTACTGATCGGGCCGGGTTTGGTTCCAGGACCTCACCTGAGGAGCCTATATTCCGCGCCATGAAGGATCCCCTCGACCAGATACGTGACGCGCTCCGTGGTCGCTACGACGTGGAGCGCCTGCTCGGAAAAGGCGGGATGGCCACGGTGTTTCTGGGCGTCGATCGCTCCAGTAACGCGCAGGTGGCGCTCAAGGTTCTGAGTTTGGGCGTCGCCACGCGCATCATGAAGGAGCGGTTTCATCGGGAACTCGGGGTGGGAACCAAACTCGCCCACCCTCACATCGTGCCGATCGTCGACGGGGGTGAGATCGACGGGCTCCCGTTTCTGGTGATGCCCTACCTGTCCGAGGGCTCCCTGCACCAGCGGCTGGCAGGGGCGCGGCTGGAAATCGGCGAAGCCCTGCAGATCGGCCGGGAGATCGGCGACGCGTTGGCGTACGCCCACGAGCTCGGCATCATCCATCGCGACATCAAGCCGGACAACGTCCTTTTCTCTGAGGGGCGTGCGTTGGTGTCCGACTTCGGCGTCGCCGTCGCGATCTCGGCGTCGTTGGACGATCGTCTGACGGTGCCGGGCGAGGTGCTGGGCACGCCGACGTACATGAGTCCCGAACAGGCGATCGGACGCTACCAGCTGGACGCCCGGACCGACCAGTACAGTTTGGCCTGCGTGATCTGCGAAATGCTGACCGGGGAGCCGCCCTTTCGGCCCGCCAACCCGGAAGCCATCATCGTCCGCCGCTTCACCGACGATGCCCCGGATATGTGTGCGCTCCGTCCCGACGTGGGCCGGTCCGTCGCGGACGCATTGCGAACAGCCTTGGAATGGAAGCCCGATCGGCGCTTCGGGTCCATCGCCGAGTTCCGCGACGCCCTGATTACGGACTGAGGAGGATCTCGTCCGACTCATATGAGAATAGGACTCATTCTCACGATGAATGCGGGTCGCCCCACGCAAGGGGAGCTCACCCGTACCGGCCCTGCGACGGCCAGCGGTGGTCGGTGCAGAGATGCTGAGTCGAGCCACAGGGGCCCCCGCTATGTATCTCTGTGGCAGGGCAATCAAAGATGGCGGACACCCGTTGGTGGCCCCGACCCGCCTCCCGCGATAGGTTCCAGTCCCGGCCAGGGCGATCCCGCCGATACATGTGAGCCTCGGGGGCAGCGTGAAGATTTTTTTGGACACGGCGAATCTTCGGGAGATCGAGGAAGCGGCCAGTTGGGGTGTGTTGAGTGGGGTAACCACCAATCCGTCCCTCATGGCCCGCGAAGAGGGCGCCGATTTTCAGGAAACCATCCAGGCCATCACCCGGCTCGTGGACGGGCCGATCAGTGCCGAGACGGTCTCCGAGGATGCCGACGGCATGGTCAAGGAGGGCAAGACCTATGCAGCTTGGCATCCGAACGTCATCGTCAAAGTGCCGGCCACGCTCGAGGGGCTGAAGGCCGTCGCTCGTCTCAAAGACGAAGGCATCCGTACCAACGTCACGCTGTGCTTCAACGCCAATCAGGCGCTGCTGGCGGCGCGGGCGGGGGCCTTCGTCGTCTCGCCGTTCGTCGGCCGCCTCGACGACATCTCGGAATCCGGCATCGAGCTCATTCAGGAGATCGCCGACGTGTTCGCCATGGATCGGGAGATCGAGACCCAAATCCTGGCGGCGTCGATCCGGCATCCCCGCCACATCCTCGAGGTGGCCAAAGCGGGCGCCGACATTGCGACCTGCCCGTTCAAGGTCCTCGTGCAGAGCATGAAGCATCCGTTGACCGACAAGGGGATCGACATGTTCCTCGACGATTGGCGGAGGCGGGAGGCGGTTCAGGTCGCCTCCGCGGGTACGAGTTGACCTGCCTTGAGTCCGTGCCGGTCAACGTGAGCGATCGTCCCTCAACGGCCAAGTCGGAAGTCGCCGCCCCACGGCGCGGCCGGCTCTTCCGGCTACTGTGGCCGTTCGCCACTTATGTTGTGACGAACATTACCGTGGCCGCACTACTGCTGTTGTTCCGCGTGATGAACCGCACGACAGTCATCGGTCGTGAGCATGTCGGATACGATCGCAACACGCTGCTGTTGTCGAATCATCAATCCATGATTGACAGCTTTCTCGTCGGCGCGATCGCGTTCTTCCCGCGGTCGCTGGTGAAACCCTACCTGATCCCATGGAATCCCGCCGCGGCGGAGAACTTTTTCAATACGCCCATCCTCGCCTGGTTTTCCGATATGTGGCGATGCATTCCGATTCGGGAAGGCAGGCGCGATCTGACCGCGTTGCGCCGCATGCTGAAGGTATTTCCTCGCGGCGTGATGACCCTCTTTCCCGAGGGCACCAGAATGCGGGGAAACAAAGTCGGCCCGGGGCGTGTGGGCGCCGGCGTGCTGATGTTGTCTGCGCGGCCCAAGGTGATCCCGGTGGCGATCGAAGGAATGCAGGAGGTGTTGCCCATCGGTTCGCGGTGGCCGCGGTTCTTCAAACGCCTCTACGTGTACTATGGCGCTCCCTTGGATTATTCCGAGTTCCTCGATGGCAGTCGGGACAAGGACACCGCCCAGAAGCTGGTCGATCATGCCATGGATAAAGTTCGCGAACAGCATGCGGAGTTGCTAGGCATGGCCGGCAAATCGGTTCCCACATACGGGACCGGCGACGATTGATTCTCCGAGTGTTGACACTCTCTTCGCGGGGCTCACCATGAATCACCGGTTTTCGCTTGTTGGCGCACTCGGCGTTGCCGTCCTGGCGTCTCCGGTGTCGGGGCAGGTGCGGCAGTCGCAGATGCGTGATATGCGCGAGTGGGAGGTCAAGGCCGAGAAAATGCAGCGGCATCTGCAACCGTTGATGCGGCAGCACGGCGTGGACATGTGGATCATCATGAGCCGGGAGAATAGTCCGGATCCGGCGCTGGAGCTGTTCGGCGGCTACGGCATCTCGGGTTGGTACGGGCATCGCAACGCTTACATTTTCTACGACCCAGGAGAGGATCGCCCACTCGCGTCGGCCATCTTCGGCACTCATCAGAGCGGGCACATGCGAAGGTTCTTCAACCGGATCGAAGGGTACGGCGAGGAAGGCCTCGCCCCGTCGCTCCGGGCGTTCGTACACGAACGGGATCCGCAGACCATCGCCATCAATCAGTCACGGACGGTTTCCATGGCCGACGGGTTGACCGTCGAACTCAGGCGATATCTCGAGGACGCGGTGGGATCCGAGTACGTCGGCCGGTTCGTTTCGTCCGAACCCCTTTTCATCGATTACGTGAGCCGGCGGACTCCTGCCGAACTGGAGATCGCGCAAGAGGCGTCGTGGCGCACGTTTCACATCCTGCGTCGCGCCTTGTCGAATGAAGTCATCTCCCCGGGCAAGACCACCTTGATGGATCTCTATTGGTGGGTCAAAGACGAATGGATGGCCCAGGACCTGGAGTTCAATTTCCCCGCCAGTTTCGACATCCAGCGGCAGGGCGTGGAGGGAAGCCTCAACGAGGTCGACAATCCCGTCATCCTGCCCGGCGATCTGCTGCACGTCGATTTCGGCGTGCGCTTGATGGGTATCGTCACCGACCAGCAGAAATTGGCGTACGTGTTGCGTCCCGGCGAAACCGAACCGCCGGCGGGACTCCGAGCGGCGTTTGCCCAATCGGTGCGGCATGGCGAGATCATCGCTGAAGCGCTGGAACCCGGCACCCTCGGCCGGGACGTCAAGGCGATCGCCGAGGAGCGTGGGCGGGCCGAAGGCATCGAGAACAGCACATATTCGCACGTGCAGGGGAATTGGGTCCACGGCGCCGGGGCGTGGGCGATCTTCGATTGGCCCGAGCGGTACGGCGATCATCCCAGACAGCCCGTACGCCTCACGGAGTTTTGGTCCATCGAGTACAGCGTCACCGCGGCCGTGCCGGAGTGGGGTGGCCAGCGCGTGCGCATGGCTCGCGAAGAGGATGCGTGGGTCAGCGGGGACGGCGTGCGGTTCATGGCCGGCCCGCAGCGGGAGTTGTGGGTGATCGGACAACCCGGACCGGTGTTTTGACGGCCCGGCAGGCCTACCAAAGATTCCGCGTACTCACCGCATGGACGATTGGAGGGCACAGCTCGTCGAGGACGACCGCGCGGTGAGAGACTTGTTGGCCTCGAGCCGCCGCATCGCGGTGCTGGGGATCAAACCCGAGTCGCGGAGCCACAAGCCCGCCTTCAGCGTGCCACGGTTTCTCCAAGAAAAGGGTTACGAGATCATCCCGGTCCCCGTGTACTACCCCGACGTGATCACCATCCTCGGGCGGCCGATCTATCGCAGGCTCGTGGACGTGCCGGGTCCGGTCGACCTGGTGAACGTCTTCCGCAAGCCGCAGGACATCCCGCCGCACGTGCCGGATCTCATTGCCAAGGCCCCCAGGGCGGTGTGGTTTCAATTGGGCATCCGCAACGACGAGGCGGCCAGACAGCTCGCCGAGGCGGGCATCTTGGTCGTGCAAGACCGCTGCACGGCTCAGGAGCATCGCGACCGCCCGAGCTGACCCGCCACCCCCTCGAGGCAAGAGATCAAGTATCTTTTGACTGCGGCAGAAGCCCCAGCTTCGAGGAATACCGACGCATGGCAGCAAAGGGCAAGAACACCAGGGTGGAAACAGACAGCATGGGCGAGATCGAGGTACCGGCCGATCGGTATTGGGGAGCCCAGACCGCCCGGTCCCTCATCCACTTCTCTATCGGCGACGACATCATCCCGCTCGGGGTCGTCCGCGCGTTCGGCGTGCTCAAAAAGGCGGCCGCCCTCACCAACCGGGAATGTGGCGAGCTCGACGAAAAACGTACAGCGTTGATCGTGCAAGCGGCCGATGAGGTGATCGCCGGCAAGCTGGACGATGAATTCCCCTTGCACGTCTGGCAGACCGGCAGCGGGACCCAAAGCAACATGAACGCCAACGAGGTGATCGCGAATCGGGCCATTGAGATGTCGGGCGGCACGGTGGGAAGCAAGGATCCCATCCATCCCAACGATCATGTCAACAGATCCCAGTCCTCGAACGACACTTTTCCCACCGCGATGCACATCGCCTCGGCCACCATCATAAAGGAACGACTGATTCCCGCCGTTGCTGGGCTGCGGGATGCCCTGGCACGGAAGCAAGAGAAGTTCGGCGGCATCGTGAAAATCGGTCGCACTCATCTGCAGGATGCGGTGCCCCTGACATTGGGCCAGGAATTCTCCGGCTTTGTCGCCCAGCTCGACGCCGATCTCGAGCGGCTCGAGAGCGTATTGCCCCAGCTCTACGAGGTGGCCATCGGGGGCACCGCGGTGGGCACCGGTCTCAACGCGCCGGCCGAATTCGCCGATCGGTGTGCCGCCCACATAGCGGAGCTGACGGGACACCCCTTTGTGCCGGCGCCAAACAAGTTTGCGGCCCTCGCGGCACACGACGCGATGGTGATGGCGTCCGGAGTGTTGCGCGTGCTGGCATGTTCGTTGATGAAGATCGCCAACGATATCCGATGGGCGGGGTCCGGCCCACGGGCAGGGTTAGGGGAGTTGATTCTTCCGGCGAATGAGCCCGGCTCCTCGATCATGCCCGGGAAGGTCAACCCGACGCAGTGTGAAGCCATGACCATGGTAACAGTGCAGGTCATGGGCAACGATGTGGCGATAGGGTTCGCCGGCTCCCAGGGCAACTTCGAGTTGAATGTGTTCAAGCCCGTCATGGTCTACAATCTGATTCACTCCGTGACGTTGCTGAGCGACGCGTGTATCGATTTCCGTCGCTTCCTCGTGGAGGGATTGCAGGCCAACCTGGAGCGCATTGCGGAGCACGTTGGCAACTCTTTGATGCTGGTGACGGCTCTCGCGCCGAAGATCGGCTACGACAAGGCGGCTGAGATTGCCAAGAAAGCCGACAAGGACGGTACGACCCTGAAAACGGCGGCCATCGCCCTCGGCTACCTCTCTGAAGAGGAGTTCGATGCGACGGTCGATCCGCGACGAATGGCGCATCCCCACGAAGACGGTTGACGCCGGACCGGGTCGACGGGTGCCATGCCGAGTTCTTTCCACACGGAGAGCGGGATCCAGGTGCCGGCGGTCTCCACGGCGCAGATGCGCGAGGTGGATCGCATCGCCACCGAAGAAACGGGTCCGAATCTCGTTCAGATGATGGAAAACGCGGGCTGCAATCTGGCCCTGCAGTGCATCGAGATGCTCGGTGCGGATTGGCCTCACGCCGAGATCGTCGTGCTGGCCGGGCGGGGGGGGAACGGCGGCGGCGGCATCTGTGCGGCGCGCCACCTCGCCAACAGGGCCGCCCGCGTGCGTCTGGTGCTGGCCGATCGCACCGGTCTCGGCGAAGTACCCCGGTTCCAGTACGAGATCTTCCAGTCGACCCCCGGATCCGAAGTGAGCGCAGACGCCCTGGCGTCGTTGCGGGCGGATATCGTCATCGACGCCCTCATAGGATACAGCCTACGTAGCGCTCCCGCGGGACGCGCGCGCGATCTGATCGCCTGGGCCAACGATGCGGGGGCGCCGATTCTGTCGCTCGATGTGCCGTCGGGAGTCGATGCGACCACCGGTGAATCGCCGGGGGCCTTCGCAAGGGCGTGTGCCACGATGACGCTGGCGCTCCCCAAGGTGGGTCTGCTTCCCGAGCGAACGGGAGATCTGGTGCTCGCCGACCTCGGCATTCCCTCGGCGGTCTACGACAGGCTCGGTGTAGCGTACACGCCACCGTTCGGAGATCGCTTTCGCGTTCCCTTGGTTGCCAACGAGTAACAACCGCGGGCGAGAAAACGCGCGCGGCTGTTCGTGGAGCGACTCGGAGTTTTGGCGCTACGCGGCGTTTTCCCCGGAGAGCGGGAACGGCCCCTGAACGGTGTGATCGGTCCGTTTGTTCATCGTCCAGGCCTGATGGAGCGCAAACCCGATGATCAACAGGCCCATGATGTTCTCCACCCCGGCCAGGACCGGAGCGGCGGCGGCGAACACGAACAGGAAACCTATCCCCAGTGCCAGTTCTCCGGCCCCGATCGGTTCCGGCTCGACCTTGACGACCGATGCTTGGACCGCGGCGACCTTCGGTTGCATTTCGGAGAGGCTGGTCTTGATCGCGCCCCCGGTCATCACCGGCTCGGCCGCATCTCCATTCGCGAATTCTTCCACGGCCCACTGATCTTCCGCGGCGCTCAAGATAAACGGGATGTACGTGACGACGATGGCGCTGTAGGTCAGGGCGACGGCGAGTGCCTGATATCCCAGGCCGCCACGCCTGCGGGATCCCGCGTGCACCGCCTTTCCTACGATCAACCCCACGATGATCGCCACGAGACCGATCTCGTATCCCGTCAAAGCCAGAATGACAAAGTAGAGCGTCGCGCCGACACCAGCAGCGAGCAGGCCGAACGCGAGTGCGCGCACGAAGCGACCGGCCGATGATCCCCCCGTCAATTGCCGGGCCACTTCCGGTCGGCAGGTCGCGCATATGACTGCGTCGTTCGCGACGTAATACGGCGCCTGGATCGCCCGCCCGCAATGCGTGCACGGGGGTGGCGTCTGCGGTGGGGGATTCGTGTCCCGGAGGTTTGATTCTGCATTCATGCGACGATTCCTGTGATTCTCCGACGAGTTCCCGAATGTGTGGTTTTTTAAGTGATGGTGCCGTGACAGTGGTCACCCGGGTAGAGGGTGGTGACATCGGTCACGCTCCGACGATGCCGGCTAGGACTTTCGCGACGGCGCCTACAAGAATCGGGTGTGGTGGCATTGGACAGAGAGGGATGCTGACCGGCCCCAATGCGACCGCAGACTGTCGGGTCCCGACTCGCGGTTCGTCCTCGGAGACGTATCTTACCCTGCGGTCCCAGGGAGAGGTGACAATGCCCAAGCTGCGGGTTCCGCATCCCCTAGCGCTGATGTTCGGCTGCATCCTGCTGGCGGCGGCGCTGAGCTACGTGCTGCCGGCGGGTCGATACGAACGGACGGACGATCCGGTGACAGGCCGGAATGTCGTGGTGGCGGGGACCTACGAAGCGGTCGAGCCGTCTCCCGTGAACCTGTTCGATGCCGTGGTCGCCATTCCCTTGGGGCTCGCGGACGCGGCTTCGGTGATCTTCCTCGTGTTTCTCATCGGTGGTGCCTTTACCGTGGTGGATGAGACAGGGGCGCTGCGACAATCGGTGGGCTGGCTCGTCCAGCGCCTCGACCAGCGCGAGTTACTCGTGATTCCTCTGGTGAGTGTCGTATTCGCCACCGGTGGTGCGCTGGAAAACATGCAGGAAGAAATCATCGCGCTGATCCCCGTCTTGCTCGTGCTCACCCGGCGGTTGGGATTCGATGCCTTGACGGCCGTGTCCATGAGTGCCGGTGCCGCGTTCGTGGGATCGGCATTCAGTCCCATCAATCCCTTTCAGGTCGGCATCGCCCAGAAACTCGCGGGGCTCCCACTGCTTTCGGGCGGCTTGTTCCGCACGAGCTTTCTCGTGATCGCGCTCGGTCTTTGGATTGCGGGAACCATGCGCCATGCCAAACGATCCCGGACGGCGCCGGAGGCCTGGGCGCTCGACACCGCGGAACCGGCGGGACCGCGCAGTGGGATCGTGATCGGCCTCGTGTTGCTGACGTTCGCGATGCTCGTCTTCGGCGTTCTGCGACTCGGATGGGGTTTCGATCAGATGTCGGCGCTGTTCTTCATCACGGGCATCCTGGCGGGTCTCGTCGGGAGGCTGGGCGTCACCGGCACCGCGGAAGCGTACGTCAAGGGTTTTCGGTCCATGGCCTACGCGGCGCTGCTGATCGGCTTCGCCCGGGCCATCTACCTGGTTCTCGATCAGGGGAGCATCGTCGATACCATCGTCCACGGCGTGTTCACGCCCATCGAGCATCTTCCCGTTGCGTTGTCCGCCCTGGGCATGGTGGTAGTGCATGCGGGTGTGCACGTGCCGGTCCCCAGCGTGAGCGGGCATGCGGTGCTGACCATGCCCGTCCTCGTGCCGCTCTCGGACCTGTTGGGAATGTCCCGCCAGGTGACCGTGCTCGCCTATCAGTATGGCGCCGGACTGTGCGACCTGCTGACACCGACCAATGGCGCGCTGATGGCCATCCTCGCCGCGGGTGGGGTCCGCTACGAGCGGTGGATGAAGTTCGCCTTTCCCCTGTATCTCTTGCTGGTCGCGCTCGGCTCCGTGGCGATCCTGATCGCGATCGGGATCGGACTCCAGTGAGGAAGCAATGAGTCACGAAGGACACAGAAGACACCGAGCCCGGCCCACCCCACGTACTCACTAGGCGAAACCATGAATCGACTCCCTGTACGGTCGTTTGCGTGCGCCCTGGCGGCATTGCCGTTGGCGGCGGGTCATCCTTTGCGGGCGCAGCGGGTGCACGAGTTGCGGGCCACTCCGGAGACGGTGGCGTGGGGGTACTACGTGGCCACGAAGGCGCCTGCCCTCCGCATCGCCTCGGGCGACGTCGTCGATGTGATGACCATGATCACCAACAGCCCGCGTCGCCTCGAGAGCGTGGGCGTGCCACCGGAGGAGATTCAGCAGGAATTGCGGGACATCTACGAGCAGGTAACCGACCGCGGCCCGGGCGGACACATTTTGACTGGGCCGATCTACATCGAAGAAGCCGAGCCCGGCGACGTGTTGGAGGTACGCATCCTCTCGATCGACCTGGCGATTTCTTACGGATACAACGGTTGCAGCGGATTCCTGCGCGCCAACTGCGGCGAGCGGCGGACCAGGATTTTCCGGTTCGATACAGAGCGCATGGTCGCACCGTTCAGTGACGGCATCGAGATTCCCTTACGGCCCTTCTTCGGGAGCATGGGCGTCGCACCGCCGCCCTCGTCGGGCCGTATCAGCAGCAATCCACCCTGGATTCACGCCGGTAATATGGACAACAGGGAGTTGGTGGCGGGGACCACGCTCTACATCCCGGTGCATGCAAAGGGAGCGCTGTTCCAGGTGGGGGACGGTCACGCAGCCCAGGGAGACGGCGAGGTGAATCAAACCGCGATAGAGACGTCGCTACTCGGACGTCTGCAGTTTTACGTTCACAAAGACCGGCACCTGAATTGGCCGCGTGCCGAAACGTCCACGCACTTCATCGTCATGGGCATGGACCGCGACCTCATCAAGGCCACCCAGATCGCCGTGCAGGAGATGATCGACTTCTTGATGGAGGAGCACCATCTGGAGCGCGGGGACGCGTACTCCCTGGCCAGCATCGCGGCCGACCTGCGGATCACGGAGTTGGTAGACGGCAACGTCGGTGTGCACATGATGATCGCCAAGAGTCTCTTCAGGAACTAGTCGTCCGCCCGCTGGGTGGAATCCTGGCACCGGAAGTTGCATCTTGGGGCGTCATGCCTGACCACCCACCACGCCCAACCGCCGCCAGCTTCGTCCGTTGAGCCGCACGAGGCGCTTCTTCGGAGGCCTCGCCTCCGGCTACGCCCACCAAACCATCGCCACGGTCGTCGGCCTGTGGCTGACCGCGTTCCTGCTGACCCGGCTTGGCGAGCACGAGTATGGTCTGTGGCTTCTCGTGGCCCAGCTGCTGGGATACCTGGCACTGCTTGATCTGGGGGTCGTGGCCCTCCTTCCGAGGGAGACGGCATATGCTACGGGCCGGGCCGGCGGCGTGGCAGCCGCCACCGATCTCCCCGCGATCGTCGGCCGAACGGCGAGATTGGTGCTGTGGCAAACGCCGATCGTCGCCCTGGCGGGACTGATGCTCTGGTTCTACCTGCCGGCGACATGGGATGCGCTGCGGCCGCCTCTTGGGTTGGTGCTGGCCGCTTTCGTGGTGCTCTTTCCCCTGCGGATCCTCCACGCGACCCTGCGGGGTCTCCAGGACCTGGCATTCCTGGGAATGGCGCACACTGCCACATGGCTCGCCGGTACGGCCGTGGCGGTCGCGCTGGTCGTGGCGGGGTTCGGGTTGTATGGTCTCGCCATCGGGTGGGTCGTGGGTCAAGGCCTGGTCCCGCTGGTGGCGTGGATCCGCCTGCGGCGCCGGTTTCCCCAGGCACTTCCCAGAGCCATCAGCAAGAGCAAGACCGGCTCTCCGGCGAGAATGCTCAAGCGCGGTGCCTGGGTCAGCGTGTCACAGGTCTCCCACGTGCTCTTCAGCAGCACGGACGTCATCATCGTCGGTGCGATGTGGGGTCCGGCGGCGGTCGTCCCCTACGTCATCACCGGAAAGCTGGCCGCTGTGCTGGCGAACCAGCCGCAGCTCTTGATGCAGGCCGCCGAGCCGGGATTGAGTGAGATCAAGACCGGCGAGAATCGGGAGCGGGCGATCCAGGTGTCCGCGGCGTTGACGGAGGCCATGCTCATCTTCGGCGGCGTGCTGGTGTGCGTCGTGCTGGCCGTAAATGAGGGTTTCATCGGGTGGTGGGTCGGCTCCGAACAATGGGGCGGTTTGGTGCTCACGGCGCTGATTCTGGGGCGGGTGATGCTCTCGCACTGGAATCTCACGATCGCCACGTCGTTGTTCTCGTTCGGCCACGAGCGCCGCCTCGCGCTCACGGCCCTGGCGAGCGGCGTCGTGACGGTCGGGACGTCGCTGGTCCTGGTGGCGCGTGTCGGCGTGATCGGCGCGCCGCTCGGAGCGATTCTCGGTGTGGCGCTCGTGGGCCTCCCGGCGAATCTCGTTGGACTCAGCCGCGAAATCGGTGTGTCGGTGGGGCGTCTCGTCGGTGCCCACGGTCAATGGCTTTGGCGGTTTGCGCTCGTGGTGGGGATCGCCATCGCCATCGCCACCCAGTGGACTCCGCCAACCCTTCCGAGCTTGGTCGTGGCCGCTGCGGCCGTCGCGGTACCCTATGGGCTGCTAATGGTGCGAAGGCTGCAGCACCCTCCGCTGAGCATATACGCGCATCCCAAGCTCAAGGCGTTCCTGACGCGGTGGAGCTCGTAACGAGATGGCTGCGTCGGCCAACGGCACCAAGGTCGTCCATGTGGTCCCCGCGTTGTTCCGGGCGGACGGCGGGGTGCTCGGTGGCGCCGAGCGCTATGTACTGGAGCTCGCCCGCTACATGGCCAGGGAGGTACCCACCGAGTTGGTGACGTTTGGTCCACGAGCCAGCCGGGAACGCGTGGAGGAACTGGATATCACGGTGCTGGGATCGCCCTGGCATGTTGGAGGGCAGCCGTCGAACCCGGTGTCGCTCGGGATGTTCACACCTCTCCGCCGAGCCACGACCGTGCATTGCCATCAGCAGCACGTCCTCGCGAGCAGTATGGCGGCGGTGTTTTGTCGCATCACCCGACGCCATGTGTTCGTGACGGATTTGGGCGGCGGCGGCTGGGACGTATCGGCGTACATGTCCACCGATCGGTGGTTCCACGCCCACTTGCACATCAGTGAATACAGCCGCACGGTTCTCGGCCAATCCGGCCAACCATGGTCACACGTCATCTCCGGGGGCGTGGACACCGAGCGATTCTCTCCAGGCCCGCGTCGTGCAGTCGACGGGCCGGTCGTCTACGTGGGCCGCCTCGTACCGCACAAGGGGGTCGACTATCTCATCGAGGGCCTTCCCGCCGACATGCCCTTGGAGATCATCGGCCAGCCGTACGACCCGACGTTTGCCGCGCGGCTCAGGACATTGGCCACGGGCAAGCGGGTCACGTTTCGGCACGATTGTTCGGACGAGGATCTCGTGGCGGCGTATCGCAGCGCGCTTTGTGTCGTGGTCCCCAGCGTGTATCGCACAGCGGCGGGTCATGAAACGAGAGTTCCCGAGCTGCTCGGACAAACCGCATTGGAGGCGATGGCGTGTGGAGTCCCCGTGGTCAGCACCAATGTGGCGAGCTTGCCTGAGGTGGTCGATGACGAGGTCACGGGATTTTGTGTTCCGCCCAACGAGCCACGCGCGCTGGGTGATAGACTCACGTGGTTGGCCGGCCATCCGGAGCAGGCCCGGACCATGGGCGCGGCGGCACGAGACCGGGTCCTCGAGCGCTTTACCTGGCCGGCCACTGTGCGCCGTTGTCTGGACATCTACGCGCAGTTCGACCCGAACATGGCCGGGCCGGTGTGACGTCGGCCCACGGAGCTGCATCGACACCCATGCGCGTCGTCGTCGCCGGCGCCCATCAATCAGTGGTCGGCGGCGCCGAGACCTACCAGCGTGACCTCATCTCCGCGCTGCGAGGGCGTGGACACGATGTCGCGCACCTGTGTGAGCTTCGAGCCACCACCGGGTCCCCCCCGATCGATGACGGCGAAGCAGGTATCGGCCAACGATGGAACGTCGAGGAGCTGAGCGAAACCACGGCCCTTCGACTCGTGGAGCGGTGGCGTCCGGATGTGGTCTACGTGCACGGGCTCAGGGCGCCGGGCCTGGAAACTTCCCTCCTGGCGCGCCACCGCTGCGTGCTATTCGCACATTCGTACTACGGAACATGTGCGACCGGTTTCAAGCGCCACGCCTTTCCGGACGTGCAGATGTGTTCCCGGCGGATTGGCCTGGGATGTCTCGCCCTCCACTATCCCCGGCGGTGTGGCGGGCTCGATCCCGGTGGCATGTTGCGGGACTATCGCGTGCAGCGGCGTCGGTTCCGGCTGCTACACCAGTACGATGCCGTGTTGGTGGCCAGCCGGCACATGTTCGACGAGTACCTGCGCCACGGCGTGGCGCGGGCTCGGCTGCATCTGGCGCCGCTGCCGCCGACCGGGATCGTGCCGGACGCGGCACCTCCTCCCGTCTCCGTACGAACGGACCGCGTGATGCTGGTCGGCAGGCTCACCGCGCTCAAGGGAGGACACTATCTCATCGAGGCGATGCACGAGGCGAGCCGCACGCTCGGCCGTTCTCTCATCCTCACGGTGCTCGGGGACGGTCCGGAACGTGCGCGCCTCCAGGAAGCCTGTGTGCGCCATGGTCTAGCCGCGGAATTCCCCGGTTGGGTGAGCTCGAGTCGGCGAAACGAACTGCTGCGCTCCAGCGACCTCCTGGCCGTCCCGAGCCTGTGGCCGGAGCCGTTCGGACTCGCGGGGATCGAAGCCCAGTGTGTGGGGCTTCCCGCGGTGGCCTTCGCCGTGGGCGGCATTCCGGATTGGCTGATCGACGGAGTGACCGGAGCCCTCGCGCCGGGTGATCCCCCGACGCCTGCCGGGTTGGCCGCTGCCATGGTTCGCGTGCTTGCCGATTGGGAAACCCATGCGGCGCTGGCGCAGGCGGCGTGGGAGCGAGGGCGCGAGCGGAGCATGCAGGCACACCTGCGTGATCTCGAGCCGCTGCTTGCTCCGACCGCGTCCACTGCGGGCACCGGCCAGTGAAATTTCTTTTCGTCTCGGACTTCGTGCCGGCACCCGATTCCGGATCGGCCGGATCCGTTCTCGCGATTGGCGATGCCCTTTCCATGCGGGGGCACCGGGTGGACTACGAATGGCGGTCCACGGCCCGCCGCCGGATCCCGCATCACACGGCCTCGGTGGTGCTCGAGCTGCCCCGCATACAGCTGCGGCAGGTGGCGCGCCGCCTGGATGGCGCGTCGTACGATGTGGTCGTGGCGAGTCAGCCGTACGCCTATCTGATGTACGAGCGCCTCCCGCGTCTCCATCCGCATACGTTGTTTCTCAATCGTACTCATGGCTGGGAGGATCGCTTGTACCGGGCGTACCGGCGGTTCCGATGGGATCCGCCGGCGCCGGTGTGGCGCCGGGTTGTGTCATACGCCGCCGAGCGCGCGATCCACCGCGCATGCGTCCGCACCGTGACGGCATGCCAGGGATTGATCGCGCCGTCGTCACGGTGTGCGGAGTTCGTGCGCGCGACCTATGGTGTGGCCGACGACAAGGTCACCGTCGCACCGTATGGGGTGGACGAAGCGTTTCTTCGGCAGCCGCGCACGTCCCCGACGCCGCACGACGGCCTCCGGCTCCTCTACGTGGGTCACTACATGCCGGGCAAGGGCTCGACGGTGCTCGAAACGGTACTTTCCCCGTTCGCGCGCAGATATGCCGACGTGCGGCTCACCCTCGTCGTCGACCCGGCAAGTGTCGAGGAGGTCAGGCGCCGATACGAACCCGCTTTCGGCGATCGGCTCTCCGTGCGATCCTGGACGCCACGAGATCAGCTTCGCAGCATCTATGCGGAACACGATCTGCTGCTGCATCCCTCGTTCTTCGAGGGCTTCGGCAAGGCGTGGCAGGAGGCCATGGCGTGTGGCCTGTGCGTGGTGGGCTTCGGTGAAGGCGGTTTGCCCGACGTTGCGACAAACGAACGGGACGCTTTCTTCTGTGACGTTGGCGATCTCGATGCCTATCGCGCTCTGTTGGACCGCTGTCTCGCCGACCCGCTGATGGCGCGAGATGTGGGAGCCCGAGCCCGCTCGGTGATTCGGGAATACACGTGGGATCGCACCGCGGTGGTCACTGAGGATTTCTGTGAGCGACGGCGCCAAACCCTGGTTTGAAGACCGGGCGATCGTCCGCCAATTTCCTTTGCGGTTCCGGTTTCTCGCATTGTACTGCCGGATGATGCGCAGCCGCGCGAGTGGAATCGTTCGGGGAGGGTCGTTCCTGCACCGGATGCTGGCACGGGTGACGCGGGTGTTGCGCCTCTCCGATACGGTGTCGGTAAGGCTCGGCGGGGCCACCGTGTTCCTCGATCTCCTGGACTCGCGGATCTGGTGGGTGCTCGATGAGGTGGGTGGCGGCGGCGCCGAACACGAGGTCCTGCGCCGGTGCATTTCCCCCGGCGACACGTTCGTCGACGTGGGGGCGAATCACGGTGGGTACGCCGTATTTGCGGCGGCTCTCACCGGTCCTGGCGGTCGCGTCGTGGCCTTCGAGCCCCAAGCCCGACTCGCGCGGCTGGTCGAGCGATCCCTGGCGGCAACGGGGGCGTCCCCATTCGAGGTCCTCGAGGTCGCCTGCGGCGACCGGGACCAGGTGGTAGAACTGTTCGTGCCGAGTGTGGCGTCGGGATCTGCCAGTGTATTCGGCGACTATCGGTCGGGGCCGGCCGCCAGCGCGCAGGTGCGACAGGTACTGTTCGACGACGCCGTGGATTGGCACGGTTTTCCCGGCCGCGTGTTCCTGAAGCTGGATGTGGAGGGCAGTGAGCTGGCCTTCCTCCGCGGCGCCGAGAGAATGATTGGGGCGCGCCGGCCACTGATCTTGCTCGAGATCAATCCGGAAAGCGCGCGAGCCGGGGGCTATGGTGTTGGCGATGTCCTACGGAAGTTGTCTGATCTGGGTTACGACCGAGCCGTCGAGTTGAACCGCTTGTCGGATGCGGTACCGCTCGCAACCATCGACCAGTCGCTTCAGCGCAACGTGGTCGCGGTACATGCCCTCAGTGAGTCATGGCGTAGAGAATGATGTTGATCCCCAGCGCGTAGGCCTCGGCGGAAAACTGGTAAAAATATTCCCATTCTTCGTTCTCCCGCTCCCAACCGTCGGCGATGTCGGTGTTGTGTGACATCACCACCATCAGCCGGCCGGACTCGTCGGCAATGCCCCGCAGGTGGGGCTCGGCGGACTCGGCGCCGCGTTCGGATGTCGTGAATCCCCCCGAAGTGCGCCAGTACTGGATCGAGGGAATCTGGGGCACGCGCTTGACGTCGTAGAGGACGCGGAAGATCTGGTGATCGAGCGGAATGTCGAAAATCGGATAGTCGCCGGGCGGCAGCACGCGGGTGATCTGTTCGGTCCACTGTTGCCACGCGAGGTTACCCCAGAAATCGTCCACCCACAGGAACCCACCGCGCAGCAGGTAGTTGCGGAGATTCTCGACTTCGGGCGGGGTGAAACCGACCGTGCCCACGTCCGACATGAACACGAAGGGGTAGTCGAACAGAGCGTCGCCGGTGAGCCGGACCACCACATGATCGGGACGGCCTTCTTCGTCTCGCCTGATCTCGACCTCGGTGAACTCCTCGAAGCGGCTCATGAAGTTGATGTCCGAGCCGGGATAGTCGGTGAACCACCCCTGCCCCAACCATTCCCGCCGCACCCGTTCGTAGTAAATGCGAGCGAATACGAATCGGCCATCCAGCACCACATTGGGATCGGGAAACTTGGGCGTCCGGTTACGACGTCCGCCCCAACCCCGGCTTTGGGCCTCGACCGGTCCGCTGGCCGCGAGCACGATCGCGAGGAGACTCGATACGCAGAGGATGGGTTTGATTACGCCTGGGCGTCGAGCGGAGGAGAGCACGGCCTGCATACCTAGTTTACTCTTCGCCGTCCGCAGAAGTTGCACGACCACGGGCTTCTTTGCGTTACCTCAACCACCGGCCGCCACCACCGTGTTCCGTAGAATACCAACCCCCGCGACTTCCACCTCGACGACGTCGCCGGGACGCATGGCCGCGGTGCTGCCCGGTGTGCCGGTGAATATGACGTCGCCCGGCATCAAGGTGACGTAGCGGCTGACATAGCTCACGATCTCGTCAATGCTGAATATCAAGTCCTTGGTGCTTTCCGATTGGCGAACCTCGCCATTGAGACGCGTCTGCACCAACAGATCGTCGTAGTTCGCTCCCGTCAGGATGGTCGGCCCGATCGGTCCGAAGGTGTCGGAGGCCTTGGCGCGCAGCCACTGTAAATCATCCCGCTGCCAGTCCCGCTCGCTCACGTCGTTGCCCGCGGTGACCCCGAAGATGTACTCGTGGGCCTCCTCCACCGCCACGTTACTCGCCCGCTTGCCGATCACCACCACCAGCTCGCCTTCGTAGTGGAGGTTTTGCGATCCCTCGGGGATGACGATGTTGCTCTCGGGGCCCACGATCGACGTGGGGTACTTGGCGAACAGCCCGGGGTAGGCCGCGACCGGCCGGTCGCCGAGGTGGCTGCGATAATTGAGTCCAACGGCTATCACCTTCGATGGCTCGCACGGGGCCAGCAGGCGTACGTCGGATCGCCGGATCGTCCGTCCCGTACGTCGCGGAGCGGCGAAGGGATCGCCGGCCAGCTCGTGGATCGACTCATCTTCCAGGATGCCGTACGCTATATGATTCTGGTAGTCGAATCGAACGTAGGTAGTGAGCTCCTGCGCGGTGATCGCACGCGGCACCATCACCAGGACGATGGCGCAAGACGTTGTCCAGCAGGTGTTTTTCATCGGAGGACCTCCGTGGCGGGTGGCTGTACTTGAAGCTACAATTTCTGTCGAGCAACCACCATCGGGTCGAGGGGGCTCATGACCCGCCACCAGATACGGAGGCTAATATGGAATGGTTGGTGCCGATCTGTTTGTTCTGGACACTCATCGCCATGTACTTGGGTGGATGGCCGGTAGAAGTGGTTGGGGGCGGCCCGGTTCGTCAGGTCATGGGCATGTTCAATTCCTTCATCCTGTACCTGGCCCTCTGGGGAGGTCTGCGGGCGGCGCTCGGGGGGCTCGGGGGCTTGCTGTGGGGAGCCGTCATTCCCACGATCCTTGCAACCTTCGCGTTCCCGGTGATCGTGTGGGCCGGATACATGATCATGGGAGTTCGTGTGCAAAAGGGGGAGGCACCGCATTAGCCCTGTCCCCGTACTCCCGCTCCCCAATGGCCGGTGGGGGTGGGAGCGTGAATCCAACACGTGAGCGAGTCTGATCGGACAGGCGGCGCGGCCTCCACGACCTATCATCGCCGTCTGGGGTTGTTCGACGGGACGATGCTGGTGATGGGGGGGGATCATTGGAGCCGGGATTTTCATCAATCCCTCTATCGTCGCGCAACGCGTCGGCAGTGCGGGCCTCACCGTGGGGGTGTGGGTGATCGGTGGGGGCATCGCCCTGGCGGGGGCGTTTTGCTTCGCCGAACTGGGTGCCAACCGTCCGCAGGCTGGGGGCGGATACGTCTACTTGCGTGACGGATTCGGACCGTTGCCGGCCTTTCTGTACGGATGGACGCTCTTGCTGGTGATCGCCACCGGGGCGATTGCGGCGGTGGGTGTCACGTTCGCCCGGTACGCGACGGCGCTGCTGGGTGCCGGCGACGAGTGTGTCGTGCCCATCGCCATCGGTGCGATCGTCGCTCTCTCCGCCGTGAACTACCTGGGCGTGCGGCCCGGGGCCATGATCCAAAACGTCTTCACCGTACTCAAGCTGGTGGCGTTAGGAACCTTGATCGTGGCGGGATTGGTGATGGAGGGGCCCGAAGCCAGCGGGCTCGCGGTTGCCGACGCGGTGGGTGCCCCTTTGAGTTTCGCCGCGCTCCCCGCGGTCATTGGTGTTGCGCTCCTGCCGGTTTTGTTTTCGTACGGGGGATGGCAACAGACGAATTACGTGGCGGAGGAGATCATCGCGCCGGAGCGCACGTTGCCCCGCGCGCTGGTGCTGGGTGTGTTGGGGGTGGTGATGGTGTACGTCCTCGTCAACATGGTCTACGTCGGCGTTCTAGGGGTGGAGGGACTGGCCGCAAGCCAGGCCCCGGCCTCGGATGTGATGGAGCTGCTTCTCGGTCCTCGCGGAGCGGCATTCATTTCGGCGGGTATTGTCGTGTCGACGTTCGGATTTCTGAACCTCGTCATCCTGGTCACCCCGCGCGTGTATCAGGCCATGGCGCGCGACGGCGTGTTCTTCCAACGCGTCGCCAAGCTCCACCCCCGTTTCCGCACACCCACCGCCGCCATCGTATTTCAGGGAACCTGGGCCATCGTGTTGACCTTGAGTGGTACCTATGGCCAGTTGCTCGATTATGTGGTGTTTGGGGATTGGATCTTTTTTGGCCTCGTCGCTGCTACGGTCTTTGTGTTTCGAAAGCGATCCGACGAGCTGCGGTTCAAGGCGCCGGGATATCCGTGGGTACCGGCGTTGTTCGTCGCCGCAGCCGGCTACGTGGTGGTGAGTTCGATCGTCTCGAATCCCGGCAACGCGCTACTCGGGTCGGGGCTGATCGCACTGGGAGTTCCCGCCTACGTTTTTTGGAAGCGGCGTACCGGAAGGTAAGTGCTCACGGCCGTGAGCTGCTCGGATACGGCTCGGAGGCCGGGACCCAAATGTGCGCGGGTCTCGGCCACCCGTTCCGCCGCCGTGTGCCGGCGGTTAGTTGGCGCCTCCCGTGGCCCGCTCTTCCATCCGTACAGGCGTGGTGCCGGCGAGATGGATTCCATTGAACAATAGTTTGAACGTTCCATGCGGCTGGCCCCGAAACAGCACCAGCGGGCCGAAGAGATACAGCGTGCCGCGGCCCACCTTGGCCTCCGCGACGGCGAGACCTCCGTCCAGATGATGCTGTCCCCAGGCCCACCCGCTCCGCAGCGGCTCCTTGGTGTCGAACCAGGCCACCGGCTTGACGCCCGCCATCTGCGCTTCGGGCATGAGGCGGAGGACCGGATTGTTGTTGAAGAACACGTCGAGCCGCTCCTTGACGCCGTAGGCGAGCGGCCGCGTATTGTCGACTTTCACCTGCAGGACGGAGCTGGGCACGTAGTAGTCGTTGCGGGATAGCGGGTTGCCCATCCCATCCACGAGGTGGTTTGTGAGTGGCAAGCCGGCGTGTTGCGCGAGACTGGTAGAACTCCCGATCGCGAGGATCGTCCCGCCGGCCTGCAGGAACTCGAGGAGCCGCGGTACGGTTTCCGCCGTCGTGACGCGGCCGAGCCAGCTGCGATATTCTTCCGGAATGGATTCGGGGCTCGGCCCCCCGCCACCGAATCCACCGCGACGCCCAAACCCCGGGCCCCCGCCGGTGCCGGGAATCGCTCCGGTGTTGAACACGAGCACATCGAACTTGTCGTTCAGGTTACCCCGATCCAGCTCTTGCGGGAACACCAACTCGAACGGGAACTCGAATTGCTCGAACAGCCATCGCGTCCACCCAGAAGGCATGGAGCCACCGTACTGATCCCACAGCCCGATGCGGACTGGGCGCACGCGAAGGGCGTTCCCGGAGGGCGCCACGCGTATTCCGTGAAAGTCGAGTCCGAGTTCCGTCGCCATGCTCTCCAGCATGCTCCGTGTGGCCGTGGTGGCCGGGATGTAGATCGTTCCCGCGGGATAGGTCGTGCCGTTCGCGCTCAGCGGCTCGGTGAGCCAGTAGACCTCGTGGTCGCCGGCCATGAGGCGATTCGTGGCGATGAACGCATCACTCACGGCATGGCTCAACAGAAAGCCTGCCGCCGCGTCAGGATTGGAGATTTCTCCGGCGAGCGGCGCAGCGAGCCCTTCGAGTCGCTCGAAAGGTCCGTCGAACGCTTCCAGAACCCGGTCAAACTCGATGCCCATCGTGAAGGCCAACGTATAGCCGGCGTTGTCGTAGGGCGGAATCGGTGGGCCGCCTTCGTAAGCGAAATCGTTGGGATGGTCTTGTGGCTCGAACATGTCGAGCACGTGCGGACGGAACGCTTGCGCGGTCTTCACGACGAACGACCCGGCCGGATAGTCCTTGCCGGCAACCTGAAAGTCGCGGGTGGCCTGGTGGATCGTTACGCCGTTCTTGACCAGCGTGTTGATGAATTTCGCCGCGGTGGGAAAGTCGGGCTGGTCCGACGGCAGGATATAACCTCGGGGGTCCCGGTCGGCGGGATCGCGGAGCATGGCGAAGTAACTGTCGGGCACGCCGCGAAAACGTCCGCCGAACCCTTGTGGTTGCGTGGCCTGGGAGGCATCAGCGGCCACCGCCGCGTTCACCGCGTCGATTATCTTGGGATGGATGGTCCAGTGATCGCGGCTACCGCGCTCGATGGAATTCCGTCCCATGACGTATCGATTGTAGAGCAAGTTTTCGCGGTTCCGGGAGGCGTGATCCATCACAGCCCAGTTCGCGGTGATGGAGTAATCGATCGACTGCCGGAAATGCCACTCCTGCGGCTCGATGGGAAACGGTTGATCGCCGTTCGGCAGTTGTCGATTCGGCAAGAATGGGACCCGCACGGGGGTCGGATTGCCGATGGTTTCCGTCAACATGCCGATCTGGTTGTGAAAGTATCCCGTCGTTCGCACGTTGCCGTTGAACCAGGTGGAGTAGCTGGCCCCCGATCGCATCGTGGTACCGGGTTTTCCCTCGGCGGCCAGGCGCGTGTGGATGGCGGTGCCGAACGCTTGGATTCCCAGCGGAATCAACGGATCGTAGACGTAGTTGAACGGATCGCGGAATGGTGGCGCGAACATGACAGTGCCTGCCGGTCCGGTCTGGTGGTGGTTGTACATGATCTGTGGGTACCAGTCACGGTACATGATCCGTGACATGTTCTCCGTTTCCGGCTGGGTGACCATGTAAGAATCGCGGTTGTTGTCGTGCCCGATGTACTTCTGGTAGAGGCGCGGGATGCCGCCCGGGCGTCGATTGGTCGGCTCCGGCTCACGCATGTACCAATTGGACACGAGCTCCATGCCGTCGGGATTGGCATGTACCGCCAGCAAGATGTTGTCGGCGAGGAACCGCAAAGTTTCGCGGTCGGTGCGGCTGACCATCTGGTAGACTGTCTCCATCAGCTGATGCGCGCCCAGAACCTCCGTGGCATGCAGCCCGCCGTCGATCCAGACGATCGCCTTGCCCTCCGTCGCCAAGGCGCGCGCCTCGGGCTCGGTCAATCCCTCGGCCAGGGCCAGCCGCCGGGAGATCTCCTTGTACCGGGCGAGGTTCCGGTGGTTCTCGGGCGACGTGATGATGGCCATGAGATGCGGTCGGCCCTCGGCTGTTCGCCCGATCTCTTCGAGCACCATGCGTGGCGATTCACGCTCGAGGGTGCGCCAGTAGGCCTCCAACTGGGTGTAGTTGGCGAGGTGATAGTCGTCGCCGATGTTGAAGCCGAACTCCTGGAGCGGGTTGGTGATGTTCGACTGCGCCCTTAGCGTCGCCGTCGGCAGCGAGGCCACGGCGATGAGGACCAGCAGCCGGGAGAGGAGCGGGGCGTGACGAAGGGTAGCGTGCATGGTATCCACCTCGAAGGGGATGATGCCGGCAGCCGGCCGACGAATCCGGATTTTCCAGGACTGTCGTCGCCGGTATTCCTTAGTAGAAGCTACGCAATAGGAGCTACGCAGAGGCCGGCGGCAGGGTTGATACCGAAGTTAAGGCGGCTGCCGGTGACTGGCCATGGGCCAGCGAGCGCGTCATCTTAGAGCGCTGGTTGGCGGGGCGGGTCGTCGGGTCGGTGCGGGTTCCCCTTCTCGAGTCCGGAGGTGTCACGATGCACACGCGATCGTCGTTGTGGATGGCCGCAGGGGTTTTGGGAACGGTGGGGGTGGCGGTGGTCCTGAGAACCCCGAGTCAGATTCCCTCGGCGCCATTTGCCGGCGAGGCGATGGTTGCCGCAGCGGACACGTTCCTACATCTGCTGGATGCGGGAACCCGCGCCCGTGCCACGTTCCCCTTCGGGCACGAGGAGCGCTTCAACTGGCAGTTCGTGCCCGCGTCTCGGAAGGGGTTGCCGCTCAAGGACATGACCTCCGAGCAGCGCCGCGCGGTCCATGCGCTGCTGCAGACCATCTTGAGCTCTCAGGGCTATTTGAAAGCCATCGGGGTAATGCAGTTGGAGGGGATCCTCGGGGTGATCGAGAACCGCCCGGCGCGCCGCGACCCGGAAGACTATTACGTCTCGATATTCGGCACGCCGGCGGGCGACGCCGCATGGGGCTGGCGCTTCGAAGGCCACCATCTGTCGCTCAACTTTACGTCCGTCACGAACGAAGTCGTGGTCGCGACCCCTTCGTTCATGGGAACCAACCCCCACCGGGTGCCGTCGGGTGCGAACGATGGCTGGCGGGTCTTGGGCGCGGAGGAAGACATTGCGCGCGCCCTGCTGAGCATGCTCGACGACGCACAGCGCCCCCGGGCGGTCATCGCGAGGGAGGCGCCGAGAGACATCATCACGTCCAACGATCGCCGGGTGATGTTGGAGGGCTTCGAGGGACTGGCGGCCTCCGACATGACGGATGCCCAACGCCACGTCCTCACGCGGCTCATCGAGGAATACGTCCACAACCTGGATCACGATGCGGCTCACGCGCAGATGCAAAAGATCATGGGTGCGGGCCTGGGCAACGTGTACTTTGCGTGGGCGGGCGGCTTCACGCGCGGCGAGGGCCATTACTACCGAGTTCACGGTCCGACGTTCTTGATCGAGTACGACAACACCCAAAACAATGCCAACCACGTCCACAGCGTGTGGCGAGACCTGACGGATGACTTCGGCGAGGATCTCCTGCGCCGGCACTACGACGAGGCGGATCACCACGGCTCCCAGCCCTGAGGGCTCGGGTTCGTCACGTGTAGGCGTCCTTCGTCTCACGGCAGTTCCGGCCTCGTGAGCCGCTCCCTTCTCGCCGCATGGCGTGAGCTCGATGTCGGGCGCCACAAGGCGGAGTGGTATCGCATGTGGCACGCCGGCTACCGGGCGGGGTTGCCGCATCGACAAGTCTTCGAGACTGCAGGGGAATTTCGACGGTCTCCCACTGTGGAGTGCGCGCGCCTGCATTTGCTCCAAAGTGCGGGACGGCGGGAAACGCTGGCCGAGGCCAACGGCCAGCGTCCGCAGCTCTTCGATCCGTTCGAGGCGGCGCTACTGAAGTTGGGGGAGGAATCGGGCTCTCTCGAGGAGATCCTGCGGCTTCTGGGCGGCTATTTCGCAGCCGAGCACCGGAAGATGCAGTGGGTCAAGCGGAAGATGTCCTACCCGATGATCAACTGCATCGCCGCCATCTTCGTTGTACCGTTGCCTCTCTTGGTCTTCGGCAACACCGTGCGGTACGCCGTCGTGGTTGCCGGCGGTCTGGCCACGGCGTTGGTTCTTGGCGGCACCGTGCTCGCCGCTGCCGCGCGGCGGTTCCAGAATCGTCCTGCTCTGGTGCGTGCCAGACTCCTCCGGGCCCTTGCCTTGGGTATCGAGGCGGGTCTGTCGTTGGACAGGGCGGTGGGGCTGGGCGTTGCGGCCGCGGCGCATCCGGCCCTGTCGAGGCATGTGGCGCGCATTCCGCCCCGCCAACTCCGCGGTCAGTCGCTGGGTACCACCTTCGCCGGCTCGGAGGTCGTCCCCCACGAGATGGTTGCCGCCCTGAACGTCGCGCACGAGACGGGCAACTATCGTGACACCCTGCAGAAGCTGGCGGAGCTGTATGACGGCGAGCTTCTCGTATCCTGAAACGCAGTCGATAGATTCCCTCGCGCCGCGGCTCACCCCGGCTCATCTTAATGCTTAATGCGCCCCAACCGGCGGGCCTCGATCGGGCCCGGAAGATGCCATGAGACAACACCGTTCGCCCTTCGTTTGCCGGATCGTCGTGGCGGCCGTGCTCGCTGGAGTCGTGGCGTGTGGTCCGCCCTTGCCGAAGACGGACGCCCGCGACCGCTTCGACCTCGCGACGGGGACCGTGCGGCTGGCCGCCGGCGAGGTGGCCATCGAGTACATCGGCCATGCAGCCTTCCGCATTCACTCGCCGGGAGGCACCCGGGTGATCGTCGATCCGTTCGCGTCCCGCGTGTGGTTGGGCTACGACTTTCCCGACAGCCTCGAGGCCGATGCGATTCTCATCACCCACCCCCACTACGATCACGACGCCGGCCATCGGATGAGGAGACCTTTTCCGTGGAAACCGGACGTCCCCGTGTACCGCGATCCCGGCTCCTATTTGGTCGGGGACGTGGCCATCCACGGTGTGCGCGGCAAGCACGCAGATCCGTATGGGATGGAGTTCGGGCAGATCAACACGTTGTGGGTGCTCGAGGTGGCGGATCTCCGGATCGCTCATCTCGGCGACAACGGACCGCTCACCGTGGCCAACGTGGCGGCGCTCGGTCGCGTGGATGTGCTGATGATGCCCATCGACGGTGACTATCACATTCTTGCGGCGGAGGAGATCGAGGCGAATCTGATCGCCCTCGAGCCGCGGGTGCTCATTCCGATGCACTATCGCCTGCCGGCTCTGGAAGCGGACCCCGAGAGCCCAAGCGACCTCGGTCCCATCGATCCGTGGCTCGAGGGGCGTGCCAATGCCGAACGACTCCCGGGCCACGTCGCCGTGCTCTCCCGAGAGACGCTGCCGCAGAACGCCATCCTGGTGTTCGTCCATTCACCCGAGGTCAGACAGCATTAGTGGAACATCCGCTGCTCGGTCTTGCAGGCATCATCGTCATCGGAATTGCCGCGCAGTGGCTGTCGTGGCGGATACGCTTGCCGTCCATTTTTCTCTTGCTCCTGGCGGGATTCGTGGCAGGGGCCGTCACGGGGTGGGTCGATCCCGATCAACTGCTTGGGGAGGCCCTCTTTCCCATCGTGTCGCTGTCGGTCGCCATCATCTTGTTCGAGGGCGGGCTCAGCCTCGACATCGAGGAACTCCGCAAGATCGGCAAGGTGGTTCGCAACCTGACGAGCATCGGCGTGGTCACGACGTGGGTGCTGGCCACCGTCCTCGCCCGACTCCTGCTCGGGTTCGATTGGCTGCTGTCGATTCTCCTGGGCGCGATCCTGGTGGTCACGGGACCCACCGTGATCATCCCTCTCCTGCGGCAGATTCGTCCCACGGCGCGTCTGAGCTCCGCGATCCGGTGGGAGGGCATAGTCAACGATCCCATCGGGGCGATCCTGGCCGTGCTGGTATTCAATTTCATCGTGATCGGAGAGGCCGAGTCCGGGGTGGTTGCGACCGCCGTCGGCGTGCTCAAAGCGTCGGTGGCCGGTGGCGCCCTGGGATTGGCGGGCGCAGCGTTGGTCGTCGTATTGCTCAAGAGATATTGGGTTCCGGACTTCTTGCAGAGCCCGGTCACGCTGGCCATCGTGGTGGTGGTATTCGCGCTCTCCGATTTGGTAATGTCGGAATCGGGGTTGTTGGCCGTCACGGTGATGGGGAGCGCGCTGGCGAGCCAGAATCTCGTCACGGTGCGGCACATCGTGGAGTTCAAGGAGAATCTCCGGGTGCTGCTCATCTCCGCCCTATTCATCATCTTGGCGGCGCGGCTCCCGCTGCAAGATCCGGCCTACACCGACCTCGGCACCCTGGCGTTCGTCGCCGGCCTGGTGCTCATCGTCCGGCCGGCGACGGTGGCTGTGGCCACGTGGGGCACAGTGCTCAACTGGCGGGAGCGGGTCTTCCTCGGATTCATGGCACCGCGCGGGATCGTCGCGGCGGCGGTGGCCTCGATTTTCTCCCTCGAGCTCATGGAGATGGGATACCCCGGCGCCGACAAGCTCGCGTCGGTGGTCTTCATGGTCATCATCGGCACCGTGGCGCTGTACGGGCTGGGCGCCGGCCGTGTTGCGCGGTGGCTCGACGTGGCCAAGCCGAATCCGCAGGGCCTGTTGCTGTTGGGGGCTGCGGCCTGGGTCCGCGCCGTCGCCGACGCGCTCCAGCAGGAGGGCGTGGAGGTGAAGCTCGTCGATGGGAACTGGAAGAACGTGGCGCAGGCCCGCCAGAGCGGTCTCGACGCGCACTACATGAACATCCTCACGGAGTACGCATTTGAAGACCTCGAGCTGGACGGGATCGGGCGCTTTCTGGCCCTCACCTCCAACGACGAGGTGAACGCCCTGGCCACCGTGCACGCGAGTGAGGTGTTCGATCGGGCCAACGTGTATCAACTGCCACCCGAGTCGGCGGAAGAAGGCGGCAAGCTCGCCGACATGCCGCGCCATCTGCAGGGCCGTCGCCTCTTCGACCCGGCGGCCACCTGTTCGGAGATCACGCGGCGGTTCGCGCAGGGCGCGACGGTGAAACGCACGGGCCTCACCGAAGAGTTTGGGTTTGAGGATTTTCTGGAACACTATCGGGAGCAGGCGCTTCCCCTGTTCGTCGTCAACAGCAACGGTGCGGTGACGGTACTGCAAGCGCAGGGCAAGGTTCCGGTGAAGCGAGGTCAGACGCTCATCAGTCTGGTCTTCAACTCGGATGGGGTTCCTGATACCGCGGAGAAAGAATGAACGCGCACACACATGGTTCTCGGTTGATCGCCTTGCTGCTGGTATGCGGTTGGACGACCGACTCGGCCGCACAGCAAGGCACGGAGAACGGTGCTTGGCGCTACTACGCCGGAGACGCGGCGAGCACGCGGTATTCCTCCCTCCAACAGATCCATCGAGACAACGTCGGCGACCTGGAGATCGTCTGGCGCTGGAAGACCGACAACTTCGGCGCCCGACCCGAAACCAACTACCGCGGCACGCCCATCATGGTGAACGGTGTGCTGTACGCGACCGCGGGGTACCGCCGGGCGGCGGTCGCGATCGACGCCGCGACGGGAGAGACGCTCTGGATGTACCGGCTGGACGAGGGCGAACGGGGCGACAACGCCCCGCGGCGTAATTCCGGTCGAGGCGTGGCGTATTGGTCCGACGGGGTGGAGGCGCGGATCGTCTTGATCACCCCCGGCTATCATATGGTCTCGCTCGATGCGGCCAGTGGTGTGCCCGATCCACGTTTTGGTACGGGTGGCATTGTCGACCTGAAGCAGGGCTTGGATCGATCCGTCGATCTCATCCACGATCGGATTGGCTCGAGTTCGCCGCCCATGATCGTGGGAGACGTCATCGTCGTCGGGGCGGCGCTGCCCCAAGGCGACGCCCCGCCTACCAAAGAGATGCCGCCAGGCCACATTCGCGGGTACGACGTGCGCACGGGGGAGCGGCTGTGGATCTTTCACACGATTCCCCAGCCAGGCGAATTCGGCCATGAGACCTGGGGGGAAGATTCCTGGAGGTATACCGGGAACGCGGCTGTGTGGACGACGTTCTCGGCGGATCTCGAGTTGGGATATGTGTATCTGCCGACGGAGTTGGGGACCGGCGATTACTACGGCGGCCATCGACCCGGCAACAATTTGTTCTCCAACAGTCTGGTGTGCCTGGATGCCACCACCGGCGAGCGGGTGTGGCACTACCAGCTGGTGCATCACGGTATTTGGGATTATGACCTTCCGGCGGCGCCCATCCTGGCCAACATCACGGTGGACGGGCGTCCAATCAAAGCCGTCGCCCAAGTTACCAAGCAAGGGTTCACGTACGTGTTCGACCGGGTGACCGGCGAACCGGTCTGGCCAATCGAGGAGCGGCCGGTTCCGGCCAGTGATGTGCCCGGCGAGCGCACCGCCCGGACGCAGCCGCACCCCACGTGGCCATTGCCCTTCGACCGCCAGGGCGTCTCGACCGACGATCTCATCGACTTCACGCCCGAGCTGCATGCGCAAGCCGTGGAGATCGCATCGCACTACCGCATCGGTCCGCTGTACCATCCGCCGTCTCTCATCGACTCCGCGGGCACGCAGGGCACATTGAACCTGCCGGGCTCTCTCGGAGGGGCCAACTGGCCCGGCGCTGCCCTCGATCCCCGGACGGGGATCCTCTATGTCCCGTCGTCTACGAATCCGAACATCCTCGGCCTGGTCGCCAATCCAGAGCGTTCCAACATGGACTTCATCCAGGGCCGGCCGGATTTTCGGCCGACGGGCCGCGGCGGCCCTCAAGGTCTGCCGTTGATCAAGCCACCGTGGGGTCGGATCACGGCCATCGATCTCAACACCGGCGAGCACGTGTGGATGGTGGCCAACGGCGATACGCCCGCGTCGGTGCGCGACCATCCGGCGTTGGCCGGGGTCGAGCTCCCGCGCACCGGGCACCCGACGCGCGCAGGCTTGCTGGTGACGGCGACGCTGCTCTTTGCCGGCGACGGCGGTGCTGGGTTCGGCGATTCGCCGACGGGTATGTTCCGCGCGCATGACAAACGCACCGGAAAAATCCTCGCCGAGATCGAGCTCCCAGCCCATCAGACGGGGGTTCCCATGACCTATGCGGTGGACGGGCGGCAATACATCGTGGTCCCGGTGGGCGGCCGGGACCATCCGGCGGAGCTGGTCGCGTTCAGTCTACCCGCGTCTCGCGACCGGCCGCGATAAAGAGGGACGGGAGACCAGGTCCCTCTCTCGCACTTCCGTTTCTAATCATTCACCTGTTTGCCGGCTCGGGGCGCCAAGGGTATGGACCCATCCAGTCATCCATCATCAGCCGCCATGCGTTCATTTCGAGCCACTGATCGTACATGGCCCAGTCTTTGTATTTCGGTACCCGCACCGTGCTCGGCACCATGAAGGGGTTGGCGCCTTGTTGCAACTCCGCGTAGATGGCGGCGCGTAAATCGCGGACGTCCGCCGACTGCCGTTTACCGAATTGCTTCCCATGTTCCGTGACTTTCTGGCACAGGTCGCGCCGGTGGCTACCAGCGGGTTGGAGGTGACCGCCGCGTGTTTGCAGGATGCCACCGACACCGAGACGGTTCGGTTGTTGCGGGATTTCGTCACCGGCAACGATCCATCCGCGCTCGCGGCCACCCTGGAGTGTGAGCTCCCGCAGCTTGAATTCTTCCCCCGGGCGTTTCTCCAACCCGTCGCCGAAGCCGCCGCCGCCCGTGCGGGCGTACCGATCGGCGACTGGCGGCAGTCCCACTGTCCCCGCTGCGAGCGGCCTCCTCAGGTGGCCGCGATTCGCGATGTGGCCGAGGCCAAGGGGCAGCGATCGCTCATCTGTTCGTTTTGTGCCTCGGAGTGGCCGTTCGCTCGGTCGACGTGCCCGAGTTGTGGTGAGCAGGATCCCGACAAGTTGATCTACCATGTGGCGGACACCGCGGACTACATCCGGATCGAGGAGTGCAAGGCATGCCGTCGCTACAGCAAGTCGGTAGATCTGCGAGAGGACGGGAGGGCGGTGCCGCTGGTCGATGACATCGGGTTCATGGCCCTGGACCTGTGGGCCCACCAGCAGGACCTTCGGAGAATCCACCCCAATTTGCTGGGACTCTGACCCCCACGCGCGCCTCGCCGAGGCTCGTGGCGGACCGTATCTTTGTCCCATGATCGAGCTTGTGACAGGGGCGCAGTGGGTCCCCGCCCGGCGGGGAGGCCTCCTGGCCTGGGGGCTCTTGGCCCTGGCCGCCTGCGCAGGGGAACCGGCCGGCCTGGAGATCAGGCTGGCCCATTCGGCGTCCCCGCGGTCGCTGATCGCCCTCTCCGCCGAGGAATTCGCCCGCCGCGCCAACGAGCGCCTGGGGAGCCGCGCCCGGGTGGTGGTCTACGGGTCGGCCCAGCTGGGTAGCGATGAAGTCGTGCTGAGCAAGCTCAAACTCGGGACGGTCGATATCGGGCTCAACTCGACGGTGATGGAGTCGGTGGTGGACGAGTTTGCGCTGTTCGAGATGCCATATTTGGTTCAGGATCGCGAGCACATGCTTCGCATCGAGCATGAGGTGTTCTGGCCGTCGCTGGCGCCCCGGGCTGAGGCGGCGGGGTATGAGATCTTGGCGCTGTGGGAAAACGGGTTCCGGCACATCACGAACAATACGCGCGCCATCGTGACACCCCGCGACCTCGAGGGGATCAAGCTGCGCACGCCGAGCAGTCCGTGGCGGCTGAAGCTGTTCCGCCGGTTCGGGGCCAATCCCGCGCCGTTGCCCTTTACCGATCTGTTCCTGGCGTTGCAAACCGGCCTCATGGACGGACAGGAGAACCCGCTCAGCAACGTCGTGACGGCCAAGCTCGATGAAGTCCAGACCTTCCTGTCACTAACCGGGCACGTGTATAGTCCGGCGTACGTGACCGTGGGAGCCGAGTCGTGGGCCGCGCTGCCGGAAGGCGTTCGGACAATTCTCGAGGAGACCGCCCGCGAGACGCAGCAATTCGCTCTCGCCACGGGCGAGCGTTTGGATACCGCATTCCTGGATCAGTTGCGCGAGTCGGGCATGGTGGTGAACGAGGCGGACCGCGCCAGCTTCGCCAGGGCGAGTGAGAGCATGTATGAGGAATTTGGGGCGGCGGTCCCGGATGGCCGGGCGTTGATCGAAGCCGCGTTGGCGTTGGCGCGATAAGGACAAGGACATGCAGATCGATCCCAAGAAGTGTGTTGCGTGCGGAAACTGCGTAGCGGTGTGTCCGATGGGAGCGATCTACATCGACCGCGGCACCAATCGGGCGGTGGTCAACACGACCGAGTGTGTCGAATGTTACAATTGTTTTCGCGGCATGAGCATGGAGCATCTCAATCCGGTTGTCGTGCGGTCGATCCGGCGCTTGCTCGGACTCGTGCGCCTTCGTTTCGATCCCGAACCCGACGTGTGTCCCACGTCGGCGATCACGCCGGATGAGCTGGTGTGGCCCCGCACCGTTCGTCGGGCGTTCAGCGATGTGACCGCGACGCACGAGAGTACGGGTATCCACGGTCGCGGCACCGAGGAAGTCAAAACCAACGATGTCACCAACCGGCTTGGGTTGGGCGCGGTGGGACTCACCGTGGAACTGGGCCGGCCGGGTGTCGGGGTGTGGTTCCGCGATGTGGAGCATGTCACGAAGAGCTTGGCAACCGCGGGCGTGAGCTTCGAAAGCAAGAACCCGGTGACCGCCATGATGGTCGAGGGTGGCCAGGGGCGCCTCAACCCGGAGATCCTGGACGAGAAGGTCATGTCCGTGATCGTCGAGTTCACGACCCCGGAGGCGGACATCCTCCGGGTCCTCGAATTGCTCAAGCGGGTGGCGACGGAGATTCCGACGATCATGGCGTTGGGTATCTCCGTGCGCTGTGACGAGACGGGGCATGCCGATATCGAGCAAGTCTTGGCCGACAACGGATTCGCGCCTCTGCGGGCCAAGACCAACCTGGGATTGGGACGGGCCGAGTCGGCGCCGGTCCCCTCGGCGTAGAGGAGAACTCGTGACGCACACGCTGCACCGGCATGGTCGATACGAAGACCTGGCCTCGGACTTCATTGTGACGGCGATGCCCGCGAGGGGATTCAACGATCGCGATGCGCTGCCGAAACTGAAACAGTTCCTGCGTACGGCCCTCAAATACCGACCGGTCAACCTGGGCAATTCGATCAAGGGCGCGCAGCACCGATCGTCGAGGGCTTTGAGCCCCATGGTGCATTGGCGCCGAGACTCCGCTGCCGATCCCCAGAGTGTGATCGCGGAAGTGGATCGGCCCACCACCGTGTCGGCGGTATTCGATAACGCCGAGGCAGTGCAGCGGCTCGTGGCCGAATTGGTGGAGCTCGACCTCGGGCTGTCGGTGAACATTGCATCGGTCCCCGACAAAGCGGTCGAGTGTTGTGACGGTGCCGGCCTCGTACGGCATAGCGTCGAGTACTCCTTGGGGTTCCGCGGCCAGACGGAGCGGCTGCCCGACGACGCGACCCTCCAGTTGACGACGATGTGTGGACATGGAATGATCGCTTCGGGGTTCGCGCGGAAGATGACCGATTGGGTCCGCTCCGGCCGGAGAACGCCGGAGGAAGCGAGCCGCTACCTGGCTCGGTTCTGCGTGTGCGGGAGTTTCAATCCGGCTCGGGCGCGCCGCATTTTCGAGCAGGCAGCCAAGGGCGAGTAGCGAGTGACCGACACCGTCGATTTCAGCGCGCAGTACAAGGTCGAGCGGGAGATCGGCCAGGGCGGCATGGCGTACGTCTATCTGGCTCACGACATCAAGCACGATCGCCAGGTGGCCATCAAGGTGCTGCGGCCCGACGTGGGCGAGGGCATCGGCAAGGACCGGTTTCTGCGCGAGATAAAACTCGCGGCCGGACTGACCCATCCCCACATTCTCCCGGTGCACGACTCGGGCGAGGCCGACGGCAGGCTGTACTTCGTCATGCCGTTCGTGGAGGGTGCGTCACTGGGCACGCGCCTGATGCGGGAGCAACGTGTGCCGCTGGACGAAGCGCTCGAGATAACTCGAGCCGTCGCAAGTGCGCTGGACTATGCGCACCGGGCCGGCGTGATTCACCGCGACATTAAGCCGGACAACATTCTCGTGCACGAGGGCACGGCGGTGGTAGCCGATTTCGGCATAGGCAAGGCCCTCAACACGCCGGGTGACGACGCGATCACCCAGACAGGTGCGTTGCTGGGGACGCCGTCCTACATGAGTCCCGAACAGATTCTGGGGTCAACGGACATCGACGGAAGAAGCGACCTCTTCAGCTTGGGATGTGTCCTCTACGAAATGCTGGCCGGCGAGCGACTGTTCGTCGGCCCCAATTTGCAAGCGCTCATCGCGCTACGGCTCTCGCAACGGGATCAGGAGACATCGCTGCCCCCCAACGATTTTCCTCCCGAGGTGCAACTCGCGCTCGAGAAGGTACTCGCCACCAAGCCCGGCGACCGATACGGCACCGGCGCCGCGTTCGTGGAGGCTCTCACGAAGCCGTCCGCGGTGTCAGTGCCGCAGGCCTTCACCCCATCGGAACCCATCGCACCACCGGCTGCGAAGTCGATCGCGGTACTGCCGTTCGCCAACATGAGTCCGGATCCGGAGAACGAGTACTTCAGCGATGGCATTACCGAAGAAATCATCAACGCGCTGGCCCAGATGCCGGACCTGCACGTGGCGTCGCGGACGTCGTCGTTCGCCTTCAAGAACAAGATGCAAGACATGGCGGAGATCGGTGCCAGGCTTCGCGTCGCCAACGTGTTGGAAGGGAGTGTCCGCAAGGCGGGGTCCAAGCTCCGCATCACCGCCCAGCTCATCAATGCGGCGGACGGGTATCACTTGTGGTCCGAACGGTACGATCGGGAAATGGACGACGTGTTCGCGATACAGGAAGAAATCGCGGCGAAAATTGCCAGTGAACTCAAAGTCAAGTTCGCCGCCAGCAAGAGCGACCGGCCCGTCCAGCCGCCAACGGACAATCTCGAGGCCTACCAGCTCTACTTGAAGGGGCGGTACCTCTGGAACCAGCGCGACAAGGCGGGACTGCGGCAAGCAACAGAATATTATCTCCGCGCCATCGAAAGGGATCCCAACTACGCGCCCGCCTACGCGGGGCTGGCCGATACGTACCTGTTGATGGCGGCGTATCATTTCATGGATGGGTCGGAGGCGCACGAGAAAGCGAAGGAGGCCGTGGAGAGGGCGCTCGCGCTGGATGAAGGGATGGCCGAGGCCCATGCCTCACGGGCCCAGTTGCTGCGGGACGAAATGCGCTGGGAGGAGGAAGAGCGGGAGTACCAGCGGGCCATCGAGCTGAACCCCAACTATCCCACGGCTCACCAGTGGTACGGGACCATGCTGGTCGCCCAGGGCCGCTTCGAAGAGGCGATCCGGGAGATCCGCAAGGCGGAGAAGCTCGATCCGCTGTCCCACGCCATCAGCGTTACGGTGGCGGTGGTGTTGTTCATGGCCCGCAAATACAACCGGGCACTCAGGCAGCTCCACACGGCCTTGGAGCTCGAACCCGACTTCGCCAGCACGCACGCGTGGTTCGGCATCGTCTACGCCCAGCTCGGCCGCCACGATGAGGCCGTCCGCTCCAGCCAACGGGCGGCGGAGCTCAATCCGGACAATCCCAACGTGCTGGCCGGGCTCGCCCAGTCCTATGCCGTGACCGGGCAACGCGACAAGGCGCTGGAGCTCATCGGGGACGTGAAGCAGCGCGGGGGCGCGGCGTGGATTGCCTCTTCATACACGGCGCTCGGTGAAACGGACCTGGCGTTCGAGTGGCTCGACAAGATGGTCGACCAGCCAGACGCGTGGCAGCTCATGTATTATCTGAACGTCTATCCCTTTTTTGATCCCCTTCGCTCGGATCCTCGGTATCCGGAGTTGGCGAAACGTTTGGGATTTCCGACGTAATGCGAGAGGAGTGTTTCGTGCGATCGATGAAGAGTATTCTGGCCGCGCTGTGCCTGACGGGAACGCTGCCGGCAGCCGCCGCTCCGATGCGACAGGATCAGGGCAGCACTCGGTTCATCCTGGAAGACGTGTTCCAGCTCGAGTTCGTCTCCGATCCTCAAATTTCTCCCGACGGGTCACAGATCGTGTTTGTGCGGAACTTCATGGACATCATGACCGACCGCCCGCGATCGAACCTGTGGGTCGTCAACTACGACGGCTCGGATCTGCGGCCGCTCACGACCGGCAACGACAACTATGTCTCCCCCCGTTGGTCGCCCGATGGCCGCCGCCTGCTTTACATGTCCACCAGCGACGGGTCGAGCCAACTCTACGTGCGCTGGATGGACAACGGCCAGATCGCCAAGCTCACCCAGGTGACCGAATCGCCGAGCGGCCTCACCTGGTCGCCCGACGGGAGATGGATCGCGTTCTCGATGCTCGTCCCCGAGGCGCCCGCGCCTTTCGTGAAGCTGCCGGCCAAACCCGAGGGCGCCGAGTGGGCCGAGCCGGCGCGGTTTATCGATCAGGTCCAGTACCGCGCGGATGGTCAGCGCGGGTTCGTGGAGCCGGGCTACAGCCATCTCTTCGTGCTCCCCGCGGAAGGCGGCACGCCGCGGCAGATCACGAGCGGAGCGTACAACCACGGAGGTACCCCGTCGTGGACACCGGACGGCGAATCGTTGGTGTTCTCGGCAAACCGCAGGGAGGATTGGCAGTACGATCCGTTGGACTCGGAGGTGTACGTGATCTCGGTCGCCGACGGCTCTCTCCGGCAGCTGACCGACCGGCGCGGGCCCGATAACAGCCCGATCGTGTCCCCGGATGGACGAAGCATCGCCTACTTGGGGTTCGACGACCGTGAGCAGGGTTATCAGGTGACGCAGCTGTACGTGACGGATCGGGATGGGAGCAACCGGCGCTTGCTGTCCGAGGCGCTCGACCGGGACGTATCAGGGCCCGTGTGGAGCGCCGACAGCCGGGGCGTCTTTTTTCAATACGACAGCGAAGGCAATACCAGCATCGGGTACGCGGCGTTGAACGGAGAGATCGCCGGCTACGTACGCGATGTCGGTGGGCTGTCGCTGGGGCGGCCGTATGCCGGTGGTCAGTTTTCGGTCTCGCAGAACGGCCGCTTTGCGTACACCCACTCACGTCCCGATCATCCTGCCGACCTGGCGGTGGGCAGTCGCGGTTCGGACGCAGGCACCCGGCTCACCGCCCTCAACGACGATCTCTTCGCCCATAAGGAGCTCGGCGACGTCGAGGAGATCTGGTACGAGTCGTCCTTCGACAGCCGCCGGATTCAGGGCTGGATCGTCAAGCCGCCCGGATTCGACCCCAACACGAAGTATCCCCTCATTCTCGAGATTCACGGGGGACCGTTCGCGAACTACGGCGATCGATTCGCCGCGGAGCTCCAACTGTATGCCGCGGCCGGGTACGTCGTGCTGTACATCAACCCCCGCGGGAGTACCAGCTACGGCGGAGAGTTCGGCAATCTGATTCATCACAACTATCCCGGGGAGGATTACGACGATCTCATGTCGGGCGTGGATGCAGTGATCGCCCGGGGCTATGTCGATGAATCGAATTTGTTCGTGACCGGCGGCAGTGGCGGCGGCGTGCTGAGCAGCTGGATCATCGGTAAGACCAACCGGTTTGCCGCTGCTGTTGTGGCCAAGCCGGTCATCAACTGGTACAGCTGGGTGCTGACGGCGGACATGTACGTGTACGGGGTCAAATACTGGTTCCCCGGCGTGCCATGGGAGAATCAGGATCACTACATGGCCCGCTCGCCGCTGTCGCTCGTCGGCAACGTCACGACCCCGACGATGCTCCTCACCGGTGAGGCCGACTATCGCACACCCATCTCGGAATCGGAGCAGTACTATCAGGCCCTCAAACTGCAGCGCGTCGAGGCGGCGCTGGTGCGAATCCCCGACGCATCACATGGGATCGCCGCACGGCCGAGCAACCTGATGTCCAAGGTGGCCCACGTTCTTCAGTGGTTCCAGCGGTACAGAAAACCCATGACCTAGGGGGAGCCGTCGCTCGACGGTAAGGGTGTCTTCCCGTCCCCCTTGGGAGAAACCTGCGAGTGACGCGTAGGCTGTCTGAATCGTCCCTCTCGCGCGCTGGACTCCGTCGGTAAGTCGTTATCTGGTAGTGGGTTCCCACCTGTGACGCAGATCACACCATCTCCACGGGAGAGCTGTGAGAACTGTCACGGGCGAGCGATGCCTGGTGTCGTATTCTGAATGGCGCCACCGGTTCGAACACGGTGGGTCGCCGGACACCCGCATCGAGGATGCCCCATGAAATCACGAGTCCGTACCCTGTGCGTCGCGCTCCTCCTACCGGCCCTGGTGGGAGCATGCAATGACAGCCTGGCCCCTGGCGAGATGGCGACGGTGGAGATACGACTCCGGCAAACGGTCGCGCCACCATCCGAGCCCGGTGCCGTCGATACGTCGCTGGCGGTCGACCGGAACGCCGTCGCACGGTTGAACGTCGTCGTGAGCGAGGTCGAATTTCTTCCGGCCGATCAGGTGGGCAACGAAGCTGACCCTGCCGCGTGGGTACCAATCGGTCTCACGATCCCGGTCATGGTGGACCTGGCGGGATTGCCGACCGAAGACCTCTCGTCCCTGTTACTGACTTCCGGCGACGTGGAAGCCGGATCCTATAGCAACGTGCGGTTGCTGGTGTCCGGTTCGACGATCACGTTTGGTGCGGAAGTGGATCTGGGCGTGCTGTTCACCTTCGAGGTGGATTCCACCTATACGGTCGACATTCCGGCCGGGGACTCAACCGGCATCCTGACCAATCTCGCGGTCACGATCGACAAGACGTCCCAAGCGATCAACCTGTTGTTCGACGCCGACGCCACGTTCCTCGACGTGACCGCCACGGATTCCGGAGTCGTCAATCTCCTACCAGTCATTCGCTAACGCGCTGCGTCGCTCGGCACGCCGCTGGACGCTGAGCTGCCGACTGGTCCTGAAGCGCCACCGTCGGTGGTATGCGCGCCGCCCGCCCGCTGGGAGGACCTGTCGCGACAAGCGCCGTCGCAAGGAATAATCTCGGCCGCGCTTCCGAGGATGCCGGGATTACCTGCGCGGCTACTCGTGCGACGCATGTGCGGGCGTGTACTGTGCTGGGGGCGGTTCGCCCCGGGCGCGCCGCAGGAGCGCGTCGGCGGGGGACTCCATCTCACATTCCATGGCGAGCGCCGCGGCGCGGTCGATGGGATGTGATGCGAGATCCCCCGGTGTCGGCATGACGTTGGCCGGATAGTAGGCGATGTCCTGGGTGTCTACCAACGAGCGCTTGTCGAGACTCAAATCCCGGGTGTTGACACCCTTGGCGGCTTGCACGCTCCCGTCCGGCAGCCGCTCGAGATCGCTCCACCATTTCTTGAGCGGATTCCGCGCGCCGTGGCGTATTATGTCATCCAGGCGGGCGATCCAGCGCCGCGTGAACGGCAAGTGCACCGCCCCCCACAGAAACGCTCGATGGGTCAGGAGTCCTTCGTTGGTGTACGGGCACACCTTCATGCAACGCCCGCATGAGGAACCCTTGGGGTTCGTGACACGGTAGCGTGTGCAACGCTCCACGTCCGGCTTCCACATCTCGTACCCGTTGAAGATGACCTTGTTCTTGTACGAGATTGCGTTGCAGGGACACTCCCGCGCGCACTTGAGGCACTTGGAACACGTGTCCTGCAATCCGAAGTCAATGGGGCGATCGATCTCCAATGGCATGTCCGTTGTGATCACCACGGACTTGGACCGGGCCCCCAAGTACGGATTGAGCACGAGTTCGCCAATGCGGCTCAGTTCGCCCAGGCCGGCCAGCAGCAGCAGGGGGAGGTGCAGCACTTCCGTGTCGGTGTGCGTTTGCGCCCGGGCCGAGTAGCCCAGGTTGCGAATCTGCGCAGCCATGAGGCCGGCGATCTCGGCACCGCGCATGTAGGCGCGTAGGGATTGCGAGCCGCTGATCCAATCGTCACCGCTGGCTCCCTGCATCGTGTCGTGTCCCTGATCGACGAGCATCACGATCGCGTACCGGTGGTGAGGCGCGATGGGACGGCCTTGCATGTCGTGGGAATACCACGCGTACGCCTTGGTCTCGCAGATGCCGACCATGTCGGCGTTCAAGTAGTACGCGAGTGCTTTGACGGCCCGGGCATTGGCGATGGGATCACCGGGACGCGACGACGTCGGGGCGGCCACCTCGCCATCCTGCATCGGGGTCATGGCCGCGCTGAGCGGCGTCATCGCATAGGCAAACGGATGTTTGGACGCGAACCGCTGTCGCTCGCGCTGGGTCTTGTCTCCGAGATCGCCGCGATCCGCCCGGCGGAAGAACTGGGCCCGCTGTGGGACGCGGGGGATCTCGTCGTCGAAGATCACCGTGGTCGGTGTGTCGCGGCGGCGGATGTTCTCCATGGGGTAGCGCCCGAGGTGCGCGGGCCGCCGCCGCAGGCGCCGCCGTTCCAGTCCCGACTCGCCGGCGTCGATGCCGAGCCAGTGGCGTAGGCGCAGGACGCCGCGGAGCGTCGATCCGCCAGGGGCCAGAGGGCGGTCCGGTTCCAACGGCAACGAGGTCACGACTGCCGCGATGGTGAAACGTCGGCCGATGAACGGTGCCATGGGGCCGCCGTCTTTCAATTCGAGGACTCCGGCGCACCGGGCCAGCTCGGCGAGGTCGATGGGCGAGGGGCCCTGCACGTGCACGTCCGCGTTCCAGCCCCACTGCCGGATGTAGCCAGCCACCACGTTGGCGATCTCCACGCCACGCACCGCGCCGCACGCCTCGGCCGTGCCCGCCACCCAGCCCGCCGCGAGATTGGAGGACTCGGGCTCTCGTCCGTGCTCCACCAGCAGGACCACGGCGAATTGGCCGTCGCCGGTCTCGGGCGAGTCGGGTGTCCCGCGCAGCTCGCACACTCCCACCGCCGAGGCGTCGAGAAAATAGCAGGCCGCCTTGATCTCATGGGAGCATTCCACCGCGCTTGGGGGGTACGGTGCCTGCGCCTTGGCAACCGGGATCGTGTCGCTGGCGAGAAACGCGTCGCGGTAACGCCGGGCGATGGAGGCCAAGCCCGGCGCGGGGGGATCGGCACCTGGTATGGGGGTGAGGGCCATCATCGCAGGCACCGGCTCCGGCGCCCGGGGCAGCCGCTCGAACGGGTAGAGCCCCAGGTGGACCGGCCGCCTGCGATTTGAGAAGAGCTTCATCCGCGGGATATCTTCATGCCGGCCCTCGAGGTTCTTTCGCAGGGTCAGTCGCCCGGATCTCACACCCGAGGCACGAACATCATGACGCTGCCGGCAGGCTTTTGGAAGGCATTCGGACCGGGTCTCATGTGGGCCGCCGCGGCCATCGGGGTCTCCCATCTGGTACAGTCCACCCGGGCGGGGGCCATGGCGGGGTTCGGCCTCTCGGGCATCATCATACTGGCCCTCGTGCTCAAGTATCCGTTTTTCGCGTTCGGACCCCAATACGCCGCGGCGACGGGGCGGAGCCTGGTGGAAGGGTACCGGCGCATCGGCTCCTGGGCGCTCTGGCTCTATTTCCTCATGCAGCTGGTGACCGGGGTGATTCACCAAGTGGCCATCCTGCTGCTCATGGCCTACTTGATCCAGCTGGCGTTTGGGATCGATTCGCCCGTGTGGGTGATCGGCGGCCTGCTCTATGCCGGATGCGCGACTTGGCTGGCCGTCGGGCGGTTTCGCGGGCTGGATTATGCCATCAAGCTGGTGGTAGCTGTCCTTGCGGTCTCGACGCTGATTGCGGCAGCGATCGCCGCGCCCCGAGCTGATTTCTCCAGCCTGTCACTCTGGCCCGGTGCGGCGACGGCGGTGCCGTTGGGGTTCTTTCTCGCTCTCGTGGGCTTCATGCCTGCTCCCATCGAGATGTCGGTGATGAGCTCGCTGTGGACGCTCGAGAAGGAACGGCTGCACAAGCGTCGTACGAGTGTGGCACTGGCCGGCCTGGATTTCAAGATCGGGTACGTGGGCACCGGCGTCCTCGCCTTGGCCTTCCTGCTGCTGGGCGCGGCCGTGCTTCAGGGATCGGGGGAACAGTTCAGTGCGGCGGGAGCCGTATTCAGCGGCCAGCTCGTCGATCTGTACACGAACGCCTTCGGCGAGGCGACGCGGCCGTTGGTGTTGGTGGCCGTCCTCACCACGGTCTTTTCGACGACCCTCATCGTCATCGACGGTTTCCCGCGTGCCATCGACCGCTGCGTGAAGAACCTGGGTGGCCGGGAGGAGCCGAGGCACGACGCCCCGATTGGGAGGAGCTACTGGGTGACCGTCATCGCGTTCGGCGTGTTGAACGTGATAGGACTGAGTTTGTTCACCAGCAGCCTCACGCCGATGATTGATTTCGCCACGATCTTCACGTTTGCCACGGCGCCCGTTCTGGGATACCTGAACGTCCGGGTGATCACATCGGACGACATGCCGCGCGAGCTGCAACCTCGCGCGGGCATGTTGATCCTGGCCTATGTGGGACTGCTGGCGCTCTCCGGAACTACGGTCGTCTATCTGATTTCGCGAGTCGCCGGGTAGCGAATCAGTTCATCCCTCGCCGCGTTTCATCAGGTCCATGTGGAACGTGGCCTGCTCGAGTCCCCCTTCGTTCTCGCCCCAGGAGGTCCGGCCGTCGTCATTGGCGTCCGTGCCGCTCAGGATGGCCTGGGTAATTTCCTGCACCTCGGCCACCATCTCCGCGGCCGCGGCCGCGTCGTCCGTCGCCTTGATCTGGTTGCCCAGCTCGACGACGCGTTCCGCCCACTTGGCCACGTTGTCCGCGGCCGTTCCCACGTGATTTGCATGGGTCTTCACGTTGTCGGACGCCTCATCGGCTCCAGCCGCCAGCCGGATGTGCGTTGCGGCGCCCTTGGCGGCCTTCAGGACCCCATACCCCTTGCCGGGGCCGGAGGCCTCCACCGTGGGGTCGATGGCGTTCAGGACGTGGGCGATGTGCCGCTTCATCCCCGCCAGATCGCCCGCCCCGGCGGCCAATCCCGCATGCTGAGCGGCGATCTCGGCCTCGGCTACCGCCGTGGGCAGCAGGCCGGCCCCGTCGGGAGTATCCCCAAAACCGTCGGCCACGTGGCCCATGTGGGTGTGGGACGCCTGCGCGGCGGCTGGCGTGCTCACGGCAAACACACAGATGGCGCCCATCGCCAGGGACAGAACAACTCTCGAGATTCTCATGGTGAGCCTCCTACGAAACGGCGCCGCGGCGCCTCATAAAGAGCGAAAGTCCAATATCGCGGAAAATATCCGCCGGCGGGGGGTGTGGTAAGAGGACTTTCCGGCATCTCGCGCTGGTCGCCGTGGGACGTCATCTTTTGGTGCCATGAACGACCTACTGGAGCGCCTCGAGGCTGCCCTGGCCGACCGCTACCGCATCGAGCGTGAGGCCGGCGCCGGGGGGGATGGCCACGGTCTATGTGGCCCGGGACCTTCGCCACGACCGGCTCGTGGCAGTAAAGGTGCTCAAGCCAGACCTGGCCCGGGCGCTCGGGGCGGAGCGGTTCCTCCAGGAGGTCCGGCTCAGCGCCCAGCTCGAACATCCCCACATCCTGACCCTGATCGACTCGGGAGAGGCCGACGGTTTCCTCTTTTACGTCATGCCGTACATCGAGGGCCATTCGCTTCGCGAGAAACTGAATCGTGAGGGGGAGCTGTCGATCGAGGAGGCCGTCCACATCCTGCGGGAAATCGCCGATGCGCTGAGCTACGCCCATGGGAAGGGGGTCGTGCACCGCGACGTCAAGCCGGACAACGTGCTGTTTTCGGGTGGCCACGTCGTAGTGACGGATTTTGGGATCGCCAAGGCGGTGACCGGCGCGGCGAGGGACGAAGCGGCTATCACGACGGCCGGCAGCACGCTGGGGACACCTGCCTACACGGCACCGGAGCAAGCGGTGGCGGATAAGCAGGTTGGACTGGCAGCGGCGTTGCATCGGTGAGTGCCCACCCATCATCGGGCGGTCGAACCTCGATGATCGGTTTCCGCATCTGCACCGATCTCCCCCGGCCCGATCCCGATCTCGTGAAACAGTTCGAGGGCGCCGCGTCGTCGAATCTTGCCGATGCCATGGGCCGGTTCAACTTCATGGACGCCGGCATCAAATCCCGGAGCGGACTTTCGCTGTGCGGTGTTGCGGTGACCGTGAACTGCCGCCCCGGTGATAACCTCATGGTCCACAAGGCCCTCGAGATTGCCGAGGCCGGTGACATCGTCGTCGTCAACACGAACGGCAACGTGAGCAGCTCGGTATTCGGCGAACTCATGTGCCACACCGCGGTGGCTGCCAAGCTCGGCGGCATCGTGGTGGACGGTGCCATTCGCGACGTGCCGGCCATCATGAAGCTGAGCTTTGCGGCGTTCAGCCGCGTGGTGAGTCCCGGCGGTTGTGACAAGGACGGCCCCGGCGAGATCAACGTCGACATCGCCTGCGGCGGCGCGGTAGTGCATCCCGGCGACATAATCGTCGGCGACGGAGACGGGGTGGTGGTCGTCCCGCAACGTGATGCTGCTGAAACCCTCCAACGGGTGGGCGAATTGGTGGCACGAGAACAGGAGCGCATCAAGGAGATTCGCGGCGGTGTGGTGTTCAAGCCCGCCATCGATGACGCGCTCCGCGCGAAGGGCGTGATCGAGTGAGAAAACGTCGGCCCGAGCCGGTGTTGCTCATGACGCCCGGGCCCACGCGAGTACCGGACCGGGTGCTGCGAGCCGGCGCCGTGCCCATGATCCACCACCGCACGCCCGAGTTTTCCCAGGCCCTCATCGACGTGCTGGACGGCATGCGCCTGCTGTTCGGGACGGACGGCGACGTCCTCCCAGTGCACAGTACGGGACGGGGCGCCATGGAAGCCGCCATCGGCAATCTCTTCTCACCCGGCGACGAACTGCTGGCATGCTGCAACGGCAAGTTCGGCGCGATGTGGGCCTCAATCGCAGAGTCGTACGGGGTGGTCGTGCACCGAATCAGCATCGAGTGGAGCCAGAGCGTTGACCCGGCCGACATCCATGCGGCGTTTGAGCACCATCCCGAGATCAGCGCCGTGGCCGTCACACATTGTGACACGGCCACGGGCGTGCTGAACAATGTCGCCATGGTGTGCGAGATCGCGCGCAAGCACGACGCCCTCGCCATGATCGACGGCGTCAGCGCGGTCGGCGGCGTACCGTTTGCCTTCGATGCATGGGACGCCGACGTCGCCGTCACCGCCACACAAAAATGCCTGATGTGCAGTCCCGGCCTTTCGTTCGTAGCGCTGAGTAATCGAGCGTGGAAGGCCACCGAGCGAGCGACGTTGCCGCGGAGCTATTGGAATTTTCAAGCCATCCGCGAGACCCTGAACGCGGCAGATGCCGAGACGCCCGGAACGGCGCCGGTGCATCTGGTGCTGCAAGCACAGGAAGCACTCGCCACGGTGCTTGCAGAGGGTTTGGACGACGTGTTCATGCGGCATGAATCCATGGCGCGCGCCGTTGCCGATTGGGCCGCCGCCCGGGGCCTCGCGCAGCAGTGTCCGGATTTGCGGAGGTTCTCCCCCACCCTCACCGTCCTCGCCGTGCCGCCGGAGATCGATCCTCGGGCGATCAAAAAGGCCATGCGCGAACGCGGCATCTTGATCGCCGCCGGCCTCGGTCCTTATCGCGACTCGGCGTTTCGTCTCGGACACATGGGAGACATCCGGCTCGCCGACGTGCGCCGCACCCTCGAGGCCCTGGACGCCGTGTTGACCGACCTGCGTGCGAAAACTCCAGTCCCGGTTGGTGGCGGGTAGTCCACGGCTATGCCGCGCCAGACGATCAGCGAGAAAATTCTCTCCCGCAAAGCGGGCCGCACGGTGCGGGCCGGCGACGTCGCCGTGTGCGAGGCAGATGTGGTGCTCGGCACCGACGCGTCGACGCCGATGGCCATCGAGTACTTCGAGCAAATGGGAGGGACCCGGGTGGCAGCTCCCGATCGCGTGCTCTTTGCCCTCGATCACTACACACCGCCGTTGACGGCACGGACGGCGGCCTTTCATGACACCGTAAGGGAATTCGCGGCACGACACGGGTGCGCGGTGGCGGAGACGGGAGGCGGCATCAGCCACCAGATCGCGGCCGAGTCGGGACGTGTCGTTCCCGGCGACCTCGTGGTGGGCGCCGATAGCCATGCGGTGATGTGTGGGGCGCTGGGCGCATTCGCCACGGGAATCGGATCGTCGGACCTGGCGGCCGCGCTCCTCACCGGCAAGGTGTGGCTGAGAGTGCCCGAATCACTCGAGGTCGTGCTCACGGGGGTGTTGCCGGCCGGGGTGGCCGCCAAGGACATCGCGCTGGCGTTGCTCGCGGTACTCGGCGCAGACGGGGCGTTATACCAGTCGCTCGAGTTCCATGGCTCGGGAAGTGCGGCGCTCCCGATGGACGACCGTTTGGTCTTGAGCAACATGGCGGTGGAATCCGGCGCCAAAGCGGCCCTCTTCCCGGCGGACGACACGACACGAGCGTTTCTCGCGGAGCGATCCGACAGGCCGTATGCTGCCGTCGTGCCCGACGCGGAGGCGACCTACGCTGGCGAGCTCGTCATCGATCTCTCGACGTTGACGCCGGCCGTCGCGTTGCCCCACGAGCCGGACAACGTGACCTCAGTCCACGATGCGCCGCACACCCCCGTCCACATGGTGTTCCTCGGTACGTGTACGGGAGGCCGTGTGCGTGATTTCCGCGACGCGCTGGCGGTGTTGGAGGCCGGAGGCGGGATATCGCCGGACGTCCAACTCGTGGTGACGCCGGCGTCCCGTGAGGTGCTCCGGGAGCTCGAGGGTGACGGCACCATGGAGAGATTCGTGCGGATGGGTGCGGTGATCACCCCGCCTGGCTGTGGCCCGTGCTGCGGAACGTCCGGGCCGATTCCCGAGAACGGCATGAACGTCGTCTCGACCGCCAACCGCAATTTCAAGGCCCGGATGGGAAACGCCAGTGCCTCCATCTTTCTCGCGTCGCCCGCCACGTGCGCCGCCGCCGCCGTCCGCGGTCGGATCGTGGATCCGCGGGAGGTGACCGGCTAGTGGCCATTCGGATCGAGGGACGGGCTCGCAAGTTCGGCAACGACATCAACACCGACTACATCATCACGTCCGCCCGCAAGAAGGAGACACTCGATCCCGGTGACCTCAAGTCGTTCTTGTTCGAAACATTCGACCCGGGTTTTGCCGCGTCGGTGAAGAGGGGTGACGTGATCGTCGCCGGTACCAACTTCGGCTGTGGCTCGGCGATGGAGGTCGGGGTCACGGTTCCGTTGGCGGCGGGGATCGAGGTGGTCCTCGCCAAGAGCTTCGCCCGCACCTACTATCGCAATGCCGTCAACAACGGACTTATCCCTGTGGAGTGTGACACGGACGGCATTGCCGATATGGAGCCGTTGGTGATCGTCATCGATGCCGGGCGCATCCGGGTCGCCAAACGGGGAAGCGATCCAGATCTGGTGGGACGCCAGATCGCGGGTGTCGCGTTGGACATTCTCACGGCCGGCGGCCTCGTTCCATACCTGCGGGCGCACGGAGGGTTCCCGAGCTGACCATGGGACAGTCCAGCAAGATTTTGCTCGGCCTCCTGGGCGGGGTCCTGCTCGGGGGTGCAGCGCGGCTCTCGGGCGTGGATTCGTTCATTTCGTTCGTGACGTCCTTGGAACCCATCGGCACAGGTTTCATCAGTCTCATCACGATGGTGGTGATACCCCTCGTCGTCGCCAGTTTGACGGTAGCCACGGCGTCCGTCGGTGGTGGGCGAAGCTTGGCGGGCATCGGCGCCAGAACCCTGGCGTATTTCCTGGTTACCACGGGCGTGGCCGTCGTGATCGGCGTCGGCCTCGCGTTGATCTTGCACCCCGGCACGGGCCTCGACCCGGCGACACGAGACGCCCTGGCGCTGGAGTTCGGCGGCGACGTCGCCGCCGTGGCACCGGCGGCGGCTGCCGAGCGGGGTCTGCTCGACGTGCTGGTGGCGATGATTCCGCGCAATCCGGTGGCCGCCGCCGCCGAGATGGACCTCTTGCCGCTCATCATCGCCACGGTGTTGTTCGGCGCGGCGGTGGGGACGATTGCGGAGGACCGGCGTCGCGTCGTGATCGCGTTCTTCCAAGCGATCAACGACACGGCCATGGTGATCATTCAGTGGTTCATGAAGCTGGCACCCTATGCCGTCTTCGTGCTCATTGCGGCCACGGTGGCGCGCTTCGGGCTCGATCTCGTGCAGCGACTCCTGCTGTATTCGTTCGTGGTGGTCGCCGGATGTGCGATCCACGTGGCCGGGACGTTGACGCTGGCGCTGCGGTTCCTGGCCCGGGTCGGCGTCGTGCCGTTTTTCCGTGCCATCGGCGAGGCGCCGTTGCTCGCGTTCTCCACGGCGTCATCGAATGCCACCCTTGCGGTAAGCATGGATGTGGCCGAGCGTAAGCTCGGGATCTCCAACCGTGTCACGAGCTTCGTGGTGCCCCTGGGCGCCACGCTCAACATGAATGGCTCGGCGCTCTACAAGGGTGCCACGGCTGTGTTCCTCCTCCAGGTGTACGGTCACACCATCGGTGTCCAGGAGTTACTGACCATCCTCGTCACCGCGAGCGCCGCCGCGGTGGCCGGCGTCGGGATTCCCGGGAGCTCACTCATCACGACCCTCATCGTGTTGAACGCCGTGGGTCTCGGCAGCAACGCGGCAGCCGGCATCGCGCTCGTGGCGGGGGTCGACCGCATACTGGACATGTTCCGAACTGCGGTGAACGTCACGGGTGACCTCACCTGCGCGGCGTTCGTCGCGCGGACGGAAGGCGAGCGCGTGGAGGGAACGTTGCCCTAGCCCTTCCCACCGTCGGTACCCTGTCGCACTATTCCTATCAGGGCCCGAGCGTCTGCCACGGTTGATTGCCACACCCCAGGCCGCAGGGCACCGGAGGAGACGACCCATGACATCGTCTGACATCACTCCGCCTGTCGATTCGCGGGACCGTCGCCCCGAGCACCAGCAGATCGACGCGTACGGGCTGACCCATCCCGGCAAGGTCCGCGAGACCAATCAAGATCACTTCATGACCTGCTCCCTGCGGAAGTTCATGCATGTGCATCACACGAGCCTGCCGAACGTGGACAAGCTCCCGTTGGAAGGCGAACGATTGGCATATCTCGCCATGGTGGCGGACGGTGTGGGAGGGGGCATGGGTGGTGAAGAGGCCAGCCGTCTGGCGATCGAAGTCATTGCCGAATATGTGGCGCACAGTATGCGATGCTACTACAACGTGGACGCCAGGGACGAGGACGCGTTCTTCCACGCACTCGAAGAGGCGGCCATGCAATGTCATGCGAGTGTCGTGCAGCGAGCCGAGGAGCATCCCAGCCGGCGCGGGATGGCGACCACACTCACCGTGTGGATCGGTGTGTGGCCGCATGCGTACCTGCTGCAAGTCGGCGACAGCCGGTGCTACGTCTACCACGACGGGAAGCTCACCCAGATTTCACGAGACCAGACGATGGCGCAGGAATTGCTCGACGATGGTGTGCTCACCCGGTCGGACGCGGACAACACGCACTGGGCGAATGTGCTTTCGAGTGCCATCGGGGGCTCGCAGACGGCACCGGTCGTGAGTCGGATGGATAATGCGTGGGACACCGTCGGCCTGTTGTGTAGTGACGGGCTCACCAAGCACGTGTCCGACGCACAGATCGAGGAGCGCCTCAGCACCATGACGTCCGCCCAACAGGTATGTGAGGATCTGGTGCAAGATGCTCTGGACGACGGCGGGACGGACAATGTGACGGTGGTGGTCGGGCGCGTGGTGCCGAAGGACGAAGGTTAATCAGAAGGTAATCCATTGCCGCGCAAGGAGGTCGTCATGGAAGTCGATCGCAGAGCTTTCCTCGCTACACTGGGTGTCGGAACCGTCGGCATGCTGTCTCCTGAGGACAAGGCCGAGGCCCTCGAGCACTACATGATGGAGAAACTCGACGAGGTGGTGAGCCCGGTGGCGCCAGTCCTTGCGGGCGATGGGGATCAGGACGGTCCACAGGCCCCTCGCGGAGTCGGGAATTTGTTCCGGCCCAGCGATCGCATCTTCGAGCCCATGCCGGCCAAACCCACACTCGAAGACTTCTTCCGGCTACGCTTCGCGCCGGCCAATCACGTGCTCCAGAGCGCCGCCCATGCGCTCAAGACCGACCAGCCCGAGCAGACTGTCCTCGCGTGCCTGCTGCACGACGTCGTGTTGAATCTCATCAAAGTGGATCACGGCTGGTGGGGCGCGCAGCTCATGGAGCCCTACGTGCCCGAGCGCGTGAGCTGGGGCATCCGCTACCACGCGCCCCTACGGTTCTATCCGGACGATGCCGTGGGGTATGAGTATCCCGAGATGTACAATCGGATGTTCGGGGAGGATTCCGAACCGGAACCCTACATTCGCCAGGCTTACGAATTCGCGCGCGACCACCCGTGGTATATGGACGCGCGCCTCATCACGTTGAATGACACGTACGCGTTCGAGGAAGGGGTGGAGGTGTCGATCGAGCCTTTCATCGACATCATCGGCCGGCACTTCAAGCAGCCGGTCGAAGGGCTCGGTTTTGACAACAGCCCGTCGGCCCACATGTGGCGGACCATCGCCAATCCGAATCGGCCGCTATAGGGGAAGACCACGAAGGGGGACGACCCGTCCCCCTTCAATCCCACACCGCGAACTTGCCCTCGCCGGCGATGGCCTGCATCCGCGTCGTCAGACCCACCATGAATTCTCTGTGGTCTTCCAAACCGAAGAGCGGCTCCCCCACGAACACGTCACAGTAGAACGGCACCGGAACGATCGAGCCCTTGGGGAGCGCCTTTCCGAGCCCGTGCATGAACACCGGCACCACCGGCACGTCAGGGTGGCGCTTGGCCAGATGCGCTATCCCGCTCTTGAACACGCCGAGCTGTTCGGGCTCGCCGCGCGTTCCCTCGGGGAACAGGATCACGATGTCGCCGGCCTCGAGGGCGGCATGGACGGGCGCGAACGGATCGGCGTCGGGCGCCTGACCAGTGCGTTCGATGGGGATGATGCCGATGATGGTGGTGGCGAACCACGCGATGAGGCGATTCCGGAGAAAATAGTCTGCGGCGGCGATGGGACGCAGGTGGGAGAGCAGTCGTGTGGAAAAGAGGGTCATCATCACGACCGTGTCGAGATGGCTGTTGTGATTGGCCACCATGATGGCGGGACCGCCGGCGGGCAACCGTTCGCGGTGGCGCACGTTCAGGCCCAACACGATCAGGACGATGGGCCGGACGACGATCCAGAAGAACAAGGACTGCAGCAGGCGGCCCACGGCTCAGACGTAGAGGTAGTAGATGAAGTGAAAGAACAGCGGCGCCGTGTAGGTCAGGCTGTCGATCCGGTCGAGGATGCCGCCGTGGCCCGGCAACATCGTGCCGCTGTCCTTGATGTCGAGATCTCGTTTCAGCGCGGAGATGACCACGTCACCGATGAAGCCGCCCAACCCGATGATCACCGTGGCGAGAATTGCTTCTCGCATGGCCATGGGCGTCAGCCACTGCGCCAACATGACGCCGAGCACCACGGTGGTGGACACGCCGCCGAGCAAGCCCTCCCACGTCTTGTTGGGGCTCACCTTGGGCACGACGCGGTGCCGTCCCAGGCCCTTGCCCCAGAGGAATTGCGCGACGTCGTTTGCCTGAGTCAGGAATACGAGGTAGAGCACCAATGCGGCGCCGCCGCCGTTGGGATTCACCGAGGCCGGCAGCACGAGCAGGTACGCCACGTGGCTTATGCTGAACACGGTCATCATGAGCCCCCAGTGGAGGGTTCCGGCGGAGCGCAGAAACCCGGCCGTCTCGCCGATCAGCACGAGGCGCATCGGCACGAGGAGGAGCATGTACACGGGGATCCAGATCAAGAACATCCCGTACCACTCCATGCCGATCCAGTAGTACTGCAGGGGAATGCTCAGGTAGATCAGGAGCTGTACGCCGCGATCCGCGCGCCGCGTCGGGATGAGCGACAGGTACTCCTTCAGCGCGAGAAAACTCACGAACGCGAAAAACCCCAGCGACACGTTGCGTGTCAGAGTGAGGGCGGCCAGGAAGAACGCCGCCATGATCCACCAGCTCCGGATGCGCAAGCGCATCTCCTGCAGATCGCGTTCGGGATTGAACCGGCCGGCTAGCCACACGGCGGCGGTCGCGATCACGAGAATCCCGGCAATGCCTCCCATGGCCCAGAGCAGGTGCGGATCAAGCGGTCTCATCCGGCGAGCTCCGCCAGCGCCCGGCGGCTCCTGTTGTAGATCGTGGCCCCCAAGAGGAAGAGCATCGCGGCCAGCACGCCGTCGATCCACCGTCCGGCGGGAGCGCCGAGTCCGAGGGCCAGCGCGATGGCGCCGAAGACGAACGCACGGTCGCTCTTGCCCATGGGTCCGTCGTAGCGGCGCGAGGCGCCGATTTGCACCGACACCACCCCCATCATCTCCGTGACCACCGCCAGCACGACGGCGGGGACCAGCAGCGACGGCCGAATCCCCGGCACGAGGGCGAGCGGCAGGTACAGCGCGGCATCGGCCAGGACGTCCCCGACTTCGTTCAGGATGGCGCCGAGTGGGGTGGCCATGTCGAGCTCGCGGGCCATCATGCCATCCAGGGCATTGAGGGCCATGCGGACGAAGAGCGTGGCCGGGAGGGCCAGGAGAGGCCAGCGGGCCTCGGGTTGCCAGGCGATTAGGCCCCCGACAGCGCCCGAGAGCACCAGGGCCGCCACCGTGATCACGTTGGGTGTGGCACCGGCGCGGGCCAGGGCTCGCATGACGGGCCGCAGGAGGGCCTGGAATCCGGGCTTCAGGTCGTAGATGCTCGCCATCGAATCCGTGACCTCGGTGGGGGATTGACCTCCGCAACAAGATGGCGGCCCTCGTGCCGGGTCACCAGCGCGGTACCGGTATGGCTCTCGCATCCTCTGGTCCCGGCCTGCATGTTTTGCCTGTGACCAGGACCTGTTTAGTGGCTGGGGCGTCGGGCAGTCTCGGCCGACACGTGATCCGCGAGGCCTTGCGCCGGGGCCATACGGTTCGCGCGCTGATCCATCGGTCGCCTCTTCCGGAAGAATTCACCGACGTCGTTGCCAAGGTGCATCGGGCGGACGCGCTTGATCGGCCTCAGTTGGCGGGGGTGTGCGACGGGGTAGGGGTCGTGTTCTCGTGCTTGGGCGCCAGCGTCATGCCGAGCTTCGGCAAGGGACGGCGCAGTTACCGACAGGTCGACACGCCCGCCAATTGCAACTTGATCGATGAGGCGCTACGCGCTGGTGTCGAGCGGTTCGTCTACGTGAGCGTGGCTGGCAGGGACACGTTCGGCCACCTCGAGTACGTGCGCGCCCACGAGGACGTCGTGGCTGCGCTCGATGAGAGCGGCCTGGATTACGCGGTCGTGCGTCCGACGGGGTTCTTCTCGGCGTTCGCGGAATTCTTGCGCATGGCCGCCAAGGGTCCCGTACCCCTCATCGGGAATGGCACGGCGGAGACGAACCCGATCCACGACGCGGATCTGGCCTCGGTGTGTGTCGACGCCATGGAGGGCCAGGCAAGGCACCACGAGGTGGGGGGACCTGAGATCGTGACTCGCCGCGGCATTGTCGAACGCGCGTTTGCTGCATTGCACAAGCCGGTACGCCTGATCCCAATGCCGGCGACAATCGTGCGGGCCATGGCGTTGCTCATGCGCCCCATCAATCCTCGGGTTTCGCATTTCTCCGCGTTCGTGGCGGCGGTATCCATGAACGACCTCGTCGCGCCTCCTCACGGGTCGCGCATACTGTCGGACTATTTCGCCGAGCTGTCGCCTCCATGACCGATCAACTCGACCGCCTCGTCAGCGCCCTGGCCGGTCGCTACGACGTCCAAGGGGAACTCGGGGCCGGCGGCAAGCCGACGGTGTATCTCGCCGAGGACGTGAAACACCATCGTCAAGTGGCGGTGAAGGTGTTGCGCGCGGAGCTTGCCGCGGTAATCGGCGCTGAGCGGTTCCTCCGTGAGATCGCAATCGCCGCGGGGCTCAGCCATCCGCATATTCTTCCGCTGCACGATTCAGGCGAAGCCGACGGGTGTTACGTTCAGACGGACCGTTCAAAGAATTGGTGCGCAAGGTCGGCTTCGAGTAGGGTGAATTAGGGAGATCAGTAGGAGACCATGAGCACCGGCGCATTCGCCATTCCGGCGACACCACTTCGGGTAGGGGTCTTGGGGGCCGGCGCGTGGGCGCGCGGTGCCCACTTACCGGGTTACGCCCGGGATCTCCGCTGCGAGGTCGTGGCCATTGCGGATCCCCAGTTGGAGTTCGCGCAGGCCGCCGGTACGGAGTTCGACATCCCCACCGTCACCACCGACCACGAGGAGATCCTCGCTCGCGACGATATCGACATCATCGACGTTTGTACGCCGAGTGCCACGCACTTCGGGCTGGCCTGGGCCGCGTTGGAGGCCGGCAAGCATGTGTTGTGTGAGAAGCCCGTGGCATTCGACTTCCGCGACACGGCGCGCGCCCACGAGCTGGCCCAATCTCAAGGGGTGAAGACCAAGATCGGCTTCACGTTTCGCTACAGCCCGGCGATGCGCTACATGAAAGAACTCATCGACATGGGGTTCATCGGCACACCCTACATCTTCAACGGTTACGAGCAGAACTCCCAGTGGATCAATCCCAAGACGCCGCTGCGGCAAGTAGACGTTGAGGCCGATCAATCGATCATCCAGGTGTCGTCCCTGGAGGGATACGGTGCCCCCATCATCGACCTGGCCCATTGGTTTGTCGGGGGCGGTTTCTCCCAGGTCGTCGGGACCATGCGGAATTTCATCCCCGAGCGAGTGGTACGGCAAACCGGCGTCATGATGCCCATGAACATCGATGACGGAGACATCTTCATCGGGGAGTTCGCGAACGGCGCTATCGCGTCCATTCAAACGAGCTATGTGACGGTCGGCAACGATCCCGGAGTGGAAGCGCGGGTCTACGGCAGCGACGGGGCGTTGATATGCCGGCTGGTGGAAGAATCCGGAGTGTGCGAGTCGCTCAAATCCGCAAATCCAGATGACGGTGAGTTTCGGGACGTCGAGATACCAGAACGGTTGTATCCGCCGGGCGGAAGCTCGCAAGAAAGCTGGCGCACGCTGTTCTATGCCAAACTCATCTCCAGTTTCGTCACCGAGATTCTCTCCGACGACGATCACAACGAAGGAAATTTTCACGACGGCGCTCGGGTGCAGGAGACGATCAACGCCGTGGAGTTGTCGTTCCGTGAGCGGCGTTGGGTCCCGCTCCCCCTGCCCGCCGGCGATTGATCGCGATGCATTCCAAGGCGCCACCGGACCCGGCACTCGCTCGTTTCTTCGAGCATTACTATCGGCGTCGCCCGGTCAACGCAACGTTTACCGGTGTGCACCAGCACGACGCCCAGCTTCCGGATTGGTCGGTGGCGGGACTCGAGGAACTGACCGACGAGATGGCGGCGGTGCGAGAGGATGTGGCAGCGGAGTTGATGAACCGGGCTCGCGAGCAGCCGACGGCTGGGGACGATCCGGCGGCCATGGACCACGCGCTGGCCGTGGCTTTTCTGGACGTGCAGATCGCCGAGATTCAATCCGAGCACTTCCAGCGGCGCAACCCAGCGTTGTATACCGGGGAAGCATTGTTCTCCGTGATCTCGCTGATGCTACGCGACGGTGCCCCACTGGAAGATCGCGTCGCCGCTATCGAGGCCCGCCTCGGGGGTATAGCGACATTCTTGCAGGGCGCGCGCGGCACGCTGGGGGGGCGTCCCGTGCCAAGGTCTTGGGCCCGGCGAGCTGTCGCCGAGTGTGATGCGGCGGTACACGTATTTGCCGAGGGCCTCGACACGTGGGGTGTCGAGCAGGGCTTGAACGACCAACGTGCGCGCGAAGTTGCGAAAGCGGCCAAAGATGCGCGGACTGCGGTGTTGGACTTTCGCCAGTGGATCGAGGCTCGACCGCCGGCGCTGCCGCAGGCATCCGGCTGCAATCCCGAGTTCTACGATCTGCTTCTCATGCGCGGCCATCTGGAGTCTCGGCCGCGTCAGGACCTCCTCGCCGAAGCGCGGGAAGCGTTCGAGGCCGCCGAGGCCCAGCTCCGAGACATGGCCCTCGCGCAGGATCCGGGTGGGTGGCCGGCCGTGGCCGATCGATTGGTCGAACACCATCCCAGCGTCGACGGCTATCTGGACGCCTTTCAGCAAACGTGGGATGCGTGTCGGGAGGTTGCCCTGGCGCACGAACTCGTGACCTGGCCCGATTTCCCCATCCGCTACGTGCCGATTCCGAAGTGGGCTCGGCGGGCGGCGCCGGAACTGTACTTCCTGTACTATCGCTCTCCGGCTCCCGAAGACATTCCATCCGTGGTCGAGTATCTCGTCCCGCCCGTCGTGGGTGCCCCGGAGGATTTGGAGGCCAAGCTACGAGCGACCAACGATCACGTCATCAAGCTGAACCACGTGGTCCACCACGGGGCCATCGGCCATCATATCCAGAATTTCCACGCGTACCGCGCGGCCTCTCGCGTCGGTCGTGTGGCGGCGGTGGATTGCGCCAGCCGCATCGGCATGTTCTGCGGTGGCTCCATGGCGGAGGGGTGGGCGTGTTACGCGACGGACTTGATGGAAGAGGTGGGCTTCCTGACCGACCTCGAGCGGGTGGCCCAGCAACACTCCAGGCTCCGGCAACTCGGTCGTGCAATCGTGGACATCGAGTTGCATCAGCACACCATAGATGAGGCTACGGCGCAGCAATTCTACGAGGAACGGGTGAGCATGACGGCGGCGACGGCAGCCAAGGAGGTGGCGCGCACTTCCATGTTTCCGGGAACCGGGATCATGTATTGGCTCGGCACTCAGGGGATCCACGACCTGCGGGCGTCTCGCGCCAAGGCCGAAGGCAGCGCGTTCTCCCTCCGGGCGTTTCACGACGAACTGCTGAGCTTCGGGTCGATTCCCGTTGCATTGGTTGCGCAGCTCATGTCCCGGGCGGCGTCCGTATGATCCGGTCACGCTCGCCATGGCTTTCCCTCGTTGCAAGTCTGTGCGCGGCGTGCGCGGCCGATGTCGGGACGCCACCGCCTTCCAACGATCTTCTCATCATCGGGTATGACCGAGAGCCCGACGCCCTCAACCGGTTCAGCACTCACATCCTCGAGGACATTCACTCGACCATCATCGAGGGTCTCATCACCACTGACGAGAACATGAATGTCGTGCCCCTCCTAGCCGCCGAAATTCCCACGCAGGAAAACGGCGGCGTCCGGCTACGTGAAGACGGCGGCATGGATGTTACCTGGAAGCTCCGGCCCAACGTCATGTGGCACGATGGCGTGCCCCACACCTCCGCCGATGTCAAGTTCACGGTGGAGGCGTTGAACGATCCCGAGTACAATCCGGAGAGCACCGATGGATTCGACCGCATCGACTCGGTGAGCACGCCGGACCCACTCACCGCCATCGTGCACTACAAGGAGATTTACGCGCCCTATGCGATGCAGTTCTTCCGCGGCACGTTTCCCAAGCACGTCCTGGAAGGTCGCGACATCGACCGGGCCACCGATTACAATCGCAATCCGCTGGGCACCGGGCCGTACCGCGTCGCGGAATGGCGGACGGGGGAGTACATCGTGGTGGAGCGGGTGCCCAATTACTGGCGTGGTGCCGAGTATCCCAAGATCCAACGCTTGATGTTCAAGTTCGTCACCAACACCAACACCCGGATCAATCAACTCAAGAGCGGCGAGATCCACCTCACCGGTCTTGTGCCGTGGGACAAGGCGCGTGAGGTGCGGGACGTGGAAGGCATCACGCTGCATCGCATGGTGGGGAACGCCTACGAGCATGTCACGCTCAATCAGCGGCATTTTCCCCCGTTCGAGGACGTGAGAGTCCGTCGGGCGCTCGTGTACGCGGTGGACCGGGAGCTCATCGCCAGCACGATCCTCGACGGACTGGTCCCCGTCATCCACGGCCCGATCCAACCGCCCTCGTGGGCGTTCACCGACGACGTGCGCCACTACGCCTACGACCCCGCGCAGGCCGCCGCGTTGCTGGACGAGGCGGGCTGGCGCGATACCGATGGAGACGGTATTCGCGACCGGGACGGCCAGGCGTTTTCCTTCACCGTCATCACCCAAGCCGGATACGCCATTCGGGAGAGCGTGGCACAGGTTCTCCAGCGGCAATTCCGGGACGTGGGCGTGGACATGCGCATCCGCCTCATCGACGGCACCGCCATCAGCAGCTTCTGGTTCGAGGGGCGCTTCGACGCCATGCTCCACTGGTGGCACATGCCCGCCGATCCAGAGATCACCCTGTTCTTCGCCAAGGATCGCATGCCTCCCCGCGGCCGCAACATCAACTACATCCAGAATGACAGCTTGACGGCTCTGGTCTATGCATCGGACCAAACCGTCGACCGGAACGAACGGCGGCGTCTCTTGTGGGAGGCGCAGCGGCTCATCGCCGAGCTCGTACCCGAGATTCCGCTGTACAACGTCACTCGCCTCGATGCCGTGCCATCCAACTTGGTGAACTTCAAGGGAAACCCGACCAACACCGGCATCTATTGGAATGTGCACGAGTGGGAGATCCGCTAGCCGGTGACTCGGTTCGTCGCAAGCCGCGTGCTCCAGGCCGTTCCCCTCCTATTCTTCATATCTGTCCTCGTCTTCGCGCTGATCCATGCGGCCCCCGGCGGGCCCCTGGAGATGTACCTCGCCAACCCCAACGTGCGGCCGGAAGACATCGAGCGTCTCCGGGTGGCGTTGGGACTCGATCGGCCCCTCACGGGCCAGTACTTCGCGTGGATTCGCGGCTTCGTCGTGGGTGAGTGGGGATACAGCTACAGCGACGGCCGTCCGGTCTTGGAGCGGCTCGTCGAGCGTTTGCCTGCCACTCTGGAGCTCATCGCCGGTGCCATCGTCATCGCAGCGGTTGTGGCGCTTCCCCTGGGTGTGTTCGGCGCGCTTCGGAGGGGTAGCTGGATCGACCACGGCACGACCGTCGTGTCGTTCGCCGGTATTTCCTTGCCCGTGTTCTGGGTCGGTCTCGTGTTGCAGCTCGTCTTTGCCGTGGGGCTCGAATGGCTCCCGTCGTCGGGGCGCTCATCGTTCGGAGACAGCGGGTTCCTCGATCGTGTGAGTCATCTCATCATGCCGGCCACCGTGCTCGCCGTGGTCCACGCCGCGGTCTGGTCTCGCTTCTTGCGCTCGTCCATGGGGACGGTGTTGCGTGAGCGGTTCATTCTGGCGGCACGGGCCCGCGGGGTTCGGGAACGCAGCGTGGTGTGGCGGCACGCGCTGCGGAATGCGCTGCTGCCGTTTGTCACCGTGTTGCTGATGGATGCGGCCATCATGGTGACCGGTGCCGTCATCACCGAGAGTGTCTTCGCGTGGCCCGGCCTCGGGAGCTTGTTCACGGAGGCTTTGGGACGTCGGGACTACACCGTGTTGATGGCGTTCCTCATGATGACGTCAGTGGCGGTGGTGACGCTCAATCTCGTCGCTGACGTACTGTATCATACTCTCGACCCTCGGGTGCGAGTCTCATGAGACGTCTGGAGGCCGGCCGGGCCGCGAAGGTCGCGGGGACCGTCCTTCTGGTCCTCGCCATCGGCTCGGCGGCCGCGCCGCTGTTGACGCCGTACCTCCCCGACGGGATCGATCTCGCCAACCGTCGCAACGCTCCGTCGTTCACCCCTTTGTTTGGCACCGACGAGCTGGGACGGGACGTGTTCACCCGGACGCTCTTCGGCACCAGGGTGTCCCTCGTCATTGGCTTGCTCGCCGCTGCGGTGGCGGCTGCGGTGGGGGTGACCGTGGGGGCGCTGAGCGGATACGCCCGGGGGTGGACCGACACGCTACTCATGCGGATGACCGACGCCATGCTCTCCGTGCCGACCCTCCCGCTCTTGATGATCGCCGCTGCGATTCTGGAGCCCTCTGTGGCCGTGCTCATTCTGCTCATCGGGCTCGCGGGGTGGATGGAGACCGCGCGGATCGTCCGGGCAGAGTTCTTGTCGCTCACGGAGCGCCCGTACGTGGAGGCGGCACGGGCTGTGGGCGCGCCACCGTGGAGAATCGTGATCAGGCACTTGCTTCCCGGTGCCGCCCCCGCGGCCGCTGTCGCGGCGACCCTGGCAGTTGGTCGGGCGATTCTCCTCGAGTCGGCGATGAGCTTTTTCGGCGTGGGAATTCAACCTCCCCAGCCTAGCCTGGGGAACATGTTGTATCAGGCGCAGTCGTCCATGAGCACCGAGCCGTGGCTCGCGGTGTTTCCCGGGGCTTTCATTTTCCTTACCGTGCTTTCTGTGTACGTCGTCGGAGCGGAGGTTGGGAGGGAGAGCAGCAGCTCGTAGACGGTTCTATTGCACCAACCCGAACTGATGCGTGAACTTCACCACCAGTGCCCGATCCAGCGGCCCCGTGGGCTCGACCGTTTGCTGTAGCTGATTGAACACGATGTACAGCCCCGTGCCTGCGGTGTTCAACCATCCAAACCGCACGTTGCCTGACATATTATCCGTCTGGCTATTGTACTGAATCAGCGACTGCAAGAAGATCCTCGGCGTGAACGAGTACGCCAGCCGCAGGCTGGCCAGCGTGTTCGCGAAACTCCCTTCCGGGAGATCCACGTTGTCATAGTTGAATCGTAGGGCGGCCGTCCACGTGGTGCCCAAACGGTTGGTTATCGTGCTCTGGAAGCTCTTGCGGTGCCCTGAGAAAAATCCTCCCAGCGTCACCACGCCGCCGACCGACCACATGGCGCTCTCGTTGGTGTTGAAACGAAGCAGGCTCTCGACAAAATCATATGTGCCGGTGGGGATGGTAACGCCATCGGTGATATCAAAGGGTGCCTGTAGTCCCTCCCTCCGAATGTTTATGGCCGTCGACAAGAGAGAGCCGTTCGTGAAATTGACGGTGTTGTCGAGGTGAATGTAGCGGGTCTGGTTGAACCCATCGAAACCGAAGAAGTCCCGCACCAGCATGTGCGGCCGCAATTCTCGCAGCCAGGTGGCCGAGGGAACGCGGATCCCGCGTTGCACGCGGACGATGATGCCGCGAAAGCCGGCCCGCGGGAGAAAGCCCACTTCAGGATTGAAATTCTCTCCTACCTCACGGTACTGGAGTCCCAGGTCCCAGTCCCGCGTGCGGTACGAACCGGTGAACCCGATGGCGTGTTCTCGCCCGCCGAGGCCCGGCGTCTCCGTCCCCGCGAGCCAGAGGTCCAGGTTGGTGCTCTCGCCGATACCCCAGCGGCCGTCCACGGAGTAGGTGACGTTGTGATCGCCGGTGCTGTCGGTGTTGATCCGGTTGATCAACATCCCCCCCAGTTGCGAGCGGTTGGGTAACTCTCTGATGATCCGCCCGACGGAATAGTTGTTGGCCGGAATCGCGCTGGCCGACACGCGCTCGGTTTGAATGTCGAGCAACCCCACCGTGAAGCCGCCCACCTTGCCGGTGAGCCGGCCACCGCCCACGATGGGCACCAGCTCGCCCGCTTCGCCGATGCCGATCCGCCGGCTGTAGAACAAATCCATACCGAGGTCAGACCCGGCGCGGGGTATGCCCACCGTAAAGGTGCCGGCGTTCTCGAGGAAAAACGGTCGCTTTTCTGGAAAGAACAGACTGAAGCGGGTGAGGTTGATCTGCTGTTCGTCCACTTCGACTTGAGCGAAGTCGGTGTTGTAGGTGAGATCGAGGTTCAAGCCCGGTGTCAGGCCGATTTTGGCATCGCCGCCGAACTCGGCGTCCCATGCCGAGGTGTCGGCGGTGAAGTCCCGGCGGGCCGAACTCAGTGCGTAAGGTGTGACTTGTAGGGTGCGCCGAGTCGGGGTCTCGATGCCCTCGAGCACACCGGCTTGGGAGACGCGGTACAAGGTAAACTGGCGCGGGATGGGCGCCCAAAAATCTTCCTCGTTGGTGCGCCGGACCGTACGCGAGACGTTGAGTCCCCAGGTCTGCTCACCGCCGCCGCCGTATCGCAGGGTCGAAAACGGAATGCGAAACTCGGCGTACCACCCCGCCTCGTCGATCGACGTGGCCACCTCCCAGCTGCCGTCCCAGTTGAGGTTGAACCCCCCGGCCGCTCCCGCGCCGCCTTGAGCGCGGCGTGACGTCGAAAGCCCGCCCTCTCCGTTGCGCACCACCTGTCCGTCGTACTCGATCCCTGCCGGCGTCGTGCCGAACACGAATCCATTCTGGCGATCCCGATACGTGTCGAGGACGATGAGCAGAGCGTCGGCGTCCCGCAGATCGGCGTCGCGGCGGTTTTCCCCGGTCAGGATCCCGGAGGGGTCGCGATCGAACATCCATGCGCCGATGTAGATCGCCGTGTCGTCGTACAGCACGCGGATCTCGGTGCGCTCAGTGGCTGGGCGTCCTTCGAATGGCTCGTGCTGCACGAAGTCGGTGATCACGGGAGCCGAGGCCCAGACGGCGTCGTCCAACCGCCCGTCCACGAAAGGCGGCGTCGCCGTACTGGTGCCGACGGCCACGGGAACCTCAGCTTCGTTCTGCGGCGCTTGCATGTGTGCCACTGCCGGTAGGGTGAACGCGAAGGGCAACAATAAGCCGGCGAGCGCTCTAGGCATGGACGAACCGCATCGTGAGTTGAGTGTCGCGGGATGAAGATGGATGCGTCTAGGGTCGAAGGAACATGTGCGGCCTGGTCGGATGCGGCAAGCCCCCTTGACTGGGGTGAGGATGGTTTCGCGGTCGGTTGACAGGTGTCGCCACCTTCGATAGGCTTCGTGACGATGAATATCACCATGTTTGTGGAAATCACCACCTGTTCTTGTCCGGACGCGCAAAGCAGCGCCGCCCGGGCGAACCGCATATTGTAGCACTACAATCACGCGTTCATGGGCCCGGTCGGCAGATGTCGACCGGGCCTTTTTTTTCGAGGAGGAAGTGGTTCAATGAGCAAGATTTACGTCATCCATGAGAATCACGCATGGGTGGAGCCCCTGCGCGAAGCTTTCGTCACCCAGGCTATCCCGTTCGAGGAATGGTTCATCGACGGCGGTACGATGGACCTGGACGCGGAACCGCCCGACGGCGTGTTCTACAACCGCATGAGCGCGTCGTCGCACACCCGCGGACACCGCTTTGCCCCGGAGCAGACGAGTGTCTTGCTGGCCTGGCTCGAAGGTCACGGCCGGAGGGTCGTCAACGGGAGCCGCGCGCTCCGGCTCGAGGTCAGCAAGGCGGCCCAGTACGTCGCCCTCAATGCGCATGGCATCAAGACGCCCCGTACCGTTGCCGTCGCGGGTCGCGCGGTCGGCAACGGTGCCGTACGGTCGGTTGGTGCAGGGCCGATCATGCTCAAGCCGACCCGGGGCGGCAAGGGCGCGGGCGTGCGTCGATTCGATACCGCCGGCGAGCTCGAGGCGTTCGTGGAGAGCGACGCGTTCGAACCGTCGCTCGACGGCATCACGCTGCTGCAGGAACACGTGACGTCACCGGGCAGCTACATTACGCGCGTCGAGTTCATCGGAGGCAAGTACTTCTACGCGGTGCGCGTGGAGACCGAGGGAAGCTTCGAGCTCTGCCCGGCAGATCCGTGTGCGGCCGGTGACTCTGCGGATGCACGCGCTCGGGAGCCGCGATTCACGATCGTCGATACGGTGGACGCGGACCTGATCCGAGATTATCGGGCGTTTTTCGCGGCCAACGACGTGCAGATCGGCGCAGCGGAATTCATCACCGACGCTGCTGGGCGAGCCTACACGTACGACGTGAACACCAACACGAACTACAACTCGGCGGCCGAGGCGGATGCCGGCCGCTATGGCATGGAAGAGATCGCGCGCTTCCTGGGTAGAGAGTTGGCGTTGGTGCGCTGACCCCCGTGTCTACCGCAGGGAGACGCCGACCCCCGAGGTGAACGACCACGTCCGGTTCTGCACTGACGGGCTGACTGCATTGATGTCGGCGAGCCCCCACGTGTGCCGCACCTCTAGGGATGCGAGCCATAGCATGACGCGCACCCTTTGCCAATGCCCCGCAAGCCTACCGTCCGACGATTCCTTCTAGGCTCTATCCCGCTCGTAAATCACCGTCTGCGGCCACGTCAACGAAAAGCCGTACCACCTGGTGAACACCTGCAGCGGGCGCTCATCAGTGCTGCGGTTGCCGTCCGCGTCGTACAGGATGCCGTGCCGGATGACCTCCCCAGTGCTCAGGTGCAATTCGTCGCCCTCCCACGTGGCCGCCGTGGCGTCGGTGAAGACGGCGAGCAGGGCCAGGGCATCAGGCGCGTAGAACACGATCACCCTGCGGCCGGCGAACGTGTCGAAGATCATGTTATCGGACGCGATCACGTCCTCGTACGGGTAGTACCGCGCCTCGTCGCCCTGCCACAGGCCGAGCCCGATGTCCATGCTCGGCCGGCGGTCGTCCTCCTCGGACATCGTATTGCGGAACATCCGGCTCAGGCCACGGCGAACTCGGCCCAGGACGCCCACGGATTGCCGCATGGGCCGGTCGGAGATGGCGACGTGAATGTCGGGGTAATTCTCGAGGGCTTCCTCGACTGTCGTGTGATAGATGTTGGAGACCTCCTCGACCTTCTTGCCGGCCAATTCGCCGTACAAGCCCTCACCCGTGATGTGATGCCAGATGGTCTTCGTCTCGTCGTCGCCCAGCAGCACCAGCCCATCGTACAGACCCGCTTCGGCGAAAGTCAGCACTCGGCCATCCACGCGAGGGATCATCCTGACCCCGGTGTTGCAGACCGCTCAGAACGACACCATCCACGGCTCGCCGTTCATCTCCCCCTGGGCCAGATGGTGATACATGAGTTGCGACATCACCAGGGTGAGTCGGCCGTCGGGGTGGTCCATCAAGGCCAGCGGGGTGCTCTTCTCCAGCGTTCCGTCCTCCAGCGCCTGCCGCAACGGCACGGTCTCCGTCACGTAGAACGGCTGGAACATGCTGTTCTCGTGCATGATGGCGCGGCTGGGATCGAATTCCGCCGCGCCGGTCTGCGCGTGGACGGCCGCGTTCGAGCCAATCACGCCCACGATTGCGCCTATAAAAGAAGAGAGTCTGCGCCGCATTGAGGTCACCTACAGTTCGGGCCGATGGTGGTCTCGGGGTCTGCCCCCGTGGCTCCCCATAAACTGTCGTAATTCGGCCAAATGTTCCAGCATGAGAACAGGGTCCCGCCATCGTCCGGCAGCGTGCCCCCGAGCGCATCGGCCCCTACCAGATCCTCGGCGAGGGTGGCAGGGGGGTGGTCTTCCTCGCGGAGCAAACCGAACCGTGAGGCGGCGGTGAGTCCCTCACGAACAAATGGTGGTAGGAACTGGTGCTGCGGGCGAGTCTCGATTCGTGCTCTGACTCCGGCAACGAAAATGGCGGGCCTCCACCGAGGAGTGCCCGCCATGCGACGCCCGATACCCGGACCTCAGTACCCGATCATACCTACCCCCAGTGCATTGCGTTTACCACGGCCGGCATCTTGTAGCCCGCCTCGGCGATGTACGGGGCGGTCCACCGCACGGTCCACCGGCCGGGCCGCCGGCCCATGCCCATGATGCCGTTCTTCACCGGCACGGCGCATTCCATCTCGTCGATTTGAGCGCCCCGGAGTGCGGTTTTCCGCCACACCTTCCGGGCTTCCCGCTCGTCGAACTCCTCGACCTCCACGGTCCCCTTCTTCCCTTCTTGGACCAGGGAGGCCGGCTGACGGTCGAACGCCTCCTCCGGGAAGCGTTGGACGACCTCCTGGAGGGCCTGGTCGGCCGCCGGGCCCTGGGCCGTCGCAGTGGCCTGGTGGACCTCCCGGACGGGCTCCACCCTGAGGAGATCTGCCCCGTGGGCCTCTTTGGCCCGCCTGGTGGCGTCCTCGATGGAGGAACCCGTGAATTTCTTGGTCTTCATCTCACGCCGCCGCGTGGTGGTGTCACTGCTTTGGGGGGAAACTGCGGTCATTGGTGCTCCTAGGTACATGGATGATCCTGGAACACATGACGCGGAATGGGGTTCCTGGGTTTCAAGGGGAAATGAAAAAGCCGGAGCGCATTGCTGCGCTCCGGCTTGGTCGTGTGGCCCTGCCGATACCTCAGTTCTGCGACGCGTCCGACCCGTCGGAGGTCACGTTGGCGTCGGTGTCGCCCTTCACGTACTCGTCCAGCCAGGCCGTCCACCGGGCCCACAGATCGAGAAGGGTTTCCTCGGTGGCCGGACCGTGATCCTCGAACGGATACACATAGAGGGACGCGGTCTTGTCCAACGCCTCCAACGCCTCGAACAACCTCCACGAGTGGATCGGGAAGGTCCCGACGTTTTGGTCGTGCTCACCGTGATACATGAGCAACGCACCCTGGAGGTGGTCGGCGTGGAAGAAGGCCGACATGTCCAGGTACACTTCCCGCGCCTGCCACAGCGTCCGGCGTTCCGACTGGAACGAGAACGGGGTGAGCGTGCGGTTGTTGTTGCCGTCGCCGGCGATGCCTGCCTTGAAGAAGGGCGTGTGGACCATCGCGTTGAACGTGCTGAACGCGCCGTAGCTGTGCCCGCCCACGCCCATCCGGTTGCGGTCGATTATGGCTTCTCTCTCCAGGAAGTCGATCACCGCGCTGAGGTTGTTGCGAAGGTCGTGCACGTAGTTGTCGTTCATCCGACCCTCGTCACCGATGATCGGGGCGTCGGGCTGAATGACCGCGTACCCCTGTAGCGCCATGATCTCCATCGACCGGCTGCCGATGTTCGGGAACCGGTTCTTGTTGTAGGTCTCCCGCGTCCGCTCGTCGTAATTCTCTTGGTCGGTGTACTCCCGCGGGTAGAACCAGATCATGCCCGGCAGCCGCTCACCGTCCCAATTCGGTGGCAGCGTCACGTTCACGGCGATTTCCAACCCATCCACGCGCTTGATGTTGTAGCGGCGGCGCTCGGTCTTGGTGAGATCGGGCGTGTAGTCGGTGTTGTGTGTGAGCTGCTGCAACTGGCCCGTGCTCAGGTCCCGGCGATACGAGTTCGGTACGTCGGTCGGACCTTCGCGGGACACGATGAGCTGCGTGGCGTCGTCGTCCATCACGGCGAGGACGCGCTCGAACACGTTGTCGTTGTCGCTCTCGAAAATTCGCGTCTTCTCACCACCCTGAATCTCGATGCGGTCGATGTAGGTCCGGGGACCGTCGGTCATCGGGTCGTCCTGGAACTTGGTGCCCGACAGGAACGCGCTGCTGCCGTCGGAGGACGTGCGGACCACGGACGTGCCGTTGCCGAGTTGCTTGGTCATGATGGACGGCGCGCGCCCGCCCCCGCGGAACCCTCCGCCGCGGCCGCCACCGCCGCCCTTGCCACGCCAGAGCGTGTGCTTCGTTTCGAGGTCGCTCAAGAACACGGCGAACTCATGGCCGTTCTCGCCCTGTTGCTCTCTGAGGAACAGGACCTGGCCGTCTTCGGAGTACCGCACGTTCTGCAGCTGGGTGTCGTTCTCGTAAATTTCGGTCGCCGAGTTGTCATCGAACGGCGGGAGCCACTGGTAGACGCGGTCGGGACGCCGAGCGCCACCCCGTCCCCCCGGCCGTCCCGGAGGACCCTGGCTGGGAGCCGGATCCGCCTGGGCGGAATCGTCGGGTTGCCGTGGGTCCTGTAGCAAGTAACTCAGGCCCTGTCCGTCGGGCCGCCACGTGATGTTCCGCTTTTCCGGCTCGTTTTCGCTCGTGTCCTGGGGCGACCCATCCCGGAGTTCCTGCTCGCTCAACAGCGTCAGAACGGAACCATCCTCCATGCTCCATAGCTCGGTGGTGCTGCCGAACTGGCGCCGCGGCACGATGTAGGAGAACGGCCGCTGCATCGCGGTGACCTGGGCGTACATCCCGTCCGGCGAGACGTCCACGCCGCTGATCATGGCGGGCTGGCCGATCCGCCGCGTGCGGCGATTGCCGACCTCGACGATGGCGAGCTGGCCGGTGGCGTAGTACTCGAGCAGCTCCTTCTCGAACGGTCCTTCGAGCAGATCCGGATACGTCCGGATCGAGTTGGTGCCCGGCTCGGTCAAGCGGACCTGCGGGGTCGTAGGCACCGCGGGCTTCTGCGGCGCCGGCCCCCGGTTCTCGGGTGGCAACATCGTCAGGATCGAGCGGGAGTCGGGCATCCACTCGAACGACGTATACAGCGTGGCGAGGACCGGCGAGCGGGTCAGCTGCCGTGCCCGGCCGTTGGTTGGATCGGCCACGAAAATGTGGGTCTCGGTCTCGAAGTGGGCGAAGAACGCGAGCTGCGTACCGTCCGGCGACCACTGGGGGGCCGTCACCCGGGCGTCATCGGGCACCTGGATCGTCGTCGTGGCACCCGTCTGGCCGTCCGTCACCACCAGGGTCTTGCCGCTGCGCTGGGTGAGGATCCGGGAACGGTTGGCCTGCCAGTCGATTTGCTCGCCCCCCAGTCGGTAGAACGGCTTGGCGAACGTCGCCATGCTCGGCGGGCCGTCACCCTGCTGCTGCACGAAGAACCGCCCGTCGGGGCTGGGATTGCCCAGGGTCACGTTCAGGTAGCGCGGAGCCAGCACCGCGTCGGCGATGTAGCCCGGTGGCCGCAAGAAGGCTTCCGTGGTGAGAGTCGGGTTGGTCGTTCGATCCTGGGCCTCGGCCGTGACGGCGAAGGCGAGCAGGGCCGGCGCCAGGAGGGTGAAGCGAAGACGCGGTGTTGGGATCATGACGGTATCTCCGATTACCGGGGACGGATGCCCCGAATTGGGCTCGAAACGGTAATCTCCGATAATGCGGCGCACGACGGACCGGAGCAAGGAAGGGCCCTGCCGGCCCTCTACGTCCGAATACGTGCTGCGGGCGGCGCGTGTTGGACGCGCCTTACCGCCCCAGCGACCTCATGGCGCCTTCGATCTCCTCGGCCGTGTAGGGCAGGCCGGCGCTCAGCACCTCGTGTCCCGTCGCGGTCACGAGAATCATGTCCTCCAGGTAGTAGGCGTGGGCGCCGATCTGGAGCATGGGCTCGAAGGCGATGACCGAGCCGGCCTCGAGGGTGTTCAGGGCCTCCTCGCCGCTCTCGACCCCGACGCCGTGAATGCTCCAGATTTCCCGCCCCCGGCCTGACAGCAGAAACGCCGCCGCCTCCAGGCCGGCCGTCGTCTCGAGGCCCGGTTGGAGCGCGCGAATCCCGGCGGTACTGGCTCGCTGGACCTGGGTTCGGGTCACCCCCGCACGCATGGCGTCCATGCCGGCCCGGTACCCAGCGATGAGCAGGTTCCACACCTCGCGCTGATCGGGGTCGAACACCCCGGAGGTGGGAATCGTGCGGCCGACGTCGCCGCCGTAGTAGCCACCGGCGCATCCCACGTCCATGCGCACGAGCTCGCCGGCCTCCATGGTGCGATTGAGATGCGCGTAATCGTAGAAGGCCCGCACGAGTTGTCCCACGTGTGCGTTGGGGCCGGACATGGTCCAGGGCCAGAACGACGGGCCTTCCCCGCCGGCGTCGATGCATCCCTGGATGACGGCCGCCTCGGATTCCCGTTGCGTGATGCCCGGGCGGACGGCGCGCATCCCTGCCAGCAAGGCTGCCGCCGTGGCATCGGCATTGCGCCGCAGCACCGCCACCTCCGCAGCGGACTTGACCCATCGCATGGCCGTGATGGCCGGACGAGCGGATTCGATGGTCGCGTCCGGAAACGCGTCGGCCACCGCGGCGTGCCACAGCGTGGTGGCGCCTGCAACCGGACGAAATCCTGGAGGATTCCCGGTTGCTTCCGAGCGCCGGGAGCCGTCCAGGTACAACGGGTTGACTCCGTCGTCGAGCCGAGCGCGGACGTAGCCGGCGAGTTCGTCCCACGATCGCACCGTGGTGAAACCATGCTGCCGCGCGGACGCCTCCGTTGCGGGTGGGATCAATCCGTGCACCGGCTGTCCAAACGACAGCGGCGGCGGCGGAACGAACAGGTGCGATTCCCGGCGGGGTCCGTCCAGCGCCAGGACGGCCCCGGGCAAGTTCGGCAGGCCCGTGAGGTAGAAGAACGAGGGATCCTGAACGAAGCTCGGTTGTTCCATCTCTTTGGCGGCCGACCGTGCGTGCAACAGCACGATGCCGTCCGGCAGGGTTTCCATGAGGCGGTCCCGACGAGTGACGTATTCGGTGTCGGGGATGGCTTGCGCGCCGAGGAGCGACGGAAGCAGCGCAAGCGTGATCGAGCTAGCCAAGATTCTCACGGCATCTCTCTCTGGGGAATGGCGGATGCAATCCACGATCGTGCGGCGGCGGCGGTACCCAGGAGCCAGACGAGAGAGCAGGAAGTACATGTGGCTCCTCCTTGGACTGGAGCGTATATCATATGCCATCGGATCGGAATCGCTACCTGAGGAAGCAACCCATGGCATTCGGAGTGGGATCGGAAGAGCGCATCGATCAGCAGCAGGCGGAGAGGAAGATCGTCAACGCCGTTACGACGGAGACAGTGGTGGCGCTGGTGTTCGTCCCGGTGGCGTTTGCTGCGTTCGCATGGAAGATGGGTCTCGCCCACATGTTCGGAACGATGATGGCCACCGCGCACGACCTCATCTTGAACACGGTGCTCTTCCTGATGGGCGTGATCATCATCGCCGGCGCGTTCACGTCGCTCATCTCCGAGTTTGGCGTCGTGAGCATCGCCAATCGGGCCTTGTCCCCCCTCATGGGGCCGCTCTTCGGTCTCCCGGGGGCGACGTCGGTCGGCGTCGTGGCGACGTATTTGTCGGACAACCCCGCCATCATGCCCCTGAGCGCGGACAAGGGGTTTCTAAAATACTTCAAGCGATGGCAGGTGACGACGTTGGTGAACCTGGGGACCGTGTTCGGCATGGGCCTCATCGTCACGACGTTCATGCTGTCACAGTCCTCGGCGAGCGAGCCCTTGGGCCGGGCGGTGTTGCTCGGCAACATCGGCGCCATTCTCGGCGGCATCGTGGGCGTGCGACTCATGGGCCACTTCGGCAAGAAGCGCTATGGCACGGCCGAGGACGTGGTGTCCGGCGCCGGAGAGGGCTACGACATTTTGCGTTTTCGGGAGGTCAGGCCGGGAAACGTGCCGCAGCGGGCCCTGCAGGCGTTACTCGACGGGGGACGGCACGGCGTCAAGACGGGCTTGGACATCATGCCCGGTGTCGTCATCATCACCACCACGGTCATGATGCTGGCGTACGGTCCCAAGGACGGTGTGTATGCCGGGGTCGCCTACGAGGGCATCGCGTTCTTTCCCTGGATTGGCGCCCAGTTTTCGTTCATCATCGAGCCGCTGTTCGGTTTCTCGAATCCCGAGGCCATCGCGTTTCCCGTCACGTCGCTCGGGTCCGTCGGGGCCGCGATCGCCATGGTGCCCCAGTTTTTGGACACGGGCGTGGTCGACGCCAAGGGCATTTGTGTCTTCACGGCCATCGGTATTTGCAATGCCGGGTTCTTGAGCACGCACGTCGGCATGATGGACGGCATCAAGGAGCGCGACCTCACCAACGTGGCCATTGCCACCCATTTTGCCGGCGGCTTGTGCGCCGGCATCTTCGGTCACGTGTTGTTCCTGCTGCTGGGTTGAGCGGGGGGCGATGATGCCGCGATCGATGCCCGTCTCCCGGGGCTCCGTCAAGTAAAGCTGGTCGCTGTCAGAACCTGACCGACGCGCCCAGCCCGGTGCGGCCGTTTGGTTGGGGAAAGATGGCAATGCCAACGGTTCGGTTCCCGGCGCGAGACCGCCCCGTCGCTCGCTCGACGAGCACGGTGACAGCCAGTTGCGCGATGGGCACGGTGATGGCGGCGGCCGTCGTCACCGCATCGTCCCATCCGGTAGCCGCTGCCAGTCCGATTCCGGTTCCCCACACGAGGGCCCCTGAGAGAAAGTCGAGGGCGAGGCTGCCCCGTCTGTCGTTCCCGACGTGTACGCCCAAGGCCATCCCGAAGGTGCCCCCGACGGCCGCTCCGATGAGAAACGCCGTCAACTGGCAGTAGTCGTCCTCGTGATCCGAACAGTCCTTGGCGAGGTACGAAGCGGTGAACCCGCCGGCCGCCCAGCCCGCGAGCCCCAGTCCCACGCCCGCGCCGATGGACGGCCACGGGCTGTCGCCTGCGGGTTCGGCTTGCCACGCCCAACCCAGGGCGGTGCTCGGCACGGGCGACTGTGAGCTTCCCCACGATTGGCGGAAGCGGACTTGGGCGTGGATGGGGTGTGTCGTCGCCGCAAGCAGCAGGACGACCAGGGCCGACGGGGATGCGTGCATGGACTCTCTCCGTACGGGCGTCACCGATCAACTGGGTTCAGTCAACTCCTCCGGCCTCGCTCCATGGGTCTTTGCGAGCGGTCAGCCGGTCGACGGGATTGGATGACTACCTCCCTTTCGGCAGAGACCAGCCCGGATCTCTGGGTGCCCGAGCATGAGTTCGGAGATGGCCTCGTCATCGCCGGAGTACCACATGTTAGTTTTGCCCGGGCGTGTCCCGCCATTCGAGCACTCGTCGCCCCTCGAGGTCGAGAACGGCCTCGTACCCAGCACCGCTCTGGATCAAGTGGACGAACGCCTCGCGTCGAAAGTCCTCACCTGCCCGCCAAGCCAGGACCTCAGCCTTGGGAGGCTCATGCAGCGAGACGTATGCGATCACCATCGTC